>NZ_CP062938.1:1460419-2190629 GCF_014898155.1 Bifidobacterium eulemuris | reverse complement strand
CTCAAGTGATATCGAACCGTGCCGTCGGGCTCCAACTGCTCTCCGAAACGCACCGTGAGGCCCAGCGGCTCGGCGACGTCCAGCAGCAGACGGATGCCGCCCATCCAGCCGCGTCCGAAGTCGACGACCACGCCGCCCGATTCGGTCGGGCGCAGGCTTTCGGCTTGGACGTAACGCACGCCCATCGGGTCGGCCGGCGTGGCCTCATACCGCGCGAACGGCCGTTTGACGGCCACCGGCGTCCAGGCCGCGTCGTCGAAGCCCCTATCGGCGAAGCCGAACGGATACAGCCCGGTCTGCAGATCCTCGCTGGGCGCGTCGAAGGCCCATGTGCCGATGGTCGGACTGGTCGGATACGCCAGCGAGCCGTCGTAGCCCCGCCAATCCGGCCCGGTGCCGACATGCAGCATCGTGGAGTCCTCGAAGCACACGTCCAGTTGGGCCGCGAAACGCCGGTCCGCCATCGCATAGGCCACAACGCCGATGACGTTCTCCCCGGCCGCGAGCAGACCGGTGACGTCGTAGCCGTCGTATCGGGTTTCGTCTCCGGTCGGAAACACCGGACCGCATCCCACGAACGCGCCGTTCATCCACATCCGGTAGACGAACTGGCGGGAGGGCGCGGTAGAGGCGCCGGTCGCGTTCAACGTGGCCCAGGCGATCGGCTTGTCCGGCAGGATGAACCGTCCGCGCAGAAACGCCCAGCCGGTCGCGTTGTCCTCGGCCGCGTCGCCCGCGTCGTCGCGCCCATCGAGCCAGATGGGCCGCGCCGGCTCCCAACGCGCGCCCGCGCCCGTGCCGAAGGTGACGGCCCTGCTCCAATCGGACCAGACGCCATCGTCGTCGCGCAGCCGCACGGCCGTCCAATACCGGCGCGAAGGCGACATATCCACCTCGAGTTCGACGCCGTCCAATCCGTCCGTAAGCCGCGGGCCGGAATCCCACACGTCGCCCTCGCCGGCCTCGGCCGCCTCCGGGCGCAGGGACACCACCACATGGCAGGCGGAGATCCGACGAGTCGCGCCGTCGCCGTCCGCGGACGGACGCCAGCGCAACGTCGCCGGCCGCCCCGGTTCCAAATCAACCGGCTCGCGGCGGTCGTCGACCATCAAATCGATCGCGTTCATCGGGAGAAGCCCTTTCCATACCCGTGGGCGGGCGGTTTGCGGGGAATCCGCATCGCCCGCAAGCCATTCGAACGTCAGAACAACGTCTCGTCGTGGTCGTCGGCCGGGTGGGGCGTGCAGACGATCTCGAACTCGTCGTCGGACGGGGCCTGCGTGGTGTTGACCGGCCGGTCGGATTTGCGCAGGCTCACCGTTCCGTAGGCGGGAACGACGGCCTTCTGCCAGCGCGGGCCTTCGCCGTTGACGGTGACGGCGGTCTCGATCGGCGTGTCGGTGGGGTTGTGGAGGATGGCCGACAGATCGCCCCGTCTCGAGACGAAGGCGACGGAGCCCAGCCCGCCGTTGCGCCCGTCGGGCGTGCGGTTGGTGGAGGCGACGCGGCGTGAGCCGACCGAAACGTCCTGTCCGAAGTTGCGCAGCATGAAGTATTCGAGGTTGCGCTTGACCTTGCCGGTGGACGAGTCGACGGTGATGACGCCGCGGCGGCCGGAGGTGCCGGCCCAGCTGGGCCATCCCCGCTCGTCGAGCGCCATGTTCCACAGGTTGATCAGGCCCACGCCGTTGCGCACCATCCAGGTGCCGATCTCGCCGAACATCACATGGCTGGCTTCGGCCACGGTTTCGTCGAGCATGCAGCGGCGCTCGGTCATGGCGGCCTTCCAATGCGGGAACTGGCGGGTGCCGTTGCCCACCCACTCCGGCAGGCCGGAATAGGTGTGGAAGGCGGCCCCCGCGAAGGCGTTGGCCTGGGCGGGAGTCATATACTCGGACGCCGGACGCTGCCAGAAGCGCAAGGAGTCATCTCCGAAATAGATCTCCACATCGGGGAAGCTGCGGTCGAGCGCGGGACGCAGGTATTCGCTGCCCCATACGGCCAACTCCTCGGGAGTCCACACGGTGATCGGCCACGGACAGCCGTTGCTCGGCTCGTTCTGCATGGTCACCGAGCTGATGCGGATGCCGAGCCTGGCGTAGGCGGCGATGAACTTCACGAAATACTGCGCGTACACGTAGTCGATGGTGTCCTGGTAGCGGTAGCCGTTGCCCACGTATTCGCCCAGCCGCAGACGGCCCGCGCCGTCGATGCGGTTGGAGGTCTTCATCCAGGCCGGAGCGCTCCACGGCGAGGCCATGATCTTGACGGCCGGGTTGATCGCGAGGATCTCCTTGAGCACCGGCACGACGTATTTCATGTCCCGCGTGGCGTCCGGCGCGCCGGGCTCGCCCTCGCCGATGGAGAAGTACGCGAGCGAGGGGTCCGCGGCCACGCCTTCGGGCAGATCGTCGTAGGTGTAGTACTTCTGGCTGGAGAAGTCGCAGGCGCCGATCGATATGCGCACGGAGGAGAAACCGCCCTGCTCGGGGTCGAACATCTCGCTCAGGATCGCATGGCGTTGCTCCGCGCTCATGGCGGTCATGAACAGATATGCGGAGGAGTCGGTGATGGCCGCGCCGACGCCCTCCCACATCTGGTATTCCCGGGTGGGGTCGATCACCACGGCGACGGCGTCGCCGAGTTCGTCGGTGACGTCGGGCGTGGGTATGGGCGCGCGGCGGTCGGCCAGGTCGCCGCTTGTGCGGGTCCAGTATTCGTATGCGTATTCGTTGATGGGGTTCATAGGTCCCTCCTTGGCAAGGACGGCGTTCATATGACGCTAGGGCTCGGCTTCCCGACGGGTTCGCCGCCGTGGGTCACTCGTCGGCGCCCCAGACGCGGGTTTTTCCGGGGGCCACGTCGCCGAGCAGATGCTTGGGTTCGGGGTTGAGTTCGAATTGGTCGTCGTCGGGGACGGTGGATTCGTTGATGGGGTGGTGGTTTTTGTGCATGGTGACGGTGCCCCAGGCGGGCACGACGACCTTCTGCCACATGCCGCCCATCCCGTTGATGGTCACGGCCGCCTCGACGCTCTCTCCGGTCGGGTTGTAGATGTGCGCGGACACGCCCCCGTCGGGCGCGAGGAACGCGACCGATCCCAGGCCGCCGGACCATCCGTCGGGCGTGTGGTTGGACGAGCGCACGACCACGCTCCCGGGCTCGACGTCCTGGCCGAAGGCGCGCAGCATGAAGTACTCGAGGTTGCGGATCACGCCGCCGGTCTCGTGGTGGACGGTGACCACGCCGCGCCGTCCGGTCGCGCCGACCTGGTTGGGCAGGCCGCGCTCGTCGAGCGCGAGGTTCCACAGGGCGATGAACCCCTCCCCGTTGCGCACGAGCCAGTTGCCGATGACGCCGGACATGATGTGCGCGGCGTCCTCGGGGGTCTCGTCGATCATGCAGCGGCGCTCGGTCATGCCCAGCGTCCAGTGCGGGTAGGCGCGCGACGCGTTGAAGAAGTTCTCGTACGGGCCCTCGTAGGTGTGCACGGTCAGCCCGTCGATCGAGGACGCCTGGTCCGGGGTGACCAGGTCGCGCACCGGCCACATGAGGTTGTGGGTGGAGTCGTCGTTGACGAAGATGCGCATCTCGGGGAACCGCTCGTTCATCGCGGGGCGCAGGAAGTCGTGGACGAACGCGGCCTGCTCCTTGAGGGTCCACATCATGGCCGGCCATTTGGGCGCGTTGGAGGGCTCGTTCTGCACGGTCACGCCCCAGATCGGGATGCCCAGTTTGGCCATCTCCTCGACGTATCTGACGAAGTAGCGCGCGTAGCAGCCCTCGAAGGAGTCGTGCATCGGGTCGAAGCCGTTGCCGGTCCACTCGCCGAAGCGCAGGCGGCCGCCCTGGCACAGGTGGCCGGTGTTCTTCATCCAGGCCGGCGCGCTCCACGGCGAGGCGATGATCTTGACGGCCGGGTTGATCGCGAGGATCTCCTGAAGGACCGGGACGATGTGCTTGAGGTCCTTGGTCGCGTCCGGCGCGCCGGGCTCGCCCTCGCCCAGGGAGAACTTGGAGAGCGTGTTGTCGTGCTCGCCGAAGGGCACGTCGTCGTACGTGTAGTACGGCTGGGCCGCGGGCTCGCACGAGCCCAACGGGACGCGCACCACGGAGAACCCGCCCCGCTCCGGGTTGAAGCACTCGTCCAGGAACTCGTGGCGCCGCCCGGCGTCCATGCTGTTCCAGATCAACGAGGCCGCGGCGTCCGTGACGGCCGCGCCCGCGCCGATCCACGGCTGCCCGCGGTCGGCGGGATCGACCACGATCCTGACCGCGTCCCCCGGACCATCGACCACGGCCGGCACCGCCAGCGCCTCGCGACGCTGCGACAGATCACCCGACGTCGACGTCCAAAACTCATCAGAGAACTTCAACATTGGCGTTCCTTTGATCATTTCCTCATCGATGTTCGCGCTGTTGCGATCATCGATCCTGTTGTGAACACCATCATCATATCATAATCAATCAGTTTTAATCATCTCCATTCACAAACATTCATCAAAAAAGGCAATATCACCTCGATAACGACTCCTAAACGATCACAGCCACTCGGCGTTTCGTGCTATGCTCGAAGATGATCATAAGTGATAGATTGCAGGCGCCGACCAGCGCCCACACAGACTTCGAAAGCGGTGAAGCCATGTCAGACACCGACCTCGCCCCGGCCGACGAAACCGCCAAACGCGACTACCTGCCCGCAGAACGCCAGGACATGATCCTCAGCCTGCTCACCCGGCAAAGCGTCGCCACGGTTCCGGAACTCGCGCAGCTGCTCAACACCACGGAAATCACCGTACGCCGCGATCTGACGGTATTGGCCAAGGCGGGACTGCTCAAACGCGTGCGCGGCGGTGCCATGTCCGTCAGCGACACCGCCGAACGGATTGCGACGAAAGCCGCGCTCAACGACATCTCCAGCGTGGTCTCCGAACGCACCGACTCGGGAACCACCGTGCGCGCCGTGGACGGCCGCTTCGAACTTCCCTCGGACCAACCGGCCATCGGCGTGATGCTGCCGGAGCCGAGCTTCTTCTGGCCCGGCGTCATCAACCACATGCACGAGATCGCCACCCGCATGGGACTGCGGCTGATCACCCGCGAGTCCGCCTACGAGGAGGACATCCACGAGGAGAACATCCTGCAGGAGTTCGCGGACGATCCCACCGTCTGCGGGCTTATCGTCGCCCCCAACGCCCATCCCGAAATCGGACAGCGCACCTGGGACTGGATCGCGCGGGCCGCGCTGCCCACCGTGGCTGTCGAGCGCAGCCAGCCGCTGCTGCAGGCCAGCTTCGTGGACTCCGTGCGCACCAACCACCATTACGGCGTGCGCAAGGCCGCCACGCATTTCCTTGAGCGCGGGCACACGCGCGTGGGCGCCGCCTTCACCGAAACCCCCACTTCGAATCAGATCCTCACCGGATGGAAGCGCGTCGTGAACGGCACGGACCGCATCGACTGCCCGTTCATCATCGACGGCATCATGCCCTACGACACCCGCGGCGTGGACGATATCGTCGCCACGGTGCTCTCGTCGAACGTCACCGCCCTGCTGGTGCATTCCGACTATCTGGCCATCGCCCTCGCGCAGGCGCTGGAGCGGCATGGCAAGAAGGTGCCGCAGGACATCTCGCTGATCTCCGTGGACGGCTTCGCCACCCCCAGCTCGCGGCCTCTGACCGTGCTGCGCTCCTCCGATCGCGACCTTGCGCAGGCGGCGATACACACGCTGCTCCACCGCATCCAGAATCCGGAGGCGGCGGCGCGCCACGTGTACATCGACCCGATGCTCGTGGACCGCGGATCGGTGGTGCCGCCGCCGACGCACGACTAGACCCATCCATAAGCGCGAATCCGCTCGCGCACCCAGTCCTACGGGAACCAACGCCTGCCCACCTTCTTGGCAACCGACAGCCACGCCCCTCATACGCAGAGCAACGACTCCGCGCTCAGTTCGCGAAAATCGCGAACGCGGCGGTACGCGGGGCTTGCCGGCGCCGGCGTGCGGGCCAACGCCGTCACGGCTATGACCTGCGCTCCCGAGTCGACGGCGCTGCGAAGTCCCGCGTCGGAGTCCTCGAAAATCACGCAGCGGCGAATATCCGCCCCCACCATGCGGGCCGCGGCCACATATCGGTCCGGCAGGGGCTTCGCGGGCAACGGGCAGTCCCCAGTGATCACTTCGGCGAACGCCCGCCGCGGCAAGGCCTCCAACACGAGACGAACGATGCGCGTCGGAGAGCCGGTGACCAGCACGGAGGGAACGCCCCGCCTCCCCAATTCGTCCAGAAGCCCGAGGGCTCCGGCTGCCCATCTCCCCTGACCGCGCTCCCCGCGCATCCCCTTCATCCGCGATTCGACGGCGGCGACCAGAAGCTCCGCGATCGCGTCCTGAGACAATACGACACCGGCCTCGCGCAACACGTGTGCGCATAGCGGCAGACTGGCCCCCTCCAACATATGTTCCGCACTTGCATCCAGTTCCAGACCCCATTCCGATGCCACGTTCCGTTCCGCCTCCAACCACAACGGATCGGAGTCGATCAGCGTGCCGTCCATATCCCACAACACCGCTTCGGGATAACGCGATCGTGCCGTCATGATTCCTCCTGGATTCCCGGCGACGCCCATAAGCGCCCATTCATCTCAGCGCCACATGGCTCGCGCCGCGCGCCTGGCTGTGGAGCCATGGCACGCGGCGCGAATCGGCGCATCAGGCCAGCTGCGTCAGTTCGAAGCGAGCCTTGGGATTGTCCGGGTTGGCTTTCAGGCTGTCCTCGAACAGGGCCTTGGCCCCTTCCTCATCGCCGAAGTAGAGCCGGCTGTAGGCGAGCGCGCGCAGGATCTCGCCACGGTGCTCGCCGGCTGCGTCCGGCACGAAGGACCAGTACAGCGAGGTGACGATGGGCTTGCGGTCGACATCGCCCGCCGCCAGATCCTTGCGCCATGCGACCACGTATTCGCTCAGGTACTTCCTCGCGGTGGTCTCGTCGCCGAGCATGCGGTACGCGCCGGCCACGTACACATCGCATTCCGGTCCCATGTAGGGGCTGTAACCGGAGTGGATGAAGGGGATCAGACGCGCGACCGAAGCCTTCGCCTCCTCGTCCCGTCCCAACGCCTTAAGCGCCAGTCCTTCGAAATACCTCGGATAATACAAGGCCTGCGTGTCCCACCATCCGGCGCGGAAGTTGGGCGGGATGGTCTGGGCGGCGCGGAAGCGTTCGAGCGCGCCCGCGGCGTCGCCGTCGCGAAGCAGCGTGCGTCCTTTGCACACGTTCGCGAAGGTCCACGCCTCGACCTGGTAGGTCTCCTGGCATTCGGCGGCCACGAACTCGTGGTTGAGCATCACGTCCATCGCCTTGTCGAATTCGCCGTTGGCGTTGTACGCGTCGGCGAGATCCCACGTGAGATTGTCGGACGGCCGCTCGGGCATGTTGTCGAGGAGGAAGCGCAGCCGTTCGGATGGTTCCACGCCGAGTTTCGCCATGACGTAGTTCGTCTCTTTGACGAGCACATCGTTGCCGGGATCGACGTTCACGGCCTTCCTCATCAGTTCGAGCGCCTCGTCGCGACGCCCGAGCTTGCTGAAGCAGGCGATGGCGAGGTTGCGGTAGGCGGGGTGGAAACCGGGCCTGAGCGCGATGGTCGCTCTGAAGCAATCCGCGGCCTGCGCATAGAAGGTCTTGTCATAGAGGATGCAACCGAGCAGATAGGCGGCCTGCGCGTCCGAAGGATCGGCCGCCACGGCCTCACGCAGAACGCCGATCTCCTCGACGCGGTACGGGAAGGTGTTGGTCAACGGCAGGGCCGCCGCGGACCGGCGGGCCGCGGCCGCGGCGTCGACATCGCCGAGCGACGCGCACACATGCGCGAGCGTGTATTCCACCATCGGATCAAGCGCGTTCCAGCCGTCGGCTCCGGCCGGCGAAGCGGCGCCCAACTCCAAGTCGCGGGCGATCAGCCCCTCGAGCACGGCCTTCGCCTCGCGAAGCAGACCGGCGTCGATCAGATCGAAGGCCACATCGAGCACGGTCTGGGAGGGATCGGAATACATCATGTCGTAGTAGGCCGCGGGATCCGCCTCGAAACCACCGTCGAGCCAGGCGAGCATGAATCGACCGAGATGGTCGAGCCTGTCCTCGTCCACGACCTCGCGCAGCAACGCGACCGCGCCGGAGACGTCGTCCAATCGCGCGAGGGCGGCCGCTTCGTAGACGCGTGCGAGCGCATGCTCGCTTTCCTTCGCCGCCGCCTCGCGCGCGTGGCGCCTCATCAGCTCCCAATCGCCGCGCCTGCCGTCGATGGCCGCGATAAGCGCTTTGGCCGGACTGACGACGTTGTTGCTCCATGTGGCCTTGAACAACACGTCATACGCTTCGTCGAACCGTCCGAGACCGCGCAGCGCCAGTCCTTTCAGATAGTTGACGGTGCCGTCGTACGGGCTCTGGTTGTATGCGCCCTGCACCTCGAGGGCGTGGTTCAGCAGGGCCAGCGCCTCGTCGTAGTGGGCTACGTTGATGCGGTCCTCGGCAAGCGAGGTCAGCGTGGGAAGATGGTCCGGATCCCGCTCGAGCGCGACCCGGTAGTATTCGCGTCCTTTCCATGCCGGATCGCGGTACTGGTCGATGTGCTCGCCGGCCAGCCACACGTCCTGCGCCGTTTTCAGGCTCGCATCGTGCGGCGTGGGGATTCCGGGATTGTCGGCGGGAATGTCGAGCACCTGCACTTTGTCTTCGGTGTAGTCGACCAGCACCGTGCCGTCGGATGCGGTCAGACGCACGGTCAGATCGTCCTGCGGCAGGGCGGCGTCGAATTCCACCGCCTGGGAGGGCTTGAGGCATACGGTCTCGTCCACCAGCACGTTCCGACCGTCGAGCACCTGGAAACGCGCGCCCTCAAGCGTTTTGGTGCCCATCACCCGCGCCTTGCCCGCGTCCTTGTCCAGACCGACCGCGGCATGGATATTGGCGAACACCGGCGCCTTGACTCCTTGGAACGGGTACCAGAACTGGTTGAAGCGGCGGATTTCGAACGGCGCGAGATAGTCGAAGTCCGGCTGGTCGTCGTTGTAGCATCCGGCCATAAGCTCGGCGTGCTCGCCGTCGGTGTCGGTCAGATTCGCGTTCCAAGCCTTGCCGAGATCCTCCTGCGCCCAACGGAAGTTCTTCTTGCCCGGGCTGACATGATGGTCGGCGATGTGCATCGTGCCACAGTCGCGCTCGTGGTCGTAGCCGCCGAAGAAGTCGTATTTGGACGGACCGGAGAAGAAGGAGTTGCCTTTGACCACATTGCCGTGACGAGAGATGTCGGTGGCCTCGGGGAAGTTCTCGACCGCGTACCAACCCTTGTTGATGGGGAATGTGGCGTGGTGGCGGTCGTAATGGTGGTGCACCCAGCCCACATCCTGCGGGAAGAACAGCTGGTAGCCGTCGTTGACGTGCACGCCGCAGTTCTCCCACCACATGAACGGCTTGCGCAGCGGGGTGCGGTTGTCGAGTTTGGCGATGGTCTCGAAATAGCTGGCGTCCGGAGTGAGTCTGATGCCCCACGTGCCTTTCATGCGGTACTGTCCGGGAGACGGGGACGACTCGGACTGCCAGACGGTCACCGAGCCGTCCTCGCCGTGTTCGACGGTGAAGTCGACGGGCATGAACGTGGAGGGACGATGGTGGAAGGGATAGTTGAATTCCATGCCGCCCGCGAGCCACGAGCCGTAGGATCCCACGGAAACCGGTTTGATCACGCTCTGGCGGTAGATGAAGTGGTAGTCGGTGGTCTTGTCGTAGCCTTCGAGGATCTTGCCGCCCAGCGCTGGGATGACCAGCAGTCGGATGTAGTCGTTCTCCAGACGCACGACATCGTAGTCGACATCGGTTTTCGCATCCCTTTCGACGCCGATGGTCGCCTTGTTCGGATAGGCGTAGCCTGTGGATCCCTGATGCTGGCGAAACTCGGAGAACATCGGCATATCCTCCGGTTTCGGTGGGATGTACGTGGGGATGGTCATCCGTTCGGTTTCGCAGATGACGGTTCCGGACTCGTTCATGATTCGCTCCTTTGCGGGTCTGTTTTCCATATTCCGTGATGGGAATTGGTTCCAGTCTCCGCCGGTTTTCAGGAGGAAAATCGAGATAGTCTTGCCAAAACTATAGATTTTGACGCGTTGCCTTACGGTATTCCCGAGGGCTCTGCCCCATTCGTTTCCTGAACGCGGCGCCGAACACCGACGCGTCCGCGTATCCGCACGCGCGCATGATATGCCCGATCGGACGGTCGGTGCGCGTCAGCAGGTAGCTGGCCGTCCGCATGCGAGCCTCCAACACATAGGCATGGGGAGAGAGTCCGGTGACCTTTCGGAACGCCGCGGTGAATTGGCTTTTACTCATGAACGCCCGTTCCGCCAAATCCTCGACCCTCAGGTCGGCGTCGAGATGGGAGGCGATGTAATCGACCGCGTCCTGCGCGGCGGCGACCGCACGCGAGGAATCGTCGCGAATCTCGCTCAACCGCGCGTCCGCGCATTCGGTGAGAACATCCACAAGAAGCCTGCCGACGCGGGCCTCGGAAAGACGGGGCCCCGATATGAACGAATCCACCAGAGCCCGCAGTCTCGCTATCGCATAGGTGGGGTCGCGCAGCTCGACGACCGGCGTCATACGCGGATGGCCCGCGCCGACGATGAGATCGACATAGCCTTTGACCATCGGCCCATCGCAGTGCACCCAGAGCAGCTCCGTCTCCTCGTCGGTGCCGTAGGAATGCGGCGGGCGACAGTCCAGGACCACGAACTGGCCCGCGCCGGCCCTCGCGTGACAGCCGTCCGCGGTGCCGTCGTCGCACCACACATCAAGGCCGCCGTGCAGCACCACCATGATCAGATAGCTCTCGAACGAACTGCGGGATTGCCGATACCCCGCCTGATACACGTAGTCGCCGATCCATACCACATGCGCGAACGTCCGGCGGGCCACGGCGCTGGGCGTGTTCGTCATGAAATCGGACCGATCCGCCGCCACAAGCTTCTCCGCCGGCTTCATCGCCCACCTCGCATTCCAGAACACCGTTCGGCATAGCATCGTTCTTTTTCTAGAGTATTGGATTCAAATACCAGAGAACGACGCCGTTTCACTCCATATGCTTGGCTTCACAATATCACCATTCGGCGCCCAGGAGCGCAGGCCGCACCGACGGCCCACCCGCCTTCGCGCCCAAGTCCCAACGAGGAGCGCCCATGTCCCCGACGCAACGCACAAACCGACAGCCCTCCGATCCGAACCGCGACCGATCGGTGCTGTTCGGCGCATCTTACTACGCGGAATACCGCCCGCGGTATATCGACGACGACACCGATCGGCTCGAATCGGATATGTCCCTTATGGAACAAGCCGGCATGAACGTGATCCGCGTGGGCGAAAGCGTCTGGTCCCACTGGGAGCCCGAGGACGGCCGCTTCGATCTCGACTGGCTCGAACCGGTGCTCGATGCCGCGGCGAGACACGGCATCTGTGCCATCATCGGAGTGCCCACCTATGCGGTTCCCCTGTGGCTGGCGCGCAAATACCCGGAGATCGGCCTGCGCGACATGCACGACCATGCCACGGCGTTCGGAGGCCGCGAGGAGGCCAGCATGAGCCATCCCGCGTTCCGCTGGTACGCGGAGCGTATCATCCGCGCCATCGTCACCCGGTATCGCGACCACGGCGCGGTGATCGGCTGGCAGCTGCATAACGAGCCTGGTATCGCGCAGAACCGCACCAACGACGCCTTCGAGGGATTCAAGGACTGGCTGCGGCACCGTTACGGCACGGTCGAGGAGCTCAACCGCCAATGGGGCACCGCGTATTGGTCGCACGAGTTGAGCACGTGGGACGACCTGTGGCGACCCGAGGGCAACGCGCAGCCGCAGTACGATATCGAATGGCATATCTACCAGGCGTCGCTGGCCGAGGAATCCCTGGCATGGGAACGCGCCGCCATCGACGGGCTCCGCAGGCCCGACCAGTTCGTCACGGTGAACATCGCCATAGGACGCTACGCCTTGGACGAGGGCAGGGTTCCCGACCTGCTGGACGTCGCCTCGGCCGATCCGTACATCCATATGGGCGACGGTCTGCGGCTTCCCGGGAACACGACGATCGATTCCTCGTGGATCACGTCGGGCGCCGTCGCGCCGTCGCTGCTCGGCGACCGCATGTTCTCGTTCAAACAGGCGCCGTTCATGGTCGCGGAGACCAACGGCGGCCCCATCGACGGTCCCGCCCGCCATTACCCCGGATATCACGGGCAGTGGCGGCAGGTCGGATGGCAGTTCGTCGCCCGCGGCGCGAGGATGATCTCGTACTGGCCTTGGCAGCAAATCCATTTCGGCACCGAGACCTTCTGGGGAGGCATCCTGCCCCACGACATGACGCCGGGACGCGTCTACCAGGAGGTCTCCGTGCTGGGACGCGAGCTTGCGCGGGCGGGGGCGCGGGTCACGGGACTCGAGCCCGACGCGGATATCGCCATGGTCTATTCGGTGCGTTCGCGCTGGGCGCTGACCCAGCAGCCCCACACCTGCGCAGGAGAGATCCCCTACAATCCCGCGGCCTATGATGAGCTGTTCCGCGCGTTCTACGACGGTGCCGTACGCTCGGGCCGTCAGGTCCGCATCGTGCAGGACACGCAGCTGGTCGATATGGACGCCGACGCGGCGCGCTTCGGATTGACCGCCGGAAGCGATGCCGCCTTGGACATGGCGTCCGCGTTCCGCACAGCGCCGTGCGACTTCGCCGCCGCGCATCCGGTGTTGGTGGCCGCCGGTCTGTATGTCGCCACGGACGCGATGCTGGAATGGCTGCGATCCTACGTGGTGGCCGGAGGGCATCTCATCATCGGACCACGCACCGGCTACGCCGATGGGCTCGCGCGCGCCCGGACGCAATCCAAGCCAAGCCGGCTCGAGGATCTGGCGGGCGCGGGGTATCAGGAATCATGGAATCTCGACGCTCCCATCACACTGCACGCACGCACGGACGATGACGCCGGGTTCCGTCTGCGCGAAGGCTCGCAGGCCACCATATGGCTCGACAGCCTTGTCCAAAGCGGCGAACCGACGGACCGTCACGCCCTGGCCGGCATCGATCCGGCCGACAACCCGCATTTCGCCCAATATCCGGTGATCACCAGCAACGCGCTCGCATCGGGACGCGTGACGATGGTGGCGACGGTGCCGAACACGGCTCTGGCGGCCTCGATCTACGACTTCGCACTGCCGGGCTCCCCTTGGTCACACGCCCTGTTCGACCATCCGACCGTCACGCATTCCTCCGCCGTCAACGAGGACGGCGAGCGCATCCACTGGTTGTTCAACTGGTCATGGAATCCCGTCTGTCTCGACCTGCCCGACCCGCTTGCGCGGTGGGATGACGGGGAGAGGACTTCCACCGTGACGCTTGGCGCCTGGGATGTCGCCATGTTCGTCGAATAACGTCGGAATCCCGCCGTCCGTAGGGCGTCCGCCGCCTCACCTCGAAGCGCCGGACGCCCTATGGACGGCGGCCTTGGTTATTGGCCCGATATTCGAGCGGGGAGACGCCCACCTTTCGTTTGAAGACGGCGCAGAACACCGAAGTGGACGAGAAACCGCACTGCTCGCATATGCGTCCGAGCTGGGCCGATCCATTGACCAGCAGGTATTTGGCCGCATGGATCCGAGCGTCGACGATATACGCGTGGGGAGTCGTCCCCGTCTCCTTTTTGAACACTCTGATGAAGTGGTACTTACTCAGAAAGGCGCGCGAGGCGAGATCATCCACGGTAAGCGGTTCGGACAGATGCGCCGCGATGTAGGCGAGGCAGTCCTCCACCGATTGGGACTGCCTCGCGGACGCGCCGGGCTCCTGTTCGGCGGCGAATTCCGTAAGCACATCGGTGAGGTATTTCGACATGCGGGCCTCGCAGAACCCGGACGTCCCGCGCGACAGTTCGACGATCTGCCGCAGCCGGTTCGTCGCCGCCGCCGAATCGCGCAACGAGAACGCGTTGCCCAGTTTGCCGACGATCATCTCGTAATAGGCCCTCGCCATAATGCCGTCGAAATGCACCCACAGCACATCGGTGGCCTCGTCGGTGCCATAGGCGTGCGTCGCATAACAATCGACGACCGCGAACTGTCCCGCCTCGGCGCGGCACGAGGTGTTCGGCAGCCGCAGATCCAGGGACCCGGACCGCACATACGCCACGAGGAAGCTGTCGAAGGATCCGCGCTCGAGCCGATATCCCGGCTCATAGACGAATTCGCCCGCGCGCAGCAGATACAGGAAGGTACGCCGGGCGATGGCCGATGGCGTGCGGATGATGAAATCCGACTGATCCACGTCGACGAACCGTTCCGCTGGTTTCATCGCGAGCCTCCTTATCCGGCGTAGGTCACGTCAACGGGCTGGTGACGGCCGCGCCGCGGCGTCGGTATTCCATCGGAGACATGCCGGTTTTGTTTTTGAACGCCATGCAGAAGGCGTTGGTGGAAGAGAATCCGACGGCGTCGCAGATCTCCTGCAGCGACGCGGTCATATTGACCAGCATCGATTTGGCGTTGCTCATGCGGATCTCGATGATATAGGCGTGCGGGGTGTATCCCGTCTCCTTTTTGAACGCCCTCATGAAGCTGCGCTCCCCCATGCCGGCGACCGCGGCGAGCTCGCTTACCGATAAAGGCTCGTTGATATGGCTCATGATGTGGGTCATCGCGTCGCGGACGCCCTGCGGCCGCGAACGTTCCCCTACGTCGCCTCCGCCCTCCGCCTCCGACTGCCGTCGTTTCGCCTCCAACAGCAGGTCCCCCAGAACGTCGGTGAGCAACCGGTCGGCGACCAGTTCGTCGTACCGCTCCCCCGACACGGCATCCAGCAGATTCCGCAGGTTCGCGGCGACCGCCTCCCGAACCTCGTCGGGCAAGGTGATGATATTGCGCATCGTCGCGCACACCTCGTCGTAGTACAACCGCGCGCCGGCCCCTTCGAAATGCGCCCATAGCGCGCGCGTGGGCTCAAGCGCCACGTACCGGTGATGTTGATAGCAGTCGATGAGCACCACATCCCCCGCATGGGCCACACCGACGCATCCGGGCACGTCGATCTCCATGGATCCGGATTCGACGAGCATGACCAGAAGACTGTCGAATGTGGTCCGTTCGGTCACCTGACCGGTCTCGTATTCGAAACGCCCCACAAGCGAGGGATAGATCAGCACCTGCTGGGCCGACCGACTCGGCATGCACAGATGATAGGCGTCACGACCGCTCCAGGTCAGATGCCTTGCCACGGCCATGACGCCTCCTTTGAGTGTCTGAATGTTGCGTCTATGCTATCGCAAATCCGGCTTCGTACACCGCGCGGGCCTCGATCGAGACCAGGCCCGCGATCCGGGCGTCCACATTCTCCATGCGGGCCGCCATAGCGGATTCGACGTTCACGTTTGCGCCTTCTTTGATGGGGGTGATGGTCAGCACAAGCCGGTTGCGGTTGTCCACCAGTAGGTCCGCATGCTCCCGCAGGCCGATCTCCCACACGTCGCCGTTGGCGAAGTTGTCGTCGACCAGCGTGGCGCCGGCCCATAGCCATCCGATATCGCCTTGGTAGCGTATTTTGAGGCGTACGTCCTTGACGCCCTCGCTCGCCATGAGATCGTCCGGCAGGGTGATGACATAGCGCGTGTCGGAAAGCCTCTCGACGACGGGTGTGACGACGTGCGGGGCGAACGACGCCGAGCTCGAGGAAAGATAGTCGGCGGGGAAGGTCTCGACCGCGATGTCGGCGTCCAAGGATTCCACTTTGACCTTGCCGTCGGCGATATACGCCGCCGGGGCGTCCGCAGCGGGAACGATGCTCTCCGCCGAGTCCCACTCGCCAGTCGGAACCGCGGAGAAGACCAGGGCCTCGTCGTCGACGACGGTCATGGCGTTGGCCCATGCCCGGCTGACCACTACGATCGAAACGATGTTCCCATTGTCTTCGACTTCGAAATCGGTGATGTCGGCATCCGACGCGATGACACGCTTCCCGACGCCCTCGAACCGCATCCATGCCTCGTCCATGCCGTCCGGGCGCATGAACACGAAGGTCCGATGCCCGGATCCCGGCGTGGAGATCACCGTGACCGGCTGCACGGTGGCGGCGGTGAGGGTGATTCCGTCCAGGTCCATGTTGAACGGCAGCACGCAGTTCTCGTCGCGGGCCATGCCGATGCCGTCGAACACGACCTCGGCACCATCCGCCAAGGTGATGGCGATGATCTCGCCATGCTTGTCGTCCATGGCGGCGTGGTCCTGGAAATTATTGAGGAACACGAAGCCACGCCGCCCATCGGTGCGCACGCTCCATCGAAGCGAGTGCATATCGTTCGGATCGATGGTTCTCTGTTCCTCCGGCACGGCGACGCCCAGCGGGGTGAGCCTGTCGGCGAAGGCGAGCGCGAAGCGATGCAGCGTTTTCAACCTGCGGTACGATTCGCGCATCTGCCCGAACTCGCCGAGCGCGGCCTGGAAATCGTAGGAGATCTTCGGCAGCTGGCTTTCGTTGAGATAGACGCCGTTTCCGATCGGATTCGATCCGCCCTGGTACATGTAGTAGCCCAGGAAGTTGCATCCCGAGGCCATTTTGATGTTGGCCATGGCGTCCACGGACTTCATCGGCAGCACGAAGCGGTAGTTGTACGACGAGAACATGCCGCCGCCCATCTCGCAGCAGGCGTAGGGCTTGGTCTCCGGCTCATAGGTCGGATCGAACTCCTCGCCGCGGGGGCAGTCGTTCGCGTGAAAATCACGGTACACGTATTCGTCCGTGACCGGATGCTCGCCCGGACCGGCGTAGAACAGCCAGGGACGATAGGCGTATCCTCCCCACAGCGGCAGCACGTCGTCCGGCACCGGAGAGCCGCCCCAGCCGGTGTTGGTGTAGAAGGGGACCGAAATCCCCTCGCTTTCGGCGATCTCGCGCAGCGCGTGCACATAGGCGAAGCCTTCGTGCCCTCCGGGGATCCATTCGTCGGTGATGCCCGTGGTCATCTCCCACGGCGCCGAGGAATGCATGTATTCGTTATCGAGCTGGGCGGCGATGATGGGACCGCCGTCCTTGAAGTACAATCCGTCGATCTGTCCGGCGATATGGCGGTAAAGGTCGCGCACCTTGTCGAGGAATCCGGCGTCGCACGAGCGCACCTCATAGGGCTTGCCGTACATCCAGTCGGGGATGCCGCCGTTGCGCACCTCGCCGTGGTCGAAGGGTCCCAGACGCACGATCACCTTGAGACCGTGCCTGGCGCACAGCTTGATGAAACGGCGGATGTTGCGCCGGCCGGTGAAATCCCATTCGTTCTCGCGTTCCTCATGGTGGTTCCAGAACACGTATGTGGACACGACGTTGATGCCGCCGGCCGCCATTTTGGCGAGCTGCTCGTCCCAGCGAACGGGATCCATGCGGGAATAATGGTATTCTCCGCAGATTCCATAGAACGGTTTTCCGTCCACGGACATGTGGTAGTTGGTGAAGTCGATGGTCTCCCCCTGTGGAGACACCCCCCACTCGCCTCGCGTGATGGGGAATCGGACGATCGACTTGGGCTGAAAGCCGGTGAGGTCAAGGGTGTGGGTCATGGTTAGCCTTTCACTGAGCCGGCGACGAGACCGGCGACGATCCATTTCTGGCATAGCAGGAAGAAGATGAACACGGGGATGAGGGCGATGGTGGTGATGGTCATGAACAGCGGCCAGTTGGTGGAGAACTGTCCCATGGCGTTGAACACCTGCAATACGATGGTCTGCTTGTCCACCGAGGAGATGTAGATGTTGGGGGTCATGAAGTCGTTCCACGTCCACATGGTCTGGAACACGACCACGGTGGTCATGATCGGACGGATCAACGGCATCACGATGGTCCAATAGATCCGCCAGGGGCCGGCGCCGTCGATGCGCGCGGCCTCGAACAGCTCGCGGGGCAGACTCGCCATGTACTGCACGATGAGGAAATAGCAGAAGGTGGCGCCGGCGGTGTACAGCACGATCAGACCAAGCAGGCTGTCGACCAATCCGAGCTGGGCCTCCATCTTGTACTGCGGAATCAGCAGCGTCTGTCCGGGGATCACGAAGGAGAGCATGAGGAAGGCCCCCACGGCGGTGGTGAATCCGCTTTTCTTCATGATCATGCCGTAGGCGGCGAGCGATCCGATCAGGGCCTGCAGGCCCACGCCGACCACGGTGACGATCAACGTGTTCTTGAACGCGGAGAGGATCGGAAGGTTGCTCCACGCATCCACGTAGTTGTCCAAGGTGAAGTCCTTCGGCAGCCCGAAAGGATCGGACATCATGTCGCCGGAGGTTTTGAAGGTGTTGACCACCACCACGTAGAGCGGAACGGCGCAGATCAGCGCCAGGGCGATCATCACCACGGATCGGATGACCGATCCGACGCGTTCACGGGTTTTCAGACTCATGACAGCCTCTTTTCGATTTGCCGGACCACACCCTGCTGGATGGCCACCAGCAGCGCGCAGCATAGGAAGAAGATCACGCCGAGCGCCGATCCGAGGCCGTAACGGCCGGAATTGACGCCCGTGACGATGATGGATTGCGTCACGGTATAGGTGGCGTGGCCGGGACCGCCGGTGGTGAGCGTGAACGGTAGGTCGTAGACCTTCAGACCGCCGGTGAGCAGCATGAAGATCGACACGCCCATGGCGGGCACCATCTGGGGCAGGGTGATGTTGAGGAATTGCTGGCGGCGGTTCGCGCCGTCCACCGCGGCCTGCTCGTACAGGTCGGACGGGATGGCCTGCAGATACGCCAGATACAGCGTGGCGTGCCATCCCACCTGCGCCCATACGGCGATCACGATCACGCACAGCCGCGCGAGGTTCGTGTCGGACAGCCACGGCACGGCATCGATGCCGAAGCGCGCAAGCAGCTGATTGATGGCGCCCGAATCGACCGGCGAGACGATGTACTGCCAGACCAAGCCGAGCACGGCCATCGACGGCACGGAGAAAAAGAAGAACAGCGAGCGCACGAAATTGCGGCCGAAGAACCTGCGGTTCAGCACAACCGCCAAAGGCAGGGCCAGCGCGGTGATGGCCACCGTTGTGGCGATGGTGTAGAACAGCGTGAAGCCGAGTCCGGCGAGCAGCGTCTGGTCGGTGAACACGGTGACGTAGTTCTCCAGTCCGACGAATTTCGCCGTGGAGAAATCGTATCCGGAGTAGTCCGTGAAGCTGAACACGACGCTTTGCCCGAAGGGGATCAGCACGACGACGATGAACACCACGAGGATAGGCAGCAGGAACTCGAAAGATGTGAGATTCTCCGTGAGATTGCGCCGTCTGAGGGCCTTGCGGTGCCTGGTTTCGAACGATGCGCGGGAGCCGTCCGGCTCGTCTGGGGATGATGCGAGTGACATGGTGTGCCTTCTTTCCTGAATCCGCCATCGGGGCGGCCGCCATGCGGCGGACCGGCCGATGATGCGGCCGGTCGCCGGCCCGCGCCCACGATGGCGGGGCGGTCCTTAGGACAGCGTCTTGATCTTGGCGTCGAGGTTCGCGGCCGCCTCGGCGGGCGTCTCGGAACCGAGGGCCACCTGCTGGAGTTGAGCGAAGGTCTCGGCCCTCAGCGCGGAACGGCCGGTGGTGGGCCATCCAAGGGTGTTGAGATAGAGGTTTCCGGTGCTGATGTACATCTCGTACGGCTCAGCGAAGGTCTCGTCGATCACGGGCGTGTAGTTCTTGGTGGCGGGGATGAGTCCGACGCCCTCCTGCAGGAGTTTCAGCCCTTCTTCGGAGGCGATGTATTCGAGGAACTTCTCGGCGTTCTCAAGCTTCGCGCCGCTGAGCTTCGCATTGATGGCATACCCCGAGTCGGCGGAGCCGGGTGCGTAGGGCGTGTCCCCTTCGTGGAGCATCGGCAGACGGCCGAACGCGAAATTGAGGCCGGCCTCCTTGAACGTGTTCACGTCCCAGTAGCCGGACGGCATCACCGCGAGCCTGCCGGAGGCGAACTCGGTGCGGACCTGGTCGTCGCCGAGACCCGTGACCTCGGAGCCCATCACGCCTTCGTCGAACAGCTTCGCCCATTCGGCGTAGTATTCGCCGTAGGTCTGCTCGAAGGTGGTGTCGCCGTCGGTGATCTGCTGATCAATCGACTTGTCCGCCGTGGAGGAATCATATCCGATCCAGCTTTCGACCATCGCCCCGAGACCGGCCTTGGGCTCCAGATACGGCGTTTCGACGCCCGCGTCCTTCAGATCCTTGAGCATCCGCACGAAGTCGTCCCACGTCTCGGGAATGTTGTCGTATCCCGCTTTGGCGAGCAGATCCTTGTTGTAGGCGAAGGCGTTGGTCCATGAGGTGACGGACATGGAATAGACCCTGCCGTCCACGGAGGATTGCTCCTTGTTGGTGTCTCCGATGACGTCCATGAAGGGCTCGTCGGTCAGATCCTTCACGCAGTTGTTTTTGACGAGGTCGTTCAGCTGCTCGGGAGGCGCCACGAACACGTCGGTGAGCTGGCCGCCGGAGATGCGCGTCTGCAGCGTCTGCTGATAGCCGGCCTGGGCGCCGTTGGTGGTGGAGAACTTGATGGTGAGGCCGGGATTCGCCGCCTCGAAGCCGTCGATGAGCTTCTGATAGTTGTCCTGCGTGTTGTTGGCGAAGAAGGTGATCTCGTTCTCGTTGGCGGACGAGCTCCCGCACCCGGCGAGGGAGGCGACCACTGCGATCGTCGTCGCGCAACCGATGGCGGTTTTCTTGATTGAAGACCTCATAGTCTCCATCCTTTCATAAGGCAGTTTTCATTAATCAAAAATGCTTTATCTGAGATAACTGCGTTGTTTTTAGCCGATATCAACATTTTCGATAAGATTATCTTAATGTCAGTTTTTTTGAATCAGTGTGTCGTGATTGCTGACGGATATATAAAAATTGCTTGTCGACCACAAGCCCCGCATGTCAGCCAGCACGCCGCGCCAGCCCTTGCCATAAACAACGAAGGTGGGGCGAAGGACCGTGGGCCCACGGTCCTTCGCCCCACCTCATTCGCGGGCCCGCCGCCCTCGCCGAAGGACGCCGGCGAGACGCGTCACCCCAGAGTCACCGCACGATATGGCGACGCTCCACCTCCTCGAGGAAGAGATTGCCCTGGATATGGCTGGGATCGGCCTCCAGCGTCCGGCGCAGCAGTGAAAGCGCCGCGTCCACGTCGCCCATGCCGATACGGGCCAAGGCCATGACATACAGGCAATGGACGCGGTTCATCATCGTGTAGTCCTTGTCGTAGATGAGGAAATCCGGCAACGATACGGCGAAATACTCGATCGAGACCCGATCGTCCAGATGCTGTTCGCCGAAGTCGAGCAGACGGTAGAAACGGGCGTTGGCGGCGCCCCGCTCCCCGAGGGCCTGATGCGCCAAGCCTTGGAACAGAATCATCTCGGCCGGCTGATCGTTGTAGTACATCGCGCCCTTCACCTCGTCGGGTCCGATGGTGGCGAGTCTGAACTCGTCGCGGGCGGCCCGCTCATTGCCGAGCCGGCGTTCGACAAGACCGAGGTAGTAGTGCAGGTCGTTGTCCTTCTGCCCTTCAAGCTTGCCTTCACCAAGATTATGCGGATAGGTTTCGGCTTCGACCAGCAGCTCCTTGGCCCGTTGCCAATCGCCGCCGGCCATGGCGTCCTTCGCGAGCAGTGTGAGGCTGATGCGGTATTGCGCGGTGATCTTGCCCTCGCCGCCCTCCCACGCATGGAAATGACGGCGCGACATCAGCTCGTAGGCCTTGCCGTGATGGCCGGTCATATTCAGCACGGTCAGGTATTCGATATACAGGTCGTCGCGTCCCTGGATCACATCGAGATGCCGCTCGAATTCGACCAGACGCCGCTCATAGCTCCATCCAAGCGTGCGGTGCAGCTGGTCCAGCTCCAGAAAGACGCGGGGGTCGGTGGGATCGAGACGGAACGCCTCCTCCATCTCGACCGAGGCCCGCTCGCTGTCGCCCTTCTTGTTGTAGTAGGCGAGGGACAGGTTGCGGTGTACCGTCGGGAAGCTCGGGTCCGCGGCGCGGCTGGCCTCCCACAGCGCGATGGCGGCATCGGCCTGCAATTTGTCGTAGTAGAGGCAGCCGAGGTAATACGGCGCCTTCGAGACGACGAGATGTCGCCGCTCGCCGAGTTCGATGGCATGACGCAACACCGCGATGTCCTCAAGCCTGTTCGGGAAGCAGCAGTAGCTGTCCGCGGACTCCCCCGCCCTGAGCGCCGCCACGGCCTCATCCTCATGGCCCAGCCGGGCATGGTAGTAGGACTCGTAGTAGTTGACCATCGGATTGCCATGGTCGGCATGACCGAGCAGACGCAGTGCCTCGTCGTATCCGCCGAACGCGGCGTATTCCCGCGCGGCCTTGAGATAGTTCTGCGCGAAACCGCGCATCAGGTCGAAGCCTCGCCCGTCGCCCGAGGCGAGGAACCGTTCGAAACCGGAGACGTAGTCGAACGCGTCGAGCCGCAGATTGTCGGACACGACGGCCGCCGCCTCTTCGACGCGTCCCATCTTGCGTAGGATGTAGGCCTTCAGTCCACGCGCGCGAAGATTCCCGGCGTTCTTGTCGAGTCCGCGCCCCACATAATCCAACGCGTCCCGCCAATCCCCGCGCTTGGCCGCGATCGCCGCCATATGGTAGTAGCCCATCTCCTGACAGGAGTTGTCCCATGTGGCCTTATAGAAGGCGTCGAAAGCCTTGTCTTCCTCGCCCAGGAACAGCTCGACCAAGCCGAGATTGTAGTAGGCCTCGCTGTCATACGGATTCGGATTGCGGCGGGTCAACCGCTCGATCGCGGCGTCGAAGCGCTCCTTGGCCTGCTTGAACGCGCCGCGGCGCATGAGCAGGCTGCCGTAGGCGTTGTTGATGCGGGCGTCCCCAGGGTCGCGCTTCAGCCCTTCGAGATAGTACGGATCAGGCAGATAGGTGGCATGGCGGTATTGCTCGAGATGGAGACCCGTCAGAAACAGCTCCTCGTTGGTGGGCACATCGGCGGGGGCGGGCGCGGCTTCGGCCGGCGAGGGGATCTTGTCGATTTTGGCCGGACGCTGCGTATAGTCCACCAGCGTCGCGCCACTCGCCATATCGCTCACCGTCACGGTGATCTCGGTCGGATCGGCGCCGCCGGTGGGGAATTCCGCGACGACGATATCGTTGGGCGAGATCGTCCGCGTCTCCTCGAAAAGGATGTCGCCGGCGGCCGTGGCGACGACCACACGCGCGGCGTCGACCATATGGGTGGCGTACACGGTGACCCGCCCCTGACCGGCGGAAAGACCCTGACCATCCACCCCCTCGGTCTCGCCGGCGGCGCGGGCGGGATCCACCGGGCCGAATTCGAGGTTCACCGCCGCGTCGAGCGTGGCGTTTTTGACGAGCCCCACGGCCTTGTACGGCATGAAGTACTGCGTGAACTTCTTGGATTCGAACGGCTTGAGCCATGTGAAATCAGGCTGGTTGTCGGTGTAGACGCCGGTCATCAGCTCGGCGTACGGACCGTTCTCGTCGGTGAGGTTGCGGTCCCACGCCTGGCCGAAATCCCCGCATCCCCACACCCACTGCTTTTTGCCGGGGCTGATGTGGTGGTCGGCGTAGTGCAGGATGCCCGCGTCCTTCCCGTAATCGTAGCCGCCCACGAAGTCGTAGTCGCTGCCGGCGGCCATATAGGAGGTCGGCACCGGCACGTTCTTATAGCGGCCGATATCCACACCCTCGGAGTAATCGTGCTTGTAGTAGGTGCCCGTGGCGATCGGATAGCGGCTCACATCGCGCTTGCCATGGTCCATCACGGCGGTCACGTCCGGCGGCATGACGGTGCGGGTATGGTCGTTGACGGGCACGGCGGGATTGGCCCACCACAGGAAGGTCTGGGGGAAGCTGGTGCCGTTGTACAGATCGCCGGTGATTTCGATATACGCCTTGCCCGGATAGAGCGCCACGGTGGTGACGACCTCGGTGCCGTGCATCTGGTCGACGTCGTGGCATTGCACGCCCTTGCCGCCGCCTTCCAGATCGACGACCTGGTAGTCGACGGGCAGATAGGTGGTCGGCCGATGATGCTGGGGCCAGTTGAACTCGATGCCTCCGGAGATCCACGGACCGGTCAGGCCCACCAGAGCGGGCTTGATCACATCGTTGCGGTACACGAAATCATAGTCGTTGGTCTTGTCCTTCGCCCATTGGATGCGGCCTCCCAATTCGGGAAGTACGGTCACCTCCAGGTATTCGTTCTCGATGATGACGGCTTTGTATGATTTGTCCTCCTTCTCGTCCTTGATGGATTCGACCACCGGATACGGATACACCTTGCCGGTGGACCCTTGATAGACCCGCTTTTCGATGAACTGCGGGTTCTTATCCGGATCGCCGATGCCATACGTGGGGATGGTGATGACGGTGTCTTGGATGGTGACCGTAGACATTTCGTCCTCCTGTGATAGTCGCTGTAGGTTTCCGGTCTACGACAGCTATGTCGTTTTCCTGCTTTAAGGCTATAGGCAAAAATCCACTGTTTTTATACAACTATTGACATGAGATATAGCATTATTGCTTTTCCTGAATGAAGGAGGGAAAACTCGACGCCCATTATGCGCCCGATACGGAAAGCGGGCCGCATGCCCGGCACGGCATACGACCCGCATTCTCGCGATCATTCCTTGACTGCACCGGCGGCAAGGCCGGATTGCCAAATTACGCCAACAACATCGAGCCGTAACGGTCGTTCAGACCTTGCCGGAGACGCTCGAATTCGGGGATGTAGTCGGCGATGATCGTATCGACCAAACGGCGGGCGAGACTTGCGTCATAAACATGGGCGGAATCATTGCGGTCGCGCAGCATACGTAGCCACAGACTCTCATCCATAAAGTCGTAGTATTGGAACGCCGCCTTGACGGTATCCCTCGGAGAGCCCGTGGCCGAGACCGGATCCCCCTCGTAGGTGAGCAGCGCCTTCATCAGCTTCCAGCCAAGCTCGAACTGCGTCTTGTATTTACCAATGACGCCGCTTTGCACGAACTCATTGTCGAGATCCTGCTGCGGAGCTTGGGACAGCGAACGCAGGGCGGCGGCGTAGTTCTCATACTTTCTCATACAGCACCTTCCCGTCACGCTCGATTTCGACACACAACTCGTCACTGATCGGCTCGTCGAGGTTGACCACGTCCAATTTCAGCAGCGACCACAAATCGTTCTGCAGCGCATCCTCCAGCTGGGAGAAGTTCGGACAACCGGCGACCGCCAGATCGATATCGCTTTTCGGCCGGTTCGTGCCCATGGCGCGCGAACCGAACAGCACCACCCGACTCGCGCCGGCCTCGGCGGACATGGCTCGAATCTGCTCATACACCTGCTCCACAGGAACCACCATCCGCCTCACCTCCTCGAGGAAACAAAGACCGTTCCCGCCCATCATAGTGGGATTTCGATATCCTGAACGCAGTGCAGCCAAGCCCGTCATCCCGAGCGCAGCACACAGCCCCACCTGTCGTCCTGGGCACGGCACACAGCCCCACCCGTCATCTCGAGCGCGGCACCGCCCCACCCGTCATCCTGAGCGCGGCACCGCCCCCCACCCGTCATCCTGAGCGAAACGAAGTGGAGTCGAAGGATCTCACGTCCGGGAGCGGAAGTTCCGAGATCCCTCGACTGCGCTCGGGATGACGGGTGGGGCTATGCCGCTCACAGGTGACGGAAAAAGACCGCTCCCGCACACAAGTGGCGGAAGAGACCTCCCGCGCACAGGTGACGCAGAAAGACCGATCTTCGCTCAAGCTGATGAAGAATCAGACAACGCGTATGGCCCGAACCAGCGAAACGCTTGGACTCGGGCCATACGTCGAATGAGGTGCGGCGCTACAATCGCTCGGCCAACCAGTCGAGCACCATCGCGATGGCCTTGTTGCTGCGGAATCCGTAGGCGGCGTGGCTGGCGTTGTTGAGCTTGTAGAACGTCACATCCTTGCCGAGCTCGCGCATGGTGACGTAGAGGCGGCAGCTCTGGTTGAACGGCACCAGCAGATCGCGGCTGCCGTGCATGATCAGCGTGGGCGGCGTGGGTCTTTCGGCGGTCAGATACGTCATCGGCGAGGCTTGACGGCTCAGTTCGGGATGGTCCAGCACATTCACGCCGCCGATCTCCATACCCTCCGGGCATTGCGCCGGATTATGGCTCTGCGAGCTCGGATAGTAGTTCATCATCGTGAAGTCGGTCGGACCGTACCAGTCCACGATGCACCGCACCTCGGCGCTGGTCTGCGCATAGTCCGGGGTGTCCGGCTCGTTGTCACCGGTGAATCCGGCCAGCAGCGCGGTGTGGCCGCCGGCGGAATCGCCGAACAGGGCGATACGGTCCGGATCGATGCCGAAGCGTTGCGCATTGGCGCGCACGAAACGCACCGCCGTCTTCGCATCCTGCATCTGCGCGGGGAACGGCGCCACGGGCGCGGGGCGGTATTCCGGCACCACAACCACATAGCCGCGCTCGGCCAAACGGATGTACAGGCTGTTGAAGCTGTTCTTACGTGGCTTGAAGAATCCCGCGCCACGCATGTACACGATCACCGGCCAACCGGCCTCCGGCCTGCCGTCGGGCATATTGTCGTCATCATGGAACGGCGTGTACACCATCATGTTCAGCTCGTAATCCGAGCCGTCGGCCAGCGTGCGCGTGGCGTACGGCACCTCCTCGATATCCGTCGAGTAGAAGAAATCGTCGGTGTCGACGCCGTCGACCACCACGCAGCCCTCCGGCACCTCGTCGCTGTGGGGGAACCCGGCGACCTGATCGACCGGAGTGGGGATGGGGGCCAGGGGTTCGGCCGCGGCGGGGGCGACCAGCGCTTCGATGTCAACCATTGTCATATCCTTTCCAAAACCGTTGCCGTATCGGGCTTCCTCATATTCAGGCGGCCTGCGCGGCGGCGCGATTCGCCTTCGCCTTCGTGGACAGCATCAACGCGAGCACCATCACCATGCATATCACCAAGAACACGGCTCCCATATTCAACGACTTCCACGTGCTGGTCATGCCGGTGAGAGCGCCCAGCGCGGCGAACACATAGGACGGAATGAACGAGCCGACGGAATTGCCGAAGAAGGCGTAGGAAGTGGCCTGGGCGGAGATGGAGGGATCGGTCTGCTCATTGACGAGGAGGTTCACATAAGGCATGAACCAGCAGAAGCCCACGCCAAGCAGCACGCCGGCCACGCACCACAGCGCCATCGAAGCGGTGTTGGCCCAGATCAGCAGCGCGGCGGCGTTCATCCCCAAGGCCAGCAGGCCGATCCACATGCCCACGAAACGCTTGACCAAGCCGAAGAAAAGACCTCCGATCAGCGAGGAGATCGACACGACGGTGATCACGGTGGCGGCTTCGGTCGCGGTGATGACGCCGGTCTCCTCGGCGGCGAGCGAGAGATTGATGCTGTAGAAGCCGTAGCCGGTGGCGAACACGATCTGCAGGATCATGCCGAAATAGGCGGACAGCGGCATCTTGGTGCGCTTCTTGGGCGCGTTGTCCGCGCTCTTGCGCTCGCGGCCGATCTCATTGACGGCATTGGGAATGAACAGCATCACAATCACCATTACCACCAAGGCAAGGCAGTAGACGAAGTAGAAGTAATGCCAATCGAAGGTCATCACGCCGGCGATGCACGACGAGATGATCGTGGCGCCCAGACCCACGGCGGAGGATTGGAATCCCATCAGCGTATCCGCCTCCTTGCCCTTGAAGCAGTCCACGATCAGCGAGGCGGACAGCGGCTGGATCAGGCCGAGACCGAAGCCCGCCAGTACGCGCAGCGCGGTCTGTCCGTTCAGAATCGGCACGAACATCGGCAGGAATCCGCCGATGAAACACAGCAGTGTGCCGATGATGCACAGGTTCTTCTTGCCGACGATCGGGGCGATGCGGCCACCGACCAGCGTGGCGATGATATTGCCCAACACCGGCACCGTCACGAATCCCTGCAGCTCCATCACCGACGCGTCGGGGAAGTCCTGCTTGAGACTCGACACCACCGCCGCGGTGACGGAGATGCTTTGCAGCAGCAGCGCAAGCGACAGGATGGCGGCCTTCAGCATGACGCGCTTGCCGCCGGACTGGGGCAGCTTCGCCAGGGGATCGTCATGCACCATGGCCGAACCGGCGTTCGCGGTCACGGTTTCGCTCATAATCAGCTCCTTTGCTTTCTCGATGTTGATTCTTATGGCAGCGGTACTCTCGCTGTGTTCCGCCCTTTTGACGGTTTCCAACATCTGTTTTCAGCTTAGAAGCTCACAAAAAAGCTCTTTTCTCCAAATGTGACCATAAAGGTTGATTTTGTGACTTACCTATTGCGTATTGCGATGCGTTCTTCGAAACACCGAAGGCGTCAATGAGAATCGGTTGGAGAACGCCCGGGAGAACGCTTTGGCGCTGGAGAATCCGTTGTTCCTCGCGATATCCGCATTGGTGTCGCTTCCGTTCAGCAGATCATCCACCGCGGATTGCAGACGGATCTCCGTCAGATATTGCTCCGGGGTCACGCCGGCATGTTTTTTGAACAGCCGGGAGAAATATTCGCGCGAATAGCCGAACCGTTCCGCCAGTTCGCCGATGGTCACACCGCTATGGAAGTGATGTTCCATATATTCGATCACCGCATAGATCTCGGCGGAAGACCGGGCCGACGCCATCGCGCCCGAATCCCCGCCATCGCGTTCCCAACATTCGGCAAGGACATGCACCAACATGCCGTACAGCAGCTCGTTAAGCCGAAGAAGCCGCAGTTCCGGATCGAAGTCGTCGACGCAGGCGATCACCTCCTCGCATAGGGAGATCAACGTGGAATCCCGAACCACGGGACGCTCCCCACCATGGTTGCGCGGCGCATGCGCATGTCCCTCGGATGGCGGCTCCTCCGCGGCGATCGCCACCGCCTGCATCAGCCGACGATTCGACAGTCCCGGGCTGAGTCGCGACAGGAATTCGCCGTCGAAGGAGATCGACAGCACGCATTGTCCATCGTCATCCGGCTCGGGGTAGATCGCATGCAAGGCGCGCGGGCTGACCAGACACGCCTGGCCGTCGACGATCGTGGTTTCGATCCCATCGATGAACAACCGCACTCTGCCGTGCCGCACGTACACGAGTTCGGCGCCCAGATGCCAATGCAACGGCACGTCCTGCGCGGGCATCTCGGTATGGATGCGCACGATGGCGGGATACAGGGACGACGAACCCCACGACTCATGCTGGTCATGGTCGATAACCGCGGTGTAGTCGAGCTCCCGATTGATGCGGAACATCTGCGCCGACGCTGCACTGGTGAACATGACGTCACCTTAGCACGTCTCCATCATCCCGAGCGTGGCCCGCCCGTCATCCCAAGCGCAGCACCGTCATCCCGAGCGCGACACAGTCCGTCACCCCGAGCGCGACACAGCCCACCCGTCATCCCGAGCGCAGTCGAGGGATCTCTGAACCTCCGCTTCCGGGCGTGAGATCCTTCGACTCCACTTCGTTTCGCTCAGGATGACGAACGGAGAAGAACACGCTCCCAGCTCAGGACGACGGGAAAAGGCACGCTCCCGACTCAGAATGACGTGTACGGGTACATCCACTCCGATCGGGATGACGGGTCCTCCGCGAGCGACGGAAAACAACGCAATCAGCCGAGCTTGGCGAGTTCCTCGGCCGTCAGTTCCAGATCGGAGGCCTTGAGGGAGTCGAGGATCGTTTCGGGGCGGTGCGCGCCGGGGATCACGAACATATGGTCGCCCTTGGCGAGCTCCCAGGCGAGCACCACCTGCTGGTAGCTCACGCCATGCGCGGCCGCGACCTCGCGGAACGGGTCGAACGTGCTTTCGTCATACGGGTGGCGGTAGCCGCCGAGCGGACTCCAGCACACGAACGCCAGGCCGAGTTCGGCGCAGTAGTCGAGCGTGTCCTGCGTCTCCAGATGGATCGGCGAATACTGGTTCTGCACGGCCACGAGCTTGTCTCCCAGGATTCCGCGCGCGATGTCGAGTTGTTCGATGGTGACGTTGGAGACGCCCGCCCACTTGGCCACGCCTTGGTCGAGCAGCGCCTTGATGCCTTCGACGGACTCGTTGTACGGCACCTCCGGATCATGACGGTGCAGATACAGCAGATCGATGGCGTCGACGCCGAGCGCCATGGCGGACTGCTTGCCGTATTCGATGAGATGCTCGGGCTTGCCGTCGCGCGGCCACACCGGCTTGTCGCCGTCCCATGCGCGGCGCAGACCCACCTTGGTGGCCACCGTGACCTCGTCGCGCGGGCCGTTCCAGGTTTCCAACGCCTCGCGGGTGAGCTTCTCGCCGGTCTGTTCCTCCTCGCCGGGCGTGTAGTAGGCCCACGCGGTGTCGATATGGCGGCAGCCCGCGTCAAGCGAGGCGTGCAGCGTTTCCAAACCGACCGCATGACCGCGGTTGTTCTCGATGGTCAGCGGCATCTCGCCATGGCCGATGGCGGTGGTGTGGAATGGGCCGAGATCACGAAACAGCATGTGTGCTCCTTATATTCTCGCAACTTTTCTCACTACGAACGGATGTTCCGCCCTCTACGATACGCGGCATGGACCGCTTTTCGAGTTTGGTGTGTCCGGACGAGGAAAAGACGCGAAAACCGTTTTCAAGAATGGCGGAATTTCGCCATTCTTAAAAACTGAAAACTGCGCTCTCTGAGGTTCGGTCACACCAAACTCATCCCAAGCGGATCTCACAGCCTCTTGGGTGCCCAATAAGGACCGTCACGACGACAACCAGCGGCATCCATTGATATACGATACAGCGATGCGCGGCAACGGACACAGCATGAAAACCCGTTAACGGCCTCCGAAGGAGCCGCCGCCAGAGCCTCCGGAGGAGCCGCCGAAGCCGCCGCCGGAGAACGACCCGCCGGAACCGCTGAATCCGCCGGAGGACGAGGGTGCCGCGGCTTGGATGGTGGAACGCACTTCGGCGAAGCCCGCGTTCAGCTGCGAGCCGATGTCGCCGAATCCGGCCGCGAAGGAGTCCCCTCCGAACGCGAACGCAGGGCCGCCCATCCCACCGTCCGACGCCGCTCCGGCCGCCGCGCCAACGCCATAGCCATACCAGCCGAAGGGACGATACGACCAGTACAGCAGCGAACCGGAGGCGTGGGAATCCAGCCATGTGGGATCGGTCACCTGCGGATATGCCTTGGCGAGCTCCTTGCCCACCCGCTCGGAGATGCCGAACGCTGCGGCGTACACCATATACCAATCCCACAGGGCGATGTCGGCGGCACCACGGTCGGAGAAATCGGAGAAATCCTGCATATAGCGTTTCAAGCCGAGGCAGCGGCCGGCATGCTCCTGCCCGGCGTCGGTCAAACCCGTATAGGAGGCGCCGAACACGCAGAACAGGCCCACGATTAGCACCGGCAATCCGGAGGCCAGCGCCATGGCGAGGTTGCCGTTGGTGATATTGACCACCAGCATGGCGACCCCGAGAACCGCCCCCACCAGACCGGCGGCCGCGGCCTGCCCGCCGGTGCTGCGCGTGGCGCCCAGCAGCGCGTATTCGTTGCCGCAGGCCGTGGTGAACGATCCCAACGATTCGTAGCCTTTCTTCCACTTCTTGCAGGCCTTCGTCATCTGCTTGAGGTCGAACACCGGCCCACCCACGCGCTTCGAAATCGCGATGAACAGGTCGAGGCAGGCGCTTTCGGACTGGCTCAGGCCCATCGCCTCCCGCGTTTCGTCGTTCAACGCGGCAGGCAGGATCACCATGGTGCTGGTCTGCTTCGCAGCGGCGAGACGATTCGCGTCGGTGCCGATCATGCCGGCCAGCCCGACCGGATTCGTCGCCTGGCTCATATCGATGCCCGCGTACATGCTCGCCGGCCCGGGATAGATGGCGATGGCTTTCTTCACGGCGAGGGCAAGCACGGTGGAGGTCATCACGCGCGAATCCAGATCGCCGGCGGGAGAATCGACCACGTCGATCAGCGTGGCGGCGCTGGCTGGGCTCATGCCGGGCGGGTCGCGCCAGTATTCGATTCCACCGCGGTATCGCGCGGCCTCGAGGGATTTGCGCACGCCGAACAGACCGATCACGCATAGCAGGACGCCGATGGCGATGCTTGCCGCCCAGAAGACGACCATCCGGATGGCATGGGCGCGCTGTTGCTCGCGCCATTGCTGTTCCTGCCGGGTTTCGTCGGCTTGGAGCGCGTCGAGATGGTCGCCGGTGATCACGCGCGTGACGGCGGAGGAATCGGCCGCAGTCCGGTCGTATGCGGCGACCACGTCGAGATAGTCGCCGGCTTTCACATCGTAGGCGGTGAATCGCAGGCCGCCGTCGGCGTCACGGCTGGTTTCGCTGGTGCGTTCCGTGTGCAGCCACGCCCACGACGTGTCTTCGTCGACGCCGTCGGGGAATCGCACCGTGCCGGTGACGGTGCCGATCGGCACTTGGTTCGTTTTGCCGAACGGCTCCCATTGCAGGCTGACGATGTCGCTCCACGCGGTGGCCACGTCGTGCAGGGTCATGGTCACGTCGAATCGCAGACTGTCCGCTTCGACGGTTGCGGGGATGTTCCAGCCGATTTCGATGATTTTGCTGCTGGCCGAGGTGGAGGAGTCGCTGCCGCCCGACACGGCCAGCCCGTCCACGCCCGGCTCGTAGGGTTGCGGGTCGCTTTCGCCTTGGGATACGTCGGCGATGTACCAGTGGTTCGCGTATTCGCCGTTCCATGTCGTGTCGCTGATGTCGCTCGGCGTCTGCGGCGCGATCTGCGTGTAGGTCTCCCCCGTGGTGACGTTGGTGACCGAGATGTCGGAGATGTCGGTGAGATTGCTGGAATTCAGCGTGTACTGCTGGTAAAGCTGCTTCCAGGGGCGGTCGCCGTCATCGTCGGACCGGTCGCGCAGTTTCATATCGATATGTTGTGTGACGGTCAGGTCGCCGTTGGATTGCACGGTGGCCTCCAGATCGAGCGTGCGGTAGCTCAGGTCCGCGCCGTCCGTGTCCGCGACGACGAACAGCATGGATATCGCCATGATGAGCGCCGCGACCCCAACCGCGAAGATTCCCGCTCGTATCAGTCTCTTCCTCATATCCCCTCATTCCCTTATCTCCGGCTGGCCCGATTCCGCATCCATGCCCGTCCAGTTGCGACGCATACACCCCGTCATGTTGAGCGGAGCGCAGCGGAGTCGAAACATCTCAACAGCACGCCCACCAGCAACACGCATACCTCGTCATGTTGAGCGGCATCACACCCACCGAACTAAGCATCATGCACTCCTCGTCATGTTGAGCGACGCCATGCCCCACCAGATTAGACGACATGCACCTCTCGTCATGTTGAGCGGAGCGCAGCGGAGTCGAAACATCTCAACAACGCATCCGCGTGCCCGATAGCCACTGACGCGCCCAACCCGCCGCAAGCCGCCAGAATCAGAATTTGACCTGCGGCACCTGGCGCGCGGCCTCGTCGGCCTCGAAATACTGAGCCTGCTCGAAGTGGAACAGCCCGGCGATGATGTTGCTCGGCACCGTCTCGATGGCGGTGTTGAGCTTAAGCACCACGTCGTTGTAGAACTGACGGGCGTAGGCGATCTTCTCTTCGAGCGCCTTCAGCTGTGCCTGCAGATCGAGGAAGTTCTGGTTGGCCTGCAGGGCCGGATACGCTTCGGCCGTGGCCTGCAGATTGACCAAAGCGCGGGAGAGCTGGTTCTCGGCGGCCGCGCGTTCGACGGTGGTGGCGTTCGGATTATTCGCCGCAGCCACTGCACCGGCGCGGGCCTGCGTGACTTCGGTGAACACGCTCGATTCGTGGGCGGCATAGCCCTTCACCGTCTCCACAAGATTCGGAATCAGGTCGGCGCGCTGTTTGAGCTGCACGTCGATCTGCGCCCATCCGTTCTTCACGCGGTTCTTCAGCGAGACCAAATTGTTATAGGCCGTCACGGCCCAGATCAGCACAATCGCTATGACGGCGACCACGATGATGACTGCGATCATGAGCACTCCTTTGTTCGATCAGCTCATTCCGCCCTATTCTCCCAGCACGTCGGTACGAAAAACAACGATTTAACCACCGAGGCATATGCGGCCACGGAATCAAGCCATTATGGTCGACCAAGTGGTTAAATCGTTGTAAGCAGAGCGTCCGACGCCGGCACATACAAGAGAACCCGCCACGATGGGCGGGTTCTCAATCACGTCAACCGATGATCAATCAGTCCTCGAAGGGATCGAAGTCGCGACGGACGCGGCGACGAGGACGTTCGGCGCGCTCTTCACGCTCGGAACGGTAGTCGTCGTAGTTGTCGTCGGTGGCATAACGCGGGTTGCGGTCGGAACCGCGGCCGCGGCCGGAGGAACGGCGATCGGAGTGATCATCGCGGTCAGCGGAGCGGCGGCGACGCGGACGATCCTCGAAATCATCATCACGATCGTCAGAACGGCGGCGACGCGGACGATCATCGAAATCGCGGTCGGCCTCATCGTAGTCACGCTCGGCGCGGCGGCGACGTGGACGATCCTCGAAATCATCATCACGATCATCGGAACGACGACGACGCGGACGATCGTCATAGTCACGATCGCCACGACGATCGTCGCGACGGCCGCCACGACGGTCATCACGGCCGCCACGGTCACGGCCGCCACGGCCGGCACCGGATTCCTGATCCTCGAAGCCGGGGATGGCGAGCGAGATCTTGCCGCGCTCGTCGACACCCTGCACGATCACCTCAACGGTGTCGCCTTCCTTGAGCACGTCCTCGACGGCGTCGATACGCTCGCCGTTGGCCAGGTTGCGGATCTGCGAGATGTGCAGCAGACCGTCGGTGCCCGGGGTGAGGTTCACGAACGCGCCGAACGACGTGGTCTTGACGACCTTGCCGTTGTAGGTCTCGCCGGCTTCCGGCACATGCGGGTTGGCGATCTGGTCGATGATCTCCTTGGCCTTCTCGGCGGCCTCGCCACCTTCGGAGGAGATGTAGACGGTGCCGTCGTCCTCGATCGCGATCTCGGCACCGGTGTCTTCCTGGATCTGGTTGATCATCTTGCCCTTGGGGCCGATGATCTCGCCGATCTTGTCCACCGGAACGGTGGTGGTGATGATGCGCGGAGCGTACTCGCTCATCTCGGACGGACCGTCGATGCACTCGTTGATGACCTCGAGGATCGTGGTGCGCGCCTCCTTGGCCTGCTGCAGTGCGGCGGCCAGGATGTCGGCGGGGATGCCATCGAGCTTGGTGTCGAGCTGCAGGGCGGTGATGAACTCGGAGGTACCGGCCACCTTGAAGTCCATGTCGCCGAACGCGTCTTCGGCACCCAGAATGTCGGTCAGGGTCTTGAAGATGTGCTGGCCGTCCACATCGCCGGACACCAAGCCCATGGCGATGCCCGCGACCGGAGCCTTCAGCGGCACGCCGGCGGCGAGGAGGGACAGGGTGGAAGCGCACACGGAACCCATGGAGGTGGAGCCGTTGGAGCCGAGGGCCTCGGAGACCTGACGGATCGCGTAGGGGAATTCCTCACGGCCCGGCAGCACCGGCAGGATGGCCTTCTCGGCGAGGGCGCCGTGGCCGATCTCGCGGCGCTTCGGGGAGCCGACGCGGCCGGTCTCACCGGTGGAGTACGGCGGCATCTCGTAGTTGTGCATGTAGCGCTTGGACTGCGGTCCGGAGAGCGCGTCGATCTGCTGCTCCATCTTGAGCATGTTCAGCGTGGAGACGCCCAGGATCTGGGTTTCGCCGCGCTGGAACAGGGCGGAGCCGTGCACGCGCGGCACGATGTCGACCTCGGCCGACAGGGTGCGGATGTCGCGCAGGCCGCGGCCGTCGATGCGGTAATCCTCGGTGAGGATGCGGCGGCGGACGATTTGGCGCTGCAGTTCCTTGAACGCGTTGCCGATCTGCTTGTCCTTCTCGGCCTCGTCCATATCCTCGAACTCGGCGGCGAGGGTTTCCTTCACGGTCGCCTTGATCTCGGCGATGCGGTCCTGACGCGGCAGCTTCTCCGCGATGGTCAGGGCGGAGTCGAGGTCGGCGTGGGCGATCTCGTCGATGCGGGCGTACAGCGCGTCGGTGTACTCCGGGAAGAGCGGGAATTCCTTGGTCTCCTTGGCGGCGATGGCCTTGAGTTCGGCCTGGGCCTCGCAGATCACCTTGATGAACGGCTTGGCGGCTTCCAGACCACCGGCGACGACTTCCTCGTCCGGCTTGATCTGGCCCTCCTCGTAGATGAGCTGCCAGGCGTTCTTGCCGGCGCCGGCTTCGATCATGGCGATGGCGACGTCGCCGTTCTCGACCACACGGCCGGCGACCACGATCTCGAACACGGCGCGGTCACGCTCGCTCCAACGCGGGAAGGCGACCCACTGGCCGTCAATCAGCGCCAGACGCACACCGGAGACCGGGCCGGCGAACGGCAGGCCGGAGATCATGGTGGAGGCGGAGGCGGCGTTCAGGGCGATTACATCGTAGGCATCCTCGGGGTTCACGGCGAGGATGGTCTCCACGACCTGCACTTCGTTGCGCAGCGTGTGCGGGAACAGCGGGCGCAGCGGGCGGTCGATGATACGGCAGGCCAGGATGGCCTCGGACGAGGGGCGGCCCTCGCGGCGGAAGAACGAGCCGGGGATCTTGCCGGCGGCGTACATCTTCTCTTCCACGTCGACGGTCAGCGGGAAGAAGTCGTAGTTCTCCTTCGGGCTGGAGCCGGCGGTGGTGGTGCTCAGCACCATGGAATCGTCGTCGAGATAGGCGGCGACGGCGCCGTCGGCCTGCTGGGCGAGGCGTCCGGTCTCGAAGCGCAGCGTGCGCTTGCCGAATGATCCATTGTCGATTACGGCCTCAACGGCCTTGATTTCGGGACCCTCCATAGGGTTCCTCCTTCTGTTTTTATTCCTTGCTATCGATGTCCTCTTCAGCGGACGTCACATGTCTTGCGCGGCCCCTTGGCCGTTGTTCCTCTATCAAACCCTCTGTCTGATCCCTGCCGGCCGTCGTTCTGGCCATTCCTCTCGCGAGTGGCATCGGCCTCTCGCCTCATGCTCGCAGAGCCATCGTCCTGTCTTCATTCGGATCACATGCGACACGCACCTGACGTGCGTTCACGGGACGCCCGGCCGTGGCCGGTATGGTCCCGTCATCTTCAGTTGTGGATTCAGTTATGTAAAACGCCCGAGCGCCAATCGCGGCACTCGGGCGGAAGACTACTAGCGGCGCAGGCCCAGCTTCTCGATGAGCGCACGGTAACGCTCGATGTCGTTCTTCTTGAGGTAGTCAAGCAGACGACGACGGGAACCGATCATGAGCTGCATGCCACGACGGGAGTGGTGGTCGTGCTTGTGCTCCTTCAGATGCTCGGTCAGGTCGGAGATTCGCTTGGACAGCAGCGCGACCTGGACCTCCGGGGAGCCGGTGTCGCCTTCGTGCGTCGCGTACTTGGTGATGATCTCGTTCTTTTCCTCAGCCGTCAGTGCCACGGCATCCTCCTTATGGTCGTTGCGCGGTGCTCCGAGCACGGTGCTCGCAGCGCTCTCTATCCGCGGGCGAAATTACGCCAAAGGGAGACTATACGCGAGGGGTGGGACTTGGGGCGGGTGCCGCGCTCACACCGTGTTGAGCAAGCCGCCGAACAGCACGATCAGCAGCGCCGCGAATTCCAGCACGAAAAAGAGGATGAACGACGACCAGCTGCGCGTAAGCACGTTGAACGGCGAATCCTTCTTGATCACCACCAGCAGACCCACCCATAGGACGGCGAATACGGCCACCCCCGCGCCGGCGGCGAGGATGCCCAGATTGGCAGCGTTCGCAAGGCCCGAATGCTCGCCGTAGACCACGTAGGTGGAGTACCAGAAGTTGGTTTTGAGAATGCACAGGCCGGCCACGAACTGTTCGCACGCGAGCCCCACCACGAACACGATCAGCCATGGCCAGGAGGGCGAGACGACCACCGCCATCGCCAATCCCACGAAGGTCACCACGGTGACGGCCCAGCTCACCAAAGCGATGCCGCGCGGGTCGATGCCGCTCAGATGCGCCACCAGCCATGCGGTGTTGTTCACAGCCAGCGTGCGACCCAACCAGTAGGGGCCGATGATGGCGACTAGTACCGTCAGGATATAGGCCGCCCAACGCGCGGGATGCGCGCGGCGTCGGCCGATATCCGCCAAAGACAGGTCGGATTCGGGAATCGAGGACGCGCTGACTTTCGCTTTGATGGCCCTCGGTTCCGCGGTTTTCGCCACGGCGGTCGGCGCTTCGGCGGATGCGGCCAAGACGTTCGCGTCCGAAACACTCGCGTCCGCATTGGTCGAAGCCACATCGGTCGGCGTTCCGGCAGCCGACGCCGCTCCGATCGCATTCGTGGTCTCGTTCATGCCGTCCACCATGGAAACCCCTTGCCGCGCGTTCCGTTCGTTGTGCTGTGACTACGATACCCCGCCCATCGGGAAAATCAATCGCCCCACAGGATGAGTCGCGGCGGCCCCAATCGAGAGTCATCGTCGCCACTCCTCGTAGGAGGCATACGAGCAGTCCCATTGTTCCTCGGAACATTAAATCACCCGAACCACGAACAATACCCACATTCTATTGTTCCTTTTGCCTCAAAAGGAACAATAGAACACCGGACAAGCTTATAGAATAGGTTCTTAAGGTGCGGAAGGAACAATAGAACACCGGACAACGCCCCGCCTATTACTCCCTCACCGAAGAATATCGGGACCTGCTGCTGCCTGGCACGGACACCGAAGATGCCGGCAGCCGCTAGAATCACACCAGCGACCGAGCCGATGACCTTGGCGGTCACGATTCGAGCGTTATCCCAGGTCTCCTTCGCGGGGTTTACGGGGCGCGACAGAGGTCACCTCTTATAGGTCACCTTAATGTGGTGTAAATAGGCGAACAATGGCAAAATCACATGTGTGGTTGCACCACGGCCTGCTGGAGTGGTGCCGAAAACCGTTGAAATCATTGGGTTTTTGGCAGGAAAAAGTGGAGCGGATGACGGGAATCGAACCCGCGTAATCAGTTTGGAAGACTGAGGCTCTACCATTGAGCTACATCCGCAAAGTGTCGCTTTTGGCGACTTGGCTATTATACATAAGTCCGACGGGAAGGCAACCGGCGCGCCCGTATATCGTTCGAACGTGTGTCGTGATGGCACGGACCGGAAGCGCCGCCCATCACACGGTGGCAAACGGAGCATAATGCACTCAATGCCGCTCCGCCCACGACACCCCAGCAGCCGCACATCGAGTTCCGTCCGAGATACGCAGAAAAGCTTGGCCCACAACGGCCGCGATCACCGGGGCAGCACGCCCACGTCCGCGGTGCGCACCACATGCTCCGCGCCATCATCGGTACGTACGGTGAGCGACGCGTCGGCGTTCAGCGCGATCGCCTCGCCTTCCAACGTGCCGCCGTCCACGAAATGCGCCTCGACCCTGCGCCCCAGCGTCCAGCTCTTCGCGGCGGCCTCGTCGCGCAGGGCGGCGCTTTGGCCTCGCGGATCTTCGACGAACATGGTGACGCGACGCTTGAGCGACGAGACGATGCCCGCGGCGATCATATCGCGCATCACCGCTCCGTCGGGCAGTCCCGCCACATGCAACTGCAGCGAGGTGGACTGCGGCGTGGGCAGGTTGGATGCCGAAAGGTTGAGATTGAGGCCGATACCGAAGATGATCGCGACACGCTCACCGTCGGTTGCGCGTTCGTCGTCGACCGCCTGAGACATCGGCAACGGCACAAGTTCGGCGAGGATGCCGCCCAACTTGAGCCCGTGCACGAAGATGTCGTTCGGCCATTTGAGCGTGCGTGAACAGTCGGGTTGGTTCGGCCGAGCGCCGCACTGGCTGATCGCCTTGTCCAATCCGTCGAGCACGGCCAGTCCGGCGATCATCTGCAGCCAGCCATTCACCGATTCGTCCGTGGCGAGACTGCGCGGCACAACGGTGGCGAAGGAGACGGTGAACGATTCTCCGGGCCTGCTCACCCAGGTATGGTCGAGCCGCCCACGCCCGGCGGTCTGCATATCGGCGGCCACCACGGTCACCGGAACTCCGCCGTGGCCGCCGTCCGTCAAGCCGAGCGCGTCGGCATCGACGAGGTTGCGCGCCAACGAATTCGTGGATTCGGTCTGCGCCATCGCCACCATATGGTCGGCCACATGTTCGGTTCGGGGCATGCGGGGCGTCATTGCCTTCAACATTGTCATCATGGTTGACACAGTAGTCGAAGTCGTCTGATTTGACGACATCGACGGCGATGTCTAGCTCACCATCCGCTCGAGTGGCGATTCGTCGGTGGAATGTTTGTCGTTCGGGTCACGCCGCACCAGCATCACCACGGCACCGGCGATAAGGCCGTCATGGCTCAGGGAGATCAGCCAGCCGGGTTCGCCGTCGCTCCATGCCAATGACGCGCGCAACGTCTCCTCCACGTCCTCGCTCAGCACCACACGGGGGCGTCCGCGCTGGTCGTCAAGGATTTCGATGCTCTTCCACGGGAAATCATCGAGCGTGTATGGGCTGGGCCGCTCCCCCAGCGCCTCTTCCCACGCTTTGAGCACCGCCTCCTTGCCGGCCCACTTGGCGGCGAGATGCACGGTCGCGCCATCGCCTTTGACCGACGCGATGCGCAGTGCCTGATGCATCTCGCGTGCGGAGAACAGGTTGCGCATGCGGGTGCCGGGTTCGGCCAACTGCTCATCCAACGCTGCAACATCCACCACGTCGTACCCAAGTCCCATGCAATTCGACACCATGCGCCTAAGCATAGCGGCAGGAAACGCCCACTTCCGTAAAAACGATCGCTGACATTGACTCAATGGCGGTTTTTACGCAGGAGAAGGCCATACTTCCGTAAAAACCATCACTGATTCGACGGCAGCGATCGTTTTTACGGAAGCATGGCATCATGTCGTGGGGCAAAACCACCGTCCCAACCTACTGGCCTACTGGCGCAGAATCAGCGCCTCATAGGGGGCCAGATCGGCGCTGGGCTGCAGCGTCACGCCGGCGGCGCTGTCAAGCCATGCGGTCTGGGGCACGTTCGAGAAGTTGAACAGGCCCAGCAGCGTGCCGGAGTCCGTCTTGCGCACCACAGCCAGCACGGAATCGTTATGCGAATCCCATGTGGTCACCCACGCGTCGGCCGCGAAGCAGGGATCGGAACGCATCGCACGCAAATCGGCCATGCCCTCCCACAGTTGGTTCTGCACGGTGCCGGGCTGCGAGCGCAACGCTGCCTTCTCCCAATCGAACTTGCTGCGGTGCAGGTTGCGGCTGTCTTCGATGCGGTCGGGATCCTCCTTGTAGTCCCATCCGTTGAGCTGGGCGATCTCGTCGCCGCAGCTGAGCATCGGGAAGCCGCGCAGGAACGCCATCGCCTTGTGCATGAGCAGGTCGCGGTTCACGGCCACCTCGAGCGCGGGCTTGTCGTGTGTGATCAGGGCGCGTTCGATGCCGCACAGGCTGGCCGTGGTGCCGCAGCTGCGCGCGTCGCCGCTGGCTTCGTCGTAGTTGTAGAGCTCGCCCATGGCCCAGCTGCCGGGCACCGCGCCCTCGTAGAAGTGGTAGAGGAATTTCTTGTGCTTGAGCGGGTCGATGCCGAGGCGCTCCTCCTCGGGTTCGTCGAGCCCCCAGCCGATGTCGTCGTGGCAGCGCAGATAGTTGACGAACCAGCAGTTTTCGGGCAAGGCGTTGAGCTTGTCGATCTGCGTTTTAAGCAGGCGTGTGTCGCCGTTGGCGAGCGCGCTCCACAGGTTCACCATGATGGAGACGTTGTAGAGCATGTGACATTCGGGATGCTCGGGGGTGCCGAAGTAGGCGGCGAGCTCCTTGGGGGCCATCACCACCTCGCCTTTGAGCACCACGGCCGGGCAGACGCATTCGAGTGCGATGCGCAGCATGCGCACGATGGTGTGCACCTGCGGCAGGTTGCGGCTGTTGGTGCCGAGCTGCTTCCAAATGTAGGGCACGGCGTCGATGCGCAGCACCTCCACGCCGAGGTTGGCGAGGTTTAGCGCGCTGGCGAGCATGGCGACGAGCACTTTGGGATTGCGGTAGTTCAGGTCCCACTGGAAGGGATAGAACTGGGTCATCACCCACTTGTTCATGCGTTCGTTCCACGTGAAGTTGCCGGGCGCGGAGTTGGGGAAGACCTGCGGGACGACCGCGTCGTACTGGTCGGGGATGGTGCGGTCGTCATAGCAGAAGTAGTAGTCCTGGTATTCGGGGTCGCCATTCTGCGCGGCTTCCGCCCAGCGGTGCGATGAGGCGGTGTGGTTCATCACGAAGTCGAGGCACAGGCTGATGCCGGCTTTGCGCAGTTTCGCGGTGAGGTTGGCGAGGTCTTCGTTGGTGCCGAGCGTGGGGTCGACGTTGTTGAAGTCCTCCACCGCGTAGCCGCCGTCGTTGGCGGGATGGGGCATCTGCAGCAGCGGCATGAGATGCAGGTAGGTGAGCTTCTGCTCTTCGAGGTAGTCGATTTTGTCGGCGAGTTTATTGAGATCGCCAGCGAAGAGGTCGGTGTAGAGGGTCATGCCGAACATGTCGCCGCGCTTGTACCATTCGGGGTCGGATTCGCGGGTCTTGTCGAGCGCTTTGAGGTCGGCCGGACGGGCGGCGTAGGTTTGCGCCATCATGGTTTCGAGGTCGTCGAGCGCGGTGGGGTCGTCGTATAGCTCCATGAACAGCTGCTCAAGCTCGTCGTGGTGGCGGGCGAGGCGGGCGCGGAAGGTCTCGTCGGCGGTTTCGACTGCGGGGGCGGACGGCTGCATGCGATAACTCCTTTGTTGCGTGTGATGTGGTGCGGCGCATACGTCGGCGTATGCGATCTGAGGGATAGTGTAACTCGCCCCGCAAGCGCTGTTCAACCGGTTCGAGACGTGTCGCGGGACTCTTCGCCGCAACAACATCCAAAGCCGCGGAACCGACGAATACGACGTGCGATGCCGGTCGATGCCCACATACGTCCGACATCGATTGCGCCGCGCATCGTCCTTTTCTCACCAATCCTGGGCCAACAGGAATTCCTCCACATTTCTATGTTCGATGCCGTCGCGCGGGCGAAGCACCGGATCCATCGACACCACGGTTTTGGGATAGTTGTCCTCGATTCCCCGGAACGCGCCGAACTCGCGTTCCACGGTCCTCTCTTGGGCCATAAGATACGTCACTTGGATATAGCGACGCTCCGCTCCCCTGTCGAGCACGAAGTCAACCTCGGCGTCATCGCCCACACCTACGGACACGTCGTATCCGCGACGGCGTGCCTCCAAAGCCACCACGTTCTCCAACAGACCTTGAATATTGGTCATGCCGTCGCTCACGATCGCATTGCGCAGACCTTGGTCGGCGACATAGTATTTCTGCTGCGTTTTCAACAGCTTCTTCCCCACCACACCGACGCGGTTCATGCGTTCCAGCAGAAACGAATCAACGCAGTATTCCAAATAGTTGATCACCGTCTGCACGCCGATCTCCATACGCTCGTTCTTCAGGTACGCCGCGATGGAATTGGCCGATATGATGTTGCCGACATTGGCCATCACATAGGCCACCACCCGCTCAAGCAACGTCACATCGCGGATGCCATGCCTCTGCACGATGTCCTTAAGCACCACGGAACGGTAGATGTCGGTCAGATAGGTGCGTCGGCTCTGCTCGTCCCATTGCTGCGTGGTGAGGAACGGCATCCCTCCCGACAGCAGATAATCCATGAACGAGCCGTCGCCCCCCGCTTGCTTGCGGGCCTCTCGGTATTCCGCATATCCGAACGGATACACTTCGAACTGCACATAGCGTCCGCCGAGGTATGTGGCCAATTCCCCGGACAGCAGTTTCGAATTCGATCCGGTGATATACACGTCCGCCTTGGTGGCGGCCCTCAACGAGTTGACGACCTTCTCAAAAGACCGAACCTCCTGGATCTCGTCGAGGAACACATATGGCCGCCCCTCGACGGCGTTGATTCGCTCAAGCAGATACGGATACAGCACATCGGGATCGCTGTATTGCGTCAACGCGTAGTCTTCGAAATTCATGGTGATGAACTGGCTTGCGTTGCACCCGCGCTCAAGCAGACGACGCTGAATCAGCTTCAGCAAATCCGACTTGCCGCTACGGCGCAGTCCCACCAAGACCTTGACCACATCGGCTTCCATGAACGGTTCGATGCGGTCGATATACAAAGGCCTGTCAATCAGAATTTCTTCCATACAAGAAATTGTAGCGCATTTCGATACATGTTTCTTGTATAGAAGAAATTAGGTGCCGAAACGGGGATTTCTTCTTGTGTGGAAGAAAGAAGCGACGCCAAGAAAACAACGATTTAACCACCGAGATGACAAGGCTCCCGGTTTTCCGCGGAAAATCGGGAGCCGAACTCGTCAAGTGGTTAAATCGTTGTCAGCACCCACCAATCAGACCTCGAAATAGCCATTCGCGCCCAGGCGAGCACTCGGATCGAGCAGCATGGCCTTCTCAACCTCGTGCGCGTCGTAGCCGCGGCCGTTCTCATGGAAGCGACGGTTGTCAATCGGCTCGTAGAGCGCGGCGTGGCCCATCATGCCCTCCTCGAGGCGGCGCTGTCCGGCGGCGAGACGCGCGTTCGCTCGCCCGCGCCAAGCCTCCAAAGCCTCCAAGCCGGCGGTGTTGGCCACGGCGGCTTCGAAGGCGCCCGGGTTCACGATCGCGGCGAAACCGCTCACATGGCCGAAGCCGAGGGAGGTCGCCAGACCGGCCTTGACCGGTCCTGCCGCACCGATGTTGAGCGGCTTGGTGACCCACACCATATGGTCGTCGCGTTCCAGCTTCGGGTCGACGCAGTCGAGCGCCGCGTTGGCCGGAACCACGCCGGAGCCGAACAGCTGGGTCAGGCCGTTGACCTGGAAGATGCAGGCGCCGCCCTTCGCATGGCCCGTGACCGTCTTCTGCGAGATGACGAACAGCGGGTTGCCCTCCGTACGCCCGATGGCGTGGGCGAGCGTGTTGTGCAGCTCGGATTCGTTCGGATCGTTCGCGTTGGTGGAGGTGTCGTGCTTGGACACCACGGCGATGTCGTCCGGGGTGACGCCCAGCTTGGCCAGGTCGCGCGCCAGCTTGGAGTCGCGTCCGCCGAGGCCCGCGGCGAGCGCTCCCAGTCCCGGCGCGGGGATGGAGGTGTGCGCGCCGTCCGCGAAGGAGTGGATGTATCCGACCACGCCGGCCACCGGCAGTCCCATCTTCAGGGCGATGTCGCCGCGCGTGAGCAGCACGGTGCCGCCGCCCTGGGATTCCAGGAAGCCGCCGCGGCGACGGTCGTTCGCACGCGAGAAGAAGCGCGCGTCGATGCCCTTGCCGTACATTTCGGCGGAGTTGGCGGTGGCGTTCATGTTGCCGAAGCCGATCACGGATTCCACGCCGATGTCGTCGATCGCGCCGGTGACCACGAAGTCGGCCTTGCCGAGGGCGATTTTGTCGAAGCCCTCCTCCAGCGAGACCGCGGCGGTGGCGCAGGCGGAGACCGGCTGGATCATGTTGCCGTAGCCGCCGATGTAGCTTTGCATCACATGCGCGGCCACGACGTTCGGCAGGGCCTCCTGCAGGATGTCGGTCGGGATTTCGTGGTTGAGGAACCGGTCGAGGTAGAGCTTGCGCATGGAGTGCATGCCGCCGAAACCGGTGCCCTGCGTGCTGGCGACCATCGACGGGTGCACGGCCTGCAGCACCTCGGTGGGCGTGAAGCCCGCGGAGAGGTAGGCGTCCACGGTGGTGACGATGTTCCACAGCGCGATCGGATCCACGGCACCGACCATGGAGGCGGGGATGCCCCACTTGACCGGGTCGAAGCCGGTCGGGAACTGGCCGCCGACGGTGCGGGTCATGGTGGCGCGGCGCGGCACGCGGATCATCGAACCGGCGTGGCGGGTCACGCTCCATTCGCCGGATTCCGCGTCCGGGGCGATGGTGGTGTGCGTCTCGTCCAGCTTGACGTATTCCTTGGCGATGGCCTCGGTGGGCACGGCGAAGGTCACGTCGTGGTCGAGGAAGACCTCGGCCTCCTCTTCGTCGGCGCCGTCCTTGTAGTCGGATCCCATGCCCTCTTCGAAGGGGCGGATGCCGGAGCGGGCCACGACCTCGTCATGGTAGCGCTCGTGGATGTCCTCTTCGGGCACGAGGGTGCCGTCGGCGTCATACCAGCCGGGCGTGGGCGAATCCTGCCAGGAGAGCAGGCCCATATTCCACGCGAGTTCCAGCACCGCTCCCGCGGACAGGTCGACCGTGCCGTCGGAGTGGATGCCGAGTTCCGCTTCGAAGCGCGTGCGTCCGGAGCCCCACGGTCCCAGCTCGCCCACGGAGACGATGACGATCTGGTCTTCGGGACGCGCGGTCACGCTCTGCCAGTCGGCCAGGTCCACCTTGGGCTGGGTCGGAGTGTGCGGACTCGGCAGCGCCTTGATCAGCACGCCGGACTGCTTGGCTTCGGAGGCAGTTTCGCTCTTCTGTTCGCTTTCCTTCGACGCCATGTCCGCCATCGCTTCGGCGCGTAGCGCCTTGATGTCGATCGGCTCGCCGCCCAGTCCGCCGGTCAAGTCGGCGTCAATCGGAGCGAGCGCCGCCTGTTCGCGGGATTCGCGGGAGGCCAGATCGAGCAGCTTCACCGAGATCTCCTCGGTGGAGTAGGTCTTGAGGCCATGGCGTTCGACGACTTCGACCAGCGGGTCGTTGCCGCCCATGAGTCCGGTGCCGCGCACCCAGCCGATGCGCGGGTGGGCGAAGGTCACGCGCTCGCTCCATGTCTTTTCGGCGCGGGCGCGGTTGACGATCGCGTCGAACGCGCTTTTGACCTCGCCGTACGCGCCGTCGCCGCCGAAGATGCCGCGGTTCGGCGAGCCGGGCAGGATCACATGCAGCTTGTGCTGCACGTTGGTGTCGGCGCCGATGGCCGAGAATCCGGCGATCGCGCGTTCCACGCCCCACAGCATCAGTCGCGCCTGCGATTCGAACAGTTCGCCCGAATCGGCCAGGGTGCCGCGCACCGGCGGGGCCGCGAACGGGAAGAACAGGCTCGGCTCGTAGGCTTCCTTGAGGATGGTGGTGGTCGCGCCGGAGGTCTTCTTCTGCACGTTGCCAACCCAGTTCACGAGGGCGTCCACATCGCGGTAGCTCGAGAGGTTCGCGGGCACGAGCCACAGCTTGGCCTCACCGGTGGCGTGCTCGCGGTAGGCCTGCTTGGCCCATGCCTTGACGCTCGGCTTGAAGCTGTGCGAGGTGGCGATGACGGTCGCGCCGCCGGCCAGCAGTCCCACGACCACCTGCGCGGCGATCGAGTTGGGGGCCACGCCGGTGACCACGGCGATGTCGCCGGCGAATCGCGTCTGCGAGCTCTCGGCGGAGTGCAGCGAGATCAGCGCATCGTTGGCCACGCGGTCGAAAGCCTCGGCCAGCTCGCGATTGTCGGCGGACTGCGCCTTGGCGGCGAACCACTTGGCTTCGTCGACCACGGCCTTGCCGAGTCCGGCGAAGCTGCCGGACAGCGCGGAGGCGTCGTCGTCGTAGAACGCGCGGGCGAGATCCTCGCGGGCGGAGGCCCAGCGGTCGTCGAAGAGGATGGCCTTGTCGGCGTCGAAACGCGGTTCGACCTGCTTGGGCCAGTCGGAGCCGAGCTCGGCTTCGACGGCGGCCACCACGGCGGCGTTCTCGTCGGATTCGGTTTCGGCCACGGGAGCGCTCACGCCAAGCTCGCCCAGAATGAAGCGGGCGGTGGAGGCGAGCACGCCGTTGGGGCCGGTTACCTGTTCGGCGAAGGCGTTCAGCGCGGCGGAGTCGACCACGGCACCGCCGGCCGCACCACCGGCGCTCGGCAGGGCCACGTTCACGCCGTTGGCGGCGGCGACCTTCTGCACGGCCGCGTCGATCAGCTCGTTCGCGGCGGAGGCGTTGGACGCGGCCGCGGTCGGCAGGCCGGCCAGCTCGCCGCCACGGGAGCTTGCACCCTCACGGGTTTCGAGCACCAGCGCGGCGACCACATGCGAGGCCCAGCCCGCGCCCAACTGCCAGGTGTCGGTGACGCGATGCTCCACGCCGGCGACCTTGATGCCGGCGGCACCGAGCAGACCGCGCACGCGGTCGCGCACGATGTCGCTGAGCACCGGTCCAAAGGCCTTGTAATTAGGGGCCACCTTGTTGACCAGCGCGCTCAGCGCGTCGATGCTCGCCTCGGCGGCACCGTCGACGCTGGCCACGCCCAGCTCGGAGCTGATGTCCATAAGCAGCTGGTTGCGACGGCTGGAGACGCCGTTGGTCAAGGTGTCGGTGGTGTCGTTGCCGCCGATCTGGTCGGGACGCACCTTGGCCGAGTAGGCCAGCAGCATGGCGATGGCGTCGGAGGCCTTGAAGGGGATGTCGACAATGGACGATCCTAAAACGGCACCGGATGCCGGAGCGGAGGTCTCGGCGACGGGAACCGCAGCGGCAGGCACGGCCTGAGCAACCGGAGTCGGGGCAACAGCAGAAGCCGCCCCCTCACCCGACGCAACCTCCTCGACCTCATCCTCCACCTCAGCGGCCAGCGAATCGGCGTCGGTCATGTACACGCGCCCCTCGTCGCGGCCCACGTTGTACACGGTCACGTCGCGGCCGGCGAATTCCGGCAGACCCAGCGTCTTGGAGGCGAGGTTGGCGAGCGTCGGCGAATTGCCGAGGCCGACCTCGACGTATTCCTCGACACCCAGTCCGCCCTGCGTCTCGCTGCCGAACAGCAGAGCCTGGGTTTCGATCCAGCGCACCGGGGAGGCGAACTGCCAGGAGAGCAGTTCGGTGAGCAGCAGACGTCCGAGCTTCTGGTCGTCGGCGGCGTAGGAGTCCCACACGGCCGGATCGTCCAACGCGGCCTGGATGCGCTCGGAGGGCACGACCTCGAGGATCTTCGCGGCGAATTCGCGGGTCATCTCGAACGGCGCGGCCACGAGGTTCGGAATATAGCGCCCCTCAAGGCGGCCGCGGTAGTCGATATACGCCGGCAGCAGCGCGTCGAGCTTGTCGCGGAATTCCGGCACGCCCTTGCGCAGCAGCGTGGAATGGAACGGCACGTCGATGCCGGGCACCAGCATGAACGCCTTCCTGCCGCCATATTCGGCCACACGACGCGCGGAGTCGGCCTGCAACGCCTTGAGTCCGGCGATGGTGCCCGCCACCGCGTACTGCTGGCCGGCGAGGTTGTAGTTCACGATCTCAAGGAATTCGCCGCTGGCCTCGGCCACGGAGGCGACGTATTGCCTGACGTGCGCGTCGTCCACGCCGAACTGGTTGGGTCGCAGCGCGCCCATGCGGTAGTTGGAGCGGCCCTGCGCGTCGCGTTCGATGAGATGGTGCATGGTGGATCCGCGGTGGAACACGAGTTCCAGCACGGTTTCCAGCGGAATCACGTCGGCGAAGGAGCTCAGCGCGTTGTATTCGCCCAGCGAGTGGCCGGCGAAGTAGGCGGGCCAGATGTCGGCGCCGGCTTCGCGCAGACGCGCGGTCTGGGCGAAGGCCACGGTGGCGAGCGCCACCTGCGTGAACTGGGTGAGGTTGAGCAGGCCTTCCGGATGACGGTAGGTGACGCCGTTGGCGGTCAGTTCCTTGGGATTGTCGCGCACGAGTCCGAGGATCGAGAATCCGAGACGGGAGCGGGTGAGCTGGTCGGCACGCTCCCACACGTCGCGTGCGGCCGGGGATTTGGCGCGTTCGTCAAGCACCATGCCCTGCGACTGGATGCCCTGTCCGGGGTATACGAAGGCGGACTTGGGCGCGCGGGCGATGGCGGTGGCGCGCGAGACGAGCTGTCCGTCGATGCGGCAGGTCACTTCGAGGGCGAGGCCGCCGTGGCGCACCTTGCCGACGCGTTCGACGGAGATCTCCACCTCGTCGTCAAGCTGGACCATGCCGTACATGTTGTAGGTCCAGCCGGCGATCTCGTAGTGCGCGCCCTTCTCATCCACGGCCTGGGCCACATGCTGGGCGGTGGCGGAAAGCCACATGCCGTGCACGAGCGGGTCCGCGAGGCCGGAGATGCGCGAGCCGCGCACGGAGGTGTGGATCGGGTTGAAATCGCCCGAAGTGCGCGCGAACGCGGTCATCTCGTGCGGTGCCTTCACCTTGACGCGGCGCAGCATACGCCTCGGCGTGGGCTCGACCGTCTCGAAGCGGATGTCTCCGTCGGCGGACAGCCCACTGGACTGTCCTTCTCCTCGAGCGACCTGCTTGTACGCTTCTGCGAAGCGCGGCAGGTCGCCATACTCCGGCACCTCACTCGGCAGCGCGTCGGAGAACACGCGTCCGCGGATGGCGAAGCGTTCGGTTTCGCGCGCGAGCACGGCACCGTCGGCGGCGGTGTGGGTCACATGGATGGTGACGACGCGTCCGGAGGCGGATTCGAAGTAGTCCTCGGCCCAGGAGGTCAGCGTGATGGTTTCGCCCACATGCTCCAGCAGCTCGTCCTCGCTCACCTCGAGTTCGATGAGGTGGTCGAGATGCACCGCGTTGAGCAGGCCTTCGATCACCGGATAGCCCTTGACGACCACGGAGCCGAGCGCCGCGTAGATCGCCGGCCAGGCCGGGCCGACCAGCGCGTCGGGCGCGATGCGGGAGGTGACGAGTCCCGGCAGGGTGCCGGCAGTGGCGGCCTCATGGTCGAAGCCAAGATTGGCGGACAGGGTGTAAGACGCGCGCGCCACACCAAACGGCGCGTCGGCACCCGCCCCTTCAATCACGGGCATGGCTTCGAGCTTGTCGCCGGTGATGGCGGTGTTGCCGATGCCGGCGGTGGCGGCGAGCATGTCGTACACGTGTCCGACGAGACGCTCGCGGTTGACGACCGGCAGCAGGCCGGTTTCGCCGGAGCGCACGGTCAGGGGGATGACGATGTCGCGCACGGCGTGCTTGGATGCGCCGCCGTCCGGATCACCGTCCCAGAAGGTGTCGAGGTGAATGTCGAGGTCGTATTCGCCGTCCTTTCCGTCGACGGCGCGGATCTCGTAATGCTCGTCGCCCGTTTCGGTGCCGAAGGCGGGGTTGGAGGTCAGGTGCCCCACCCAAGAGATGTTCGGGGATTTGCGGATGAACTCCTCGACGCTTGCGGCGGCACCCAGTTCGGATTCGGCCGCCGTCGCCTCACCGACCATGCCGCGCACGCGTTCCAGCGCGGCCGTCTCGAAACGGCCGAGGATGTCGGCGACGGGCTCGTCTTTGGTGGTGATGCCGGCCACGGCGATCGGGCCGGGGATGATGCGCACGGAGTCGGCGGAATAGCGCGGATCCTCGGACTGCCACAGCTGGTCCTGCCCCCACCAGCGCAGCAGGTCGTTGTCGATAACCGGCACGAAGGGCATGGGCTTGGGGTATTCGCGCACGAGCACCGGGAACCAGGCCACGTCGGCGGCGGTCACGGTGATCTCGTCGGCCTGCGGATAGGCGGCGGCGAGACGCTCGATGGCGGCGAACGGGTCGGACTCCACGTCGGCGCGCGAGGCGAACAGCGAGGCGAATTCGCCGCTGTCCTGCGCGCTCACGCGGGCTTCGATGCGCTGCAGCAGATGCAGGAATCGGTCGGCGTAGGTCTCGTCGGCCCACGGGAACGACAGTTCGGCGAAGCGGCGCGCCCACGACAGATAGGTCATGGCGGCAAGGTCGCCGAAATACGGCTTGGCGGTGGCGTTCAGCGCGTCGATGATCTCGCCGCGGCGCGATTCCAGCTCTTCGGGGTGCTTCATGACGTGCACGAGCAGGCGTCCGCACGCGGCGGAGGCGTTCTCCACCTCGTAGATGTCGGCGTGCAGGTGGCTCAGGCCCGAGGCTACGCCGCCGACGGAACCGCCGGCCGGCACCCACTGTTCGCCGCGGGGCGCGAAGGGGTCGGGATTCTTCTCAAAGGAGGTGATGCCCGGCGTGTTGACGAGCAGCTCCTTGACCTGCGGGCTGGTGTGCGCCTCTTTGGCGGTCATCACCGCGGTGCCGACGAGCACGCCGTCCACGGGCATGTCGGGCAGATCGTAGGCGCGGGCCCACTGGCCGGAGATGTAGTCGGCGGCGCGCTCCGGCGTGCCGATGCCGCCGCCGGCCACGAGCACAAGGTTCTCGCAGGCGCGCACTTCGGCGTAGGTGTTGATGAGCAGATCGTCGAGCGACTCCCAGCTGTGGTGGCCGCCGGCGGAGCCGCCTTCGACCTGCACGAGAATGGTGGTGGGGGCCACGGCCTTGGCGATGCGCACCACCTGGCGGATCTGGTCGACCGTGCCGGGCTTGAAGCTCACGTAGGGCAGTCCGTCCGCCTGCAACGACCTGACGAGTTCCACGGCCTCATCCAACTCGGGGATGCCGGCGGAGACGACCACGCCGTCGATCGGAGCGCCCGAAGCGCGCTTTTTGGTGACGATATGCGAGGAGCCGAATTGCAGGTTCCACAGGTAGCGGTCCATGAACATCGCGTTGAATTCGACCGTGCGGCCCTCTTCGAGCAGTTCCTCGAGGCGGGCGATATGGCGGTCGAACACTTCGGCGGTCACCTGTCCGCCGCCGGCGAGTTCGGCCCAGTAGCCTGCGTTCGCCGCGGCCGCGACGAGTTCCGGCTCGACGGTGGTGGGCGTCATACCGGGCAGCAGCACCGGCGGCTTGCCGGTCAGCTCGGAGAATTTGGTGAGGATTTTGTCGCCGGCGGGCGTGCTGAGCACACGCGGGGCGAAGTCATGCCAGTTCTGGGTGCGTTCGGGTTCGCCGTCCAGTGTGGCGAGCGTGGCGCGCGCGGCGATGGTGTCGGCTTCGACCACGCCCACGCCGGTGCCCTGCACGAGATTGGAGACGAGTTTGCCGAGCGTGACGCCCGGGCCCATGTCCACGATCCACAGGGAGGCCGGGTCGGTGGATTCGAGCAGCGCGCGCACGCGGCCGGCCCAATCCACATGGTTGACGAGGACCTCTTCGGCGAGGGTGCGGGCGCGGGATTCGTCGAGTCCGGCGGCACCGGCCCAGGCGACGGACTGTTCGACGGCGTCGGCCATCAGCGGCGAGTGGAACGGCAGGGTCACGTCGAGGTATTCGAGCACGGGGTCGAACACGGAGCCGCCGCGCACCTTCTCGTCGCGCAGCTTGGCCTGATGCTTGTGCTCCTTCTCGACTTCGACGGCGAAGGCGGCGAGGTCCTCGGGGTGGCCGGAAAGCACCATGTGGTCGGCGGCGTTGGTCACGGCGATGGAAATCGGGCCGCGGGCGCGGGCCACGCGGGCGATCAGCGTTTCGGCCTGTTCGCGGCTCACGCCCTTGGCCGACAGCATCGGGGTGGCGTCGCCGCGCTTGGCGGCCAGTCCCAGCGCGCGGGCCTGGCGGGTGCCGGCCACGCCGATCAGTCGGGCGATGGCTAGAATCGCGACGATTTCGTCACGCGCGGCTTCGATCGAACCGGTGGCGCGAATCGCGTCGACGATATGCACGGCGAGGATGCCCTGCGAGTGTCCGAGCACGGCCACCGGCTGAGCGGAGGCGACGTCGTAGCCGAGGTTGGCGGCGTCGGCCAGCGCGCCCAGCTGGGTCAGGGCGATGCCTTCGACCGAGACGCTGGCGTCGGCGGCCGCGCCGAGGCGTGCGGAGTCAGGCGCGAAGCCGAACAGGTCGACCGGGCGTCCCGTGGTGGCGAGCAGGTCGGCAGCCACGGGGGCGAGCAGACGGTCCGCCGCGACGGCATGGTCGCGCAGCATCTCGTCGAGTGTGGGGTCGGACGTCAGGTCGGCGAGCGCGGCGATCCACGGCGTGGACTGGCCGGCGAAGGCGAGCGCGTGCGGCTCGGCGGCGAGACGGCTGAGGAAGAAGGTGTCTGTCATTGCTTGTCCTTGCTGGTTGTGTGTTTGGTCTTACGTATGCGGTTCGTTACGACGGGTACTCCGTCATGCTGAGCGGAACGGCTCTCCACCCGTCATGCTGAGCGGAACGAAGTGGAGTCGAAGCATCTCACTGGGATCCTTCGACTCCGCCCTGCGGGCTCCGCTCAGGATGACGGAGAAATGGAACGGGCTCCGCTCAGGATGACGAGGGAGGACGGGATGAGTGGCGGGTCATAATGGTTGGTTGCCGTGGTGTTTGGTGGTGCGTTTGCGCCGTCGTTTGCCGGCGAGGGTGCGCAGCGATTCGGCGATGGCCTCGCGCGTCTGCTCGGGGTCGATCATCGCGTCGATGGCGCCGAGTTCGAGGGAGAGGTTCGCGTTGACGGTGCTCTCCTCGTATTCGGCGATGAACTTGGCGCGCAGAGCCTCCACGTCGCGCCCTTGGTCGCGCGCTTTGGCCAGGTCGTGGCGGTGGATGATGTTCACCGCGCCGGCCGCGCCGAGCACCGCGATCTGCGAGCTGGGCCAGGCGAAGTTCATGTCGGCGCCGATGGCTTTGGAACCCATAACGATGTACGCGCCGCCGAAGGCCTTGCGCAGCACCACGGTGACCATGGGCACCTGCGCGTTGGCGTAGGCGTAGATGACCTTCGCGCCGCGGCGGATGATGCCCGCGTGCTCCTGGTCGGAGCCGGGCTTGTAGCCGGGCACGTCCACAAGGGTGACGACGGGCAGGTTGAACGCGTCGCATAGGCGCACGAATCGGGCCACCTTCTCGGAGCTGTCCACGTCGAGGATGCCGGCGCGCACGTTGGGCTGGTTCGCCACGATGCCGACCGGACGGCCTTCGATGCAGGCGAATCCGACGAGCGCGGAGGCGCCGAACATCTCCTGCACCTGCACGAATTCACCGTAGTCGGTGATGCAGCGCACCACATCGAGCATGTCGTAGGGCTGGCGTTCGTTGTCGGGCACGATGCCGGCCAGCCGTTTGGCGGTGTCGCGGTCGGCGCGGGTGGCGGCGTAGGCGTAGACGGGCGGTTTCTCGTCGGAGCAGCCGGGCAGGTAGGCGAGCACAGTGCGCGCGTAGTCGATGGCGTCGGATTCGTCCTCGCCGAGGTAGTGGGCCACGCCGGAGACGGTGTTGTGCACGAGTCCGCCGCCGAGGTCGGCCATGGAGATGGTCTCGCCGGTGGCGGCTTTGACCACGTCGGGCCCGGTGACGAACATATTCGAGTTCTCGCGGGTCATGATGATCAGGTCGGTCAGGGCCGGGCAGTAGACGGCGCCGCCCGCGCAGGGCCCGAGAATCAGCGAGATTTGGGGGATGTATCCGCTGGCTTCGCAGGTTTTCTTGAAGATGCGCCCGTACTGGTTGAGTGCGGCGACGCCCTCCTGGATGCGCGCGCCGCCCGAGTCGATCAGGGCCACGACGGGCACGCGCAGGTCGAGCGCCATATCCATGAGATGGCAGATCTTCTCGCCTTCCGCGGTGCCGAGCGTGCCGCCGCGCACGGAGAAGTCCTGCGCGTAGACGGCGACCTTGCGTCCGTAGATCTGGCCGAAGCCGGTGATGACGGCCGCGCCGGCCTTGCCGTCGTTGATGTCGCCGCCTTGGAAGCGGCCGATCTCCTCGAAGGAGCCGGTGTCGAACAGCAGGTCGAGGCGTTCGCGCGCGGTTTTCTTGTTTTTGGCGTGCTGGCGCGTGCGGGCGTTGGCTTCGGCGTCGCGCGCGAGCTCCGCGGCTTTGACGACGGCCGTGCGCAGCGGCTGCCTCTCGCCCGCGCCGGCCCCAGCCCGTCCGCCGGTCTTGGTCTCGCCGCCGGACGGGGATCCGCCTTGCGCCACCGCGTCCTGCACGGCGGGCATATCCATGATGTCGGTCATCGCTCGCCTCCTTCGCTTGGGGATTGGGATGCCGGAGCGGACTGGCCCGCCGCAGCAGGCCGGGCTCCGCCGGTCACGTCCAGCGTGACGAGTGTGTCGCCGGCTTCGACGCCGTCGGCCGGGCCGACAAAGATTTTGGTCACCTCGCCGGCGGCGGGCGCGTACACGTAGTTCTCCATCTTCATGGATTCGAGCACCACGAGCAGGTCGCCCTTGGCCACGCGCTGCCCTTCGGCCACGGCGATGCGCGTGACGACCGCCTGCATGGGCGAGGCGATCACGCCGGAGCGCGCGCCGTCGTCGCGGCGTTCGGCGGCCGCGGCCACGTTGTGCAGGCCCTGCCCACGCAGCGGCTGGGTGGGGCGTTTGCTGCCGCGGGCGCGCGCGGAGCCGGTGATGTTCTCGACGATGTCGAGCGGCACGGTGAGTTTCACGCGCCGGTCGTTCACCTCGATCGTGAAGGTTTCGGTCGGTGTGGAGGCCGGCTCCCCCGCCCCGCCGGCGGCCAGCGACGCGGGCTGTCCGGAGCGGGCCGCGTCGGGTTCGCGGTTGAGATACGTGCGTTCGAGCCATTTGGTGCTTACGGCGAAGTCGTGGCCGTGTTCGGCGGTGAACTCGTCGTTGCGGAAGATCTCCTTGTACAGGGCGACCGGCGTGGGCACGCCTTCGATCACCAGCTCGTCGAGCACGCGGCGCACACGGGCCACGGCGGCCTCGCGGCTTTGCGCGGTGACGATGACCTTGCCCATCATGGAGTCGAATTTCGGCGAGACGGTGTCGCCTTCCACCACGCCGGTGTCGATGCGCACGCCCGCGCCGGAGGGCCAGACAATGCGTTCCAGCGTGCCGGCGCCGGGGGTCAGGTTGGTGGCCGGATCCTCGCTGGTGATGCGCAGTTCGAAGCTGTGGCCGCGCGGTTCGCCCGCTTCGGTGAGCGCGCCGCCGGCGGCGATGGTGAGCTGTTCGCGCACCAGGTCGAGTCCGCACACCTCCTCGCTGACCGTGTGTTCGACCTGCAGGCGCGGGTTGACTTCGAGGAAGTACACCTTGCCGTTGGGCGTGACCATGAATTCACAGGTGCCCAGTCCCACATAGCCGACCGTTTCGAACAGGCGACGCGAGTACTCCTTGAGCGTGGCCGTCACGCTTTCGGGCAGGAAGGGCGCGGGGGCCTCTTCGACGAGCTTCTGGTTGCGCCGCTGCAGCGAGCAGTCGCGCGTGGAGTAGACGGTGAAGTTGCCGTGGGAGTCGCGGCCGGCCTGCGTCTCCACATGGCGGGCCTGGTCCACGAATTTCTCGATGAAATAGCTGTCGAGGTCCCCGCCCTGCAGCGCGTCATGATTCATATAGAAGCGCCGCAGCTCCTCGTCCGAACGCACGACGGTGATGCCGTGCCCGCCGCCGCCGTCGGTGCGTTTCATCATGATCGGGTAGCCGTGCGTGTGGGCGAAGTCGAGCAGCGCGCGGATGTCGTGCACGGCGTCGGAGATGCCCGGCACGGGCGGCACTTTGGCGCGCACGGCCACGCGGCGCGCGGTGATTTTGTCGCCCAGTTCGGTCAGGGCGCTACTGCTCGGCCCGACCCAAACCGCGCCGGCGACCGTCACCTTGGAGGCGAAGCTCGGGGTTTCGGAGAGGAATCCGTAACCGGGGTGCACGGCCTGCGCGCCGGAGCGTGTGAGGATGTCGATGAGCAGATCCTCGTTGAGATAGGTGTCTTTGTAGGTGTCGCCGGAGAGCAGGTACGCCTCGTCGGCCATATCCACATACTGGCTGTCGCGGTCCTGTTCGGCGTAGACGGCCACGGTGGAGATGCCCATCTCCTTGGCGGTGCGCACCACGCGCAGCGCGATCTCGCCGCGGTTCGCGACCAAAAGTTTCTTGACGATTTGAGCCATAACGTCAAATCATCCTCGGGTATCGCACATTATGGAACATCCGAATCACACAAAACGCACGAAAATGTTTTGTGGGGTTCCACAAACGTCACCGTAAGGCGAACTCCCTAGGATGGCGGGCGAGGGGAACGCTCGGTTCAGCACCGTCCGACATCAATCAAACGTATCCAAGAACCCCCGGAAAACCCAAGGATTCCAAGGAAAGCCTAAAAACACACTCCAAGGAGACATCATCATGCATCTGACTTCGGCCCGCTTCGCCACACTGCTCGCATTCGCCCGCCGCGGCCTCGCCGCCGCCTGGAAGCCCACGCTGTTCGCGGTTCTGCTGTGGGTGGCCACCGCCGCCGGCGCGGTTCCCATCCCCGGCACGCCGGTGCCGATCACCCTGCAGACCTTCGTGGTCATGCTCGCCGGCCTGATGTTGCCGTGGCGGCAGGCGGGCGCCGCCGTGGCCACCTATCTGGCCGCCGGCGCGCTCGGCCTGCCCGTGTTCGCGGGCGGTGCCTCCACAATGGCGCTGGTCGGCCCGAGCGCCGGCTTCCTGATCGGATTCCTGCCGGGCGTGATCCTCACCGCGCTGCTGCGAGGCCAGGCCCGCACCGACTCGCCCGTCTCGGCCGCCCTCACCGCCGGCCGATATCTGCTCGCCGCCGTGGTCGGCTGCGTCGTGGTGGTCTACGCCTTCGGCATCGGCGTGCAGTCGCTGCTCACCGGCGTGGATCCCCTCGCCGTCGCGCTCGCCTCCATGGGATTCATCGTCGGCGACGCCATCAAGGCGAGCGTCGCCGCCGCCTTCGCCGCCGGCCTGATGCGTCGCTAGAGACAGATCGGCGCAGGCCGGGACGGACTCAAGCGGCGGCCGCCCCGGCCATTACCGTGCCTTCAAACAGCCACGGTAGAATCGACCATTATGCCCTTACAACCCAGTTCCGCAGCAGCCGCACCGTCCAACGCCGCCGCTTTGAGCGCGCCCAGCGTGGCCGGTGCCACCGGCATGCGCGGCCCGCGCCACCCGATGCTCGCGCGGGTGGGCGGCATCGCCCGCTGGACCCTGGCGGTGGCGGCCTGCCTGTGGCTGTCGCTATGCACCGCGGTAGGCCCGCTGTATTGGCAGGAAGGCTCGATCGCGGACGCCACCTGGGTGAACGGACTGTACTTCATCCTCACCTTCGCCATCACGCTCGGCATCATCGTCGCGCTCGTGCGATGGTCGGCCCGCAAACCGGTGTTCGGCACCACGCCCGACCCCGCCGATCCAAACGGCCGACGCATCCCACGGCGACTGAGTCATCTCATCCCCGCACCCCTACGCACCCGCATCGCCGCACGACTCGCCACACTCCGGCGCAGTCAGTTCGGCCACACGATGCGCCGAGCCGCGGCCACCTGCTCACGCTGGATCATGCGCGCCACCGACCGCCGCTGGAAAATCGCGCTGATCCTGTTCATCGGCTGGCTGTGGGTGCCCACCACCCTGCTCGCGGCCTTCGGCGCAGACGTGCGCTCGCAGATCCGCGAATTCAGCTGGGCATGGAACCAGTGGACGGGCCTGGAGCAGCCATACATCGGCTTCTTCTCCTTCGTGCCGATGGACATCTACCCCACCGCGCACTACATGTGGCCGGAGAATCCCACCTATCTGACCGACCAGCACAATATCGTGCTCACCCTGCTCTACGGCGCGGTGGCCACCTTCTCCCGCTCGCTCACCGGCTCGAACGACGCGGGCCTCGTCGCGCTCGCAGCGGGGCAGATGCTGTTCGCCGTCGGATGCTGCACCGCCGCCGCGCACCGCTTCCTCAACATGCCGTGGCTGAACGCGCGCCGCACCTTCCCGTTCACGCCACGCTGCGCCATCGACTACGCACGACCCGAGCAGGGCGCGCGATTCGAGGCGCGCCGCTTCGGCCGGCCCGAACTTGGCATGCGCGTGATGCTCTCCCCCGCCGCGGCCCACGCGCCCGCGCGCTTCGCGATCCTTGCCTTCTTTTTGGTCTGTCCGCTGCCCGTGTTCGCGACGATCTCACTGACCAAGTCGCCGCTGTTCGCGTTCGCGTTCGTCTGGTGGTTCGGCATCTGGTACGAACTGCGCGCCACGCACCGCCCCGCACGCGAGGGGGCGAAGGCGGTCGTCCATCTGCCGCGCCGCACCATCGTCGCGTTCATCCTCTCCACCTGCGTGATGCTGGTGGCCGCGAAATACGCGTGGTATATCGTCGCCGCGCAAATCGTGCTGGGCATTATCGCCGACCGGCGGCGTTGGGCCACCTATGTGGTCGCGCTGCTGCTGCCCACCGTGATCATCCACGGCGGCATCGCCATGGCCATCAACGCGGGGGTGATCATCGGCGGCGACCCGATCGAAAGCCGCGGCATCCAACTGCAGCAGATCGCGCGCGTCGCCAAACTCAATCCGGATGGCATCTCGCAGGAGGCGAAAGACAACCTCGCCCCCGTGTTCAACCTCGACCAGATGGCCGAAGCCTACTCGCAGAACGACGCCGACCCGGTCAAATCCTCCGGCATCCAGTCGAAGAAGGTGAGCTACAAGTGGCGCTCCGTCACCGAAGAGGATATGGAGGGCTTCAACAAGGCGTGGCTTGAAATCGTATTGGACAATCCGGTGATCGCGCTCGACGCGTTCCTGGCGAAATGCTACGGCTACTTCGACGTGGCCGCATCGCCGTACGTGTCCATGGATTATTACGTGAACAGCTCGTACGTGCAGGAGAACTCCGCCTGGATCAAGTACTACAACCATGACTGGCGCGATCAGGTGGCGCAGTTCGCCAAGGATTGGGGCGCGATTCCCGTGCTGGGCTGGTTCACGCACGGCAACCTGTACGTGGTGTGCACGCTGCTGATCGGCGCGGCCGAGGTGATACGGCGGCGCTGGCTCACGTTGGTCACGCATTTTCCGCTGCTGCTGCTGATGGGCGTGATGGTCACCGCGCCGGCGAATAATTTCGAGCGGCATATGCTGCCCGTCGCTTTCGTCTTCGGCTTCGTATGCCTCACTTTCTGGCGCGACGCCAGAGAAGAGCGCCGTGCAGTCGGCGGCTAGCTGATTCGACACTGATAGCGAAAACGTCAGGATTGGGCGGCTATGCTGGAGACCATGAGCAAGGACTTCCTCGAATTGTTGGCCGACGGGCCGGATGCCGCCGACGAACGCGTGCGGCTGACGGCGTTCGAGTGCCTGTTCAATGGGCTTGACGACGAACGCGTCGCCTCGCTGTTCACCCTGCTGGGCTGGTCCGGCGACTTCACCTGTTATGCGATCGCGGGCATGCCCACCGTGGCCACGGCGGCCGCGGCCGCGCGTACGTCGATCGCCCGCACCATCGCGGGGCTCGGCGGCGACAGTCTGATTGGGGAACATGACGGACTGGTTATCGCATTGGTCCGCCAATCCGGCGCGGCCACCCCCGAAGTAACCTGCACGCACACACTGCCGGCCTTCGCCGCCGACCGACCGGTATGCCTCGGTCCGTCGCGGCAGGGCGTCTCCGGCGCGATGCACACCGTGCGCGCCGTGCTGTTCGCGCTCAAAGCCGCGCCCGCCGTCTCCCCGCATGACGTGCCACGCCCGATGCGAGCCGACGACGTGCTGCCCGAACGCGCGCTGATCGGCGACGAGGACGCGCGCCGCGAACTCGTCTCATCCGTATACGGTAGCCTCACCGCGGGTGGCCCCGACGACCCGACCCTGCTGACGGTGTCCACCTTCCTGCAATGCGGCGGCTCGCTGGAAACCGTGGCCAAGGAACTCAACGTGCACCCCAACACCGTGCGCTACCGCCTCAAGCGCGCCGCCGAATCCACTGGCTGGGACGCCACCGACCCCCGCGAAGCCTACGTCCTCACCACCGCCATCGCCCTAGGCCGCATCCACTCCCAAAGCTGACGTTACTGCAATATCGACCACAACATATCGCTGCCGTATACAAAACTATTCTCAATCTGGAATAGTTTTGTATACATTAGGACTGTCGCCATCCCAGCGTTGCCCGCTATTCCAAGTATTCCTCGTCATCCCGAGCGGAGTCGAGGGATCTCGAGATGCTTGCGCCTCGCTGCGCTCCGCTCAGCATGACGAATAACCATTATCAACGTCTCCTCGCCCAGCGTGACGAAAGTTGTCGCGGATATGCGAAGACCCCGATACCGGAAGGGTATCGGGGTCTTGGCGTGCGTCTGATGCGACGCGAACCGCTCTCAGGCGAGGGTGTTCGGATCGACCGGAACGCCCGGGTTCATCGTGGAGGTGATCGTCGCCTTGGTCAGGTAACGGCCCTTCACGGTGGACGGCTTGAGACGCTTGACTTCGTCGGCCACGGCCTTGAAGTTCTCGTCCAGAGCGGACTCATCAAAGCTCAGCTTGCCGATGAGGAAGCTCAGGTTGCCGTTCTTGTCCACGCGGAACTCGATCTTGCCGCCCTTGATGTCGGCGACGGCCTTGGCCACATCCATGGTCACGGTGCCGGTCTTCGGGTTCGGCATGAGGCCACGGGGGCCGAGCACGCGGCCGAGACGGCCGACCTTGCCCATCATGTCCGGGGTGGCGACGACGGCATCGAAGTCGAGGAAGCCGCCGGCGACCTTGGTGATCAGGTCGTCATCACCGACGATGTCGGCGCCGGCCTCGAGGGCCTCGGTGGCCTTCGGGCCGCGGGCGAACACGAGGACCTTGGCGGTCTTACCGGTGCCGTGGGGCAGGTTGACCGTGCCACGCACCAGCTGATCGGCCTTGCGCGGGTCCACGTTCAGACGGAACACCGCTTCGACGGTCTGGTCGAAGTTGTAGGCGGGCATGCTCTTGATCAGAGCGATGGCCTCATTGGCGGTGTAGAGGTTGTTGCGATCGATGCGCTCAGCAGCTTCGCGGTACTTCTTGGAACGCTTTACCATCTGTCCTTCTCCTTATCAGTCCGTGACCGTGATGCCCATCGAGCGGGCGGTGCCCTCGATGATCTTCATGCCGGCCTCGACGTCGCGGGCGGACAGGTCGGGCATCTTGATCTCGGCGATCTCGCGGACCTGGGTCTTGGTGACGGAGCCGACCTTGTGGGTCAGCGGGTTCTCGGTGCCCTTCTCAACGCCGGCGGCCTTGAGCAGCAGAGCCGCGGCCGGCGGGGTCTTGAGGACGAAGGTGAAGGAGCGGTCTTCGTAGACGGTGATCTCAACCGGCACGACCTGGCCCATCTTGTCCTGCGTGGCGGCGTTGTACGCCTTGCAGAAGTCCATGATGTTCACGCCATGGGAGCCGAGGGCCGGACCCAGCGGCGGGGCCGGATTGGCCTTGCCAGCCTGAATCTGGAGCTTGATCAGCGCCGAGACTTTCTTCTTGGGAGCCATAGTATGGTTCTTCTTTCTATAACGCGGTGCAATCGGTCGCCGTTCGAGCCTTGCCCACCCCCCGCGCGACGCTTGACTCGTTTCTCATCGCCGTGGGTTGGCAAAGCGCGGGCGGTCTCCTCCCGCAACTTATATTGCTGTGCTGTGATGGCGGGTCTCCCCTCCAGACACAAGCTTTCCTATTATGCCGATTCCGGTGGACATTCCAATACACGAAAACCCAGCCGGATGGGCTGGGTTTCGCAACGGATTGGTGGGTTTAGGCTCAGGCGAGCTTTTCGACCTGATGGAACCCGAGCTCCACGGGCGTGTCGCGGCCGAAGATGGACACGAGCACGGTGAGCTTCTGCGTGGTCGGCTCCACATCGGAGACGACGGCGGCCATCGTGGCGAAGGGGCCATCGGTGACGGTGACCTGGTCGCCCACGGCGTAGGAAACCTCGACGGCGCGCTTCTTGGCGGCGGCAGGCTTGTCGCCGGCGGCCTTCAGCGCCTCGGAGGCGATCATCGGGGCCATCATAGCCACGACTTCCTTGCGGCTGAGCGGCGCCGGATCCTTGGACGGGCCGACGAATCCGGTCACGCCTTCGGTATCGCGCACGATGCGGCGGGCGTTCTCGTCCGGCCACATGCGGATGAGCACATAGCCCGGCACGCGAACGCGGGTGATGACCTTCTTGCCCTTGTCGGTGTGCTTCTCGACCTCTTCCATCGGCACCTCGACCTGGAAGATCTTGTCCTCCAAGCCGAAGGATGCGACGCGGGACTCGATGTTGGCCTTCACGCGCTTCTCATAGCCGGAATAGGTGTGCAGCACGTACCACTTGCCGTCCAGAGCACGCAGGCTCTTGGAGAAATCATCGATGGCCTTCTGCCCGGCGTCGACGGGCTCGGCGTCGTCGGCGATCTCACCGGTCTCCTCGTCGACGGCGGGAGCGACGGTCTCATCCTCATCGGATTCAGATTCGGTTGCAGATTCCGCGAACTCGACGGCCCCCTCAACCGTCTCGGCTTCAGCGGACTCATCAACGGGAGTTTCGGCGTCAATAGCCTCAAAATTCACGTCGGGAACCTCGACGGACTCCTCCTCGACGACCGGGGGGAGATCCAGATTCTCAAGATTCACTTCATCACTCATGCGTTTTATTCACCTTTTGTTGGGGTGGGTTCAGGGTTATTCGATCAGCCGAACACCCACAGCACGAGCTTGCCCAGACCGAAGTCCATGCCCGTGACGAGGGCCATCAGCAGCAGCACGAAAATGAACACGGCCAGCGACCAGAAGAACAGCTCCTTGGCGGTCGGCGTCACGACCTTGCGGAGCTCGTCGATGATCTGCTTGATGAACATGCCGACGCGCATGAAGACATTCGGCTTGACCGCTTTTGTGCTGCTTTTCTTAGCCATATCCGTCCTTCATGGTGTTCCGGGTTATCAAACTTGGCAGGGAAGGCGGGACTCGAACCCACAACCTACGGTTTTGGAGACCGTTGCGCTACCAATTGCGCCACTTCCCTAGGTGAACTCTGCCCATGCTACACGATACGTGGAACGTATGCGTTCGCATGGGGCAAAACCGCCAAGGTGTTACCTTAGCAGTACATCACGATTTCGGCAACTCGTGTGTCGCTACGCTTCGACATAGGCCTTGAAACGGCGCATGCCCTCGGCCAGCTGGTCGTCGGCGAGCGCGTACGAGAAGCGCAGATATCCGGGCGCGCCGAAGGCCTCGCCGGGCACGGCGGCCACATGGGCCTCGTCGAGCAGGGCGGCGGCGAATTCGGCGGAGGTCGCGGACACGGTGCCGTTGGGGCCGAGCGCTTTGCCGAGCAGGCCGTAAATGCTGGCGAAGGCGTAGAACGCGCCGGTCGGCGTCGGGCATACCACGCCGGGGATGTCGTTGAGCGCGGCGACGATGGCCTTGCGGCGCACATCGAAGGACTCGCGCATCGCATACACCGCGTCCAGGGTGCCGGCCACGGCGGCCAGAGCGGCGCGCTGCGACACGTTGGCCACGTTGGAGGTCATATGCCCCTGCAGTTTGGCTGCCGCTTTGGCCACCTCGAGCGGGGCCACCATCCAGCCGACGCGCCAGCCGGGCATCGCGTAGGTTTTGGCCACGCCGTTGAGCACCACGAGCTGGTCGCGGCATTCGGGCACGGCCGCGCCGATGTACGTGGTGCGCGCGTCATCGTAGTTCAGGTGCTCGTAGATCTCGTCGGAGATGATCCAGATATGGTGTTCGACGGCCCATTCGCCGATGCGCCTGATGGTTTCGGGGCTCCACACGGCACCGGTCGGGTTGTTGGGCGAGGTGACGATGATCGCCTTGGTGCGTTCGGTGCGCGCCGCCTCCAGCGCGTCCATATCGGGCTCGAATCCGCGGTCGGCGCCGACGAACACTTCGACGGGCACGCCGCCGGCCAACTTCACGGCCTCGGGATAGCTGGTCCAGTACGGCGTGGGGATGATCACCTCGTCACCCTCGTTGAGCAGCACTTGGAAGATGGAGTACACGGCCTGCTTGCCGCCGTTGGTCACCACCACCTGGGCTGGGTCGACCTCATAGCCGGAGTCGCGCAGCGTTTTGGCGGCGATCGCCTCACGCAGCTCGGGCAGCCCGGGGGTGGGCGTGTACCGGTAGTTCTTCGGATCGCGCACGGCCTCGGCCGCGGCGTCCACGACATAGTCGGGGGTAGAGAAATTCGGCTCTCCCGCGCCGAATCCCACAACGTCGACGCCGGCGGCCTTCATCGCCTTGGCTTTGGAATCGACGGCCAGCGTCGCGCTGGGAGCCACTTGGTTGATACGGTCGGAAAGGGTCTGCCACTGAGCCATAGTCATGCGCACCATGCTAACCCCAACACATGCCAAAGAACAACGATTTAACCAGTTGCGCCATATGGCGGACGACTTTATGCGGATTAGGGGTGTCCAGTGGTTAAAGCGTTGTAAGTGACATAGCGTCAATCACAACGCTTTAACCATAGGGGGTATAAGCCCTACCGTCGTTAAGCCGTTTTGCGTTCAAGGTGGTTAAATCGTTGTACAACGAGAACGTCATACCACAACAAGATCATCCCGGTGCACCAGCGGATGCGCGTATTGATCGCCCAAAAAGCGTTTGAGCTGGGCGGTATTGCGCCCCAACATCTGCGGAATCTCCTCGGAGTCGAAACCGGCCAGACCGCGTGCCAGATGCGCGCCGGCCTCGTCGTCGATCCATACGGGATCGCCCGCGGAGAACGCGCCCTTGACTTCCAGAGCACCGGCCGCGAGCAGCGAGGCCAGACCTCCCCGAACGGCCTGGGCCGCGCCCGCATCCACGACGATCGTTCCGCGCGGTTCCGCGGCGAATCCGATCCACAGCCGCCGCGACGAACCCCGCTGCTTGACCGGCGCGAACACTGTGCCGACGGGATCGCCCATCAACGCCGGTCCCGCGTTGGCCGCGCAGGTGAGCACGGCGGGGATGCCGGAGACGGCGGCCACACGCGCGGCCTCAAGTTTGGTGACCATGCCGCCGGTGCCGACCTTCGACCCGGCACCGGAGACCCGGATATCGCCCAGCGCGTCGATCACGTTCGGCACGTAGGCGATGCGCCGCGAGCCGGGCTGCGAGGGCGGGGCCGTGTAGAGCGCGTCCACGTCGGTGAGCAGTACCAGCGCGTCCGCGCGCACCAGGTTGGCGATAAGCGCGGAAAGCCGGTCGTTGTCGCCGAAACGGATCTCGTTGGATGCCAGCGAATCGTTCTCGTTGACGATCGGCACCACGCCGAGGTCGAGCAGCCGTTCCAACGTGCGCTGCACATTGCGGTATTGGGTGGCGCGGATCGTGTCTTCGGCGGTGATGAGAATCTGCCCCACGCGAATGCCGTAACGCGCGAACGACGCCTCGTAGCTGGCCATGAGCAGGCCTTGCCCCACGGCCGCGGTGGCCTGCTGCGTGGCCACGTCGGTCGGCCGGGAATCGAAACCAAGCAGGCCGAAACCGGCCGCGATGGCACCGGACGAGACGAGCACGACGCGCGCGCCCATCAGCCGCACCTGCGCCAACGCCGTCACCAGCGCGTCAAGACGTTCCGGGTCCAGACGGCCGTCGGAGTCGGCCAGCGAGCTGGATCCGACCTTGACGACCACGGTCTGCGCGGCGGCGATGGCGCGGCGCACGTCGGCCTGCGATGGTGTGGACATTCGCTATTCCTCCGCGCCTTCGCCGCGGCCGAACAGGCTGTGCTCGTCGTGACGGTCGTCGTCGATGGAGGGGTCGGCCCAATGGCCGGCCTTGCGTTCGGCCATCATCGCCTCGCGCACGGCGGCGCGCGCGTCCATCATCTCGTGGTATTCGCGGCGGCGTTCCGCGTTGGTGCGGCGGTGGGCGCGCGTGTCCTGCTCCTCAAGGCGCAGATCCTTGCCGCGCGCGCCGAGCTGCGTGCCGTCGAGCATCTCCGCGCCGGCGGAGATCGTCGGATCCCAGTCGAAGGCGACGGCACGGTTGCCGCGGCCGATGCGCACCTCGTCGCCGGGATGCGCGCCCTTGCGGCGCAGCTCGTCCTCGACGCCCAGCTTGGCGAGCCTGTCGGCCAGATAGCCGACCGCCTCGTCGTTGTCGAAGTTGGTCTGCATCACCCAACGTTCCGGCTTGGCGCCCAGCACCTCGTACCAGAATTCGCCGTTGGCGTTCTCCTTGCGTTCCACGGTGAAGTCGAGCGCGTTGCCGCCCTCGTCGGCGCGGCGGCGTCGGCGGCCCTCCTGCTCGAGCGGCTTGATGACCACGCGGGCCTCCTCTTCGGCCCGTTCGCGCTCGGCGACTTCCTCGCGCATTTTCACCACCATCTCGGACAGGGCGAAGTTGAGCTCCTTCAGGCCCTTATGGCTGGCGGTGGAGATCACGAACACGGGGAATCCCTTGGCTTCGAATTCGGGCTTGACGAATTCGGCGAGCTCCTCGGCCTCGGGCATGTCGGCCTTGTTGAGGATGATCACGCGCGGGCGTTCGGGAATCGGAATCGCGCCCAACGGCAGGTCCAGCGAGCCGGCGTATTCGGCGAGCTCGTGCTCCAGCGCCTCGTAGTCGCTGATCGGATCGCGGTCGGGTTCCAGCGTGGCGCAGTCGATCACATGGGCGATGATCTCCGTGCGCTCGATATGGCGCAGGAACTCGAGCCCCAATCCCTTACCCTGGCTGGCACCGGGAATCAGGCCGGGCACGTCGGCGATGGTGTAGCGGCGGTCGCCGGCGATGACCACGCCGAGATTCGGCACCAGCGTGGTGAAGGGGTAGTCGGCGATTTTCGGCTTGGCGGCGCTGATCGCGGCGATCAGGCTCGACTTGCCGGCGGAGGGGAAGCCCACCAGCGCCACGTCGGCGATGGATTTGAGTTCCAGAATCACGTCGCGCTCCTCGCCCAGCTCACCCAACAGCGCGAAGCCGGGGGCGCGGCGGGTGCGGTTGGCCAAGGCGATGTTGCCCAGTCCGCCGGAACCGCCCGCGGCCACGACGAAACGGTCGCCCTCATGGCGCAGGTCGGCGAGCTGGTCGCCGGGACGGCGTTCGCCGCCCTGCGCGCCTTTCGCGCTGAACACGACGGTGCCGCAGGGCACGGGCAGGATCAGATCCTCACCTTTGGAACCGTCTTTGTTGTCGCCCAAGCCCATGGTGCCGTTGCCGGCCACGCGGTGCGGCATGAAACGGTAGTCGAGCAGGCTGGTGGCGTTACGGTCGGCCACGAAGATCACGGATCCGCCGTCACCGCCGTTGCCGCCGTTCGGGCCGGCCAGCGGCTTGTACTTCTCGCGGCGGATGCCTGCCGAACCATTGCCGCCGTCGCCACCCTTGACATGGACGGTCACTCTATCCACAAAATCACTCATAACGCTCTACCTTACATGCCGGGGTTGCCGGGTTCGCCGCGCTGCGTCCTACGCGCGACCCGCAGACCGGATGTGGATCGTCGGCCAGTTATCCACAACTCGCCGGCGTTCCGTCGCTGGATGCACATTCGCCATTCGCGCTGGACATGGGGCTTTGCGTCTTTCTACCGTTGTGCATAGCGGTCAGCACACGAAAGGATGATGCCATGCATGAACAGGGTTCGGCGTATGACAATAGTCATACAGACGGTTACACTGGAAAGCATGAGCAAGCAATACTTGGCCAAAGACGGCACGCCGATCACCGAGGAGCAGATCGCCGCATGGGCGCAGCAGGCCGAAGACGGATTCAGCTCACCAGGCGTCACTCTGCATCGCGAATCCGATCCTTTCGTCATCCGCCGCAACGACATGCGCGCGCATACCATTCGTGTCCCCGAAGCGCTTTGGCGCATGGTCGAACGGGTCGCGCAGGAACGGAACATCACCGCCAGCGAATTCACCAGACAGGCGTTGGACCAAAGCCTCGCGCGCACGCCGCTCACGCGCGACCAGAAAATCGACCTTTACGCCGAGGCGCACGGACTCTCCCGCGAGGAAGCCATCAACCGTCTGCTTGACTCCGCCCTATCGTAACGATATTCACCGCGGCCAGTGGGAGGCGTGACGGATCTGACGCCAGGGGGCGGTGCGGCGGCGGCTGAATATCACGGCGAAGACCAGGCCGGGGATGGCGGCGACGGCCACGGCCCACGCCACCAGAGTGCGCACATCGCCCGGCGCGTCCTGCGGATCCGGAATCGGCATCGGAATCTCCTGGCGCACGCCGGACACCAGCAGGCGATGCGTGTTCGCACCGTACGGCGCGCAGGTCATCAGCGTGACGCGATCCTCGCCTTCGACGATTCTGAGTTGGCTGGTGTCGTCGGGCTCGATCACCGTGATGCGGTCCACACGGTAGCCCAGCGTCTCCCCCATCACCTCGATGTAGAAGAGATCCCCCACCTTCATCTCGTCAAGCCGCGTGAACATCAGCGCCTCGACCAGACCGCGATGCCCGGTGATCACCGCGTGTGTGCTTTCGCCGCCCACCGGCAGGCTCGAACCGTATAGATGCCCCGCGCCGGAGGCCAGCGCGCTTTCCGACGTGCCGTGGTAGATCGGCAGGTTCACGGAGATGCCGGGGATAAGGATGGAGCCCATCACCCCACCGCCGGTGTCCAGCAGACTCTGGTATTCCTCGTCGCCCGACGCCTGCGAATCCTCCTCGTTGGAGGCTTGCGAGCCGCCCTGCACCCGCGCGAACGGGTCGACGGCCTCGCCCATCACCGGCTGCCCGGACTGGACGAGGCGTTCGTTGTAGGCGCTCGCCGCCGCCAACGATTCCTCCGCCTGCGGATACGGCCACTCCGCCACGGTTTGCGCCGCCTGCGACGCCGCGGATTCGAGCCGACGGTCGGATTGGTATTGCAGGGCCAGCGGATATCCGCCCACACCGATGGTGACCAGCGCCATCACGCACACCGCCAGACGCATCAGCAACAGTCGGCGTCGCAGACGGCGATGACGACGCGCCTGATCGGAAACGTCGATCACATGCGCGAAGTCCTGATCCGTGCGTCCTGGTCCCGTCGTAGCGGACCGCCCAAGAGATTTACCGTTCGTCGGGCCGAGCGTACGCGCCATCGCCCCCGCCCCGTCTCGCCAACTGTGCGCGCAACCGCTCCACCTCGCGCTCCAGCTCATCGATCCGCCGAAGCTGCTGGCGGCAAATCAGCTTCCATAACGAATCATCCTCATGCTCGGCATCCCATGGAATCTCATTCGGCAGGTCGTTATGCCCCTGACGGAAATGCCGCAGATAGACGGCCACGAGACGGTCCCGCTCCTTGACGAATTCATCCGACTCCTGCAGACGCGGCAATTCACTCACCTTCCATCTGGCCACGCAACGCTCGATTCGCTTATGACCTATCAGACTTGGCTCCAAACCCGCATCACGAAAAATCTGGACGGGCGAATCACCGTTGGCATACCGCAGCATGCAGTATTTCTTGAACTCGTCGCTGTAGCGCAACTGGTTGCCGGAAACATTCCGCACAGCCGGCAGCGACAACAGATATTCGATATCCTGCGGCGTGAACCGCGTGGGTCGTTTCATCGCCATAGCCCCTCGTTTTCCCCTTGCGCCGAACATGACTATCGTCCCCTCATCATGTAAACGCATATGGCCTACGCAAACACGTATTGGCCTCCAGCATATTCGAGCCGAAGGCCAATACTTCAGATTTCAACGGTGTGGACGCGAGTTCAGCGCATCAGCTCCTTGCGGGTCTTGCGGGACTTCGCATACAGGGTGACGGTCGCGCCGGCGAACAGCGCCGTCGCCACGACGAACAAGGTGAGTCCCACACCGCCGGTCAACGGCAGTTGGGCGATGTTCTTCACGTTGGTCACGGTGACCGTCTGCCCCTGCGAGGTGACGAGTTCTCCCCACTGGGTTGGGTTGACGCCGACCGTGCTTGCGCCGCCATCGCTTGTCGGAGCGGTCACCGTCACATTGAATGCCGGCAGGAAGGACGAATAACCCGCTGGCGCTTGGGTCTCCTTGACGGTGTACTCACCATTCAGACCGGTGATGGCGACGGGAGCGCCGTCCAGTGTCGTGATGGTAGTGGTGGTGGTTCCGCCGGATTCGCCATCGGCAAGCTTGTATTCCGTTCCCTCCGAGTTCTTCACGAACTGCAGCGCATTGCTTTCGCCGGTTTCCCCGCTTCTGAAGACCTGGAACTTGGCACCGGATAGCCGCACGCCATCTTTGTTGAGTTTGTCGAGAACGAACTTGCCGGTATACACCTTCACGGTGCTTTGCGGCTGGCCGAAGGAGGTCATGCTCGGATCGTTGCTGTACTTGAGAATCACGGTATTGAGGTTGCCTTCCCCCTCCACGACCGCGGAATCGGTCACGGTCGCGTCGTAGGTGACGACAACGGCTTTGCCGACCAGACTGGAGTCCTGCCCCGCCGTATAGATGTATTGCGACAGGTCGAACCGCACTTCCTGGGCATCGTTCTCATAAGGATTGTTGACGGCGTAGCCAGTCCCATCCGCGGCTGGCGAAAGCATATTACCGCCCACCTTCACCGTGACGTTGCCCGCGTACTTCAGGCCCGCGCCCAGCGTGTCGATGAACTGGTAGGCATACCCTGTGCTCGCATAACCGGTGGTGGACGGAACCGTGCTGGTGAGCGTATAAGTCACCGTCTGACCGACGGCGACGGCCTGCTGGTCGACGCTTTTGCTCACGGTGAGCGTGTCGTTCTTGAAATTGATGACCACGGGATCCGTATCAGGAGAATCCGGCGAGACCAACTGTGACCCCGTCACCTTACCGGTGGACACCACCATAGGGATGGCCTGCGTCACATTGTCGGAGGCGGTGCTGGTATCGACGATCAGCCATACGCCCGATTCGAGGGTTATGGTGGCCGAAGGCGACTCGTCATTGGTCGCCGTTAACGAAATATCATTGACTCTGGTGTTCGTAAAATCCGGATCATTAATATGGCTCTTCAGCGACTCCGCAAACCTGCGGGTATTGCCCACCCATGGAGCCGAAGTGGCGGAGCTGTCGTCAAGCACACCATTCTGCGACAGCGCCCAGGCCAGCTGGTCCGTTTTGGTGTCCGGTACGGTGAGACCGTTGGCATTGGTGGCGGCAACCGCGTCCGTCAACGCCGTATGGATGGTCGCCGCATCGGCGATCGTCTTCACGGTATACGCCACACCACCGCCGTCGCCATCGTTGGCGATTTGATAATAGTCGGCCAGCTTATATGCCGTCAGCTTGCGCCCAGCCAGCTGCGCCGCACTGTCGGCGGTGAACTTCACCGTCGACATCGAGTCCACTCTGGTTTCTGCCGCACTGGCGGGGGCCACGCCCAACGCGACCCCTGCCAACATCGCCGTGGCGGCGGCGATGCCGGCGACCAGTTTCCTCATGTTCATAAGTGTCCCTTCCTTTCGTTGCTTTGGTTATGGATCGCGGGCTCGGAACGGGATCTCTCCCACGTCCATACTCCGCAGTTCTTTCGTTTCCCGACGCGCCTTCGCGAGAGAGGAAACAAATCCCTATGTCAGCTCGCGTCTCATATGGCGCTGCTTTCTCTCCGGTGTCTCCACCATCCGACTCCGGCGGCGCTCAGCACGGTCACGCCCGCGAGCGCCAATCCCGTCCGCAGGTAGTCCCGGCCGGCCGCTTCACCGGTCAATGGCAATACAGCCACGCGATGGAACCGATTGGTGAACTCCGCGGTGGGCTGCGTGCCATCCGCCGCCGTAACCGCCGCGTTCGTCGCACCGCCGTCATCGTCGCGCGTCCGCGTCATCGAGACCGTGGCGGCGAGTCCGCCGGTGTCCGCATCCACGGCGACCGTCACGGTCACCATGTATTCGGCTTGCGAATACGTCATGCCGTCCAGGGGATCGCTCGGGTTCAGTTCGGTCAGCGAGTAGACGTACGCGCCCACCTGGCTGTAGCTGATGGGACCGAAACTTGCCATATGGTTCACGGAATTCCGGTCGATCGTCATGTCCGTCTGATTGCCGGTCGAGCCGGCGGGCAAAGGCGCGCCATCTTGACTTGCCAGCACAAAGGCAAAGCTGTCCGAATCGCTCCATTCCTTGCCTTCCAGAATCTTCTTGACCTGAATCGTGGCCTGCGTGGAACTGGGCGAGGTCGTCAATTTGCCGTTGTTGCCGTGGTACACCGCCACATACCCGTCCACTTGGCTGAGGTTGTTGGGATTGCAGTACTGGTAGGTGGGCGCGTAGGCGTGCACAGCGGTGTCGGTGTTGTTGGTGGATATTGTTTTGTCGGTGTGATCCGCCAGATATCCCAGACGTATACGCCCCTCGGAGACCATCGCATTGCCCGAGGCGTCACTGCTGATCGCCGAGTCGCTGAATTGGGAACGCGCGCGCAGGGTCAGGTCGGTGATGACGCCGCCGTCGCCTTGATTCGACTGCCCGTAGTATTGCAGGCCGATGCAGTACTGTGTGGTCGGGGCACTTTGGATGAATTCATCATGATTCACCTGCGTCGCTTCCGCCACCGTAGCGGGGCAGCTTCCGTCCGTACCGACATGGTAGATCGGCATCGCGGACTGCACGGAGTAGAACGGATTGTCTTTGGCCGGGTGGAACACTGAGACCGCGTCGCCTTGGGTTTGTCCCCCGGTGGCGTTCGAGGCGTTCGTGGACTTATACGTCGCGCCGCTGTACCGGTTGGTAAGGAAATACACCTCGCCCGTTTTGGGATCCACGTGGGTTTTCGTGTAATCCTCGCTGACCGCGCTTGCCACCAATGCGCCGTCTTCCGAGATGATCCTGTCTTGGAGCCCTACCTCATACAGCACGCGGATCGGATATTCCGTCGAGGTCTCATTGGACGCCACGCTGCCGTCAGCACCCAATGTCACCGTATTCACACGCAGGGGAATCAACGCGGCGGGAATACGGATCGTAAGCGTATAGGTGGGCGATTCCGACGTGGTACCAGCATCCTGAACCACCCAGATATCCAAACTGCTTAAGGCATGTTTGCCGTACAGCGACGTTTCGACCTCTCCGTCGGCACGGTACCGAACGCATGGCGTTTCGCCGGCGCCCTGGGTGCCGTCGGCGTTCAGCACCGGACATGTCGAGTTTTCGTTTTCCTCCCGTTGCGTACTGTATTTCACTCCGTTGTACAGCACGCCGACCACGGACTTCACATCCATATACGATCCGATGGGATCGGTGTAGGTGATATACCCGGAGTGGAAAGCATCCGAGCCGACCTTCGTAGGGGTTTTCGCGGCCTCCGTGATCAGCGAGGCAATCGACTGGAAGGCCTCATTGAGTTGGTCCGAGGACTCCGCGGCGAAGTACTGCGTCATGTAGTCCTTGGACGTCGCGTCATGGCCGTCGTTGGGATGTTGGACGTTGTATTTCTTTTCGTCCTTCCATGCCACGGGATTGCCATCCACGTACTTCACCGTGGGCCGGCCGCCATTCAGATACTCGGCCCAAGCGTCCAACACCTCGTTGGTGGCATGGCATGCGTTCTCTTTCTGGGTGTTCACATCGTTGTCGGTCGGGCAGTTCTCCACATACTGCGATTGCTTAGGATTGAGCACCAGATTGGCCATGCTGACCATACTGCCGGTCTGCTGGTTGATACTGAAGCCGATCGTGTATACATTCGGCTCGACCGTCGACTGATCTTCTGCGTTTGCGTTGTAATGGGCGCGGATCCTGTTTTTGAAGTACGCTGCGGTCAGCATGGGGAGGAACCCGTTGGCGCTGTGGGCGTTGCTGTTGTCGCCGCTGCCGATGGAGTCGTTGCCGTTGTATTTCAGGCCACTCCACCATTGCCCGCCGTTCTCTCCTCTGGTGAGTGTTGAGCCTGTCGCCGACTCGGAAATGGTCGTCGGCGCGCCGTCCGACATCAGCACGACGTTCGGAAGTCGTTTGAGCGTGGAGCCATCGGAGGCCGTAAACGTGACGTCCGTGGCTTCCGCGAGCAGCTTCATGCCCTCATACACGCCGTATTGGATATTGGTTTTCGAGTCGGTTGTGCGCGTCTGCGCGCCGCAATCGCCGAAATTGCAAGTCACCGTCGCGATGCCGTCGTTCGCGTTCTTTAACCTGAAATCACTCAACGTGAAGAACTGGCGGACGCCCTCGGCCGATTGATCCAACAGATTGACCGTATCCTCACTCAACTCCTGCAATGGCAGGAACGTCGAGCCGGTTCTGTTGAACGTCACCACCGCCACCCGGTTGTTCGGATTCGCCTTGGCCAGGGCGTCGATGGCGGAGTTCAACGAGTCGACCAGATACTTGATGCGTGAATCGCTGCCGTCCGCTTTGGAGACTTTCTGCGAGTTCACACCCCAAGTCATACTCGCTGAGAAATCCAGAATGAACACCGTGTCCGACGGACGCTGGTTGCTCACCGTTTGGGAGGTGGCCAGTGCGGAATAGGCGATCAGGAAATCATTCTTCGGGTCGGACGCCGACACTGAAATCGATTTGTCCCCATCATTGTCGGCGAACGTGGCAGTGCCGTCGAATACCGTCTTATCGGTCCACACGCGCCCAGCGTATTGGGTGGTGTTTCCGGCACCCAAGAAGTCCTCCGATTTGTAATCGTTCTCGGTGCCGCCGTCAACCGCTTTGTCGACGTTCGATGGACTGTTTTGGGATTCACCGGCCTGCTCGGCAAAGGCGACATCGCCGCTGAAGCCCACCGTCAGCATCATCACCATGGTGGCCAACACCGCGACGAAACGACCAACAAGATGACCCCGACGGAAGGCAACGACCCCCGTCGCGTGCCGAGGACGATCTTCGGCTTCGCCGTCATCGCCCCCTCGAGTTCGTCGCCTTCGCTGGTTCATATCGCGGTCCATTCCTTCATGGCGTCCATCACCCCGTCAACCAGCCGGAGCTCTCCCCCGACGACATTGACAAATCAGTTCAGGCACTTAACATAACTCCGTTTTGAGGAAGGAAATCGGGGGAAAAGGACACAATCCCCCCCCCCCCTCGCAATCCGGCCCAGAATCAACCGACACACACCCCTCAAACAGGGGGCCTCAAACACAGGGAATGCCCACGTCATTCCAAACGGAAGCGGCTCTTCGCATTTTGGTACGTAAAGGCCGTGCGGTTTCATTCGCTGTGTGATCGAAAAATTGAAGGAAACCGCGCGACCAGAAAATCGACCTTTACGCCGAAGCGCACGGGCTCTCCCGCGAAGAGGCCATCAACCGTCTGCTTGACTCCGCCTTATCGTAACGACATTCACCGCGGCCAGCGGGAGGCGTGGCGGATCTGACGCCAGGGGGCGGTGCGGCGGCGGTTGAATATCACAGCGAAGACCAGGCCGGGGATGGCGGCGACGGCCACAGCCCACGCCACCAGAGTGCGCACATCGCCCGGCGCGTCCTGCGGGTCCGGAATCGGCATCGGAATCTCCTGGCGCACACCCGATACCAACAGCCGCTGCGTGTTCACACCATACGGCGTGCAGGTCATCAACGTGACGCGATCCTCCCCCTCGACGACCTTGAGCCGGCTCGTATCGTCGGGCTCGATCACCAAAATACGGTCCACGCGATAGCCCAGCGTCTCCCCCATCACCTCGATATAAAAGAAATCCCCCACCTCCATCTCATCAAGCCTCGTGAACATCAGCGCCTCGACCAGACCACGATGCCCGGTGATCACACTATGCGTGCTCTCGCCGCCCACCGGCAGACTCGAACCATACAAATGCCCCGCGCCCGACGCCAACGCGCTTTCCGACGTGCCATGATAGATCGGCAGATCCACGGAAATACTGGGAATGAGAATGGAGCCCATCACCCCACCGCCGGTGTCCAGCAGACTCTGGTATTCCTCGTCTTTCGACGCCTCCGAGTCCTCCTCGTTGGAGGCTTGCGAGCCGCCCTGCACCCGCGCGAACGGGTCGACGGCCTCGCCCATCACCGGCTGGCCCGACCGGGCGAGCCGCTCGTTATACGCGCGCGCCGCCGCCAACGATTCCTCCGCCTGCGGATACGGCCACTCCGCCACGGTCTGCGCCGCCTGCGACGCCGCGGATTCGAGCCGACGGTCGGATTGGTATTGCAGGGCCAGCGGATATCCACCGATGCATAACGCCACCGCCAGCAGCACCGCCACCACCACACGCATCGCCAGCAGTTGGCGCGCCATATTCCGCCGTTTGCGCATCAGATCCGCGACATCGGTGGCTTTCTCGAATGGGACGGGAGTCCAGGAGGGGGAAGTCCGGGAGGATGAGGATGGCCGGGCCGGCTGCTGCGCCGGACGCATGTGATGCGCTTGAGACGGTGGTGAAGACGGAAGTCGTTTCATGGGGTCACTGCTGCTGTTGCTGACGCAATCCGTCCGCCTCGGCGGTGAGTCGCTTGACGGTTTCGCGCAGCTTGCTGTTTTCTTGCTGGAGGACTTGGGTATAGTTCGACTGCTGCATCAGCAGTTGCAGCAGCATACGATTGTCGTCGACGGGGTCGCGGCGCATGTTGAAGATTCCGCCGCCTTCGCCGCCGTTTTCGCCGCCATCTTCGCCGCCGTTTTCGCTGTCGGACAGATGGTCGAGCTGCTTCCAGCGGGCGATGCACCGCTCGATGCGCTTATGGCCGATGATTTGGGGGCTTAGGCCCGCGTCGCGGAAGATTTTGGAGGGGCGCTCCCCTTGCGCGTACCGGCGCATACATTCTTTTTGAAACTGCGATGAATAGTAGATATGCGAACCGTTCACACTTTTCACGGCCGGCAGCATGCGAAGATATTCGAGCTGTTCTGGGGTGAATGAAGTGTCTGTCATGAGCGCTGCCCTTCTCGTAATTGCCGATGGCATGGCGTGGATAGGTGGAGTGAAGATGGCGTCGATCGCATTACGCCGTTCGACGATTCGGGGGACTCTCCAGATGTGCGAAAAGATTGGGCTCTCCTATGGCGAAGAGCCCAATCTTCATACCACTAACGAAGTGCGTCAGCAATCACGCTCAGGCCATCATGGCCTTGGCGGTCTTGCGGGACTTCGCGTAGACCATGGCCGCAGCGCCCACGACGAGCAGCGCGATCACGGTGAACAACGCCGTGCCGGCCGCACCGGTCAACGGCAGCTGGGTGATGGACTTAACGTTGGTCATGGTCGCCGTAGCAGGGTCGAAAAGATCCCATGTATCAGCCGCAACAGCGGCGAACACCGGCTTCTTTCCGTATTCCAACGTGACATTAAATGATCCCCTGAAATCTTGAGCACCCGTTGCCACCTGAGTTTCGGTAACCGTATAGGTACCGTCCTCAAGACCAGTGAAAGAAACAACACCATCGGCGTTGGATTCTGCAGTAAGCGTATTGCCGTTCTTGTCGGTCAGTTGGAACTTCGCGCCCGCCGCAGCAGTATCGTCAGCCCACTTCTTGTTGAAGGAGAAGCTGTTGTAATGCGAAATTACAGTACCTTCTTCCGAAGCCGCACCATTATTGTTAACCGTCACCGTGTTAACCACGCCACCAACTGGAGCTTCCTCATTAACAGTTGCCTTATAGGTCATCACCAGATCATTGCCAGCAGCGAGATTCAGACTCTCAATCAAACTCTCAATAGCCTCTTTGTTCAAGGTGACGGTAAAGGCAGTATTCCCATCACCGGTAATCACAGCGGTCAGAGAAGTGCTCGCGCCGGTGATTTCGGCAATGGGCTTGCCAGCAATCGTAATGCCCGCAGTCGCCGGGTCAACGGTCAAACCAGTACCCGGGTTATCAGTGAACACATAGGAGTACTCCGTGTAAGCAGAGGTGTCAGGAACCTTGCCCGTCACCTGGTAAGTCACAACATCACCGATAGTCACAGTGTTGTTGGTGTCGCCTTCGATAATCTCCTTGCTGGGGCTCGGAGGAACCGAAGCGTTCTTAAATGCCACCGTGGGATTCTGCTCCACAGGAGCGGTACCGATAAGAATCGGAACAGATGCGTTGGTAGAAGTCGTATCGTAAATAACCCACAATCCGGCTTCCAGTGTGATGGATGCTGTGTATCCGGTGGCCGGAGGCGTCGCCGCGACAGCGTTCAACGCGTCCGGCTTAGTAGCAGTACCCAGCTCGCTCTTATTAAGCTCTTGCACAAACTTGCGGCTCGTTCCAGCTTTCTGGATATCCAGCCCCGCTGGATTAGTCCCAAGAACTGTGGACAGTGGGTCTTCCTCATCCGTCACATCAGGGTCGACAACGGTATTCACCGCGCGACGCACTTCAGTAATGGTCTCATTGTTCGCGCCTTTAACGGTTTGAATACCGTACTTGGTCTCCGTACCATTCGTGTATTCCACATACTCGCCAATTTTGTATGCTTCAAGAGTGTGGCCATTCAGGTTCACGGCATCATCTGCCGTGAACGTAATAGTTTGATCACCGGTGATGACCGTTGCCGGCGCGGCATTGGCGGTGGTGACGCCTAGGGCGAGACCACCGAGCATCGTCGCAGCGGCGGCGATACCCGCAAAAAGTTTCCTCATCTTCATGAGAACCCTTCCTTTCGTTTTTCTTCTACATACTTTTCTTGCAATCGCGGAGGTTGGAGGCTCGCATATCCTCCGCGATCCGCAAATCTGTGATGGATGCCGGGAAAGCGGCTATTGTCGGCCGCTCTCCACCGGCATCGTTGTTCTCCCGAGACAGGAGAGGTGGATTACTGAACCGCATGGCGCTTGCGCCATTCGTTCATGCCCAGCCAGCTCAGCAGGCCGGCACCGGCGATGCACAGGCCAAGCCAGACGTAGCTCATCGAAGTCGGACCACCGGTCAACGGCAGCGAAGACACCGCCACATACTGATTGACGAATTCGGCACCGGTTTGAGTCACATCAGGCTGTTGGTCGGAAGCGATGGGATTACCATTGAAGTCCATGGACTGCTTGATTGATGCCACCTTCGCAACCCAAGCACTGTTCTCGTAGCTCAACTGGACCTTCACCGTATATTCAGACTGGTCATACTTCCAACCTAACGGCATCGTGGCAAGATACACGTTCTCCTTGACGATAAAGGTGTAAACCTTTGGTGTAGCCGTATCGTCCGGAGTCACGAATTTCAATGCATTGAATGACTTATTCACTTCTGCGTCAGCATTGCCCAATTCATCCTTAGTAACTGTGACAGTAGCCCCGTGATCCGCATCCAAGCCACTGATGACGTCAATTGCATCAGTATTGGCATTCTGCAACGTCAGAGTGAAGCTGAAGTTCTCGGTTGCCGCAGCGCCCTTCACCGTCTTGCTGACCTCAATGGAGCCTGCCGTTAATTCGACGCCTTCACGCTCATTGGTCACCTGCACCATCACCGAACCGGTAACGATGGACGACAATGCCTGACCAGAATTCGGTTTATTAGCAACATACTTAGCCAGATCAGTACGCGATTCCTCCTTCGTTGCACCGCTCGGGCGTTCGTCCTGATATGTTCGGATAATCGGCCAATCCGTATCCGAAATGAACATGTAATCACCACTCTCAAAGCGAGCACCATACTGCAGAGCCGCGCCAACGCCGCCATACGTGAGTTCCAACGAATTGGGTGTAGTGGATGTAGTGGGTGAGACCTTAAGTTTGCCGTCAATGGCTCTCGCAGTATCGAGGTTTGCAGGCCCCGCCTTCGTCAAAGTCGCACTACATTTAGAAGCGATGCAATTCGCGTCAAGCGCCACGTCAGTCGCCGAGCCAGCAACAGATTCTACATAACGCAATGTGTCATCAAACGAACCAGTGGAACCAAACGTGGACATGGTCGCTACCAGCTGTCCAACGCCTCGCACGACTTTGATACCATCGTCAGCTTCACCAGCGTCTGCGAAGATGCCATCGTCCGACACCACGATCTTGCTTACATTGGTTGTTTTCTGATATCCAGCAGGGGCTTCCATCTCGACAAGGTAATATGTGCCGTTCACCAATGGTTTGTCACTGATGTCCGTCCTTAGTGGTTCCGTTGAATCCGGTCGTTGGTATTCGCTTTGCACGGCGAACATCGCAGCACCTTTGAAAGAGGGCGTCGCGGGATCGGTGTCGTTCATCCAGGAATCTGTCGTCGTAACAGTTCCTCCGGCAGGATTACCTTCATCATTCTCATTCACGGTTACTGTGTCGCCGCTTACTGTAACCTGATCCGCCCCATACAGACCAAATGTCGCGCCGGCAACAGGATCGCCGTTCTCGTCCACCTTCTGTACGAACAGCTCGTTCTTGATGTTCGGAATGTAGAAACGAGATGAGAAGTCACGACCAAATTCATCGCTGTTCACGCGCCAAGTGTTGCTGGCGTTCATCTCATTAGCATCAGTCGCAGTCGAATAGTAGGTTGCCACCGTATATTTGGTGCTGTTCTTAGCGCTCTCATCCAGCATGAAGTAGTACTCATCCAAGTATCCTGGCAGAGACTCAATATTCGCCTCATAGTAGCCATTACTCGACAGACGGAACGAGCTAGCTTTCGTTTCTTGGTACGCAGCAATGACGTTTTGGATAGTTGCAGCACCCTTGGATACCGACCATCCCTCAATCATGTCGCCTGAAATTACATGCCAATTTGCAGGGTTTGAAAGCCCCTCAATAGTGGCATCTGTGCTGTCACGCTTCAACACGACCGCGAACATCGTGCCGTTCTCAAGCATGTCTTTCGTAGAGCACTCCGTGACGCAAGGATTATTAGTGGCTCCACTATGACTATACGTCGTGAATGCCGAGAGCGCAGTGATACGTTCCTTACCACGAGCCACGCCACCCGTGTTCCATATGGAACTGTTCGGACTATCTGAGTCAGGATCGGAGACCAAAGATCCACTGGCCAGATTCTTTGATGGCATGTACCGCAGGCGCATATCATTTATCATGCGACTGTATCCTGCTGGCGCTTCAGTTTCCCTTAACACATAGTATGCGTTAGTGTCTGGGTTATCTCCATACCTCTTACCAAAATCGATAATCGTTCCCGTATTATCCGTCAGAATCAGATAACCATTCTCATCGGTCTCGCCAGTAGCCAATACAAGGGTTTTTTCATCCACCGTATAGTCGGCATCCGTGGCATACAGAGCAAAGCTTGCGCCTTCCAGCGAGTCACCACTCTGATCGACTTTGATCACGTCGCTGCTCATCGGCTCAACAAGGTTGAAGGACAACTTCATATTCGAGTTGCCGTTACCACGTTCCAAATAGTAGAACTGTAATTCGTGATAGGTGCCGTCAGCGAACGTGTTGGCTCGGGCGCCCTCGCCCCATCGGACTTCATCGGCCTTACCTGCGTTTTCAAAAGCTTGCTTGATATTTGACGCCAGATTAGTGGTATATTTTTTCGGACTGCCTGAGTCGTTGGCATAACTGGAACCATCAGTCACCGTCACCTCACCGGTAGCGAAATTGATGTTCAACGTCAGACGATCATGAATACCGCCAACATCTCCTACGAGCACACCGTCGATAAACACCCAGACATCATCATCGCCAGAGAATTTGAACTGCATTTCTTGGTTATTATCCGTAACGCCATCAGCTGGCTGCACGAAAGTTGACGTCATTCGTAAGCCAAAGTAATGATTCAACACAGCATCATCTGAATGAATATTCTTAGCTTCTCCCGAATCCGTGAAAACACTCGTTCCATTGTTAAAAGGGAAGAATTGTCCAGTCGATTTGTCCGCATTATTATTGCCATTTACGCTTGGATTTTGATATAACACAAACGAATTCGATGAGGATGACGACTGCCCATCTAATAAGGACGCAAAGTTTAGCTGACTGTCATAATAATAGTAACCATAATCATCCAGTTGGAGTAAACCATCCGCATCCGCATATACAGCTTTGGAGTTCGATGATGTCCGATTGAACAGATAGTCAAGGGATTCACTAACGGATTCTTCACCGGTAATACCGGTCGCATTACCATCCTTCAGGATCGGGTAGCCATCCTCCCCCAATGTATTCTCCACAATCCCCGCGTAGGGACCGCCGACATCGTCAGTCGACTTTCCGGTCCATACATTGATATTTCCACCGGTTTTGCTTGGATTCTGGTTACCCACCTCAGCAGCCTTGTATCCAAGAAGATTCGCATTGGGGCTGAATTTCAGAGAGTGATTCGCATTAATACCTCGATTAAGGTAATCAGAAGGCGTGCTAGTCGCATTATCTTGGGCGAACCGAGAATCAGACAGCCAATAATCAAACACGTCAATGGTGCTGCCTTCCGGCGAGACCGTATCGTTGACGGTGTAACCGGTTAATGCGGCGGTGCTGATGCCGTCGTCGGCATTTTGGGCGACGATATCGTCGGTCTGGTCGTCGGCGCTTTGGGCGTCCGTGTTTTGGGTATCGACGTCTGTGCTCTGCGAAGCATCCGTGCCTTGCGAAACGTCCGTGCCTTGCGTGGTGTCTGTGCTCTGATCGGAGTCGTCGGTGTTCTGCACCAGCTGCACGTTCTGAGAGGAGTCGGCATCACCCTGGGAAGAGGGATCGGCGATGGCGATATTCGTCACCGCAAGCGACCCCAGCGTCGCGACGGCAACTGTTGCGGCGATCAGCCTAAATAGGGAGACCCCCCCCCCCGTTTCGGAGTATTCAACATTTTCCACCTCTGTTTTTGTCTCTTCGTTTCAGTCAACCGCAAAGAATACACCCATCATTCTTCCCTTTACGGTTTCCCGACGTTCGTCGTAATGTTTGAGCGCGAAATTGGATTCCGTTCGTCATAAATAATGAGCGCGAAATCCCGCGCGGCCCGCGTCGTTCGCGGGGATGCTTGCCTTATGGAAGGCAGACTGGACATGGCCACGAGAAAACGGCTGACGAACAGGTTCAAGGCGGAGTACGCCAAGGGCGACAAGAAACAGAAGGGCGAGATCCTCGACCGCCTCGAGGCCGTCGGGATGGGCAGGTCCACCGCCCGGCGGCTGCTCACGCAGGCGGAGAGGGAGAAACCCGTGAAAGGCGCGGCGCGGGGCAGGCGGCCGAAGTACGACGCGGGCGCGCAGCGGCTGCTGGAGCGCCTGTGGCTGCTCATGGGCATGCCGTGCGGCCCGTACATGAAGGCCATGTTCGACCAGTGGATTCCCGCGCTCCTGGCGAACGGCGAGCTCGACGGCATCGACGGCGACGCGCTGGACCAGGTGCTGGCGATGAGTCCGTCGACCATCGACCGGCGGCTCAGACCGCTCAAACAGGCCGCCATGCCGAAGGGCGCGTCGCTGACCCGGCCGGCCGCGGAGCACATGCGCAACTCGATCAGGATCCGCAAATGCACCGACGAGACAATCCGCGTTCCCGGCCTGGCCGAGGCAGACACCGTGGCCCACTGCGGGCCCAGCATGAAGGGCGAGTTCGCCCGCACCCTGACGATGGTGGACTACGCGACGAACTGGACCGTGAACGTCACCGCCCGCAACAATGCCAAATCCAACATCAAGGCAGCGGTCGCCACCGCCCTGCCGCTCTTCCCGTTTCCCGTCACCTGCTTCGACTCCGACAACGGCGTCGAGTTCATCAACGACGAGCTCGTCGACTGGCTGCTCGAACAGGACATCGAACAGACCCGCAGCCGCCCGTACAGGAAGAACGACCAGGCCACCGTCGAGTCGCGCAACAACCACGTCGTCAGGAAATACGCGTTCCACTGGCGCTACGACACCGCGCAGCAGCGCGAGCTGCTCAACCGGCTGTGGGCGAAGACCTACGTGCTGCTGAACCTGTTCACGCCCACCCGCAAGCCCGTGCGCGTCGACCAGGGGCGCGACGGGCGCAGGAAGACCGTGTACGACGAGCCCCGCACCCCGTGGGCGCGCGTGCTGGAGCACGACGCCGCCGACCGCGCCGCCGGGGGCGGCGGATACGTCGTCGACGACGCCCGCCGCCGCATCGAGGGGATCATCGCCGCCACCAACCCCGCCCGCCTCAACCGCGAGATCGCCGTCATCCAGGACGAACTCGAACGCGTCAGCCGGGACCGCACCGAGGCGATGGCCCGCCGCGCCGGCCTGGACATGGGATACTTGGGAAAGGCGATCGAACGCATGCGCGCCGACGCCGGACAAAACGACAAATAGATCGCAGGCACCGTTTCGCGCTCACCCATTACGACAAACGAACAACGATTACGCGCTCACTTATTAATGACGAACCTCGTTCCATCACCTTGTCGCCCGCGGAATCTCAGGGGACACGCCGAAAAAGCTTACCCCCTTCATAGAGCGTTTTCATTGAAATTTCAGCCTATAACAACGAAAATAGAGGTTTTGATGATATGCCCCCTGTCCCCCGTTTATGCTGTGGAGCCTTGGGGCTGAGATCCTTCGACTACGCACTTCGTGCTCCGCTCAGGATGACGAAGAAAAAGGAACAGGACCGCTCAGGATGACGAAAAAGGGCAACAAAAGACCGCATCGGCGCGTAAGCGCACGATGCGGTCTGAAAGCTTGAGTTAAGCTCGGGTGGCTCAGGCGGTGACCACGTCGACGACCTTGCGGTCACGACGCACACCGAACTTCACATTGCCGTCCGCGAGGGCGAACAGGGTGTGGTCCTTGCCGACGCCCACGTTCTGGCCCGGATGGAACTTGGTGCCACGCTGGCGAACGATGATGTTGCCGGCCACGACGGCCTCGCCGCCGAACTTCTTCACACCAAGGTACTGAGGCGATGAATCGCGACCGTTGCGCGAGCTGGACGCGCCCTTCTTATGTGCCATTTCTGGTCCTTTCGGTTCTGACTAACGTGTATGGAAAGCTCAGGCGATCGCCGTGACCTTAACGGCGGTCAGCGGCTGACGGTGACCCTTGCGGCGGGCAACGCCAGTCTTGTTCTTGTACTTCTGGATGTTGATCTTCGGGCCCTTGGCCTCGTCGTCGACGACTTCGGCCTTGACGGACACCTTCGCCAGATCGGCGGCGGCCATGGTCACCTTGGCGCCATCGACCACGAGCGCGACCGGGAACTCCACGGTCTCACCCTTCTTCGCCTCGAGACGGTTGACGAGGATGACGTCGCCGACCTCGACCTTTTCCTGATGGCCACCGGCCTTCACAATCGCGTACATAATCCTACCTTGCTACTGTTTGGTAAAGCTTTCTCGTCCGGCATGGCGAAACCACGTGTCCAGACACCGACTATCAAAGATACACCCACCCATGTACTTACGCAACTGCGTGTCAAGCTCGACACGCAGTCGCCTACTTTTCCTCGCTCTCTCCGTCCTCCTCATCCGCATTGTTCGCGGCGATGGCGGCGGCCGCGATCTGCGCGAGCTTGGCCTTCACGTCCGGCGAAGAACCCTGCGGGGCGGAGACATCCGATCCACGGCCATGCTTGTTCGTCTTGATGAACGGGTCGCCGCCGCGCAACGCGTACGGATCGTCGTAGTCGGCGGAGACGGTGGGATGGTCGTGCAGAATGAAGCCGCGGCCCTTGCAGGTCGGGCATTCCTCGGAGAACGCCTCGACCAGGCCCTGACCGATGCGTTTGCGCGTCATCTGCACCAGACCCAGCGAGGTGACCTCGGCCACCTGATGCTTGGTGCGGTCGCGCGCCAAGCATTCCACCAAGCGGCGCAGCACGAGGTCGCGGTTGGCGGGCATAACCATATCCACATAGTCGATCATCACCATGCCGCCGATGTCGCGCAGCCGCAGCTGACGCGCGATCTCCTCCGAAGCCTCAAGATTGCAACGGGTGACCGTCTCCTCCAACGACTTGCCCTTGCCGATGAAACGGCCGGTGTTCACGTCGATGGTGGTCATCGCCTCGGTGCGGTCGATCACGATCGAGCCGCCCGACGGCAGGTAGACCTGACGTTCCATACCCTTGCGCAGCTGGGAATCGATCTGCCAGCGGTCGAATACGTCCTTGCCCTCATGCTCGGCCGGGTCCCAACGCTCCAGCTTGTCCTTCAGATCCGGGGCCATGGTGTCGAGGTATTCCTCGATACGCTCATACACCTTCGAGCCCTCGACGATAAGCTTGTTGAAATCGTCGTTGAAGATGTCGCGCACCACGCGGATCGCCACGTCCGGCTCGCCCTGCAGCAGCTTGGGGCGCTTGCCGTGCCAGAACTCCTCGCGCTTGGCGTTGATGCGCTCCCACTGGCGCACCAGGCTTTCGAGATCTTTGACGATGGCCTCCTCGGAGGCGCCCTCGGCGGCGGTGCGGATGATCACGCCCATATCCTTCGGCGCGATCTTCGAGACGATGTTCTTCAGGCGGCTGCGTTCGCGCTCGCTCAGCTTGCGGCTCACGCCGGTCATGCCGCCGGAGGGTACCAGCACGAGGAAGCGGCCGGCCAGCGTGACCTGCGAGGTCAGGCGGGCGCCCTTGTGTCCGATCGGATCCTTGGTGACCTGCACCAGCACCGGATCGCCGCTTTTGAACGCGAGTTCGATACGGCGCGGCTGGCCCTCGAGACGTGCGGCGTCCCAGTTCACCTCGCCCGCGTACAGCACGCCGTTGCGCGCCTGGCCGATGTCGACGAAGGCGGCCTCCATGCTGGGCAGCACGTTCTGCACGCGGCCCAGATAGATGTTGCCGACCGTCTGCACCTCCTGGATGTCGGAGACGTAATGCTCGACGAGCACATTGTCTTCGACCACGGAGATCTGCGTGTGGCGTTCGCGTTCGCGCACCACCATCAGGCGGTCCACGTTCTCGCGGCGTGCGAGGAAATCCTGCTCCATGAGCTGGCTCTGGCGGCTGCGTTCGCGGCGGTTGTCGCGGCGGCGCTGCTTCTTGGCCTCAAGTCGGGTCGAGCCTTCGACGTCGGTGATCTCGTCGATGTACTGCTGCTTGCGCGAACGGCGCACCAGCGGCTGCTCCTGATCGTCGGAATCGGCCTTGGAGCGGCGGCGACGGCGGCGACGGGTGACGGTTTCGGCCTCGTCATCCGCATCGTCATGATCGGCGCGCTCGTCGCGGGTCTCGCGGGTCTCACGCGATTCGCGGGTTTCCTGCGACTGGTCGGACTTGGAGCGGGAACGGCGGCGACGGCGGGAGCGCGAACGCGGCTCGTCGCTTTCCGGCTCCTCCTCGTCGATCGGCGTATAGGCGATGTCGTCGAGCTCGAGGTCCTCCTCGATCTGCTCGACCTCGGCGGCGGCACGGCGCTCCTGCGCGTTCAGACGGCGGTTGCGGCGCGAACGCGAACGGGAGGTTCCCTCCAGCTCGTCATCGTCGCGCTCGTCCCGTGTGTCACGCTCGTCACGGGTCTCGCGATCGTCATGATCGTCATGGTCGTCACGGCGCGTGCCGCGGGAGCCACGGCCGCCGCGCTCGTCATCGCGGAAATCCTCATCGTCGCCCGCTCTGGAGCGACGGCGGCGCGAACGCGAACGGGTGGAACGATCCTCGTCGTCCTCATCATCGTCACGCATGGCGCGACGGGACGGACGGTCGTCGTCGGAGTCGTCGAAGGGAATCACCGGCTCCTGGAACAGCAGCGACGTCATCGGACGCGAACGGCGCGGGGTCTCATGGCCCTCAGGCAGCTCGCCAACCACCTCGAACGCACGCTCGATGAACGTCTCCTCCTCGACGCGGGCGCGCGAACGCGAACGGGTGCGGCGGGACGGACGCTCATCGGCATCCTCGTCATCATCACGGGAATCGACGGTCGGTGGTGCCGGCGGCTCAAGCGCATCCACCTCGGCGGACGCGGCGGACGCACGGCGACGCGTGCGACGAGGCGGACGATCCTGCTCCTCATCGACCTCAAACGGCGATGCGGCGACCTCGACGACGGCGGGCTCGGCCTTCGCGGACCTATTCGTATTCGAACGCGTGCGGCCAGTGGACTTCGCCGGCTTGGCGGCGGGCTCGGGCAGCACCGGCTCCTCGAACAGCGGTGTGGAATGATCCTCCACCTTCAGCTCCACCGAAGCGCCGGCGGCACCGGCACCGCGCACCACGCGGCGACCACCGCGACGGCGGCGGGGAGCGGGCGAGACGACGGGCTGGGCCGATGCGTCGGCCGGCTCGCTCGAAGCGGATACGGATGATGCGGATACGTTGGTTTCAGGGGTTGCGACCTCGTCGGCCCCATCATGGTTCACAGTGGGCACAATGCTCCTTACGACACGCTGCATCGCGTCGTATCTCAGGCCTGCGGCGATGCTCACACCACGCTCTCACCGTGGCCGCGCAACGATTGCGCTCGCGCAAGCAAACTCATCAAAGTCCATGTGTGCAGACGGCGGACACCAGCGCTCGCGTTGTCAAGTCGAAGAACCGCGAGGGGATCGACGCCATCAGGCACGTCGGTGGTTTGCAGAACCACCGTCTCTCAGTATGCCACACTTTTACCGGCAAAGCCACGTCTGCAGAAGATCGGCCATCAGCACGAGGTCGCTTTCGGGCACTTGCTCGTCGTGTTTGTGGGCGAGCAGCGGGTCGCCGGCACCGAGATTGACGGCCGGAATGCCGAGGATCGCGAAACGCGCCACGTCGGTCCAACCGAGTTTGGCCAGCGGGTCGCGACCGGTGCGCTCCTTGACCAGCGCGGCCAGCGAGGCTGCCAGCGGAGAGCTCAGGCCCGGGCGGGCGGAGGGGCTTTCGTCCTTCATTTCGATGCCGTAGCCCTCGAACACACCGCCGGTGGCGACATGCTCGCCATTGCCGAGCTGGGCGCCCGCATCCGCGCCCATCATCAGCGCCTTGGCCTCGGGCAGCGTCTTGTCGGGCGCGAAACGATAGTTCACATGCACGCGGCATTCGTCGGGGATCACATTCGTGCCCTTGCCGCCGGAGATCAGCGTGGCGTTGAGGCCCTCGCGGTAGACCAGGCCGTCCACCTCGATATCCTGCGGCTCGTAGGCGTTCAGACGGGTCAGGATGTCGGCGGCCTCGTGGATGGCGTTTCTGCCCATCCACGCGCGGGCGGAATGCGCGGCCACGCCGTGCGCCACTACATCGAAGCGCATCGTGCCGTTGCAGCCGCCCTCGATGCCGCAGTTCGTCGGCTCGCCGATGATGGCGAAATCCCCGGTGATCCAGTCGGGATGGGCCTCAACCACCTTGCGCAGGCCGTTCTTCTCGGCCACGACCTCCTCATGGTCGTAGAACACGTAGGTCAGGTCCACTTTGGCGTTGGCTTGCGTGAGGGTGGCGGCGAGGTAGAGCATCACCGCGTCGGAGGCCTTCATGTCGGTGGCGCCGCGTCCCCACATCACGCGGGTGCCCGGCGCGACCTTACCGGCGACGTCATGACGCACCTTGGCCACGCCGGGTGCCACCTCGCCGGCTGTTTCTGCCAGATCGGCCGCCGGGTCGAGCCAGCGCGGCGGGAAGTTGTCGATCACCGGAACCGTGTCGAGATGCCCGGCGAGGATCACGCGCTGCTCTCGGCCGAAATCGGTGGAGGCCACCAGCGTGTCGCCGTGGCGGCGCACGGTCAGATGCGGCTGTTCGTCGAGGAACGCCTCGACCATATCGGTCAGCGGCCGCTCCTCGTCGCTCACCGAATACACGCCCATGATCTGCTCGAGCAGCGCGGCAAGCGTCTCCTCGCGGCTGGCCTTCGGATCGATGGTGATGGTTCGGCCGTCGCCGGCTTGGATGTAGTCCTGCATGATTCCGTCCCTCATTCCGTTCTTATTCGTGCTCATTCGTGCTCAAGATGTGGCGCCCGCCGATACGGGTCCATTCGCGAATCCTGCCTTCATCGTAGCGAAATTCTCAGCGTCGCGAACACACGTCGCATGCGCGGTGAGCACGATATGCGTCCACCCGTGCCGCAGACAGCCGCCTTCACACGAGTTGCCGGGTGCGATGCAATAACGAGACCATGTAGACCGGAAGATACAGCACCTTGCCGTCGCGCTCGACGTTGGTCTCGGCGAAGACGATGGCCTCGTCGATGCCGTAGCCGGGTGCGACAAGCGCCTTGTCCAGCGCGGCATGGCTGCGGAACCGGCTGCCTGACTTGATTTCCAACGCCCTGATCCGACCGTCCGCGTCCTCAATGAGGAAGTCCAATTCGCCGACCTTCTTGCCGGTGAAGTAGTACGGAGCAAAACCGTGGGCGACCAGCTCCTGCGCCACGACGTTCTCGTACACTCCGCCGAAATTCATACGGTCGTGGGACGAGGACGTTTCGCCCGACTGCGTGCCCAACCCGTCAAGGATGCCCAACGTGGAGCGCTTCTCATACGTGCCCGTCAAAAGACCGACGTCGGAATAGAACAGTTTGAGCAGACGACGCTCCTCCGCGGCCCTCAACGGCCCTTTCGGCTCGTCCACGTTGTATACAGGCAGTGCCACGTTCGCGCGCGACAGCCAGAGGAACTCGTCCTGGACCTGGCTGAAGCGCTGGACGTCGGCGATGTCGCCGACTTTGAAACGTCGCGTGGGATTGTTCAATTGCCCGGGAATCATCCGATATATCTCCTGAATCACCAGGCGACGGTCCCGTGGCGCGTACTGCGTGATGTCGCGGTTGTAGAACCTACGGATGTCGGCTTGCAGCGTTCTGACGTTATCCACGGCGTTGTCGCGCACAAACGCGGCCACGACGTCCGGCATGCCTCCGGTCAGCAGATAACGGTGGAACAGCGCCGACAACCGCTCGTGCAGGAAGTCCGGCACGGGAGTCTGCCGCTCGAAACAGTCGCGCGCCATGGCGAAAGCCTGGTCGGCGAGCCCGGTGGCCCAGCAGAACTCCTCGAAATCCATCGGGAACATCATCAGCTCGGACATATATCCGACCGGATACGAGCGCACGTTCTCCAGCTCGACGCCGAGCAGCGAACCGGACAGCACGTAGTCGTATTCCCCGCGATCGACCAAGGTTTTGATGTACGTCACGACGTTCGGGCATTCCTGAACCTCGTCGATGAACACCAACGTATGCCCCGGCACCAAGGGGCCGTCGGCTGCGATTGAGATACGCAGGGCCAGATCATCCGCGCTGCGAGCGGCGAGAAACGATTCACGCGTCACGTCGTCGGTGGCAAGGTTGAATTCGGCGACGTGGTCGTATTCTCCCCCGCCAAACTCACGAATGAGATAGGTCTTGCCGATCTGTCGAGCGCCGGTTACCAGCAACGCCTGTTTGGTTTTGCCGTTCTTCCAGGCCAATAGGTCATCATATGCCTTGCGCCGCATAGCTCCACCGCCTTTCGTCGACAGTTATCCCAATTCTAGAATGTCTGAATATGACAGTTATTCGTATTCTATTAGTGTTCAATATTACACTTATTCCAATTCTAGAAACACTGATTTTTACACTTATCCTAATTCTAGAAAGGTCGATTCTGACACTTATCACGATTCTAGAAGACTGGATTTCGACACTTATTCCGATTTCGCGACACCTGTCGCTCGCCAAACCGCGGCGGTGACGCTTACGGTCGGTCTGTCCCGGTCGCCCCGGAATCCGGACGCGAGCCGTTTGGTGAGATTTTTCTGCGTGGGCCGGACTCGTGTGCCACACTGGTGGGGTTGCAAAGGAATGAGTGAGGATTATGCCAGGTTTGGTCAGTGCGATGCAGGGCTTCTGCGTGATCGGCATCGTCATCGCGGTGGGCTATGTGGCCGCGCGTATGCGCATCGGCGGTGCGAGCGCGCAGATGGTGCTCAACCGCTTCTCCTTCTTCGTCTCCAGCCCGTGTCTGATGTTCGCGATCCTCTCCAAAGAGCCGATCTTCGACATCTTCCACCCGTCGATCGTGGTCGCGTTCCTCTCCGCCATACTGGTCGGCGTGGTGTTCCTGGTGCTTAACCACCTGTTCTTCCACCTCAAGGCGGCCGACGCGATCATCGGCGCGCTGAACTCGCTGTATCTCAACTCGAACAACATCGGCCTGCCGATCGCCACCTATATCCTCGGCAATCCCGCCCTGGTCGCGCCAATCCTCGTCATGCAGCAAGCGTTGTTCACACCGGTGGCGCTCACCGCGCTCGACGTGACCGCCAAAGGCAAGGTCTCATTGAAGGAGATCGCCAAGCAGCCGCTGCACCAGCCGCTGCTGATCGCCTCGATCGCGGGCATTCTCGTCTCGCTGATCTCGCAGCTCACGGGAACGTTCATCATCCCCAATTTCATCTTCGACCCCATCGATATGATCGGCGACTCGGCCGTGCCGATGATCCTCATGGCGTTCGGCATGTCCTTGTACGGCACGCGCCCCATGCAGGAGAAGGGCGACCGCCCGGCCGTGATCACCGTGGCCGTGCTGAAGAACGTGGTGATGCCGGTGATCGCCTTCCTGGTGGCCTACTTCCTGATGGGGTTCCGCGGCGCGGATCTCTACGCCTGCGTGGTGCTCGCCGCCCTGCCCACCGGTCAGAACGTCTACAACTATGCGGCCCGCTACAACGTGGGTCTCACCTTCGCGCGCGACGGCATTCTATTGTCGACCATGACCTCGCCGATCTTCATCGCCATCATCGCCGTCCTGCTCGGCTGAAACCGACGACCGACTGGAACCGACGGTCGGGACCGCCGCCCCAAACGTCGTGCCTCAGTCGTCGGCGCGATAGTCGGTGAGGTTGAGGCTGGCGGCCACGCGGTTCGAGGCGAACGCGCCGATCGAGACCAAGGCGAAGCACAGGGCGATGCCGCCCGCGAAACTGATCAACGTGGCCGGCGCGGTCATCGACTGCGAGAACAGCGGCAGCATCAGCGCGAAGGAGCAGCCCGCGGCCACAACCACCACAACGGTCAGCGGGGTCAGCACCTCGATGAACCGCGCGCGGTTCAAGGTGCGCACATCCGTACCCTCCAGCACCAGCAGACGGTATTCGTTCGCCTGGTCGTAGACGCTGCCGGCCTGCATCACGCCACAACTGACCGCCGCGAGCACGGCCGCGAAGGCGAGCGTGAGCAGTCCGCCGGTGCCGATATCGCGCGCGAATAGCAGATTGGGGTCGTTGGGGTCGGCACCCATCGGCGTCGCGGAATCGCCGAACAGCGAGGCCACCGACGTGATGCCGGCGATGAACACCGCCAGCGCGATGCCGCTCACATTGCGCCAGGCGCGCTTGGGATTGTCGAGAATGCGGCGCATCGCGATCATCGTGGCCGCGTCCTTCGGCCGACGCGCCTTGGCACGGGCGCGGGCGGCGACCACCCACGAGCCGATCAGATTGACCAGCGCGAACGGCAGGGCGATCATCGCGAAGATCATCGCATACAGCACGCCCGCCCCCAGTCCGGAGAACAGCTGCATATTCCCCAGCACAGCCAGTGCGCCCACGAACACCACGACGAAAATCACCACGCGCCAACCCGTCGGCAGCGGCTGCGACTGGCGGGCGGTCACCCCCAGCGGGGTGATGGCCACGCGGCGCAGGGTGATCAGCGAGGAGACCAGCGCGAGCGCGATCACGCCCACAATCACGGCCGCCAACGCCGGCGACCCCACCCACAGTTGCTCGAAGGTGAAATGCTGGTTTTGGAAATTGAGCAGCATCACCACCGGCATCAGCGCGAAATAGCCGACCACGCCGGCCAATGCGCCGACCAGGGCCTGACCGGCGGCGTCGAGCGCGGTGAGTCGCATCACCTGCGCTTGCGAGACGCCGATCAGACGCAGCGCCGCCAACCGCGCGTCGCGGCGCGAGGCGGCGAGGCGGGCGGCGGATCCGGCGAGCGCGACGAACGGCACGATCAGCAGTATGCAGGCGAAGATGGCGAGCAGCACGTAACTGGAGGCGTATTGGGCGGGATCGTTCGAATCGGTCAGCCGCCTCATCCAAACCTCGTAGGTGCCGGGCGCGCAGGAGGCGGAGTCGAACATGCAGGCGACGGTGTGGTCGGCGGAGGCGCGCCAGACGAATCCGTGCACGCCGCCGAGCACGGTGAGGAAGATCGCGGTGGCCGCGGCGAAGGCGATGATGGCGAGCATCGAGGTGTGGCCGGCCGTGCCGCGGGTGCCGGGGCGGTGGAAGAGGCGCCATAGCGCGAAGGTGCTCATCGCATGGCCTCCTGCGTCATATGCGGCGCGGCGGGTGCGCCCGCGGCCATGCCAGCCGCACCCACCATGCCGGTCGTACCAGGCATACCAGCAGCCATGCCGGTCACGCCAGCTGCACCGACCGAACCGCCGGCGGCACCTTGCGGCGTGGTCAGCACGCCGTCCTGCATGGTCACGGTGCGCCCGCAGAAGGCGGCCACATTCGGATCATGGGTGACGACCACCACGGACGAACCGTTGTCACGTGCGGCCTGGGTGAGGATGCCCATCACCTCACGGCCGGTGGTCTGGTCGAGCGCGCCGGTGGGTTCGTCGGCGAACACAACGGCCGGACGCATGGCGAGCGCGCGGGCGATGGCGATGCGCTGCATCTGGCCGCCGCTCATCTCGCCGGGACGTTGCGTGGCGAGCGCGCGCAGGCCGAGCCGCTCCAGCCACAGAATCGCCGTGTCGGTGGCCTGGCGGTAGTCGACGCCGCTGAGCATCATCGGCAAGGCGATGTTCTCCACCGCCGGCAGTTCGGGCAGCAGTTGGCCGGACTGGAAGACGAAGCCGAAGGCGGTGCGGCGCAGCGCGGTGCGGTCGGCGTCGTTCATACGGGTGATGTCGGCGCCGCGGAACACCACACTGCCCGAGGTCGGCTGGATGACGCCGGCGAGCGCGTGCAGCAGCGTGGATTTGCCGGAGCCGGAGGGCCCCATCACGGCCACGGATTCGCCGGCGTTCAGTTGGAAGTTCACATGGTTGAGGGCGAGCGTGTGGAAGCTCGGGGCGGGCACAGCGACGACCGGCTCGCGGTTGGTCGGCGCGGCGGAGACGCGTGCGGAATAGTCCATCACCAGATCGGTGGCGGTCAATACGGGAATCGTTGTGTTCATACCCGTAACGCTACGGTCCGCGCGCGGCGGCGGCCATCAGGCACAGGGACGATTCGCGCCGGCCCCGCGTCTCATTCCTGCGGACGACATATCGTCCTGAAGAACACGCAGCCCAGCGACGCGCACCAGCGGCTCAAGTCAGTGACGTGTGCCGCAAACCCGTCATGCCGAGCGCCCCAACCCGTCATGCCGAGCGAAGTCGAGGCATCTCCGCCGAAACCTGACCGCACAAGCCCCAGCCGCGAACCGCGCCGTGAGGGACGGGTGTCTCCCGCCCTTACGGAACAGGAATCCGGCCATCAGCGGCTCAACGCTCCTGCGTGGCCAGCTCACGCAGACGGGCGGCGAAATTCGGCCAGTCGGTGCGCATGGCGGTCAGCAGTTTGCGGTTGGGCACGTCGTCGATCGGCACCCATTCGATCTCCATGCTTTCATCGTCGTTGGCCTTAGGCTCCACGCGATGGCCGGGTTTTTCGAACGCGAACACCGTGGTGTAGGACCATGGGCCGTGGTCCTCGCGGTACGCGCCCACCACTTCGATGTCTTCCGGGGTGATGTTCGCCTCTTCGTAGGATTCGCGCAGCGCGCCTTCGATCGGATTCTCCCCGTTGGCGGTCGCGCCGCCCGGAATGCCCCAGGTGCCGCCTTCGGCGCTCCACATCGCGCGATGCTGCATCACCACATGGGTCACCTCGCCGCTTGTCTCGTCGCGGCGGGCCAAGAGGATGCCGGACGCGCCGTTGGTGCCCCAATGCTTGCGGCCGCAGGCGCATTCGACCCATCCGTCGCCGGGCTGGTGCACGTTCTCCTTAGGCGGGATGATGACGGCGTTTTTGGGGGTGCCGCCCAATCCGCTCTGTTGCGCCGGTTCGGCATGCGCCACGCCACTGGCTTTGTCTTCGGGTTCTTTGACGCCGCGGCCCACATTCCACAAATCGGTCCAGGAGACGCCGAGTTCGGCGCATAGCCTGCGCGCCAACGGCAAGCTCAGGCCGATGATGCCGTGCGGGTCGCCTTCGATGCCGTCGATGAACGCGCCGCCGAAGCCCTCCAGCGTAAAGGATCCGGCCACTTCCAATGGCTCGCCGGTGGCGATGTATCGTTCGATGTCGTCATCCGTGTAGTCGCAGAAATGCACCTTCGCATGGCTGGCGCCACGCGCCACGCGGCCGGTGGCGAAGTCGATCAGGCAGTGGCCGGTCCACAGTTCGCCGGTATGGCCGCGCATCGCGCGCAGGCGTTCGCGGGCCACCTCCACGCTGTGCGGTTTGCCGTAGCATTCGCCGTTCATCAGAAACATCGAATCGCAGCCGAGAATCAGCGGACCGACCTCGTTATGCGACAGTCCGGCCTGTTCGCCGACGATCACGCTGATCGGCTCGGTTTCGGTGGGGATGCTCACACCAGAGAAATCGCGCGTGGTGGCCACGGAGGCGTTCGAGTAGTCGAGCTGCGGGCCGGCGGAAATGACGGGATGCTCGGTGTTTTTTGAGATGCCAGCCTCGGCGACTTCCGCCGCCCGCAGCGGATATCCGGTCACGCGCTCGCCACGGGCCGCGGCCGCGGTGGCGGCGACATCCCGATACGCCTGATGCACGGCCTGCGCCTTGGCTTCGGCGAGAATCATCACACGCTGGTCGACGCTCAGATCCGCGACCGCGACGCCCGCCTCGCGCGCGGCGCGCTCCAACGCGGCCGGCTCGTCGACATGCGAGACTCGGATCGTCGGGCATACGCCAGCCGAGTTGAGCACATTGCGGCGCGGAACGGATTTCGAGGCAAGAATCAGCGGAATACTCATACCCGCCACCTTATCAGCAGCCCACCTTGGCATACCAATAGAGATGCTTCGACTCCGCTACGCTCCGCTCAGCATGACGGAGCAACCAACTTCAACACATGCCGGGCGACACCACGCCATCAGGCCGAGCGACACCCTTCATCATGCCGAGCGACACCCTTCATCATGCCGAGCGATGACTTCGTCATGCCGAGCGGAGTCGAGGCATCTCATTCACGCCCCACACGCACAGCACCGCTTAGGCGCGCTCCACTTCGACGCCGCGGGCGTTGATGGGCAGGTGTAGCACGCGCCAGTGACCTGACGCGAGCTGTTCGGCGGCCACCTCGTCGATGGCCTCGCGCGCGTCGCCGTAGTGCAGCACCAGCACGCACGGACCCGCGCCGGAGACGGCGGCCGCATAGCCCTTGGCGCGGAAGGTTTCGATCAGTTCCCACGAGGGGGCCATCAACGGCGCGCGATAGGGCTGGTGCAGCTTGTCTTGGGTCGCGCTGAACAGCAGCGCGTTCGCCTCGCGTGCGGCCCGCTCCAACGCTTCGGCGTTCTCACCGTCGCCTGCGGTCTGGGCGAGCACGCGCGGATTCATCGCTGCCGGCAGCAAACCCACACGCGAGACGTTGTAGATCGCGTCGCGGTAAGGCAATTGACCCGGCAGCGCCTGCCGCGCCTTCTCGGTGGAGAGTTCGTAGTCGGGCACGAACACGGCGGCCGTGACGGCCCCGTCCACCGGATAGTTCACGGTGTGGAATCCGCCGTGCAGCGGCTCGCCGCCGGGAATCGGCACGGAGCCTACGCCTTCGCCGGTTTCGAAATCCCACGAGACGGTGAGTCCTCCGTAGACGGCCGGCGCCACATTGTCGGGGTGTCCCTCGATATTCGCGGCCAGCTCGAAAATGGCGTCGCGGTTGAGCTCACCGCTTTGCGCGAAGGCCGCGGCCGCCGCGATGCCCGCGACGATCGCTTCGGCGGACGATCCCATGCCGCGCGCCTGCGGGATATTGTTGGTCGCCTCCAGCGTGAAGCCGAAACGGCCAAGGCCGAAGGTGGAGCAGGCACGGCGGAAGGTGGAGACCACCAGATGCGTCTCATCGCGCGGCAGCGTGTCCTCGCCCTCGCCGTGGATGATCACATGCGCGCTCGTGTCGGCCGGGTCGTCGGACACCGTGAACACGAGTTCGTCGTGGTAGTCGAGCGCCAGACCGACGGTGTCGAAGCCGGAGCCGAGATTGGCGCTGGTGGCGGGCACGCGCACCGTCACACTGGAACACACTGGGGTCATTGGTCTCTCCTGCCGCGTTTGTTGTCGATTGTCCGATGTCGAGCGATCAGTCCATCACGCGCAGGATCGACGGTTCGCCGGTCACGCAGTCGAGCTGGCAGACGGCCTGCACGGTTTCGCGCAGCGTCACCTCGTCGGTCAGATGCGTCACCAGACGCAGCTGCTGGATTTCGCCGTCGTAGCCCGGATCGGTCATGGTGGGTTTCAGATCCTGGTTCACGCCGTTGATGGACACGCCGTGGTCGGCGAATTCCTTGGCGATCGCGGCGAGCACGCCCGGCTTGTCGTGGATGAGGAAGCGCACGGCGAAGGCCGCCTTGGAGGCGTTGATCGGCGCCTTGGGCAGATCCTTGTACAGCGGGATGGACGGTCCGGTGGTGCCTGCGGCGATATGGCGCGCCACGGTGACCACGTCGCCCACCACGGCGGAGGCGGTGGGGGCACCGCCCGCGCCGCGACCGTAGAACATCAGGTCGTCGGCGGCCTCGGCCTTGACGAACACGGCGTTGAAGGAGCCGTGCACGGAGGCGAGCGGATGCGATTCGTCGATCAGCGCCGGGTAGACGCGCGCGGAGACGCCGGCCTCGCCGTTCTCGACCACGGCGAGCAGCTTGATGACCTTGCCTTCGGCGGTGGCGGCGGCGATGTCGTCGGCGGTGATCTTGGTGATGCCCTCGACGGTCACATCGTCGATGCCCACAGCGGTGTGGAAGCCGAGCGTGGCCATGATGGCGGCCTTGTTGGCGGCGTCATAGCCTTCGATGTCGCCGGTCGGATCGGCTTCGGCGTAGCCCTTGGCCTGGGCGTCCTTAAGTACGTCGTCGAACTGCAGACCCTTGGTGGTCATCTCGTCGAGGATGTAGTTGGTGGTGCCGTTGACGATGCCGAGCATGCTGGTCACCGTGTCGCCCACAAGGGATTCGCGCAGGGGGCGCAGGAACGGGATCGCGCCGCCCACGGACGCCTCGAAGTAGATGTCGACGCCCTTGGCTTCGGCCGCGGCGTAGATCTCCGGGCCGTATTTGGCGAGCAGCGCCTTGTTGGCGGTCACGACGGACGCGCCGGATTCGATGGCGGCGAGCACGAAGGTGCGGGCCACGTTGGTGCCACCGATCAGCTCGATGACGATGTCGGAATTGGTCGCCACATGCATGGTGTCGGTGGTGACGACGGATTTGTCGATCCACGGGAAGGGGTCGGTTTCCGCCGGGTCGAGGCAGGCGACTCCGGTCAGCTCGATCGGGCGCCCAATGCGGGCCGCGAGCTCGTCGCGCTGTTCGACGATAAGGCGGGCGGTCTGCGAGCCGACGGTGCCGGCGCCGAGCAGTCCTACGCGGATCGGGGTTTCGTTCTCAAATGCCACAGGGGTCCTTCCTTCGCATCCGGCGATTACCTGGGCCATTCTACGTTCCGAATCCGACACGCCGCGCGATAACATCGCTAACAAAAATACAAGATCGCTGTGCGGAACCCCAAAGCCCAACTCCCCGTTGCGCTAAGCGGCTCAATGGGTTGCCCGCACGGAACAGAAAATGGAAAGATTCTTAACGAATTGGATGACACGACACTTTTCTTGTCGTACCATGGTCAATTGAAGCGGTGCTGCTTGGCACGCCCGTCCGTTGAATCCAAAGGCGGAGGAGACGCGGCGGACAGAGAGAAAGGTCATGCGAGAACAATTCACCGCTCACAACCCTCAAGAGGGAGGATTAGGAATGAAAGCATACGTTCAGCGGCTTGGTCGCGCGCTTATGCTGCCCGTTGCGTGCCTGCCTGCGGCTGCACTCTTCCTGGGCATCGGTTACTGGATCGACCCGAGCGGATGGGGCGGCAATAACGTCGTCGCCGCGTATCTGTGCAAGACGGGCTCCGCGATCCTCGATAATCTGGGTCTGCTGTTCGCCGTTGGCGTCGCCATCGGCATGGCCCGCGATAAGGACGGCGCTTCCGCGCTTTCCGGTCTCGTCGGCTTCATGACCGTCACCACGATCATGGGCTCCGCGAGCATGTTCCTCGGCTTCGACGCCGAAACCGTCGCCACTGAGAACCCGGCTTTCGCCGCCGGCGCCATCGGCAACAAGAACGTGTTCTTCGGCATCATGGTCGGCTGCGTGGCCGGCGCGCTCTACAACAGGTTCGGCAAGACGAAACTGCCCGACTTCCTGGCGTTCTTCTCCGGCCGCCGCTGCGTGCCGATCCTGACCGCCGCGATCATGTCGGTCATCTCGCTCATCCTGCTGTTCGTGTGGCCGGTCGTCTACAACGGCCTGGTCTGGTTCGGCGAGTCCCTGATGGGCATGGGTGCCGTGGGCGCCGCCATCTACGCGTTCTTCAACCGTCTGCTTATCCCCACCGGTCTGCACCACGCACTGAACAACGTGTTCTGGTTCAACCTGGCCGGCATCGACGATATCACCAAGTTCTGGAACGGCGTTGGCGGCCTTGACGGCGCCACCCCGGCGGCCCTCGCCACCGGCGGCTTCCATCCGTGGGGCGTGTACGTCACCGGCATGTATCAGGCCGGCTTCTTCCCGATCATGATGTTCGGTCTGCCCGCTGGCGCGTTCGCCATCTACCGTTGCGCCAAGCCCGAGAACAAGAAGGCCGTCGGCTCCCTGATGCTGGCAGGCGGTCTCGCCGCCTTCCTCACCGGTGTGACCGAGCCGCTCGAATTCTCCTTCATGTTCGCCGCCTTCCCGCTGTACGTGGTGCACGCGCTGCTCACCGCCCTGTCGGTGTTCATCGCCGCCTCCTTCCAGTGGATCGCAGGCTTCAACTTCTCCGCGGGCTTCATCGACTGGTTCCTGTCCCTGCGCGTGCCGCAGGCGAACATGCCGTGGATGTTGATTCTGCAGGGTGTGGTCTTCGCGATCATCTACTACTTCCTGTTCACCTTCCTGATCAAGAAGTTCGACATGAAGACCCCGGGCCGTGGCGATGACGATGACGCGGCGACCGCCGCCGTGGCCGGCATCATGGACACCGGCGCCGAAGACAAGAAGGCCGCCGCTCCCGCCGGAGACAAGCATGTCGCTCTCGCCAACACGCTCTACACCGCCCTCGGCGGCAAGGAGAACATCGTGGACATCGAGAACTGCGTGACCCGTCTGCGCATGGGCGTGCACGACACTTCGAAGGTTGATCTCGACGCCATCCGCAAGGCCGGTGTTCCGGGCGTCAAGGTGCTTGACGCGAAGAACATCCAGGTTGTGGTCGGCACCCAGGTGCAGGCCGTGGCCGACGCCATGGAGGAGATCCATCAGAAAGCCTGAGTGAGATAGGTTCAGTCTCCGCGGCCGGGCCGAGCGGATTTCATATCCGATTCGCCCGGCCGCGGAATTATTTTCAATCCATCAATCCACACGAACACAGCCGAAAGGACCTTGATTTATGGCCGGCTTATTCTCTTCCCTGTTTCACCGCGACGACGCGCCCGAAACCCCGGCGACTCCCGCCGGCGAGCCGGTCGTCGCTCCCACCGACGGCGCGCTCAAGCCCGTCACCGAAGTGCCTGACGAGACCTTCGCCGCCAAGATTCTCGGCGATGGTTTCGCCGTCGTGCCGACCTCGGGCACGGTGCTCGCTCCGGTCGCCGGCACGGTGACCACCGTGGCGGACGCCAAGCACGCCGTGGGCATCACCACCCCCAGTGGAGTCGAAGTGCTGGTGCATATCGGCGTCGACACCGTGCAGCTGGGCGGCGCGCCGTTCGAGATGCTGGTCTCCCAAGGGCAGACGGTCGCCGCCGGAGAGCCCGTCGAGAAGGTCGACCTCGAGGCGGTGAAGGCCGCCGGCAAGCCCACCGACGTGATCGTGGTGTTCACCAATCCGGACGCCATCGCCGTGCTCGACCTCACCACGTCCGGCGACACCACCGCCGGCGCCGCGCTAGGCACGATGACCACCAAGTAGCCGCGTCTCGCTGCGAGACCTACTCCCAGCGAAAACCTGCTTCCATACGAAACGGGGTTCCTTCTCAGTTGAGAAGGAACCCCGTTTCGTCATCCCGAGCGGAACGCTCCTTTTTCTTGTCATCCTGAGCGGAGGGCGTAGCCCGGAGTCGAAGGATCTCACGCTTTTGCTGGATCCAAGGGCGTGAGATCCTTCGACTACGCTGCGCTCCGCTCAGGATGACGAGGGGCGGCTCAGAGGTTTGAGATCCTTCGACTCCGGGCTACGCCCTCCGCTCAGGATGACGGAAGACGGAAATGCGCGTCTATTCGCTGACGTCCAAAGCGAGCAGGTCGTCGACGGTTTGACGGCGCAGCATGACATGCGCGTCGGCGTGCGAGACGGCGACGACGGCGGGGATCAGCGCCTGGTTGTAGTTGCTGGCCATCGTGCGGCCGTACGCGCCGGTGACCGGCACGGCGAGGATGTCGCCGCGCGTCACGTCGGCGGGCAGCCGCACCTCATGCACGACGATGTCGCCGGATTCGCAGTGCATGCCGACCACGCGCGCCAGCATCGTCTCGGCCGATCCGGCGCGGTTCGCGAGCCGCGCGGTGTAGTCGGCGCCGTACAGGGCAGGGCGGATGTTGTCGCTCATGCCGCCGTCGACGGAGACGTACACGCGCTCGTCGATCGGCTCGCCGGCGGCGTCGCGCGCGTCGGCCAGATGCACATGCTTGACGGTGCCGACGCGGTACAGCGTCACGCCCGCGGGCGCGACGATCCAACGTCCCGGCTCGAAGCTGACGGCCGGCATGGGCATGCCGAGCGCGCGGTTCGTCGCCAGCACGGCCTCGGCCAGACGTTTGAGCTCGGCCTCGACGTCCATACGGTCCTCGCCGTCCGTGTAGGCCACGGAGTAGCCGCCGCCGAGGTCCACTTCGGGCAGCGTGTAGGCGTCGGTCGCGTAGAAGGTTTTGCGCAGCAGCATCATGCGCTTGGCGGCTTGGATGAACGCGTCGGCCTCGTGGATATTGGAGCCGATATGCGAGTGGATGCCAACAAGCTCCAGATCGGCTTGCCGCGCGAGGATGTCCTTGAGCACGGCGAGCGCCGGCCCGTCGGCCACGGTTTCCATGGCGGCGGCGAGGGCGCGGTCGGCCTCGGGGATCTCCTCATGGCTCAGGTCGTACGGGTATTTCACGTCGTATTGCAGTTCGCGCGCGCCGGAATTCCGCGCGGTCGAATCTTCCTGTCGGGAGGCGTGCGCGGAGTCGGACGATTCGGCGGACTGCCCGGCTGCGGCACCGTCCGCTTCCTCACCCGCGACGACACCCGTGGTCTGGGCGAGCCGCGCGTTGGTCACGGCGGGCGTGATTCCAGCGAGGTTGTCGAGCACATCAAGCACTCCCGCGTCGGCGCCGGCGGCCAGCAGCGGCACGCCGAACTTCTGGTCCTCATGCGCGGTGGAGATGTATTCGTGTCCGCCCGCGTGGATGCCGGCGGTGACGCGCAGCATCACGCGCGCGCGTTTGCCGAGCGAACGGGCGATGCGGGCGATGCGTTCGGGCTCGTCGGGCTCGTCGACCACGATTTTCGCGAATCCCTCCTCGATGGCGAGCGCGATCTCCTCGTCGGATTTGTTGTTGCCGTGCAGCACGAGACGGCGGCCGGGCACGCCGGCGGCGAGGGCGATGCGCATCTCGCCCATGGTGCAGGTGTCGACGAGCATGCCCGCTTCGGTGACGATGCGCGCGATTTCTTTGGAGAGGAACGCTTTGCCGGCGAAGCTCACATGCGTGGTCGAGGTGGTGAAGGCGTCGGCCGCGGCGCGCACGAAGCGGCGGGCACGGGCGGACACCTCGTCGGTGTCGATGAGGTAGAGCGGCGAGCCGAATTCATCAAGCAGACCGGAGGCTGTGCGGCCGTGGAAAGTCAGTTCGCCGTTCTCGTTCACGGCTGTGGCTTCGGGCCAGATGGGGGTGATGGGCATGTCTTCGGTCCTTCCTGCGTTCTCTTGCGCTCTTCAGTGGGACGATTACGGCATCGCCGCGGACGGTTGAGACCGTTGTCCGCGGCGACGTTCGAAGGTTGTTGGCTGGCGGTGGTCCGCCGTCACATCTTCTCCGGCGCTTCGACGCCGAGCAGATCAAGCCCGGCCGCGATGACGGTCTGGACCGCGTCGTTGAGCTTGAGTCGGGCGGCGGCGCGGGCCGGTTCGGGGTTCTTGGCGATGCGCAGCGTCTCGCGTTCGGCCTCGGCCAGGCGTTCCTCGGGTTCGGTCAGGGCCATCGGCACGACACGCTCGACGTTGTACCACTTGTGGTAGGCGGCGGCCAGATCCTCGAGATAGTGGGCCACGCGGTGCGGGGCGCGCTTGTCGCCGGCTTCGCGCAGCACGGCGGGCCATTGGGCGAGCGCGGCGAGCACCTCGCCGTCGGCTTCGGTGTCGAGCAGGGACAGGTCGGCCACGTCGGCGCTCACGCCGGCGGCGGCCGCGTTGCGGTCCACGTTGCAGGAGCGGGCGTGCGCGTACTGCACGTAGTACACCGGGTTTTCGTTGGTGTGGCTGGCGAGCAGGTTCAGGTCGATGTCGACCGGCGAGTTGTAGTCGGTGCGGGCCAGCGAGTAGCGGGCGGCGTCCACACCGACGGCCTCGACGAGGTCGTCCAGGGTCACGACGTTGCCGGCGCGCTTGGACATGCGCACGGCCTTGCCGTCCTTCATCACGTTGACGAGCTGGCCGATGAGGATCTGCATGTTCTTGCCCGGCTCGTCGCCGAAGGCGGCGCACATGGCCATCATACGGCCGATGTAGCCGTGGTGGTCGGCGCCGAGCATGTAGATCGCCACGTCGGCCGGATCGTTCTCACGCTTGCGCTTGTTGCGGTAGTAGGCGATGTCGGCGGCGAAGTAGGCGTATTCGCCGTTGGATTTCAGAATCACGCGGTCCTTGTCGTCGCCGTGCTTGGTGGATTCGAACCAGGTGGCGCCGTCCTTCTCGTAGATGTCGCCACGCTCGCGCAGGTCGTCGATGGCGCGCTCCACCTCGCCGGCCTCATACAGGCTGTTCTCGTGGAACCACACGTCGAAACGCACGCGGAAGTCCTTCATGGACTTGCGGATCTCGTCGAACATCATCGGCACGGCGCGCTTGCGGAACTCCTCACGCAGGGCGGAGTCGCCCTCGCCGACGGGCAGGCCGTCGTCGTCCAAGCCGCCGTCGCTGTGCTCAAGCGCGGTGAGCTCCACGCCGTCGGCCTTGGCCTCCTCCTGCACACGGGCGGCGATCTCGTTGATGTAGGCGCCCTTGTAACCGTCGCCGGGGGTTTCGGTGTTGTAGCCGAGCGCGCCGAGGTCGTTGTCGTGCGCCCAGGCGGCGACCAGCGACTTGGCGAAGCGGTTGATCTGCTCGCCGTGGTCGTTGAAGTAGTATTCGCGCACGACCTTGGCACCGTTGGCTTCGAGCACGCGGGCCATCGAATCGCCGACGGCCGCCCAGCGGGTGCCGCCGATGTGGATCGGGCCGGTGGGGTTGGCGGAGACGAACTCAAGGTTGAGCGTCTCGCCGCCCAGATGGTCGTTTTTGCCGAAGGCCTGGCCGGCCTCGAGCACGGAATCCACCACGGCGGCGGCCGAGGCGGAGTCGAGGGTGATGTTGATGAAGCCGGGGCCGGCCACCTCGACGGACTTGATGCCGGGGTCGGCGGTCAGTTCGGCGGCGAACAGTTCGGCCAGATCATGGGGTTTCATGCCGGCTTTTTTGGCCAGCTGCATGGCGATGTTGGAGGCCCAGTCGCCGTGCGCGCGATCCTTGGGGCGCATGACGGCGAGCTTGTCGACCGGGGGGATGAGGTCGTCGGTGAGCTGGCCGGCCTGTCCGGCGGCGACCAGGTTGTGGGCAATCGTGGAAATCAGTGCACTTAACGCTTCAGGACTCATTCTCCCCAGTCTACCGAGACAAGCGACACGACGGACCGGCCGGGTTTCAACATGGACGAACGCGCGTTTCTAAGGGACACACGACATACATACCGACCGGCGGTATGTATAATAGCATCAGCCGCCGGTGGCGGTGAAATGTCGTAAGGAGACGAGGCATATGGCACGCAACGCGCACCCCGAAGTCACACGTCGCCGTATTCTCGACGCCGCGCAGAAGCTGTTCTTCACCAAGGGCTACGAGCACACCACCATGCGCGACATCCTCGATGAGCTCGGAGACCTCTCCAAAGGCGCGATATACCACCATTTCGCCTCCAAAGAGGCGATTCTCGACGCCTTGTGCGAAGAGGACGGCCAGCGCATGAAGGCCTCCCCCATCCGCAATGACGACTCGCTGGACGGCCTGCACAAAATGCGCGCGCTGATCGCCAACTCGGTGACGGACATGCCGCATATGCAACTGATGGGCGAAGCCTACCCCACTCTGGAAGACCCCACGACACTGGCCGCCAACCTCAAAGCGTGGCGCACCATCGTGGCCGACATGTTCCTCGAACTGATCGACGCGGGAATCGAGGACGGCTCGATCACCACCGACTATCCTCGCGAGGCGGCGGAGATCATCTCGCTGCTCACCAACTACTGGCTGGCGCCGACGTTCTACCCGGGCACGCAGGCCGAACTGCGGCATCGCGTCAAAGCGCTCGCCCTGATGTGCGATTCGCTCGGCGTGCCGCTGTTCACCGACGAACTCATCGACCAACTCACCGAAGGCTACGCGGCGTTCCTCGGATCGACCGAATCGCACATCGGCGAAGAAACGCAGCGGTCTGGAGATGGCGACGGACCGGCGGCGTAGCAAACGCCCACGCCTCAGCCGCGCCCCATACAGATAATCCACAGCCGACAATCCACAACCGATACCACCATCACTCTCACCAGGTCATAACCATCACCATTATTCATACCGTCGGTCGGTATGTAAGGAGGCAACCATGAACCGCGATTCCGCACATCCCGCAGAAAGTCGTAGCACCCACGACAGCCACAGCAGGTATGCCACCCGCAACACCCGCATCCGTCACGACGGGCATGACAATCGCAACCATCGCAACAGCAACCGAAACAACACCAGCCCGCTGCGTTCCCGCGACTTTGTTCTGCTAGTCACGGGCCAAGGCATCTCGCTGTTCGGCAATATGACGCTGCGATTCGCCATGTCGATGTGGGTGCTCGACGAAACCGGCTCGGCCACCATATTCGCCAGCATTCTCGCTGTGTCCATCGTGCCGACGATTCTGCTTTCCCCGTTCGGCGGCGTGCTCGCCGACCGCGTGAACCGCCGCACCATCATGGTGGCGCTCGACGCGGCGTCCGGCGCGCTGGTGCTGGCGTGCGCGCTGGTGTTCGCGGCGCTCGGCTTCAACATCGCCGCCGTGGCCACCATGCAGGTGCTGCTCGCCGTGCTCGGCGCGTTCGAAACCCCGACCGTGCAGGCCGCGCTCCCCCAACTGCTACGTAGACAAGACTCCGGCACGCTGCGCCAAGGCATGGCCGTCGTCAACCAAGTGCAGCAGCTCGCCTCGCTGCTGCCCAGCTTCCTCGGTGGCGTGCTGTACGCGTTCTTCGGCATCCGCCTGATGATGAGCATCGCCGTCGCGAGCTTCGCCCTCGCCGCTGCGCTCGAATGCTTCATCCGTCTCGGCGACCCGCGCGGCGATGCCACCGCTGAGCCGTCCTGCGAGCAACCCTCACCGCTTGACGACCTCAAGGCCGGCGTGCGCTTCCTCATATACGAACGACCGAACATCCTCAAACTCATGCTGTTCGCTGCCATACTCAACTTTGTCGTCGCCGGCTATTCGGCGGTCGGATTCCCCTACATCATCCGCACCGCGCTCGGCTTCGACGCCACCGTCTACGGATTCAGCGACGGACTGCTCGGTGTGGCGGGCGTGGCAGGCGCGTTCATCGCTGGCACGGTCGCGGCCAGACTCACCATCGAGCATATGGCTCCGTCGCTGTACGCGCTGGCCCTCGCCCTCATCCCGCAAGGAATCGCCTTCATGCTGCCGATCGGCAACTGGGCGAAACTCGCGGTTCTGGTCGTCTTCAGCTGCGCCGTGGTGATCGCCTGCAGCTTCACCAATCTCATCGCCATCCCCGCCATCCAACTGCGCACGCCGCAGGAGATGACCGGCAAGGTGATGTCGCTGGCCAGCTCGCTAGCCATGTGCGCGCAGCCACTCGGCCAGATGCTGTACGGCTGGGCCTACGACCGGCTCCCGGTCGCGGCCGTGCTGCTCGTCTCCGGTCTGGCCATGATCGCGCTGACCCTCATCGGCACCCCGATCTTCCGCCATTTCGACGACTGAGTCGGGCAGACATCCCAGCTCCGCCACATTGCCTCGCGTAAAACCCATCACTGACGCACACTCAGTGAATGTTTTTACACGGCAAACGGCGGACTTCCGTAAAAAACGCCGCTGATTGCGAGTCAGCGGCGTTTTTTACGGAAGTCGGGCGATGCCCGCGTAATTTGCGCCGCTGACTAAAACTCAGCGACAGCTTTTACGCGAGCGACTTCAAGACCTAAGAATCAGTCGACTTCGGCACCGAGGGCGGCGAGCTTGCCGCGGAAGTCGGCGTAGCCACGGTCGATCAGGGAGATGCCGCGTACATTCGACGGGCCGGAAGCCGTCAGCGCCGCGATCAGGTGGCTGAAGCCGCCGCGCAGATCCGGCACTTCGATATCGCGGCCGGTCAACGGAGTGGGCCCGAAGATCACCGCGGAATGCTTGTAGTTGCGCTGCTGGAAACGGCAGGGCAGGGATCCCAGGCATTCACGGTACAGCTGAATCGTCGCGCCCATCTGCACCAGCGGCTTGGTGAATCCGAATCGGTTCTCGTATACGGTTTCGTGCACGATCGACAGGCCGTTCGCCTGGGTGAGAGCCACCACCAGCGGCTGCTGCCAATCCGTCATGAAGCCGGGATGCACGTCGGTTTCGATGGCCACGGGCTTCAGATCGCCGCCCGGATGCCAGAAGCGGATGCCCTTGTCGGTGATGTCGAACTCGCCGCCGATTTTGCGGAACACGTTCAGGAAGGTCATCATCTCGGGCTGCGTGGCACCCTTGACGAAGATGTCGCCATGCGTGGCCAGCGCCGCCGAAGCCCAGGACGCGGCTTCGATGCGGTCGGTGAGCGCGGTGTGCGTGTAGCCCTTGAGTTCCTTGACGCCTTCGATGCGGAAGGTGCGGTCCACGTCCACGGAGATGATCGCGCCCATCTTCTGCAGCACGGCCACCAGGTCCATGATCTCCGGCTCGGTCGCGGCACCGGACAGTTCGGTTTTGCCTTTGGCGAGCACCGCGGCGAGCAGTGTCTGCTCGGTCGCGCCCACGGAGGGGTACGGCAGGTGGATCTTCGCGCCGGTCAGGCCGTCCGGCGCGGTGATATGGATGCCGTCCTTATGCTCCTTGTCCACATTCGCACCCAACTTGCGCAGCGTCTCCAAATGGAAGTCGATCGGCCGGCCGCCAATGTTGCAGCCGCCCAATGCCGGAATGAACGCCTCGCCCAAACGGTGCAGCAGCGGCCCGGAGAAGAGGATCGGAATGCGCGAGGATCCGGAGAGCGTATCCACATCGGCCACATCGGCCAATTGCACATTCGTCGCGTTGATGGTGACGATGCCCTTGTCGCCGTTCACATCCACGTCAACGCCGTGCAAGCGCAGCAGGTCCGACACCACATGCACGTCGCGGATCTCCGGCACGTTCTTCAGCACCGACGTGCCCGGTGCCAGCAACGCGGCCACCATCGCCTTGCTCACGAAATTCTTCGCGCCACGCACCTTGATTTTGCCGTTCAGAGGTTTGCCACCCACCACATGCAGCACATCATTTTCGTTCTCGACCACAATTACCTCTTTCGACTCTCAGGCTTTCGCGAAAACACTGGTTCTCAGTTTGCCACACGTCTTGTGTTAGCCCCGTGAAATGCGCCATCGGAGGAACCTTTTGGAGAACGGAAACCTGACCGCGAGGCGGCGGACTAGCGGGCGGCTTTGATGCGGCGGGCGAGCGTCGCGTCCCACATGGCGCCGGTGGCGGACATGACGGCGTTCGCGCCGACCTTCCGATAGGCGTCGTAGTCTTCGGGTTCGATGACGCCGCCCACGCCGATGATCGCGAAGCCCAGCCCGAGACGTTCGCGGATCGCGGCGAGACGCCCCACCATGTCGAGCCCGGCACCGCGGATCGCGTTGCCGCACACGCCGGAACGCTCACGTCCCGCGCCGGGCAGCGCCTGATTGCCGTCGGCGTCGACCAGACGCGCGGAGATGGTGTTGATCGTCGAGAACGCCTGCACACGGCCAAGCGCGGCGGTTTCGCGCACCATGGTCTCCAAAGCGCCGTCGTCGGGAATGTAGGCGAGTTTGATGACCAACGGCCTCTCGCCGATCTCGTTCTTCACGGCTTCGGCGATGCGCCCGACCAGTTGCGGATCATGGCACAGCAACCGGTTGTGGCCTTCGTTCGGGCAGCTCGTGTTCATCTCCATCAGTCCCGCGCCGGTTTCGCACACCAGCCGGGCGGTTGTGACATGGTCGGCGATGTACGCGGCCTCATCCATCCCTTCGACGCGCGATCCCTGGAAGCTCGGCACCAGCAGTTGCCCCGCCCCGGCGGCCGCGATGGCCTTGCGCATATCCGGCTGCCATTCGTCAGGGTCGCGGCTGGGCACGCCGAAGGAGTTCGAAATGGAGATCGGCAGCTCGTAATTGGTGTCGGCGAGCACGCCTTCGTCCAATTCCGCCGATCCCGGCGTCAGCGAACCGTCGGACGAACGCGGATGCACGGCCAGCACGTTCGGAAAGGCGTTACAGCCCCACGCCCGCGAGCGCACGGTTTTGTAGACGGCCAGATCGAAGCCCATGCGAAACGCGGCCGTGATGAACTTCTCGTTGAGCAGAGGACCCGCTGGGATGCCGAACGGCAGGTTCACGGGGAAACCAAGGAACGATTCGGTGGGCATGCCGACAGCATCCGCGCCGCCGCCTTGCGTTTCAGAGATCCGTGTTTCAACAGTTCCTGTTTCAACGCTCTGCGTTTCCAAGACCGGCATAACGGCCGAAACGTTGGAACCGTCGGTATCGGCGGACATCCCGGCTCCGACCCGGACTTCCGCCGCTTCCCCTTGTCCGGCGAGCGCCTCGGCGAACGCGCCGAACGGACCTCGCTCGTAATTGTCCTCATAGGTCAGATTCACATCGTAGAACGGTTCGAAATCACTCATCCTGGGGAGCCTTCGGTCGATCCGAGGGCGCGGCGGACGCACCTCGGAATGTCGGTTTGATGCTGATTCCTCCACGATAAGACATCCGTCCAACATTGGCCGCCGCCATACCGCATCTCAACCGCCGCGCCGCCAGTACACTGGAGCGTATGAGTGAAGTGAAGGGAGCGACCGCTCTGCCGGTTCCGGTGGCGGCGGTGGACAACGACCGTATGGCGCTGCTGGCGATCAAGGGGATTCTGCCGCAGCTGCTGCCCGGCGCGCAGTGGATGTGGGGCGCGGCCACCGCGCAGGAGGCCATCGCCAAGGCGCTCGATCCCGACACCCGCCCCCGACTGCTGATGGTGGATATGTCGCTGGGCGAGTCGACCGGCGTGAGCGTATGCCGCAAGATCCGCGCCCGCACCAGTCGCGTGCGTCTGCTGGCGATCACCGCTTTCGCGACGAACACCTATGCCGAGCAGGTCGCCGAGGCCGGCGCGCAGGGCATCGTGTCCAAAGCGGATGTGCCGCAGCTCGCCCAGGCGCTGCGTGTGGTAGCCGCCGACGGCGTGTTCAATCCGAATCCCGCTTCATCGGCCGTGTTTCTCACCGCCGAACGCGCGCACGAGCGGCTGGCGCGCGGATCCGCCTCCGGGCAGGCCGCTTCGGGAAGCGCCTCGATAATCGCCGAGGAACAGACCTCACCCAAGTTGGGAGCGAAGGAGGCCGAAACCCTGCATCTGCTGTCGCGTGGCATGTCGTATGAGCAGATCGCCACGCAGTGGGGCGTCGCCGCGTCCACCGTGCGCACGCACGCGCACCGCGCGGTGGACAAGCTGGGCGCGCATTCGCTCGCCCACGCCATCGCTATCTGGTTGGAATCCGGGCGTTGAGAATCCACACGCCGTCCTGTACGCCGGTGGCGAGCATGCCGCCCAACGATTCGACGGCCGTGCGATGCAGCGAAAGTCCCCTGCCGTGGCGAACGCCGCGCAGCACCGTGGGTTCGTGTGAGATCGGATTTGTCGCGGTGAGCCGGATTACATCGCCGTCGAGGTCGACGGTCACACTGTAGCCCGTCCCGTCTTCGGTCGTCCCGTCTTCGGGCGGCGCGCAGTGACGCACGATATTCGCGTAGGCCTCCTCCAACAGCGCCGTCACCGTCTCGCACAGCGGATCGTCCGCCTCCACGTCGGTGTGCAGGTCGCCGTCGATTCTCGACGAGCCGACGAAACCAAGCATATGCAGCAGCCGGTCCTGCTCCTCCATGATCCTTTCGATGGCGGCGTCCAACGTGGGCGCTTCGGCGGCCGGATCGGGCGGTTCCAGCTCGCGTTTGCCGTTGAGCACGTCGATGACCTCGTGCACGCGGTTCAACGCATGATGCGAACGTTCGTAGATCGCGTCGAGGATTTGCGTGTCATCCTCGACGCCTTTGGCGCGCCAGGTGAGCATCGCGATGGTGGACATATCGTTGGCCACCGAGTCGTGGATCATATGGGTGAGCTCCTGCTCGCGGGTGATGCACCCGAGCATCGCCTCCGCGTGGGCGAGCCGGGCGTTGGCCGTCGCGTTCGAGCTGAACGAATAGCCGAGGATCACGGCGAATCCGCTGACCATCATGGAGATAAGCGTTCCGCTGACCATCAAAGCCAACGGCCCGGGCTGATCAGCCGCGTTCGGCGGCGGCACCGTGCCCATCTCGCGCCCCGCATCGATCCACCCCTGCACGAAGCCGCGCACGCCGCTCACCGCCGCGCTGTGCGCGCCGAAGTACACGGAACAGACGGTTTCCGCCAGCGCATACACAACCACCACCGCGGCGCTGCCCCATCCAGGGAACGCATAGCCAATCGCGATGAACAGGCAGAACGAGACGATCACCACGCCTACGTCCATCGGCGATGTGCCGCTCATCCAAGTCGCGGCGAAGCACAACGGCAGACCGGCCGGCCCCAGCACCCTCGGCGCGTATGGCAGCAGCACGAGCATCACGATGCCGGCGAGCATCACCAGCATGTCGCCGGGCGTCTGCGGCGGCGCGAACACCATCAGCGGCAGCATCGCCACGATGCCGACCGCGCAGGCGTTGGAGAGGAAGCCGGTCTCATGCCACCATCGTTTGAACCGCCGCCAACCGTCCGCCACACGCACATCCATGCCGATCCTCCCGTCCTCGCGGGCGCGACCGCCCGTTCGTTCCCTCCACCTTATCCGCATGATGGGCGGCGGCCGAGCGCTGTACACGTGCGTGTACAACCGTGCAGCCGCGCCTCGGCCCGCACATACAGTGGAACGTATGGAGAACTCATGGAACACCGAGGGCGACGCCATGGAGAGGAACGATATGCAGGGCCCCTTCGCATCGCAGGCGCACCGGGAGACGCGTCAGTGGCGCGCGCTGCCGCCTCGGGTCAAGCGGGTGTGGATGCTCAACCAGGCGATTGCGACGGTTGTGGTATTGGCCTGTTGCGCCGCGGCGGTCGCGGCCTGCCTGGCCAATGATTGGTGGGGATTCTGGCCGGGGCTGATCATCGGTATCGTCGCCGCGCTGGATATCGTCTCGCTGGCCGTGCAGCCGCTGCAGACGGCCTACCAGTACGCATTCAACCGCTTCGCCATCGGCGAGCGCGAGCTGGTGCTCAAGAAGGGCTGGCTGCTGCGTTCGACCACCACGGTGCCGTTCAACCGCGTGCAGCATGTGGACACCAAACAGGGGCCGGTGCTGCGCACCTTCGACCTGATGGCGGTGATCGTGCATACCGCGGTGGGCGAGCACACCATCGAGGCGCTGGATGTCGACGAGGCGCAGCGGGTGGTGGAGCTCATCACCGCGCGCGTGCTCGCCGCGAAGGAGGACCTGTGATGAGCGGGCGGCTCGACTCCGCGTGGTGCCGTCTGCATCCGACCGCGCTGGTTGTGGAATTGGTCGATTCCATAACCACGATGGTGAGTCTGACGCTGTCGTTGCTGGTGGCGATTCGGATCATCGTGCGGGATTTCGGCCCGTGGGTGTGGGCGCTGCTCGCGTTGGCCGCGGTGGCGGTACTCGTCCGTCCGGCGATCATCTGGCTGAGCACGCGCTACCGGCTGGATGCCGACGGCCTGTCGTTCCGGTCCGGACTGTTCGTCCGCAAGCGCCGTGCGATTGGCTACGACCGGATTCACGCGATCAGCGCGACGACCCCATGGTATATGCGCCCGTTCGGCGTGGTGCGGCTCACCGTCGCGTCCGGCGGCTCGGCCGACGTCGACATCACGCTGGACGCGGTGCCCGTGGCGCTGCAACTCGAATTGGAACGGCTGCGCCAGACGGCGACGAACGGGGAGACTGCGTCTGGCGAAACCATCGGCAGTGGATCAATCGCTTCGAGCATCGCGGAAACCCATGTGTCCGATGCTCAGGCGCCCAATCGGCCGGTGTTCCGCGCGTCGGTGCGCGACATCCTCCTGTTCGCGACCACCGATATCGGCGTCTTCGCCGCCGCATTGGTCGTTTTGGGATTCATGCAACAACTGGAGGATCTTGTGCCGTCGCATTGGGTCGACGTGGCCACGGATTCCGTCGGAGGCTTCGTCGCGCGCGGCGCGTTCGCCATCGTGGCGCTGGCCTTGGCGGTGGTCGCGACCTTGCTGGCGGTCAGCATCGTCACCGCAATGCTGCGCTTCTACGGTTTCGAAGTATGGCGGCGCGGCGACGACCTGGTGGTCGCGCGCGGCCTGTTCACCCGCCGAACCATGACCATCCCCGTCAGCCGCATCCAGACCATCACCATCAAACAATCGCTGCCGCGCAAAGCGTTGCACCTGTGCTCGGCGGAGGTGGGGCTCAGCACCAACACCGCGGCGTCCGGCGACGCCGACGCCATGACGGGAACGAACGTGCTGCCCGTCATCAGCGACAAGCGGGTGTGGGACGCGCTGCGCGACATGCTGCCCGAATGGGATGTGCGCGAACCGAACGTCATCCGCACAGGCCGGGGACTGGAACGCTACTATCTGGCCACGCCGGCTGTGGTCGGCACGCTGGTCACGCTGGTGTTCCTCGCCGCCGCGCTGGTCACCTTCCCGGATCTGCCGGCATATGCCAATCCGTGGTGGTGGGCCGTGGCGGCCGGCGTGATCGCAACCGTCTGGTGGCTCGCCTGCCGTTGGCTCAAAGCCCGCACGGAGGGCTATGAGCTGCGGTTCAACGGCACGAGCACGCCGGATGGTGCGGAGAGCCATGCACGTCATGACCCCATGCGCATCACAGTCTCAAACGCACTGGATAGCGAAGTGAGCCACGTACGTCATGATTCCATGCGCATCGCGGTCACCGGCGCGAGCGCACTCAGCGAACGCACGATGTTCACCCGACGATCACGCGTGCAAAGCGTGAGCCGCACCACCACGCCATGGCGTATGGCAAGCGGCGTCGAACAGCTGTCCATGCCGCTGTTCGTGATGAACGGGCAAAGCGAATTGCGCTTCCACGCCATCCGCGGCAAACACGCCGCCGAACTGGCCGAATGGGCTGCGCCTGAAGCCTGAACGGATGCTGCCCTTCCTCCCATTGCATCATTCCGAGATGCTTCGACTCCGCTCCGCCTCCGCTCAGCATGACATACGTATCGTCATCCCGAGCGGAGGCGGAGCCGGAGTCGAGGGATCTCAAACCCTGCGGCGAAGGACGACCGCACCCAGACCGAGGCTCATCAGGACTATCACGGCCATAAGGGGCGCAGCCACGCCGATCCCGCTCTCGGACAGGTTCTCCGACTGCCCGTCCGACTTCTTGTTGTCCGAACCGCCGTCCTTCTTGTCATCCGAACCGCCGTTCTGGTCGCCGTCCGAACCGGCGTTGTCGCCGTCGCCGGGGTTCTCCGGGTTGTCGCCCGGCTTCTCGGAATCGCCCGGATCCTCCGGATTATCGCCCGGATTGTCCGGATTCTCCGGCTCCTCGATGACGGGAGTCCACACGCTGGTACCGTCCTTGTCGACCACGGTCCCGTCCGGACGGATCGTGCCACCCGCAGGCACCACGACCTCCACGCCGCTCTCCCCGCCGGCGATATCGGGGTTCGGGGTGAACGTGCCACCCTCGGGCAGGGTGATGGAACCGTCCGGGTTCACCACGACCGGCTTATCGCCGCCGGGCGCGACCGTGCCCTTGTCGTCGGGCAGACTCGCCGAACCGTCCGGATTCACGACCACACCGGCATCCGTCGACACGGCCTCGACCGAAACCGTCGCCATGCCGGTCGCCGTGCCCGTATAGTTCGCGGCGTCCGCGCTCGGAGTGAACGTCCACCACAGGGACACCGGCGAACCATCAGCGGAACGCAATGCGTGGGAGGCGTCCAACGGTGTCGCGTGTTCGGCGTCCGCGTACCAGGCGATCACGCCCGGCACCGCCTCGACCGTGCCGTCCGGCAGGGTCACGCCCACGCCCGAAGCGGCCACGGCCAGGTCGGCGAGGGTGGAGCCCGCCTTCACGGTCCGGTCCTCGACCGTGTACGAGAACGCGGCGGGCGTGATCGAGAAGCCCTGGGTCAGGTTCGCCGCGCCTTCCAACGTGTAGTTCGCGTTGGACACGCCCGTCACCGTCGCGGTATACGAGCCCGCGTCGCTCTGCACGCCCGAGACCGTCAGCACGCACTCGTCGCCGGCCACGAGGTTCGACACCGACGCCGTGGGCGCGTGCGCCGCGCCGTCGTATGCGTACTCGAACACGGACGAATCCACGGACACGCCATCGGACGCGGTCGCGGACGTGGCCTCGGCATCCCACACGACGCTCACGGGACGCGGAAGCACGCTCAACACGACCTCGACGCTCTTCGCCTCGAAATTCACGCTCGCCTCGGAACTCACAGTCAGGACTGCCTCTCCCGCGCCTGTGACGCTCACGCGGCCCGCCGCGTCGACCGTCGCCACAGCCTCATTAGAAGACGCGTAGCTGATCGTTCCCGCGCCGATGGACGCGAACGGCGCCAACACGAAGCCCGAATCGCCATAGACCGCGCCCACGGCCACCGTATCCAACCGGAACGCGTCACCGCTCTTGGAGACAGTCAACGACACCGACGCGGACGCGCCCGTATGATTCTGAGTCTCGGCCAACACGGCGGTGATCGTCGCCTCGCCCGCGCCCACGACCGACACGTTACCCTGCGCGTCCACCGTCGCCACGCCCGTATCACTCGACGAGAACGACACCACGCCACCACTGTTCGACACGGCCGTCAGCTTGAAACCCGCGTCGCCATAGACCACGGACTGGTCGGCGTCTGGCGTCAAGGTCAACACGCCCTGGGCGCGCGAAACCGTCACCGTGCCGGACTCAAACGACACCGCGTAATTCGACAGGACGTCCGGAGCCTTATCGGCCCACTTCGGTACGACTGCGTAACCGGTCTCGATGACGGGCGAGCCCTTCACATAACCGCAGTCGTAATCCAACGCGGCAAGCAACACCGACAACAACGAACCACCCTCACCATCGGCCCAACCATCGGCCACAACCGAATACGCGGGAGGCTCCGCCCCATACACCACCCCGACGTTCTCGGCCCTCACCGTCAGCGCGCGCTTGGCGATGCCCGACGCGACCATACCGGTCGCCTCCGTGGACTCCAACACATACCAATCGCCCCAACCATCCGACAGGGCAACCCCGGAGGCATTGACCCCCTTGGTGCCCGCCCTCGCCTCCGCGAACGCATACTCCGCCGCAGACGCCGACACCTTATCGCCCGTAAGCACATCGTCGGACAGGCCAATCCCCAACGAATGCCCATCAGGCACCGCGGTCGAACCATCGTACGTCTTGGACACGTCACCCTCAACGCTCGCCTTCAACACGCGCTTCGCGAGCGAGACCTCCACGTCCGCCTCCACATCCGACAGATTCGCATCCCGGGAGAAACGCACCGTCAACACCCGGGTGCCGGCGGGCATGAGCCTGAGCGCCGTGTCATACGACAGCACGACCGAATACGAGCCGTCGCCGTTATCCTCCGCCTCCGCGTCCCCGGTCAGCCTCGTCCCGTCGTAGTACAGGGCCGCGGTGCCCGACGCCGGATCATCCGACAGACCCGCCAGACCCGACAAGCGCGACAACAAGGACGCGCCAGCCGATTCGGACCTCTTGCCCGTCGCCTTCACGGTCGCCCTCACGATGATCTTCTCGCCATACGTGAACGAGGAGGACGGCTTGCCGTCGGCATCATAGGCGCCGATGTCGCCGTCCTCCACCACACCGGCGGAACGGACCACCGTCACCGTGCCCGACACGAACTCCACCGCGTAGTTCGACAACTCCTTGGGAGCGTCCGTCTTCCACTTCGGCGTGACCGCGTAACCACCGTCCTTGACGGGCGAACCCGCCGCATATTCGCACTCATAAGCCAACGCCTTGGACAACGTGTCGGACAACGAAGAACCCTCGCCGTTGACCCAACCGGACACCGTGGCCGAATACGCGGGATCAACCGACCCGTACGCCACCTCGACATCCTCGGCCGTCACGACCAGCCTGGCGGGCGCGACCGTCGCCTTGCCCGCATCGACCGTGACCGCAGCCGAACCATTGGCGAACGTGTAGTTCGACGCCGCGGCGGTGTCCTTCAACACGACCGTCGCCCGGGCGGTCCGCCCGCCCGCGTCGGCCTTGTCGAACACGGCCGAGACCGTGAAATCCTCACCCCGCTTCAGACTCTCGCCATCGGCCAGATTCTTGAACGACGCCGTATCGACCGGCGCGATGGTGGTGCCGTCATACGTCCTGCCCGACACCGTCACGGAAGCCGTCAGCACACGCTTGGCGATGCCGGACGTCACCGTATGCGGCGACGGCAACTCGGACGGCAGCGCGTACCAGCCGGACTGATCACCCGACAAGGCGATATCCGACACCATGACCGTCTTAGAACCCGCATTCGCGGAGTCGAACTCGTACTGCGCCGAAGCCGACACGTCGTCATCCTCGAGCACGCCGGACAAACCAATCCCAAGCGTATGTCCCGCAGGCACGGCGGTCGAGCCGTCGTACGTCTTTGACGCGTCGCCCGACACGGTCACGGCCACGGGCTTCGCCTTCAGATCGACCGTCACCGTCTTCTCGCAATCCGCGACATTGGCGTTGCCGGAGAACTTCACCGTCAACGACTGGCCGTCCTCGATGGGAACGCCCTTCCTCGACGTGTCATACTCCAACGCGAACGAATACGAGCCGTCCTTGTTGTCCGTGACCGTCATGTCACCGGTCAGCTCCTCCGTCCCCAGATACAGGGCCGCAGTGCCCGGCGAGGACGAATCCGACACCCCGGACGAACCAGCACCATCCGACAAACCGGACAGACCGAACCCCGAACCATCCGACAGACCACGCGGAGCGGCGAACACCACAGCACCCGGCTCATTGCCCGTGGCCGTCACCGTGGCCTTCACGGTGATCGTGTCGCCATACGTGAACGAGGACTCCTTATCCTCGCCCTTATACGAGTCGGCCGTCACCGTACTGGCGGACTTCACCACCGTCACCTTGCCCGGCTTGAGCGCCACCGCATAGTTCGCCAACTCCTTGGGAGCGTCCGTCTTCCACTTCAGCGCGACCTCGTAACCGCCGTCCCTGACGGGCGAACCCTTCGCGTATTCGCAGTCATAGGCCAGCTCCTCGAACAACGTGGCGGACAACGAATCCGCCTCGCCATCGACCCAACCGGACGCCTCGGCCGAATATATGGGAGCATCGGCACGATACGCCACCTCGAAACTCTTGGCCGTCACCGTCAGCGCCTTCCGCTCGATGGTGAACGTGCCCGTCTTCGTCACGGCCGCCCACTGAACACGCGAAGACCCCTTACCCGACACCACCGTGCTAGTCGACGCCTCGACCTCATACACGCCCGCGGCAGACGGAGCCTCATCAGTCCACGCGCTCCCACCCGCGCCCACAGGAACAAGACGATACCGCAACGACACCTTCACACCCGCTTTTTCGGCACCCTCCGACATGGACACCACATCAGAAACAGACACTGCGGAACCGTCATACACAACCGAATCCCTCAACGACAACGGATCACGACCGACAGCCAACGGATACGCCGAACTCGAGCCCTTGTCATCATTCGCATACACCACATGACCATCAGCGGGCGCCTGTCGATACACCTCCGTCGCCGACGAAGGATCCACCGTCTTATCCGCGAAAAAACCACCCGTAATGGACACCACAGCGTCAGGAACGCCCGACCCCTTACTGGCGCCGTCACCTATAGCGACATAGACACCAGAACCCGCAACGGCCGTAATCCTGCCACCCGAAACCCTGACATCGACCGGAGCCTCAGCCCAGTATCCGCCGCCGACACCAGCGGCATCGTTGCCGCCCGTCGCGGTGACCGTACCACCCGAAACCACAACATCGACCGAAGCTTGAGCAGAGTCTCCGCCGCCGACACCAGCACCTCCCCGGTCGCCCGTCGCGACGAGCGTACCACCCGAAACCACAACATCGACCGAAGCCTGAGCCTGAGCCACGGCTCCGCCGCCGATACCGGCAGCAGCCGTACCGCCCGTCGCGACGACCGTACCACCCGAAACCACGACACTGACCGGAGCGTCAGCAAGGACTCCGCCGCCAACACCGGCAGCAAAGATACCGCCCGTCGCGCTGAGGAAACCATCATCTTCTCCGGAGATGGACAACGACCGTCCCGCACTCTGCAAACCGGCACAATAACCACCGCTCTTGAGCACGCTATCACCCTTGAGCGTGAGAGACAACGAACCCGACTGCACCAACACGGCGGCTACCCTGGTGTTGTTACTTCGGTCGATCGCCACGCCGTCGAAGGTCACGTTCGCGGTCTTGCCCGCGCCCGGGTTCACGACGATCCTGTCGGTCTTGGTACCGTTGGGGACCGACTGGGGATCGCCATTGGCGTCCGTGTAATCGATCGTTTCCTGCGCCGCATCGGACATGCCCACCATCACGGGCTTCTCGGTGGTGATGGTCAATGTGTTGTTCTCATACGTGTAGTCGGCGTCCGCGCCCTCGAGCAAACCGCCCTCGTCGGTGGTGGACAGCGTGAACGCGCCTTTTGTCGCACTCGCATCCGCCGCCTGCGCCTGAGTTGGGAGCATGCCCAAAATGAATACCACAGCGAACGTGGCGAACGTCATCAATAACACGAATAACGCGGTCTTCGGAGCGGACTTTCGCAACGCTTCCACCATCATCAAACCTCTGTTCTCTCCTGCGCGCACAGCGGCATACGGCATAGTCCAGTTTCAACGTATCCCCCCCCCCCGGACTCCACCGACGCCGAAAAACAAGAACAGACAAGGCATCAGGAACCATCAACCGCCCGTAAATCCCCTTTGGGGTTGGCAGTGGCGAGTTGCGAGATCTGGCGGGTTGGCTGTACTTAGCCCTTTACCGCAGCAGGTGTGACAAGATCCCTCGACTACGAGCTACCCCCTCCGCCCAGGATGACGACGGCTATACGACGAACCGGCAATGACCATCATCAACGTCATGCTGAGCGGAGCGCAGCGAAGTCGAAGCATCTCCGAACGATTACCGCCACGAGATCTTTCGACTCCGCACTTCGTGCTCCGCTCAAGATGACGAAGAAGAGGACGCGACCGCGATCTTCGCGGCGATGCCCATACAGGCCGTGATACCATTCACCCGTACCCTTTGAGTTGAGGCGAAAGCCGATAACCAATCAAGGCCCGACATTGCCGTGTCGGGCCTTTTGTGTTCGGCGGCTACACCGAAACGAACCTGATCCGGCAATTGTGGCGACGGACCCGGTCCTGCAATTAAGGACGGCCTGCGGCCGGCTCAATATTGGCTGGGGCACCCGTTGCCACGGGTGCCCCAGCTCAGGACCTGCTGACAGCACACTGTGCTGTCAGCTAGCTCATCGCAACGCTAGTTGCGATGAGCTAATGGTCCTGACCATTCATATTCCACATCGCGGGCGGATTCGATGCGCTGCTCGGGCAGATGTTTGGCGGGAAGCGTCTTGGGTTTGAAGGGGAACTTTTCGGCGCGCATCGCCTCGTAGGCGGCGATGTCGTCCTCATGCTGCAACGTCAGGTCGATGTCGTCGTAGCCGTTCATCAAGCGCCAGCGGGTGTAGTCGTTGACTTCGAACGGCAGGGTCACGTCGCCGCAGGTCACGGTACGCTGCTCCAGATCCACGGTCATCTCGCGGCCGGGCTCCTCTTCGAGCAGCTTCCACAGCAGCTCGACCGACTCCTGCGGCATCAGGGCCGCCAGCACGCCGTTCTTGGCGGTGTTGCCGTAGAAGATGTCGGCGAAGCTCGGGGCGATCACCACACGGAATCCGTAATCGTGCAGCGCCCACACCGCGTGCTCGCGGGAGGAGCCGATGCCGAACTCCGGGCCGGCCACCAGAATCTGGCCTTTGGCGAACTCGTTCTGGTTGAGCACGAATTCCGGATCACGACGCCAGGCGTAGAACAGGGCGTCGTCGAAGCCCGTTTTGGTCACGCGCTTCAAAAACACGGCGGGGATGATCTGGTCGGTATCGACGTTCGAACGGCGCAGCGGCACGCCCACACCCGTCAACGTAGTCAGTTTTTCCATGGGTTTGTCCTTGCTTTCGATCGGGCGGTCACAGGTCGGCGGGGCTGGAGATCGTGCCGCGGATGGCGGTCGCGGCGGCCACCTGCGGCGAGGCGAGGTGCGTGCGCGAGCCCTTGCCCTGACGCCCCTCGAAGTTGCGGTTCGAGGTGGAGATGGAACGCTCGCCCGGCACCATCTTGTCCGGATTCATACCCAGGCACATCGAGCAGCCGGCGTTGCGCCATTCCGCGCCGAAGTCCTTGAACACCTGGTCGAGGCCCTCCTCCTCCGCCTGCAGGCGCACACGGCCGGAGGCGGGCACCACGAGCACGCGGTGGATCGACTCGGCCTTGTGGTGGCCCTTCATGATCGCGGCGGCCGCGCGCAGATCCTCGATGCGGCCGTTGGTGCAGGAGCCGATGAACACGGTGTCCACGGCGATGTCCTTGATGGCCATGCCGGGCTCCAAGCCCATGTAGGCGATGGCGCGTTCGGCGGCGGCGCGCTTGGTGGCGTCGGCGATCCGCTCGGGCACCGGCACGCTCGCCGTGATCGGCAGACCCTGGCCGGGATTGGTGCCCCAGGTCACATACGGCTGCAGGTCGGCGGCGTCCAGCGTCACTTCGGCGTCGAAGACGGCGTCGTCGTCCGTGCGCAGAGTCTTCCAATATTCGACGGCCTTATCCCACATCTCGCCTTCGGGCGCGTGCGGGCGGCCCTTCAGGTATTCGAAGGTGGTCTCGTCGGGGGCGATCATGCCGGCGCGCGCGCCCGCCTCGATCGACATGTTGCAGATGGTCATGCGCGCGTCCATCGACAGCTGGCGGATCGCCTCGCCGCGGTATTCGAGCACGTAGCCCTGGCCGCCGCCGGTGCCGATTTTCGCGATGATCGCCAGAATGATGTCTTTGGCGGTCACACCTTCGGGCAGCGCGCCCTCCACATTGATCGCCATGGTTTTGAACGGTTTCAGGCTCAGCGTCTGGGTGGCCATCACATGCTCCACCTCGGAGGTGCCGATGCCGAAGGCGAGCGCGCCGAACGCGCCGTGAGTGGAGGTGTGAGAGTCGCCGCACACGATGGTCATGCCCGGCTGGGTGAGGCCCAGGATCGGGGCGAAGGCGTGCACGATGCCTTGGTCGGCGTCGCCCAGCGGATGCAGACGCACGCCGAACTCCTTGCAGTTCCTCTCCAGCGTGGTCAGCTGCAGGGCGCTGGTCTCGTCCGGATTCGGGCGGTCGATGTCGACCGTGGGGGTGTTGTGGTCCTCGGTGGCGATGAGCTGGTCCACATGGCGCGGCGTGCGGCCGGCCAGCCGCAGTCCTTCGAACGCCTGCGGGCTGGTGACCTCATGCATGAGCATCAGGTCGATGTACAGCAGGTCGGGCGCTCCGTCGCTGCCCTTGCGTACCAGATGATCGGCCCAGACCTTCTCGGCCAGTGTCGTTCCCATACGGGTTCCTCCTCGATTTCTCGCGCGAGGTCTTGTGCTCACGCCTTGTTCGTGGTAACCAGCGTATTGGGCCGAACCGGAAACTTCATGCCGGGGCCGGTATATGAGATAGCATTGGCGCGCATCACACCGTTTCGTTGAAATCTCACCGTTTCATCCACTCAAGGCCACCATGACGGCATCTCAGACGTTGGATTCTCACCCTGTGGACATCTGCACGATTTGGTATTTCACAATGTGAGATGGCATAATCGTCGATTATGACTTCTCCCACCGAACTTGAGAATACGGACGATATGCCGCTTGATGACACACTTCCCGCCACCGATGCTCCCACCCCATCGTCCCCCGAGGACGATGGCGAGATCCATTCCGGCGTCGGCGTGCTTGACAAAACCGTGAAAATCCTCGACGCGCTCGAGTCGGGACCGTCCACCCTCGGACAGATGGTCGCGGCCACCGGGCTCGCACGCCCCACCGCGCATCGATTGGCCATCGCGCTCGAACGCCATCGCTTCGTGCTGCGCGACCAGCACGGACGCTTCGTACTCGGATCGCGCTTCGCGGAACTGGCCGCCGCCGCCGGCGAGGACCGTCTGCTCACCGCGGCCGGCCCGATTCTGCAGACGCTGCTCGACCGCACCGGCGAATCCGCGCAGATCTACCGCCGCCAGGGTGACCAGCGCGTGTGCATCGCCGCCGTGGAACGCGCCTCGGGCCTGCGCGACTCCATCCCCGTCGGCGCGATGCTGTCGATGGAGGCCGGCTCCGCCGCCCAGATCCTTCTGGCATGGGAGGATTCCGAACGCCTGCATCAGGGATTGCGCCGCGCGAAATTCACAGCCGCGAAACTCACCCAGGTGCGCAAGCGCGGATGGGCCGAGTCAATCAACGAACGCGAAGAGGGCGTGTGTTCGATCTCCGCGCCAATCCGCAACGCCTCCGGCCAGGTGATCGCCGCGATCTCCATCTCCGGCCCCACCGGACGCATGTCCACCTCACCCGGCCGCCGCTACGCGCCGCTGGTGATGGCCGCCGGCAAATACCTGACCGACGCGCTGATCAAGGCCTCATCCGGCCGCTAAACGTCAGCCGCGACGCGCCAGCCATGCGGTCACACGACGCCACAGGCTGGGTTTGCGCAGCAGATCGTCGCCCTCACCATCCTGCGGGGGCTTTTGATTCAATGCGTAGGTGTAGGTCTTCTTCGAACTGGGCTTGCCGACGATCTCCCCGAATTCCAGCAACTGCGTGCGCGGCTGGTATGGGTGGCGGATGTCGAATTCGATTAGTCGGGTGGCGCGTTTCGCCGGTGCCGGCCCATAGGTGTCGAATCCGCAGGTCGGCGTGGCGATGAGCAGCAGCCCATCCAACTCGCCCACAAATCCATTGCGGTGGTCATGCGCGGCGGAGACGCCGATGAAACCGCCGTGGCCGCCGCGCAGGATGTCGAATTCGCCGCAATCCGCATCCGGACAGCTCACGCCCTCGCCAAGATAGCCGCCGGGCTGCGTCTTCGTCTCATCCAGCACGAAATAGGCGTAATCGTGCGTGCGATACCCCTGCATGGCGAAAGCGGCCGTGGAGGGCACTTCAGTGAGCACGTCGTAGTACTGCGGCAGCGGCATATGCTGGAACACCAGCGAGGGCGCGCCTATTTTCGCCGGCACGTCGCGTAGGAACGCCAACGCCTCGTCCGAAGGCGAGGCGAATCCGCCGCCGTGCACGTAGTCGCCGGAATCGACCAATACCACGCCGAGCACGTTGCCGGCGCGCTCGATGCCGGCCACGGGCAGGGCGAGGGTGCCAGGCGCGCACGTATGCACGGTTTGTTCGGGCATGAGATGGTCAGGTGAGGGCGGCGCGTTCAGACAACCGGGGAATTCGCGGTAGATGGCGTCGAGTTCGGTGTTGTCGAGACCGCATTGGAAGTCATGGTTGCCGTAGGTCACGGCGAAAGGCACACCGCGCGAGACCAACGGTTCTAGGAATTGCGCCACGGCGCCGCGGACCAGATCGCGCGTGCGATCCAACGCAGCCTCATCCGGACCGCCCTCCCCACCCGAGCCGTTCGAGCCGTTCGCACTGTTCGAGCCGTCGGCATCGGCACGCACGCCGCTCCACCGACGCTTGCGAAAGGTTTCGGCGAAGGCGGAATCATAGCCGGCGATCTGGTTGCCGGTGAAAATCACCAGATCGGGACGCACGGTGTCGAGCGAGGCTTCGATCAGCGCGATGGTGTCTTTGGCGACCTTCGGCCCGTCTTGAATGTCGGAGATCTGCAGAACGCGGAATTTGCCGGAATTGTGGAATTGCAGCCGCCCCAGCCGCGCCGACACCGACACCGGCCGGGTGTCGCCTGCGTCGGCGGGCTTGATGCGAGGCTTGGACGATAGGCCTTCGGGCGCGCGCTGTGATTCCGTCATAGGCTCCACCTTAATGCAGAGCGGACCGATACGCGATTCCGCCGCCCCCGCGCGCGACACACGCCAAACGCCGACATGTCATCTGCATCACATCACCTCTAAAAGCGTGAAATCACTATATGTAGTGCATGCATGTGAGATTCGTCACCAGATATTGTGCCGGCGGGTCGCATACGGCATCGGTAGTCTGAACATCCGTCACCCATGCCGCATGGCATCGTCATCGAAAGGACCGCCCATGGCCGTCACCGTGTATTCCAAACCCTCCTGCCCGCAATGCGACGCCACAAAACGGCAGCTCACCGCCTTGGGAGTGCCGTTCGCCGTCGTCGACGTGACGCAGGACGCCCAGGCCGCCGAACTCCTGCGCACCGCCGGCTTCATGCAGGTTCCGGTGGTGCTCGCCGACAACGACATCTGGAGCGGCTACCGCCCGGACAAGATCAAACAGCTCGCCGCCACCGCAGGCGCGAACCGGCGCGAACCGGCGACGATCTGATATGGACGACGACACCCGATCGACGAGCCGCACCCAACCGGCCGAGCCGCCCCAGTCCGATTCGCCGCGCGCCTCCATCGGCATGGTGGTGTATTTCTCCTCGGCCTCCGAGAACACCGCGCGATTCATGGAACGCTGCCGGCTTGAGGACCTCGGCATCACCACACGCCGCATCCCGCTGCGCGCCGCCGACGCTCCACTGCGTGTGGACGTCCCGTATGTGCTGGTGGTGCCGACCTACGGCGGCGGCGACATCGATAAAGCCGTGCCGCCGCAGGTGCGCCGCTTCCTCGGCCAGCCGGAACACGCGCGTCTGCTGATCGGGGTCATCGCGGCCGGCAACACGAATTTCGGCGAGGCGTACGGCATGGCGGGCGACCTGATCGCCGACCGATACCATGTGCCGTTTCTCTTCCGTTTCGAACTGATGGGCACGCCCTCGGACGAACAGGCGATGCGGACGGGGCTTGTCCGCTTCTTCCGCGAAGTCCCGACGGCGGATGTCGCGCCCGACGCATCCGCGCAATCCACCCGACCAGCCCGATCCGCGCAATCCGTCCAACCCACGCAATCCACCCAATCCTTGGCGTCCGCGCCATCACCATCCGACCTATCCACACCATCCGCCACATCCGTCATCTCCACCACATCTCCCGGAGCCATTATGATGCCCATCGCCCACCACAATCCGTCCCGATCCCCCAAAAAAGCCGTCGCTCCGAACACCCCAGGCGAAGCCGGCGACCCGACGCGCGACCCCCACGCGCTGAACGCGATGCTGGGCCTCTACGACGCCGACGGCCGCATCCAATTCGACAAAGACAAGCAGGCCGAGCGCGCCTACGTCACCGGCCACGTCGCCGCCAACACCATGCGCTTCGTCTCCACGGCCGAACGCCTCGACTATCTGATCGGCCACGGCTATTACGAAGCCGACGTGTTCCGCGCCTACTCCCCCGACTTCCTCGACCGCTTCTACGCGCGCGTCGAATCCTGCGGATTCGAATTCGACACCTTCCTCGGCGCGTTCAAATTCGCCACTTCCTATGCGCTGAAAACCTTCGACGGCACGCAATATCTCGAAGATTTCCCCCAGCGCGCGGCCGCGGTCGCCCTGGCCTTGGCCGGCGGCGACGAAAAGCGTGCCACGGAGTTCTTCGAGGAGATCATCGCGCGGCGCTTCCAGCCGGCGACGCCGACCTTCCTCAATCTGGGCAAGGCGCAGCGCGGCGAGGCGGTCAGCTGCTTCCTGGTGCGCATCGAAGATAATATGGAGTCGATTTCGCGCGGCATCAACGCGGCCCTGCAGCTGAGCAAACGCGGCGGCGGCGTGGCGCTGCTGCTGAGCAACCTGCGCGAATTGGACGCTCCGATCAAACACATCGAACACCAGTCCTCGGGCGTGGTGCCGGTGATGAAGCTGCTGGAGGACTCGTTCTCCTACGCCAACCAGCTGGGCGCCAGGCAGGGCGCGGGCGCCGTGTACCTCAACGCGCACCACCCCGACATTCTGCGCTTCCTCGACACCAAGCGGGAGAACGCGGACGAGAAGATCCGCATCAAAACGCTGGCCTTGGGCGTGGTGGTTCCCGACGTGACCTTCGAATTAGCCAAACGCAAGCAACCGATGGCTCTGTTCAGTCCCTACGACGTGGAGCGCGTGTACGGCCTGCCCTTCGCCGACATTTCGGTGAGCGAGCGCTACGACGAGATGGTGGCCGACGAACGCATCCGCAAAACCTATATCGACGCGCGCAAGTTCTTCACCACGCTGGCCGAGCTGCAATTCGAATCCGGCTACCCCTATCTCATGTTCGAAGACACGGTGAACCGCGCCAATCCGATCGCCGGGCGCGTGACGATGTCGAACCTGTGCTCGGAGATCCTGCAGGTGCAGGAGCCCAGCGCCTACCATGAGGACCTCTCCTACGCGCATGTCGGACGCGACGTGTCCTGCAATCTCGGCTCGCTCAACATCGCCCACGCGATGGACGGCGATCTGGCCGCCACGGTCGAAACCGCGATCCGCGCGCTGACCGCGGTGGCCGAACGCACCAGCATCGACTGTGTGCCTTCGATCCGCCGCGCCAACGAGGAGGGTCATGCCATCGGCCTGGGGCAGATGAACCTGCATGGCTTCCTCGCGCGTGAGGGCATCCACTATGGCAGCGAGGAATCCATCGACTTCACGGATATGTACTTCATGACCGTCGCCTACCACGCCTACCGCACCTCCCACCTGCTGGCCGTCGAGCATGGCCGACCGTTCGCGCGTTTCGGCGAATCGGCCTACGCGCGGCCCGCCGGCGAGGGGAACTATTTCGACCGCTATATCGACGGCACCCAGCCGCTCGAACCGGCGACCGAGCGCGTGCGCACGCTGTTCGAGCGCTGCGGGGTGGCGATTCCCACCGCGGACGATTGGCGGGCGCTGCAGCGCGACGTACTGAGGGACGGCCTATACAACCAGAACCTGCAGGCCGTGCCGCCGACCGGCTCCATCTCGTACATCAACGGCGCCACCAGCTCCATCCACCCGATCGCCTCGAAAATCGAGATCCGCAAGGAAGGCAAAATCGGCCGCGTCTACTATCCGGCGGCGTTCATGACCAACGACAACCTCGAGTATTTCCAGGACGCCTACGAGATCGGCTGGAAGAAGATCATCGACGTCTACGCCGCCGCCACGCGCCATGTGGACCAGGGGCTGAGCCTGACGCTGTTCTTCCCCGACACCGCCACCACGCGCGACATCAACCAGGCGCAGATCTACGCCTGGCGCAAGGGCATCAAAACCCTGTACTACATCCGCATCCGCCAGCAGGCGCTCGCCGGCACCGAAACCGCCGGGTGCGTCAGCTGCATGCTGTGAATCGAACGAAGTGAAACGCACGAAAGGAAAGCACCCATCATGCCTCCCATCTCCATCCCCCGCCAACCGCTCAAACTCATCGACCGCGTCAGCGCGATCAACTGGAACCGCCTCGAAGACCCGAAGGACCTTGAGGTGTGGGACCGCCTGACCGGCAATTTCTGGCTGCCGGAGAAGGTGCCCATCTCCAACGACATTCCCAGCTGGCAGCGGCTCACCGACGCGGAACGCACGCTCACCATGCGCGTGTTCACCGGACTCACGCTGCTCGACACGATCCAAGGCACCGTGGGCGCGGTCTCGCTCATCCCCGACGCGCTGACCCCGCATGAGGAGGCGGTGTATACGAATATCGCGTTCATGGAGTCGGTGCATGCGAAATCCTATTCCGCGATCTTCTCCACGCTGTGCTCGAGCGAGCAGATCGACGAGGCGTTCGCGTGGAGCGAGCGCAACGAGTTTTTGCAGAACAAGGCGCGCATCGTGCTCGACTATTACGAGGGCGACAATCCCTACAAGCGCAAGGTCGCCTCGACGTTGCTCGAAAGCTTCCTGTTCTATTCGGGCTTCTATCTGCCGATGTATTTCTCCGCGCACGCCAAGCTCACGAACACGGCGGATGTGATTCGCCTAATCATCCGCGACGAGGCCGTGCACGGCTATTACATCGGCTACAAGTACCAGCGCGGCATCGAAAGCCTTGGGCAGGCGGCGCGCGACGAGCTGCGGGAGTACACGTATGATCTGCTGAACGAGCTGTATGACAATGAGGAGCGCTACACCGAAAGCATGTACGAGCCGGTCGGCCTGGTGGATGATGTGGAGCGGTTCCTGCGTTACAACGCGAACAAGGCGCTGATGAATCTGGGGTATGAGGCGCTGTTCCCGGCCGAGGCCACCGATGTGAACCCGTCGATTCTGGCCGCTCTCTCGCCGAACGCCGACGAGAACCACGATTTCTTCTCCGGTTCGGGCAGCTCGTATGTGATCGGCAAAGCGCAGGAGACCGATGACGACGATTGGGATTTCTGAGCCGGGCTGATCTGCGGAGGATATGAAAAATCCCTGCGGCATCCGCCGTAGGGATTCATTCGCTGGGGTGCCTGGACTCGAACCAAGAATGGCTGAACCAGAATCAGCTGTGTTGCCAATTACACCACACCCCAATTGGCATGGCGAACAGCTTCTGTGAAGTTGTTTCGTCGTACCCCCAACCGGATTTGAACCGGTGTTGGCGCCGTGAGAGGGCGTAGTCCTAGGCCGCTAGACGATGGGGGCGTATTCAGTTTTCACTGTGCTGCTTGGCTGTGTGCCGCGCAACGAGTGATTAATATACGCAACTCCAACCCCAAGTGCAAGCCCGGCGTGTCGCGCGCCGTCTTTCCCTTCGGGAAAGACATAAGCGCGCGACGCAAGGAGGTGACAGCCCAGTGGGCTGTCACCTGAAGAACCGCCCTGAGCCTCCGCTCGTCACAGATGCTCGCGCAGTCCCTTCAGGCGCGCGACGGTGAGCTCCTTGCCCAGGATCTCCATGGATTCGAACAGCGGCGGGCTCACGCGGCGTCCGGACACGGCCACGCGCACCGGGCCGAAGGCCAGGCGCGGCTTGTAGCCGCCTTCGTCGATCAGCGCCACGTTGAGCAGCTCGTGCAGCGGCTCGGCCTTCCAGTTCGCCTCGTCCGCGCCTTCGAGCGCGGTGATGGCCTTGTCGAGCACGTCGGCGGCGGAGTCCTTAAGCGTCTTGCGCGCGTCATCCTCCGGCTCGATGTATCCCTCCTCGCTGAGCAGCGAGCCGACCATGCCGGCCACTTCGCCCAGCAGGCGCACGCGCGGCTGCACGAGTTCGGCGGAGGCGGTCAGGATCTCGCGTTCACGGTCGGTGAGAGCGTCCCACGTTTCGGCGGACACCACGCCGTCACGATGCAGATAGGGCACGGAACGGGCGAGGAAGTCGGCCGGCTCGAGCATGCGGATATGCTCGGCGTTGATCGCGATGGCCTTGTCGATGTCGAAGCGCGCCGGGTTGGCCTTCACTTCGCGCACGTCGAATTTCGCGACCATCTCGTCCATGGAGAATACGTCGTTGTCGGGCGCGATCGACCAGCCGAGCAGCGCCAGATAGTTGAGCAGGCCCTCGCGGATGAAGCCGTTGTCGCGGTGGTTGAACAGGTTCGATTCGGGGTCGCGCTTGGAGAGCTTCTTGTTGCCCTGGCCCATCACGTACGGCATGTGGCCGAACACGGGCATCTGCTTGGCGATGCCGAGCTCCATGAGGTAGCGGTAGAGCACGATCTGGCGCGGGGTGGAGCTGAGCAGGTCCTCGCCGCGCAGCACGACGTTGATTTCCATCAGCGCGTCGTCCACCGGATTGGTGAGCGTGTACAGCGGGTCACCATTGGGCCGCACGATCACATAGTCCGGCACACTGCCGGCCTTGAATTCGATGGTGCCGCGGATCAGGTCGTCGAACACCACGTCCTCGTCGGGCATGCGCAAACGCAGCGCGGGCTGGCGGCCTTCGGCACGGAAGGCGGCCTTCTGCTCCTCGCTCAGGTTCCGGTCGTAGCCGTCGTATCCGAAGGCTTCGGGGCGGCCGGCGGCGAGGTTACGCTCCTTGATCTCATCCGGGGTGGAGAAGGATTCGTAGGCGTAGCCGGCCTCAAGCAGCTTGGCGGCGACGCTCTTGTACAGGTCGGAGCGCTGGGACTGGCGGTAGGGGCCGTGCGGGCCGCCCACGTCGATGCCTTCGTCCCAGTCGATGCCCAGCCAGCGCAGGGATTCGACGATCTGGTTGTAGCTGTCCTCGCTGTCGCGTTCGGCGTCGGTGTCTTCGATGCGGAAGACCATGGTGCCACCGGTGGCGCGCGCCTCGGCCCAGTTGAACAGGGCGGTGCGGATCATGCCGACATGCGGGGTGCCGGTCGGCGAGGGGCAGAATCGAACGCGGACGTTCTCGGGCAGTTCGGGTTTGGTGTTTTCAGCTTCACTCATAAGGCATATTGTGCCCCGTAGTTCGGACGCGCGAGCCAATGGCCGGGCCTTGCCTATAATGGGTTGCGTTCGCGCGGTTGGTGGCAGCAGCCGTGCCACACATCAGTAGATATTCAGGTGCGGAACTCCGTCGCCGCATGGCGACGTTCCGTGGGGAATCGGCCGGCCGTACCGGACGGAATGACCGCGAACGGCGGTTGGACGCGTAGCGTCCGGCCCGCTGCGGCATACGATTCGCCCGCAGAAGGTTCCGCCGCATGATGGTCTGATGCGCGCGCGGGCTCCTCACCTTCCCGTCGCTTCCGCCTCAGACCTTGGGATCGCGCTTGATCGCGCGGAAAGCAAGGTGAATAGATGAAGAAGATGGAATTGCGCAAGGCCGCGGCCATGGTTGGGGCCGCCTGCCTGATCGCCTCTCTTGCCGCTTGCGGCGGCGATGACACCGCCGGTTCGGCCGACTCCTCCACGGACTCCGTGTCGTTCATGTTGGATTGGACGCCGAACACGAACCATATCGGCCTGTATGTGGCGCAGGAGCTGGGCTATTACGACGAGGCCGGCGTGGATGTGACGATTCTGCCGACCGCCCAGGCCGGCGCCGAGGTCAGCGTGGAGAACGGCGTGGCGAACGTCGGCTTCACCACGTTAAGCAATGTGGCGGCGTTCAACGCGCAGGGCTCCGATCTGAAGTTCGTGTTCGACCTGACGCAGAAGCAGGTGGCCCGCTGGTGCGCGCTGGCCTCCCGCACCGACATCACCTCGCCGAAGGATTTCGACGGCAAAACCTTCGTGAGTTTCGGCTCGGCCGAACAGACCGCTGTCGTCCAGCAGATGATCAAGAACGCGGGCGGCACCGGTGAGTTCGAAACCGCCACGGCCGGCACCAGCACCTTCGAAACGCTCACCTCGGGCCAGGGCGATTTCGGCGGGTTCTACGCCACGTGGGAGAACGTGGAGTCCGAACTCAACGGCCCGGCGCTGAACTGCTTCGTGGCCGGCGACTGGGGTGTGCCCGGCAATCCTGACCAGCTCGGCTTCGCGGTGAAATCCTCCTGGCTGGACGACGCCGGCAACAAGGAGGCGCTGGGCAAGTTCATCGAGGCGACCAAGCGCGGCTACGATTACGCGCTCGCCCATCCGGACGAGGCCGCCGAAATCCTGGTGAAGGCCGCCTCCACCGCGCAGCTCGACGAAACGCTCGTCAAGGCTTCGATGCAGGAGATCCTCGACGGCGCCTATTGGACCGACGGCGACGCCACGTCGCTGCCCGGCACCGTGAACTTCGACGACGCCCAAGCCTATCTCGACTTCCAATACGAGGCCGGCACCTATACGGACGCCGACGGCGACCCCCTCGCCCAGGCCCCGCAGGCCGAGGATCTCGCCACCAACGAATTCGCGCAATAGCCCGCATTCCTGAGCGTTTTCGTCATCCTGAGCGGAACGTAGAGAGGCGCAAAAATCTCACTTGCATCCGTAATGGCGTGAGATCCTTCGACTCCGGCCTAACGGCCTTCGCTCAGGATGACGGAGAAAATGGCCGCCCCGCACAACATGACAAACGCACGCCCCGTAAGGAGAGACGTATGACCGCCCGCGCATCGCTTGCCGCCCGTATCGCCCCGCCGACGATCACCGTCGCCGTACTGCTCGGCGTATGGGAGGCGGCGGTGCGGCTCGGTCATGTCTCCGAACGGGTGCTCGCCGCGCCCAGCCAGATCGCGGCGTCCATCGTCGACACCTGGCCGGAGCTGATGGAGGCCTCCGCCATCACCGCCTACGAGGCGCTGACCGGCTTTCTGATCGCCGTGGCGGCCGGTTTGGCGATCGGTATCGGCCTGCATCTGTGGCGCACCTTCGACCGCGCGTGCATGCCGCTGCTGGTGGGCGCGCAGACGATTCCGCTGATCACCATCGCGCCGCTGTTCATGATCTGGTTCGGCTTCGCGACGTTCGGCAAAATCGTGATCGTCGCCGTGTTCGGCGTGTTTCCCGTGGCCGTGCAGACCGCGCGCGGACTGAACGCGGTGCCGCGCTTCTATGAGGATGTGGCGCTCACCTGCGGCGCGACCCGCGGCTGGACGCTGATCCATGTGAAGCTGGTGGTCGCCGCGCGCCAGATCTTCGGCGGCGTGCGCATCACCGCCGCCTACGTGTTCGGCACCGCCGTCACCGCGGAATATCTCGGTGCGATGAACGGTCTGGGCATCTGGCTGCAGGCCGCGTTCAACTCCTTCCGCATCCCCTTGATCTTCTCCGCCACCGTGGCGGTGGTGGCGATGACGGGCCTGCTGATCGGCGCTATCTCACTGCTCGAGCGCGTGCTGCTCGGCCCGGACGACACCATCGCCTTCAACGAATCCGGCGACTGACATTCCTCCTACGGGCAATACCCGTGGAAACCCGTGGGTCCCGGGCGGGATATGCGAGAATGGTGGAGACGCCATTCGTCTTGAGAAAGGGGAAGCAATGACTGATCCCAACCAAACCCCGCAACCGCAGGATCCCACGCCTGGCACCGAGGCCCGGTCGACGGAGGTCCCGCAGACGCCGCAAATGCCACAAGTACCGCAGGTGCCGCCGCTGCCGCAATATGACCAGACCGCACCGCAGGCGCCGCAGTACACGCAGCCGACCGGCCAGTACGGGCAGCAGACCGATCCGTCCGCACAATCAACCGACGCTTACGCGCAGGTGCCGCAATACCAGGCGGCCGCGCCCCAGCCTGATCAGTACACCCAGCCTGGTTCGTACACCCAGACCAACCCGTACGACCAGTCCAATCCCTACACGCAGCCCAACGCGTACGAGCAGCCCGCGCAACCATATGGCGGCGACCCGTACGGCAATCCCGCCAACGCGTATGTCCCGCCCGCGCAACCGTACGGCGCGCCCTCCGGCGCGTATGCCGGCGCTCCGTACGCGAGCGAGGCGGGTGGCGCGCCGCCGCTGAACAAGCCGTATTACGGCTGCCCCCTTCCCGAGGCGTTCCTGCGCTTCTGGAAGAAGTACGCGGTGTTCAAAGGCCGCGCCTCACGCAGTGAGTTCTGGTGGTGGGTACTGTGCGCCACCGCCATCGACGTCGTGCTGCAGATCATCACCGATGGCGGCGATAACGGACTGTCGTTCCTGAGCACCCTGTGGGCGATCGCCACGTTGGTTCCGGGACTGGCGCTGGCCGTGCGGCGTCTGCACGACACGAACAAGCCCGGCTGGTGGCTGGCCATTCTTTACGGCGTGATGTGCATCGGCATGATCATCATAGTGGCCGGCGGCGGCGCGTTCTTCTTCGGCGCGATGGGCAGCTATGGCAGCGCAGACTATGCCGACTTCGCAACCGGCGGCCTCGGTGTGATGTTCCTCGGCGGACTGATCAGCCTGATCGCGTTCGTCGTCTATATCGTGTTCATGGCGTCGGCATCCAAGCCCGAGGGCGCGCGCTTTGACGACGATTACATGCCGTATCAGCCGGCACCCCAGCAGCCTATGCCGGGAATGCCCGCGCAAGGAATGCCCACGCAGCCGATGGGCTACGACCAGCAGAACCCCTACGGCAGCTATCCCCAGCCGCCTCAGTCCGCGGCACCGGCCACCGCGGCGCAACCGGAATATGGCCAGACCTATCCCACAACGGCCCCGGGATACCCCCAGTCTGCCCAGTACGGACAGCCACAGGGCGACGGTGACAACGGCCAGTCCCCGTACGGACAAAGCCAGTACGGACGGTAGTCGTCGACATACGTAAAGCCCCCTGCCAGACCTACCTGCGATTCGTATGACAGTCGCAAGTACGGCCCGGGCAGGGGTCTTTTCGTTGATTAGAGTTCCACGTGGGGCTTGTTCGGATCGTCCTTGATATGCGCGAATTTGGCGGCGAGCGCCTCCTTGTTGCGCCGCTCATCCTCCTCTTTGGCACGCTTTTTCGCCTCGTCCGGATCCCACAGCACATCCTCGCGATGCTTGGCCCATTCCTCGCCGGCCAGAGGGGCGACGAATGCCACCAGGTCATCCAGCGATTCGCGCGTTGCGACCAGCGTGCGGATCTGTTCGGAGGTCAGACAGATGCGCGGAATCCCATAGCGCTCCCGCAGTTCGTTGACGAACAGCAGCACCGGCAGCACGCTCCGGGCGGCGTCAGCTTCATCAGCGACGGCACCCGCGCTCGAATTCGCATCCTCATCGTCACGCGACCCCGCAACGGCGTTCACCAACTGATGGCACGCGCACAGCGCCACCGCGAAACGTCGGGCCAGCGACGCCGCGCTTCCGGAGGCACCGTCATCCAACGCCTCCTGCGCATCGGCGATAATGCGGCCCACCGCATCGCGCACCGAAGCGTCCCACTCCACGCCCAGCAGACGCGCCGCCTCGTACAACAGCCCCGCATCCCCGCTATCCGAGAACTCCCCCATCGTGTCGTAGGCGTCGTTGGCGTCCAGCAGCGCGTCCACGATCTCCTGCGGGCGGCCCGGAATCTCGTCCGCGCCCTCATAGACGAATTCCGCGTCGGGCATGGTCACGTCGAGCCCGGTCATCACCGCGGCGAACGCGCGCGTGACGCGCACCTGCAGTTCCTCGGCGTATTTCGCGTCATTGTCCAACTGCCTCGCGTCGCTCAACGGCCACAGGTCCACCAGCGCGGCACCCGCCTCGGCGGCCTGCCGCACCGCGGGATGCGCGGCCACCTGCTCGATTTCTGCGGTGTTCATATCAGCTCCTTCGCCGCTTCCCTCGACGGAAGCGTTATGTCGGGTTTCCCGCCTTCGCTCGGCCAAGCCGGCCGTCACGCCGGTCATGTCGCGCACGTCGGTCACATCGGTCACGACGACGCAGGCCGCGCCCGCCCGAGCGGACGGCTCAAGTCGGCGCCGTCTCCATTCTCGCGCTATTTCACGTCGGCCGCAGGGTCGACATAGGTGATTGACATCACACGCCCGGTCTCGTTGTCGTAGGTCACGCTCGTCACGGAGGCGAGGGCCGTGCGCCGCAGGAACATCCAATGTTCGGGATGCCCGGTCTCCAGCATGTGCCGGTAGCTCCAGATGGGGGATTCATGGCTGACGACGACGATCTGTTGGCCCGGGTATTGCGCCACTTTCTCGCGCGCGAACGCGTCCATGCGCTCGGCGATATGCCGGTACGACTCGCCCCAGCTGGGCTTGTATAGGTTGCGTACGAGCTTCCAGTTGCCGTTGCGCCACAGCGCGCCCTCACCATGGCCGATGCGCTTGCCGCGGAATTCGTTCTCCGCTTCGATCACCCGCTCGTCGGTGATGAGTTCGAGCGCGTCCTCGCCGCGTTCGGCGCGCACGCGGTTAAGCGCCTCGAGGATCGCGCCCGCGGTCTCGCGCGTACGGTCGAGCGGCGAGGAGTAGACGGCCGCCACCGTGTTCATCTGCGGATTCGCGGCGATATAGGCGCCGGTGGCCTCCGCCATGCGCCGTCCGCGGTTCGACAGGTGGAAATCGGGCAGCCGCTCGTACAGCAGATGGTCGGGGTTGAACACCTTGCCGTGACGGACGAAATGAATGGTGGTTGCGCTCATCTGCCGACCTTCCTCGACGTTGCCCCTTCATGGGGAAAAACCTTGCTCCGATATACCAATGTACCGCGTGTCGTGACCGGTGCTGCGATTAGAGTTGTCTCGACGCAAATATGCGAAGAGGGGATCTCTCATTCACGCAAACTTTGCGCGACCATGGACACAGCACATCAGTATCGATGAGGGCTCCGGCGCGACGCCAAACGCCGGGGAACATCCAGTCGGGAGCGGAAAGGAGCGTGGATTTGTCATGTCACATGAGTCAGTAAACATCGTCAGGGATCTGGGACGCCGTCTGTTCGGCGGGTACGCGGAGCTGTTGCGCATACCGCATACCGCACGCTTCTCCATCGGCTCCGTGATCGCATGCATGCCGTTCCCGATGGTCGGCATGACCATCACCATTTCGGTGCAGCATTTCTACGGCAACTACTCGCTGGCCGGCGCGCTGACCGCAGTGCAGGCGATCTCGCTGGCCGTGGTCAGCCCGGTGCTCGGTAGGCTCGTCGACACGTTCGGCCAACGACGTGTCTCCATTCCCACGATTATCGTGTGGATGGTCGCCGCCACCGCGATGATCTCGAGCATCAACGCGCATGCGCCGGAATGGGTGCTGTTCTGCATCGTGCCGTTCCTGGCGGCGATTCCGCCGTGGGGTGCGATGAGCCGCGCCCGCTGGACCCGCCTGCTGAAAGGCGATTCCGAGCGCACGAACCGCGCGTTGAGCCTGTCGGGCGTATTCGACGAGTGCATGTGGGTGATCGGCAATCCGCTCGCCTCCACATTGGCCGTGATCTCCGGCTTGCTCGCGTTCTCGTTCACCGGCATGTGCGTGGTGATCGGCGCGCTGATGGTGCTCACCGAATTGAGCACCGAACCGCCGAGCCAGACCGATCTGGCGCGTGAAGCCGGCATGACCCGCAAGGAATACCGCGAGCATGAGGCGGCCAAGGCGGCGGCTCTGAAGACGGAGACCATCGCCGAAACCGTGCGTCGCGAGAAGCGCGCGCAGGGCGCTTCGGAGGATGAGATCCGCGCCGCGATCGAGGTGGCGTTGGCCGAGCAGGCGACCGCCGCCAAGGAGTCCATCTGGGGGCCGGGTCTGATCGCCGTGTGCGTCACCTGGTTCTCGCTGGGCGCGTTCCAGTCGGCCACCGGCATTTCGATCATCGCCTTCGCCACCGAGCAGGATATGAAGCAGTACACGGGCTTCGTGTTCGCCTGCTTCTCCTTCAGCTCGCTGGTGGGCGCGCTGCTGTACGGCGCGAAGAACTGGACGATTCCGCTGTGGAAGCGCTTCTACTTCTGCCTGGCCGTGGTGAACATCGGCATCGGCACGTTCATGTTCGCCCAGCATCTGTGGGTGATCATGCTCATCTATCTGGTGATCGGCGTCTGCCAGGCGCCCACGTGGATCAACGGCAACCAGCTGATGCTGCATCTCGTGCCGCCGACCCGCTTCACCGAGGGCGTGGCGTGGATGGGCGCGATGAACTCCATCGGCTCGTCGGCCGGTTCCGCGATCGCGGGCCAGTTCATCGACCGCTACGGCTCGCACGGCGGATTCACGGTGGTGACCGTGCTGGCGTTGGCTTCGCTGGTGATCGCGTTCATCGGCTTCAAGCAGATCAAGTCCAGCACCGAACAGCCCACCCTCACCGAAGTCGCCGTGTGAACTTCGTCATGCCGAGCGAAGCGCTTTTCCTCGGCATGCCATCCCCTCCTCCTTCGTCATGCCATACGAAGACCCCACTCTCCTTCGTCATGCCGAGCGAAGGCGAAGCCGAAGTCGAGGCATCTCAGTCCGCCGAGATGTCTCGACTCCACTGCGTTCCGCTCGACATGACGAATAAAGAAAAGCCCGTTGGAATTTGAACTGCATCCCAGTTCAGATTCCAACGGGCTTTTCGTATGTGTCGCCGCCTACTTCGGCCAGCCTTGGGGCGTATGCTCTAGCGACCACAGACCGAGCCGGTGCGAGAAGCTGTTCTCCCATTTGGCTTCGAGCTGTTCGGGGGTCAGGCGGTTGTCGGCGCGCTTGAGACGGTTCATCGCATTGGTGTGGGTGTCATCCAGCAGCCACTTGCGGATCAGGAAGTTCCAGACCATCACCACGGCGGTGGCGATGAGCTTGCCGATGTTGGTACGGACCATATATTCGGCATGCTGCGTGACCATGGCGTCATGGTTCATGCCGAATGTGGAGATGTAGATGATGAGCTCGTTGATGAACAGGCCGACCACCGACGCCGAGACGAAGATGAGGATCTCCATCCATCGGGCCATATCGGGGCGGTGCTTGAACACGAACTTCATGCTCGCCAGATAGTTGAAGGCCAGGGAGATCAGGAACGAGATGGTGCTGGCGAGGATGTTGTGCATATGGAACGCCAGCAGCAGGTTCATCAGACCGTAATCAATGACGAAGGCGATCACACCCACGATGCCGAACTTCATAAGCTGCTCAATCAGTTTTTTCACAATCGCCCATTAAACACGTCTCGTGCGACGCAGCCGCCCGATTCTCCCCCATTCACACAGAGAATCCTTTATTCCCGCGATTCCGCCGCCGGTCCGCCCGCACATCGCGTCAAGCGTGGCCGAGGCATTTGGCGCGGCCTATGATGGGTACGGAATATCGTCCGTAATCCAAGGAGGCATCATGCCCGTCATCCACACCCATGTGTCCGTCGCCACCACGCCCGAACAGCGCGAAACGCTGAAAGCAGCCTATGGCAAGGCGATCACCGCCGTTCCCGGCAAATCCGAGGGCTGGCTGATGTGCCCGTTCGAGGACGATATGCCGATCTACTTCGGCGGCGACGACAGCGCGCCCGCCGCCTATGTGGAGGTGAATATGCTCGGCCGTTCCGCCGTGCCCGGCTCCGTGTGGGAGGAGCTCACCCGCCAGATCATGGACGCGCTCGAATCCACACTCGGCATTCCGCAGGACCGCACCTACATCCGCTACACCGCCACCTCCGACTGGGGCTGGAACGGCGGCAATTTCTAAGTCTTCGCACCCACGCAAGAGGGGGCGTTGCGCCACTCGACGCAACGCCCCCTCATCATTCCAAACGGCCTGTCCCTCGTCAGACGATCTTCGGCATCGGCGTGGTCAGGCTGGTGGTGAGGTTCACGTGCACCAGGCCGGCGCCCGCATGCACTTCGACCTTCTTCAAGGTCACCGTGCGCTCATCCTCGCCGGCGCGGTCGTTGTCGGTCATCGTCGCGGGAGACTTGACCGCGACCACCGCCATATCGTCCAACGACACGCCAGCGCCCGCGCACAGCTCGTTCGCCTCGGTCAGGGAGGCGGCGAAACCGTCCTTAAGCACCACGCGTTCGGCAGGCACGCCATAGGCCTGCTCGGCGATCCACTTCACGTTCTCCACCAACGGCATGCCCTTGTGGCTATGGGGCGCGGCCGGCATCGCGCCGTTGAGCAGCGCGTCCACGAACTGGTCGAGCTGCGGAGCCAGCGCCTCGCCGCCGTCGCGGTACAGGTTGCCGATGATCGGCTCGCGGAATTCCAGCTCCTTGGCGGTGTCCCGCAGCGCCGGAATCTGATCGTCCTCGCCGTCCCACAGATTGACCAGCGGGAAGGTGGGGATGTCCAGCTTCTCCAGACGATCCACATGGAAGGGGTAGCGCCAGGCGAGTTCCGCGTCGTCGCGCCACGTGGAGGCGCGGGTCACGACGATAGCGGCGGACGGCCACTGCGCGCCGTACTCGCGGCATGCGATGTCCAGCCACTTCTGCGCGCCGGCGTCGGCGCCATACCCGGCCTCGACGATCACCACATCATGCAGCGAGCAGGCCATCTGCACCGAAGCGAGCGTCGGAATGCCGATGGACACGTTGGCGAAGGGACCGCCATGCACGTAGACGGGCGAGCCGTTCATGGTCTCCGTCTTAGCCGGCATCACGGCGCCGGCGAGCATGTCGGTGATGCGCCACAAGTCGATGAACTCGCCGAAGGTCACGGCCTTGCCGTCCTTGGTGCCGGCGATCATCGCGGCCACACGGCGTCCGATCTCGTCCATCGAACGCGACAGGCACACGATCTGCATAAGCTCGCAGGTCGGTGTGAGCACAACCTTCTCGGCCACGTTGTTCTTGCCGGCATCCACGGTGATCGCGCGCAGCGAGCGGCTTGGCACTTCGGAGACGCGCGGCACGAGGATGTCGTCGAGACGTCCCTCGTCGATGGCCTTCTCCGCGAAGGAGACGAGCAGGTTCTGCGCGGCGGCGATGGCGGCCATCTCGCCGGTCAGACCCCAGTCGATGAGTTCGGGATGGGTGAGCGAGGCCTTGCCGCCACCTGACGCGCCGCCCTTGGAACCGGCGGCGGTGATGCCCATGCTCGGCTGACGCAGCACGGCGGCCGCATCCACCCCACGCTTGTTAAGCGCGTCGATCAGGGCGATGGTGGTGGTGGTTTTGCCTTCGCCGCGGGAGGCCATCAGCGGGGTATCGGCCGTGACCAGCACGACTTTGCCGTGCTTGCGCGGGGCGTCCGGATTGGCGTTCAGCGCGTCGAGATAGCCGAAAGCGTCGATTTTCTCAACCAATCCGTATTGGCTGGTGAAGTCCTTGATATCGGTCATATCTGGTCCTTTCTTAGCGGACTATGTGGCGGTGTGGGTGATGAGTAAGCGTGAGATTCCTCGACTCCGCTCGGAATGACGAAACCACGTTTCCGGAAGAAATCCGTGCGACTCGCTCGGGACGACGAGGGGTATCTCTCTGTCATCCCGAGCGAGGCGCAGGGATCTCAGAAATCGGAAAGATGGAAGCCGTTGCTCATAGCCATGCTGCGGGTGAACAGCACGGAGTCGAGCAGCTTGTCGGTGTCGGCCTTGAGCTTGTCGGCCAGCTCCTGGTTGGCGGCGACGAGGAGGCCACGCGCCTGCGCGCCGGCCCGAATCTCCTCGATGATCCCGTCCGGATCCATCGGCTGCACGTCGCCATCCGTCTCGTCGGCGTCGAATTCGGCGTCCAGCGCGATGCCGGTGAGCTGAGCGATCTTCTCATCCGTGGCGGCGAGCATCGCATGGCCGTACGCGCCCGTCTTCTCCTGGTAGCGCGCCACCGCGTTGGAGGTGTCGGCGAACGCACCGTCGCACAGGGCGGCGATCACACGGTTGGCCCAGTAGAAGTTCTCGGTGGTCACGCGCGTGGTGGTGTCCGCCAGATACTCCGGCGTCGTGTCCACATTCGCATAGAACGGCACCAGCGTATTGAACGGATTGGAGCCGTACGCCATCCACTGGATCGCTCGCGAGACCTGCGGGCGGTACGGGCGGATCTGCAGCACGGCGAGCTGGCTCTGGCGGTTGATGCCGATCGGACGGTACATGTGGCGGGTGCGCTCGTCGCCGAGCTTGCCGTACGGATCGTACGGCGTGCCCTGATAGTGGCCGGAGAGCACGTATTTGATGTCTTCGATCGTCACCTTGCGTTCGGGCTGGCGGGCCCACGGAATGTCGTTGCTTTCCGGCTTGTGTTCCGCGTCGGGGCCGTCCCACACCTCGTCGTAGGGGTTGAGGAAGCGCTGCATCCACCACGCGCGGGGCGTGTTGTACACATGGTCGGCGTCGGAGTGCGAGCCGAAGGCGTCACGCGGGTTGAACGGCGAGGCGGGTTCGACCGACAGGTCCAGATGGTTGCGTTCGATCCATTCGCCCAGATCGGCGGAGCACATATGCTCCTCCTGCTCGCCCAACGCGTCGTCCAGATCGAATTCGTCGATGCCCAGCTGGTTGGGCATGGTCACATACGCCTCGTCGGGCACGCGCTTGGCGATCCAATGGTGGCCGCCCACGGTTTCCATCCACCAGATCTCGTCCACATCGGAGAAAGCGACGCCGTTCATCTCATAGGTGCCGTATTCCTCGAGCAGCGCGCCAAGACGCTCCACACCCTCGCGGGCGGTGGTCACATACGGCAGCACCAGGGTGAGGAAATCCTCCTCGCCGATGCCGCCGGGAATCTCCGGATTCCTGCCCTCGGCGGGCACGAGCTCCACGAACGGATCCGCGCCGAGCACGCGCTCGTTGGTGGTGAGGGTTTCGGTGGCGCTCATCGCCACATTCGCCTCGTTCACGCCGGCCTCGCCCCAGATGCCCTCCTTGAGATCGGCGTTCGGCACGGCGGTGTACCGCATGGGATCGTCCGGCAGGTCGATTTCCACGTGGGAGATCACCGCGCGGTAATGCCGAGGCTGTTCCTCGGGCGTGACGACGACGAAACGCTTGGGGCAGAACTCGCCGTTCGCGGAATCCTCGTTGCGGGCGATGATGGTGGAGCCGTCATAGCTCGCGTCCTTGCCGACCAGAATCGTGGTGCAGGCCATGAAATGCACGTCCTTTCTGACGAAAACAAACCTCTACGAGTGTATCGTGGCGGCGGTAAGTCCGCGCCGACGTCACGCCTCGCCGGTCAGGAAGATGCCGGTCTGGTCGGGAACCTCATCGAGTCCACGCAGAGCGTGGTGCATCTCGTTGAGCCAGAAGCCCTGGTTGAGTCCCGGCAGCGGCTTCTTGGTGGCCCACACATGCAGGTAGTAGTCGTGGTCCTTGTCGGGCGGCTGCGGCCCGTTGTAGCGCATGATCACGGCGGGATCGTTCTCGCGCCCCACGAATTTCGAGGCGGACGAGTTGCGCCCCTGTACGGCCTCGGGAATCATCGCGGGCATCTGGCGGGAGAAATCCGGCGGGATGGCGAGCGCGTGCGAGTCGTTGAAGTCGAACATCAGCGCCTCGATCGGCAGATTCGCCACGGACCAGTGGATCCATTCGAACCCGCAGACGGGAATCGAATCGGGATCGGTGAATTCCCAGTGCAGATAGCGGGCCTCGGGCGACACATCGTCGATATAGAACGGAAAGGAGATGACGGGTACGCCGCCCGCACGGTATTCCGGTGCCGCCGCCTTGGCGAAAGCGTCCGGGATCACGGTGAAATCGGCTGAGATCTTCATTGCTGGCCTTCTTTCCTTTGCCTGTCGCCCATCCGCAGGTCCTGTTCCATCATACGTCGCGTATGTGACAGCATTATGCTAGCATTGTTGGTATACGGTTCGACGAAGGCACTTGGCCCGCAAGGAGGCACCATGGCGACATTCACGCTGCGCAAACTGGATGATGAGGTGGCCGAGCAGTTCAAGCAGATGGCCAAGGACCACGGCCGGTCCGCCGAGGCCGAACTGCGCTCCGTGGTCGAAGAGGTCACGCGCAGGTACATCGAGGAGAAAGACCGGACCGTCGCCACCGGCGCGGATTGGCTGGCCGACATCCGTCGCATCATGAGCGATAACGGCATCACCGAAAACGACGAGCCGCTCCCCCTGCCGGATCGGGATTTCAGCCAACCCCACCCTCCGTTCGCGGATTCGGCCGCATCAAGCGGAGGTGAGCAATCATGAGACGGCCCGTCATTCTCGACACCAACGTCGTCTCCGAGGCCATGAGTCCGAGTCCGAACCCCAATGTGGTGGATTGGCTGATCTCGACCCCGGTCGACCGGCTGCATCTGACCGCAATCACCGTGGGAGAGCTGCTGTTCGGCGTCGCGCTGCTGCCGGAGGGGCATCGCAAGCGGGCATACTGCGAAACCATCGCGCGCACGATGGAGTACTACCAGAGCCGCACCTTTGCCTTCGACGCCGCGGCGGCCATAGCCTACGCCGACATCAGGGCGAAACGGCAGCGCATGGGCCGGCCCGTCAGCACACAGGATGCGCAGATCGCCGCCATCGCGCGCGCCAACGGATGCGCGGTGGCCACACGCAACGTCAAGGATTTCGAAGACGCGGGCATCCCCCTGATCAACCCATGGGAAACGCCCGCGTCATCTTGAGAGGCACCGTCTACTGGGCGGGCTGGTAGCAGTCGCCGTTGAGCGCGGCAGCGGCTTTGGCGCGGGCTTCGTCGATGGTCACATCGGCGAGCGCGGCGCGCACGTCGTCCAGTGCCACCGGGGTCATCGACAGCGAGTTGACGCCCAGTCCGGCCAGCACGACGGCCAGATCGGGGTCGGCCGCGGCCTCGCCGCATACGCCCACCGGCATGCCGTGCGCGTTGCCCGCGTCGCAGATCAGCTTGATCGCGCGCAGCACCGCCGGATGCCAGGCGGTCTGATAGCCGGCGACCGAGCCGAGCGTGCGGTCGGCGGCCATCGTGTATTGGGTCAGATCGTTGGTGCCGATGGAGACGAAGTCCGCCACTTCGGCGACTTTGTCGGCCATCAGCGCGATCGACGGCACCTCGGCCATCGCGCCGACCTTCTTAAGTCCGAAGCTTTTGCCCAACTTCACGAAGTAGTCGGATTCCCACTGGTCGGCGACCATCGGGGCCATCACCCACAGGTCGGCGTCGGTTTGCGCGTCGGCCGCGGCCAAGGCGCGCAGCTGCCCTTCGAGCACGTCCTTATGCGCGCGCAGGGTGCGCAGACCGCGCAGACCGAGCGCCGGATTCGGCTCATCCTCGGGGGTCAGGAACGGCAGCGGCTTGTCGGCACCGGCGTCGAGCAAGCGGATGACCACCTTCTTGCCGGGGAACTGCGAAAGCAGTTCGGCATAGGCCTTGGTCTGCTCCTCCACGCTCGGCGGCTCGCTGTTGCCGATGAACAGGAACTCCGTGCGGAACAAGCCCACGCCTTCGGCGCCGTATTCCAAGGCGGAGGCGGCGTCGGCGGGCTTGCCCACGTTGGCGAGCAGCGGAATATGCGTGCCGTCCTTGGTGCCGCCCGGCTGGCCGCGCAACTCCTTGGCTTTGGCGGCCTGCGCCTTGGCGGCTTCGGCGGCGGCGATCTGTTCGTCGGTCGGATCGACGGTGATCTCACCGTGCGCAGCGTCCACGATCACGGTGGCTCCATCGGTCAGATCGGCGGCTTCGGCGGCGGAGACGACGGAAACGATGCCGAGGGCGCGGGCGAGGATCGCGGTATGCGAGGTGGGGCCACCCTGAGAGGTGACGATGGCGAGCGTTTTATCCATATCAAGTCCGGCGGTGTCGGCGGGCGAGAGATCCTCGGCCACGAGCACGAACGGGGTATCGCTCACCGGCACACCCGGAGCGGCCACGCCCATCAGATCGGCGATCACACGCTGGCCGACGTCGTGCAGGTCCGCGGCGCGTTCGGCCTGATATCCGCCGATCATGCGGAACATCTCCTCGACCTGGCCGAAGCCTTCAAGCACCGCGCGTTCGGCGGTTTTGCCGTCTGAGATCAATCCTTCAATGGAGGTGGCCAGCGCGGGGTCGGAGGCGAACATGGCGATCGCCTCGAGAATCGGGGCCGCCTGCTTGGCGCCTTCGTCGCCTTGGGCCGCTTCGGCCGCACGGCGGTTCAGATCGGCGTTCACGCGGGCCAGCGACTCGCGCGCACGCGCGATCTCACTCTCGGCCGTAACGCCCTCCGCACGCGGCGCATCCGCCGGCTCCGCCAACGGCGGCGCCATACGAATCACCGGACCAACCGCAACACCACGTCCAATACCAACACCCTTGATTTTCATAAGAGGGCTCCTTTTTTATCACGGTCGGTACAATCCGGCCAATTTCAACGGGTATCCACTCCCTTGCCGACACCTCGTCATGCGCGCATACGCAATTTGTTAATAGTATATACTTAAAAATGTTGAACGCCAGCCAACGCGACCGTCGCGTTGCGCATTCTCGGCAGCGCCAACGCCGGCGCCGCATCCAGACCCAAGGAGGCCACCCATGGCAACAGCAACCCGCACCACCACCATCAACGATCCCGTGGGCATTCACGCCCGTCCGGCAGCGGAGTTCTCACGCGCCGCCACGGCCTCCGGCTGCACGGTCACCATCGCCAAGCAGGGCGGGTCACCGGTTCCCGCGGGCTCGATCCTGTCGGTGATGGGATTGGGTATCAAGCAGGGCGACGCCGTCGAACTTGTCGTCGAAGGCGATAACGCCGAATCCGTGGCCGACGAGCTCATCGCCACGCTCACCAAAGCCGAGTAGGCCGACACCCCCAGCGGAAGCCTCCCCCGTCATCCCAGGCGGAAGCCACTTCCATCATCCCAAATGGCGGCGCCTCTCCCCGTCGTCCTGAGCGGAGCGTAGCGAGGCGCAAGGATCTCTGATCGAACAATCGTCACGAGATCCTTCGACTCCGCCCTACGGGCTCCGCTCAGGATGACGTGGAGAGGCGCCGCCGCTTATGAGACGGGAGAGCATGGCCTTCCGTTGGGCGCGGGACGCCTACGGCATCAGCGCGCAGAAAAGGGCTTCGAACACCAGTGTGGGATTGCCGTTGCCGGCGAGACGTCTGCGCGCTGTGGACACCTCATCGAGCCGCGACACCACCGCCGAACGGCTCAACCGCGCCGACAATTCGGTGATTGCCGTGCGGTTCTCCAGATTCACCAACCCGACCGAATCCTCGGCGTTGTTCTGCAACACGGCCACATCGCGATACACCGAGGCGATGGAGTTGAGCGCCCGGTCGAGCACGTCGCGCGTGCGCCGCGTGACGAACCGTTTCGTATCATCCTTCTTGCCGACGGCATCGTTGTAGGCGCCGCGCAGTTTCGGCGGAATGCGGTCCTTTTCCCCCAAACCGTTCACGCGGCGGAACTCCGCCTCCGCCCGCCCCAATCGACGTTCGGCATCCGTCTCGGCCTGCGCCTTGGCGTTGTCGATAAGATCGCCGGCCAACAACACGGCGTCCGAGGCGCGCGACAGCCGCAGCACACCCGAAACCAATTCGTCACGGTCCGACATGGCCCGCTCGTCGGTGGCGTACATGCGCGCGATGCCGATATGGCCTTCGGCCAGCCGCGCGGCACGGCGGGCGATATGCGCGTCCACGCCAGTGTCGGCTTCCAGGAATTCCGCGACGGCCTGCGCGCTGGGCACCGCGAGGTTCACGATGCGCGTGCGCGAGCGGATGGTCGGCAGCACATCCTGCGCGCTTGGGGCGCATAGCAGCCAGATGCAATGCTCGGCCGGCTCCTCGATCTCCTTGAGCAGCACGTTGGTGGTGCGCTCGAGCATGCGGTCGACGTCCTCGATGATGATGATGCGCCACGGCGCGGTGCTGGGCATCTGTTCGGAGACGGTGATCAGATCGCGCACCTCGTCGATGCCGATGGTCACCTTGTCGGTGGCGAGCACGGTCACGTCGGGATGGGTGCCGGCCAGCACCTGGCTGGACACGCGTGTCATCTCCTCGCCCAGGCCATGGTCCGGGCTTTCCAACGCGGCCGCGAAGGCGCGCGCCATATTGGATCGCCCCGACCCGGGAGGGCCGCAGATCAGCCATGATTGGGTGATCTGCTTGGGATCGCCGGATGCGACATGGCTGAGCATATCGACCACCGGCTTCTGCCCGATAATGGAATCCCATACGCTCATCGCACGCCGCCGTTCTCAGTCTGGCCCGGCAGGTCCGGATCCAACAGCTCACCGCAATCCTCGCGGATCGCCGCCCACACCTCGTCGATGCTCCGGCCCGCGTCGACCACGCGGAATCGGTTCGGTTCGGCGGCGGCCAAATCGAGAAACGCCTGCCGCGTACGCGCTTGGAAGCCGTCGCCGGCGGATTCCATGCGATCCTCGTCATGCCGCAGTCTGGCGTGCGACGCGGCCGGATCCATATCCAGCAGATAGGTGCGCGCGGGCAACAGCTCACATGTGGCCCACATGCTGAGCGAACGGATCTCCTCAGCAGTCAGTTCACGCCCGCCCGCCTGATAGGCCAGCGACGAGTCGAGATACCGGTCGGTGATCACCACCGCGCCGCGATCCAGAGCCGGGCGGATCACCTCGGCGACATGCTGCGCTCGGTCGGCAGCGAACAGCAGTGCCTCGGCACGCGGGGAAATATCCGCGGCCGCGCCGTCGACGCCGTGCAGCAGCATACGGCGGATGGCCACGCCAAGCGCGGTGCCGCCCGGCTCGCGCGTCACCACGACCTCACGTCCCAGGGATTCGGCGAAGGCGCGCAGACGCTCGACTTGGGTGGATTTGCCTACGCCGTCGATGCCTTCCATCGAGATGAATAGTCCGCACATCTTTACCTCATTGCTTCCAACGATCAACGGTTTGGCGATCTACGCTCGCTACGCTATCGCTGCTCGCTGTCACGAACAGCCCACTGGGCTGTTCGTCCTCGAAGGAGATGGACAGTCCGCTCATTTTACTTCTTGCTGCTCGGGGCCTTGGCCACCACGGCGGGGCGCGTGTAGCCTTCGTTGGCGGTCAGCCAATCGATGTCGCCCTTCACGGTCGCCGCGGTGGAGCCGATCTTCTCGGCGATGCGCGTGTTGGCCCATCCCTTGTCGGCGAGCTTCCTCACCTCGGCGCGACGCTCGGCGCGTTTCGCCTCCGCGGCGTTCACCTTCGGCGCGGCTTTCGTGCCTTTCGCACCCTTCGCCGAGGCGGCGCGACCACGACCGCCTCGCCCACGGGTCGAGGGTCCCGCCGCGCGCTTCTCCGCCAGCAGGCGGAACGCGTCGGCCGGTTCGATCGTCTCGGGCGCATACTGGCGCGGCAGCGTGCGGTTCGTCTCGCCATCGGTGATATACGCGCCGAACCGCCCGTCCTTGATGGTCACGGGCTTGCCGGTTTCCGGATCCGCGCCCAACTCGCGCAGCGGCGGCTTGGCCGCACCGCGTCCGCGTCCACGCCCGTATTTCGGCTGGGAGAACAGTTCCTTGGCCTTGTCCACGTCCACGGTGAAGATCTCGTCCTCCGAGCCCAGCGAGCGCGTCTCGGACTTGCCGTCGGGCGTGGTTTTCGTCAGATACGGGCCGTAGCGGCCGTTGTTGGCGGCGACGGTCACCTGGCTCACCTCGCCGGTTTCGGCGTTGGCCTCCTCATACGTGCCGACCTCGCGCGGCAGGCTGAGCAGACGCAGCGCATCCTCCAAAGTCAGCGATTCGGGGCTCATCGTCTTGAACAGGCTCGCCATCTTCGGACGCGGCGCGGCATCGGCCTTCTTCGAGCCTTTCTTCGCGCCCGCAGAGCCCGCAGTGCCGGCCGCAGCGGTCTCGCCTTCGCCGGCGGGCATCACCAACGCCACATACGGACCAAACCGCCCGTTGCGCACCTCGACCGTGCCGCCGGTGGCCGGATCCACACCCAGCTCGCGCGGGCCGCCGGAATGGTTCTCGATCAGATCATGTCCCACTTCGACGGTGAGTTCGTCGGGCGCGAGCGTATCGGGCAGGGAGGCGCGCTTGGGGTTGCCTTCGGCGTCCGTATGCTCCATATCCTCCAGATACGGCCCGTAGCGGCCCACACGCACATGCAGGCCGTCGCCGATGTCGATGGTGTTGATGGCGCGGGCATCGATCTCGCCCAGCTGCGCGACCTGCTGCTGCAGGCCCTCATGCGCCTCGTCGGCGTTCGAGGCCGCGCCTTCGCCGGTGCCGAAGTAGAAGCGGGTGAGCCATTCGCGGCCGGTCTCCTTGCCGTGCGCGATCTGGTCGAGCCCGTTCTCCATATCGGCGGTGAACTGGTAGTCCACCAGCTTGGGGAAGTTGGTCTCCAAAAGCTTGGTCACGGAGAACGCGAGCCAGCTGGGGATCAACGCCCTTCCGCGCTCATACACGTATCCGCGGTCCATAATCGTCGAGATGATGCTCGCGTAGGTGGAGGGGCGGCCGATTTCCTTGGCTTCCAATGTTTTGACCAGCGAGGCTTCGGTGTAGCGCGCGGGCGGCTGGGTCTCATGGCCGTCGGCCACGACCTCGGAGGCGTCCAGCCGCTGCCCGGTGGTCATCGGCGGCAGCGAGGCGTTGTCGTCGGCGCTGTTGCCGCCCGATTTGCTTTTCGCGGCCGAATCCGACCCGTCGGCGGAGGCGTCGGTGCCGCCCGCAGCGGATTTCGCCGCGCCGGACGCACCCGCCCCACCGGTGGCCTTCATGAATCCGGGGAATTCGATCACGGTGCCGGAGGCTTGGAACACCGCCTCGCCGGTCTCGCCCGTGGGGGCGGACAGCTTCACGGTGGCGGTCGAGCCGGTGGCGTCGGCCATCTGCGAGGCGAGTGTGCGCTGCCAGATCAGCGTGTACAGGCGCAACTGGTCGACCGGCAGTTTCGAGGCGAGTTCGGCCGGATCATGGAAGCGCGATCCCGCGGGGCGGATGCATTCGTGGGCCTCCTGCGCGCCGGCGGTTTTGGTCGCATACTGCTTGGGCGCATCGGATAGGAAGGCCTTGCCGTAGTGGTATTCCACGCTGGCGCGGGCGGCGGCGATGGCCTCTTGGCTCAGCGTCACCGAATCGGTACGCATATAGGTGATGTAGCCGTTCTCGTACAGGCCCTGTGCGGCGCGCATGGTGGCGCGCGAGCTCATGCCGAGCCGGTTGCCCGCGGTCTGCTGCAGCGTGGAGGTGGTGAACGGCGGCTGCGGACGGCGGCGGTACGGCTTGGTCTCCATCGACATCACCGTGAACGCGGCCGACTTAAGCGCGTTGGCCGCGGCGGTGGCGCCGGCCTCGTCAAGCTGCAGCACATTGTCGGAGAATCCCGCGGGCGTCAGCTGCCCGTCGGGGCCGAAATCCTTGGAGACGGCGAGACGCTTGCCGCCCAGCGAGACCATGCGCGCGTTGAATTCGGTGCGCTCCCCCAGCGCATCGGGCGCGCCGAGCGTGGCGACCACATCCCAGTAGGGCGCGCGGCGGAAGGCCATACGTTCGCGCTCGCGCTCCACGATCAGACGCGTGGCCACCGACTGCACACGCCCCGCGGACAGGCCCGGTCCCACCTTGCGCCACAGCACCGGCGACAGCTCGTAGCCGTACAGACGGTCGAGCACTCGTCGGGTCTCCTGCGCGTCGACCATATGCCCGTCCACATCGCGGGTCTGGCTCAACGACGCGTTGATCGCGTCCTTGGTGATCTCGTGGAACACCATGCGCTTGACGGGAACCTTGGGTTTGAGTGTCTGCACCAGATGCCACGCGATGGCCTCGCCTTCGCGGTCCTCATCAGTGGCGAGGTACAGCTCGTCGGCGTCCTTCAACGCGGCCTTCAATTCGGAGACGGTGCGCTTCTTGTCGGCGCCCACCATGTAGTACGGGCGGAACCCGTCGTTGACGTCCACACCGAACTTGCCGAACTTCGCCTTCTCCTCGGCGGGGACCTGGCTGGGCTGCGCGAGATCGCGGATATGGCCCACCGACGCCATGACGGTGTATCCCTCGCCCAAGTAACCGCCGATCTTACGGGCCTTGGTCGGGGACTCCACTATAACGAGCTTGGTGCCGGTTGCCATGCTTGCTCCTTCATTCTCCCCACGGATGCGGGGTTCTTGGCGTCATCTTACTCATGCGATGCCGCCAAGCGTCAAATCGGGTGCGTCTGTTGCGCCCGGCCGCAGCCCGTTTTCGGCATAATCGCATCGTCCGGACGCTCCGACCGCGACTTAGCGCGACGTTGGGGCGGGAGGCGCGGGAGGCGCGCCGATCAGGCCGATGCGGGTCAGCGGTGAGGCAGTGACCTGCCGCATCGCCAGGGCGGAGGCGAACACCACGGCCGCGCAGGCCGCGACCAGCACCATCGAGGAGACCACCGCGCCGGACAGCGACCACGAGGCGCTCACTGACAGGCCCGGCAGCACCTGCCACACGATATACGCGGCGTAGACCATGGCCATCAGCCCGGCGGTGAGCAGCACGCTGCCCACGATCTGCACACCGGCCGATGAGGCGCGGGAACCCATCGCGTCCATGCCGGAACGTCGGGTGAACGCCATCGTCAGCATGGCGATGCCGCCCACCAACAGCAGCGCCATCACCACATCGCAGGGACGATGCCATTGGGCCACGATGACGGACGCGCCCACCAGAGCCGACCATACAGCGGCGAGAAGGGCGGCGAGCGCACGGCAGACGCGCGGCACCGCCAATACCAGCAGCATGCCTGCGGCGGCGGCCAGAATGGTATGTCCCGAAGGGGCGGAGTTCAGCGCGCGCGATTCGGTGTTGATCAGGAAGGGCCGGGGCAGCAGATCCTTGAGCAGTTCGGCCGCGGCGCAGAAGGCGGCGAACACGGCCATCTGTCCCAGCAGCCACCAACGGCGACGCACGGCGGCGCAGACCAGACCCGATACGCCCAGTACGCAGCTGATGGCGATCACCACCCAGGATCGGCCCACCACATCCAGCAGGACGCCAAGCCATCCGGTCACGGGTTCGTCGAAGAAGGTCCAGACCATATCCTCATAGGATTGGCCTTCCGCCGTGCACACGCCCAGCCACCATATGCCGAACGCGGCGGCCAGAAACACCGCCGCCAGCACGAGGCATCCCACACGGCCGGAGAGACGCGGCCGTATGGCAAGCGGATCGAGTCTCGTCAGTCCGCGGTCGAGTTCTTGTTCGTCGTTCATAGCTCAAGACTCTACGGCCGAGCCCCAGACAGCCGCCGCAGGCATGCCCGCTCACGGCAAAACCCGCACAACCCACGTGGTCTTCCGAATCATGGAAAACCGCCCGCCAATCCCCCTGAATGTATTTTTTGTACATTCGATGCACTATTTTTTGTACATCCGATGTGCAAAACCGCGACATGGAGTCCCAATGCCTTCGTCGGCGCATAGAAAAACCTCCACGCACCCGTCAGAGGCCACTTACCCTTGCTGCATTCCTGCCCTGGGGGAGTTGGGTGACATAGCGCCGCGTGGAGGCTCTCACTAGTGTACAGCACCCCTGGTCATCGCCGTGTCGCGCGGCGGATCTCCGCATGTTCCGCCGCGTCAAGCGGGGCTCGGGCGGGTTCGGAACGCATGCGGGTACTATGAGGAACGAAACGAACATCTGCGATGAAAGGTTGCGTTCCATGGCTGTGGATTATCCGGATTTGGTTGTTGTGGGTGCGGGCCTGTTTGGCCTGACGGTGGCGCAGCAGGCGGCGGAGCTGGCGGACGCGCGCGTCGAGGTGATCGACATCCGCGACCATATCGGGGGCAACGCGTACAGCTATATGGACGAGGAGACGGGAGCGGAGATCCACAAGTACGGGGCGCACCTCTTCCACACGTCGAGCAGGCGGGTGTGGGAGTATGTGAACAGGTTCACCGAGTTCACGGACTACGTGCACCGCGTGTGGGCGACCCACGACGGGGAGGTGTATCCGCTGCCGACGAATCTGGGCACGATCAACCAGTTCTTCCGCGCGCATATGACGCCGGCCGAGGCCAAAGCGCTGATCGCCGAGCAGGCGGGCGAGCTGGCGGGCCAGGACCCGCAGAACCTCAACGACAAGGGCATCTCCCTGATCGGCCGCCCCCTGTACGAGGCGTTCATCAAGAACTACACGGCCAAGCAGTGGCAGACCGATCCGGCCGAGCTGCCGGCGTCGATCATCAACCGCCTTCCGGTGCGTTTCAACTACGACAACCGCTATTTCCAGGACACGTGGGAGGGCCTGCCGAAGGACGGGTACACCAAGTGGATGGAGCGCATGGCCGCCGACGAGAGGATCCATGTGAGCCTGGGCGTGGACTTCTTCGACGCCTCGCAGCCGTACAGCAAGGACGCGCTCAAGGCGGCGGGCGTGCCGGTGGTGTACACGGGTCCGGTGGACCGTTATTTCGACTACGCGTTGGGCGACCTCAAGTGGAGGACGGTGGACTTCAAGGAGGTGCGCTACGACGAGGGCGACCATTTCGGCTGCCCGGTGATGAACTTCTCGGACGCGGACGTGCCGTACACGAGGGCGATCGAGTTCAAGAACTTCAATCCCGAGCGCCGCGACGCCCAGAATCCGGACAAGACGGTGGTGTGGGAGGAGTACAGCCGTTTCGCCGAGCGCGGCGACGAGCCGTACTATCCGGTGAACACCGAGGCGGACAAGGCCCTGTACGCGAGGTACGAGGAGCTCGCCGCCGGGGAGGACAAGGTCGTGTTCGGCGGCAGGCTCGGCACGTACAAGTACTACGACATGCACCAGGTCATCGCCACCGCGTTGGACGCGTACGAGAAGCGGATCGCGCCCATGCTCGCCAAGTGAGACGGGCCGCGCCGTCCCGTATTTGAGCGGGTGTTCAGCCGGTTTCCAGACAAGAACCGGAGGACCGTCTAATTGTGAGGGTTCGGGGAAAATCAGTTCCCCGAACCCTTGTTTTACGCACTTAACGCTCCCCTTGTTCGGGGGCAGCGGTTACGGTGGAACGTATGGCTTCATACACACGTCGCGCCCGCAATACCGCCGGCGCCGCACAGTCGGGCGCCGCCTCGACCCACGGCCCCCGCACCGCACGCACCGCCACATCCCACCGGAGGGTCAGTGGCGGCGCGAAGAAGACGGGCGCATCCGGATCGCATAAGTCACACAAAAACGGCAAGAACGGCAAATCCGGCAAGCGTCGCATACTCAAATGGACGCTGGGCATCATCGGAGGCCTGATCGGCGCCGTGCTGCTCGCCGGCATCGGACTGTTCGTCTACCTGTACGCCACCACGGAAATCCCCCAACCGGAGAAATTCGCGCTGGCGGAGAAAACCACCGTCTATTACGCCGACGGCACCACGGAGATCGGCTCCTACGCCGAGCAGAACCGCGACATCATCAGCTGCGAGTCGCTGCCCGACTATGTGGGCCAGGCCATCGTCGCCTCGGAGGACCGCACCTTCTACAGCAACTCCGGCATCGATCTGAAGGGCATCGCCCGCGCCTTCATCACCAACGTGACCACGGGAACGCGCCAAGGCGGTTCCACCATCACCCAGCAGTACGCGGAGCGCTACTACATGGGCGAAACCACCTCGTATATCGGCAAGGCGCGTGAGGCGGTGCTCGCCATCAAAATCGCCCAGTCCGAAAGCAAGGACGAGGTGCTGTGCAACTACATGAACACCATCTATCTGGGCCGCAACTCGTACGGCATCCAGGCGGCCTCGCAGGCGTACTTCGATAAGGACGCCGCCGACCTGACGCTGTCGGAGGCCGCCATGCTGGCCGGCATCATTCCCGCGCCCTCGACCTGGGATCCCGCGGTGAACGAGGAAATGGCCCAGCAGCGTTTCGAGCGCGTGCTCAGCATCATGCAGGAGGACGGATACATCACCTCCGAAGAACAGAGCGAGGCCGCCTTCCCCACCACCATCGACAGCACGCAGCAGAACGTCTACCAAGGGCCGAACGGCTACCTGCTCACCATGGTGCAACGCGAGCTCATCAACGCCGAGGCCTTCACCCAGGAGGATCTCGACACCGGCGGATACAAGATCGTCACCACCATCGACAAAACCAAGCAGGACATCATGCAGACCGTGGGCGACACCCGCCCCGACGACATGCCCGATTCCATCCAGGTGGGCGGCATCGCGGTCGATCCCGACACCGGTGCGGTGCTGTCCGTGTATGCGGGATCCGACTATCTGACGCAGCAGCTCAACAACTGCGACCAGGCGGTGTTCGAGCCCGGCTCGACCATGAAGCCCTTCGCCCTGTTGGGCGCGGCGCAGGAGGGAGTGAGCTTCAGCACGCTGTTCAACGGCAATTCCCACCAGCATTTCTCCGGCATCACCGCCGAGGTGAACAACGCGTTGGAGAACAACTGGGGCAATATCGACCTGTATCAGGCCACCGCCAACTCGGTGAACACGGTGTTCATGGCCGTCAACGAGAAACTCACCCCGCAGCGCACCGCCGAAATCGCGCATGAGGCGGGCATCACCGGCGAGATCGACGAGGATTCCCCGTACAACGTGCTGGGCATCAACGCCATCACCGTGTGGGATCTGGCGCAGGGGCACACCACCATCGCCAACGACGGCGTGAAGAACACGCTGCATATGGTCGAATCCGTGCAGGATTCCGATGGCAACGACCTGTACAACTCGCCCGCCGAGAACGAGCAGGTGTTCGACTCCAACGATTGCGCGCTGGTGCAGAAGGCCATGCAGGGCACCACCTCGTACGGCACAGCCGCCGGCGTCTCCACGCTGCTGGGCCGCCCGGTGGCGGGCAAGTCCGGCACCGCGAACGATGAGAACGCCGCCTCCTTCGTGGGCTACACGCCGAATCTGCTCAACGTGTGGGCCATCTGGAATCCGGATGAGAACGGCAATCCGCAGGTGGTGCCGGAATTCGCCGGATACGGCGTCTCCTCCACCGGATATCCCTCGCATCTGTTCAGCGAATACATGAGCCAGGCTTTGGTCGGCATGGAGGTCGAGCAGTTCACCACCGCCACGGATAACGGCAAGGTCGGCGGCTCCGACGGCACCTGGGGTCTGGGCACCTCCGTGGCGCAACAGCAGCAGGAGGCCGAGGAACAGAAGAAGGCCGAGGAAGAAGCCCAAAAGCAGGCCGAGGAAGAGGCGCAGAAGCAGGCCGAAGAGGAGGCCCAACGGCAAGCCGAGGAGCTCGCCGCGCAGTGCGCCGCCAACCCCAGCTATTCCACCGAATGCCCGAACTATCCCACCACGGGAGACGGCGGCGATGGCGGGAATGACGACGGTTCCTCCACCACCGGAGGCAACTCCGGCGACGGCTCCTCCAGCAGCACCAACTAACGCCGTCAATTGGCAACACCACGGCCTCCCCGCCATCACGGGGAGGCCGTTTTCATACGTTCATCGCCACTCAGGGCGCTTATCTCCGCGTCGGACAGACGAATCGCCCGATCCCTTTCCCGTCATTCCGAACGGAGGGCGCAGCCCGAAGTCGAGGAATCCCTCCGACGCGTCGCTCGCTGGCTGTCCATCAGGACAATCGGTCGTATTCTTCGCGGGTGAGCGAGACGACGCCGCCATGCTTGGTATGCGCGGCGAGACTGAAGTCGGCATCATCCAGCAGACGCCAGCCCGCGTCCAGATCATTCGTGACCATCGGCCGGTAGCCGACCGAGGGGATCACATCCACCAGCAGATACCATTCGTCGCCGGCGCCTCCATCGTTGTGATGGTTGGCGAACACGGCCGGGCCCTCCACGCCGCCCGGCTCGCCGCCGGCGTATTCGGCGCCGATACGCGTCTGGATCGTGGTCCACTGGGTTTCCGGCATCCACCAGCGCTTCGCGTCGGTGCGCTCCATCCAGATGCCGTTGCCATGGCTGTTGTCTTTGGTGATGCGGTAAGTGCGCGTGCCGCCGTCCGGCAACGGTCGTTGGATCATGGTGGTATCGATGGAGTTGCCGCCGGTGTCGATGAACACGCCGCCGTATTCGTACGTTTCGTTGGTGAAATCGGTGGTCGCGCCCCACAGCACGGTGTCGTGGGATTCCGGATCGGTGTGTTCGGGGTCGTCGTCGGCGAACGGACGGGACGACCAGTACATCACGAACGCGCCGCGCCCGCCGCCATGGCCGGCCGCGCGATCCTCGTCGTAGTAGTCCGGCACCCATAGGCATTCGCAGGCCCAGGCCATGCCGAGCTCCATGCGTGAGCCGTCGGCCCTGCGCGACACATCGAGCGTGCGGGGGCCGCGCCAGTGCAGCAGATCATCGGATTGCCAGATGATGAGGTTGGTGCTGCCGTGGTGGCTCCAATACCCCCAGTTGTCGTTGCCTTCCTCGGCGTCGCGCCCGCCGAACACCCGCAAGTCGGTGGCGATGATATACCACACGCCGGTTTCCGGATTGCGGATGATGTGCGGGTCACGCACGCCCGTGGTGCCGATGGTCGAGGTGAGCACCGGCTCGCCGCCGTTGAGGGGGATCCAGCGGCGCGGGTCGTCACCGTCGGATCGGTCCAGATAGATGCGTTCGGCGTATCCGTGCGGGGCCTCGCGGAAGTGGACCATCAGGTAGCCATAGGATTTACCAGCCATGGACGCATATTCCTTTCTCCAGCCAGCGCGCGCCGTTAGGCCGCGCCCACGTATCTCTAACGATGAAATCTCATTTCAGCATAGCCGGGATTCTTCGCCCCACCACGAACGATTATCGCCCCGTCTGCGAATACGATCGGGCCGCCACTGCATGACGACACAGTGGCGGCCCGATCGCAGCGCCGATCAAGCGCTTGAAGGAGGAGAGAACGGATCTTACTTCATGCCGGTCATCGCGATGCCTTCGACGAAACGCTTCTGCACGAAGAAGAACACGATGAGCAGCGGGAGGGCGGAGATCAGGGCGCCGGCCATCACCACGCCGTACGGCGTGACCGAGGAGCCGTGACCGGTCAGCATGGCCAGACCGGCGGTGATGGTGCGGGTCTCCGGCTTGGATGTCATGATCAACGGCCAGAGCAGGTCATTCCAGTTGCCCATGAAGTTGAACATGCCCACGGTGAGGATGGCGGGGATGGAGTTTGGCAGGATGATCTGTGCGAAGATGCGGAACTCGCCGGCACCATCGATGCGGGCCGCGTTATCCAGATCCTTCGGGATGGAGATGAAGAACTGGCGCAGCAGGAAGATGCCGCCCACATCGGCCATACGCGGGATGATGATGCCGAGGTAGCTGTTGACCAGTCCCATGTTGGCAAGCAGCTTGTAGACCGGGATGAGCAGGGCCATGGCCGGAATCATCATCGTGGCGATCAGCACGCCGAGCAGGATGCCGCGGCCCTTGAAGTCCACGCGGGACAGACCATAGGCGGCCAGTGAATCGAAGAACACCGAGATGATGGTCACGGCACCGGCGAACACGACGGTGTTGAGCAGCTCACGGCCGATCGGCAGGCGTTCGAACAACGAAACGTAGTTCTCGAGCGTGAATTCGGAGGGGATCAGCTTCGGCGGCCAGGTCTGGGTGATCGCATTCGGGGTGAAGGAGACCAGCACCACAACGATCAGAGGGAACACCATGAGGATGGTGATGAGGACCAGCGCCAGGTAGCTGAAGAACAAGCCGACGCGACGACGGGTGGTGGCCTTGCGGCGCAGACGTTCGTTCTCGTCGTTGATGCGCTTGTTCTCCGCCTCCTGGGCAGATGTGAGGGTGACGGTCGCGGCGCTCATGCGATCTCCTCCTTCTCATGCTTGTTGTTGGTGTACAGCTGGATCAGGCCGACGATGAGGGTCATGATGAGCAGCACGTACGACAGGGCGGACGCGTAGCCGAGCTTGCCGTTGCCGAACGCCTCGGTGTAGATGCGGTACACGATGGTCTCGGTGGCGCGGTCGGGGCCGCCGGAGGTCAGGATGAACACCTGATCGAAGACCTGGAAGGAGCCGATCAGACCGAAGATGACGATGTAGTTGAAGGTCGGGCGCAAGGCCGGAAGAGTGATGTAGCGGAATTTCTGCCAGGCGCTGGCACCGTCGAGCGAGGCGGCCTCGTAGAGCTCCTGGGAGATGCCTTGCAGACCGGCGAGGAAGATGACCATGAAGTAGCCGAAATTCTTCCACACGGTGATGGCGACGATGGTAGCCATGGCCGTCTCGCGGGTGCCGAGTAGGTTGACGCCATCGATGCCGAAGTATTCACTCAGCCAGTAAGGCACCAGACCGAGGGAAGGCGAGAGGATGAAGTTCCAAGCGATCGCGGCCACAGTCAGCGAGATCACGAAGGGCAGGAACATGCAGGTGCGGAAGAAGCCGACAAACTTGAGGTCCTTGCGGTTGAGCAGCAGCGCGAACGCGAGGGCCACGATCACGACGAGCGGGGCGTAGAACACTGCGTAGACCAGCGTGTTCTTGACGTCGGTCCAGAAGTCGGCGTTGGTGAACAGCTTGATGTAGTTGTCGAAACCGACGAACTTGCCGGCGCGGTTAATGCGGTCGGATGTGAGCGACGTGATGAACGTCTTGACGGCCGGGTAGAAGACGAAGATGGCGAGGACGATCAGTGCGGGGGCGGTGAACGCCAGGCCGGTGATCAGATTGCGGCGCGCGATGGCTTTTTTATTCTCCTGCGCGACCGCATGCGCCCCATCAGGCGACTTGATTGCTGTGGTCATTGCTCCTCCAAATTGATGAACGGTTGGTGATGAACCGGTCGGGACGGCAACGGCCACGCTGACGATGGAACCTTGTATGGCCCACGGTGTCGGCGTGGCCGTTATCCGTCTGATCGACCGACCGACTCATTCGGTCGGATCCGTGGGATCAGTCCTCGGCGTACTCGTCGAGGTAGCCCTGGATCTTGGTCTCGGCCTCATCCAGCAGGCTTTGGATGTCGTCATCCGTACGGGCGGTGTTGGAGGTGAGGGTATCAAGGGTGGCGGAGATATCGCCGAAACCACCCTTCAGACCGGCGATGCCGATGAAGGACTTGTCGGTGTTCTCGGCGACCTTGGCGATCAGCGGACGCTCGGAGAGCTCGTCGGAGGTGACGGTGGTGTTGTTCGGCGGGTAGGCGGAGCCGAGGGACCAGGTCACCTGGTTGTCGTGGTTGTTGTACCACTTGAAGAACTCGTAGATGCCGGGGAGCTTCTCGGAATCGCCGACCTGCGAGGTGACCCACCAGTACAGGCCGGTGGAGCCGGTGTTGGAGCCGGAGGTGCCGTCCGGGTAGACGTAGGTGCCATCGCCATCCGGCACGGCGAACAGGTCATGGTTGATGCCCTTGTCGGTGGCGGCCTGGTCCTCCCACGGGCCGACGATCACCATGGCGGACTGGCCGGATTCGAAGGACTCGCGGGCGGCAGTCTCATCCATGCCGGTCAGGGAGTAGCCACCGTTGTAGAATTCGCGCATCTTCTCCAGGAACTCCTTGTTCTGTTCGGAGTTGACGGAGACCTCGCCATCGGTGGTGTACAGGCCAGTGCCGTTGCCCTTCATGAACGGGGCCCAGCCCACGTCCGGAAGAGCGATGCCGTACTGGGTATCACTGATGGTGAGCTTCTTGGCCACCTCGAGCAGCTCATCCCAAGTCTGCGGAATATCGGCATCGGTCAGGCCAGCGGCCTCCCACATGTCGGTGTTGTACCACACGGAGGTCGGGGCATAGCCCATCGGAACGCCGCACTTCTCCTCGGAACCATCGATGTTGAAGGTGATCTGCTCAACCACGTTCTCGATGTAGTTCTCGGTCTCGTACTGGGAATCGTCATAGAAATCGGTGACGCACTGGAAGGTGCCGTCGATGGACCAGCCCTGGCCGTTGTCGGCACCGGTGGTCACGAAGTCGGGACCATCGCCAGAGGTGACCTTGGTGACCATGGTCTCGCCGATGGTGCTCCACGGCTGAAGCTGGGCGTCAATCTCATACTCGTCCTGGCTGGCGTTGAATTCATCGACGATGGCCTGGAGGGTGTCGCCATCGGCCTCGGAGAAGCCATGCCACATTGTGATCTTGATCTTGCCGTCGGCGGTGGTCTCCACGCCGCCGTTGTTGCCGCAGCCGGCGAGACCGACAGTGCCGAGCATCGTCAGAGCGACGCCCGCGACGAGGGCTTTCTTAATCTTCATTGGAGTATCTCCTTTTGTCTCCTGTTGGCGCCCGGACGGGCCGTTGCAGACGAACCGCCCAGGGCTTGCGCCTCAAGCGATTCTCGCGTTGGTGGTGCGTAGCGGAGGATCTTGTGGAACCTCGTTGTACTCAACTCTCCAGCGGAGCTTCACTGCTCGTTTGCAACGTTGTAATTTTTATTATAGCGATTTTTCCATCGTTGCACAAATGGGGACACGCCGTGTCTCACGCTTGTTTCGCCAACTCCGGAAGGGTTTCGGCCGGCGTACCCGCCTGAGGGCCGCCGTCCGCGGGCAGCACATCGGTGGTGGCGGGACTCCACACCACATCCGGCTCGGGAACGCCGAAGTCGGGGCCGGATTCGGTCCAGTTGACCACGCCGACGCGGGCATGGCGGTTCGGATCGAACAGCGGATCACCCTTGATGTCGGTGTAGTTGCGGCAGTGGTAGATCATCAGATCGGTTTCGCCGTCCTCCGCCTTGACGAAGGAGTTGTGCCCGGGGCCGTACTGGCCGTTCTCGGCGCAGGTCTTGAACACGGGGACCGGGCTTTTGGTCCAGCTGGCCGGGTCAAGCAGATCGGCGTCGCGGTCGGCGGTAAGCAGACCCACGGCGTACGGCACGCCGGTGCCGGAGGCCGAGTAGGTGATGTAGATCTTGTCGCCATGGAACAGGAAGGCCGGGCCTTCGTTGACGAGGAAGTCGATGCACTCCCAGTCGTATTCGGGCTTGGTGAGCATCACCGGCTCGCTTTCCAGCGTCCACGGATTGGCCATTTTGGCGATGTACAGGTTGGAGTTGCCAGGGATGTCGTAGTCCTTCTGCGCCCAGACGAGGTACTGCACGCCGTCGATCACCTCGGTGGTGGCGTCCAACGAGAACGAATCCATCGGGGTGACGATCCGCCCCTTCTCCACCCAGTTGTCGGTGGTGGGATCGGCGTCGGTGTTCTCCAGCACGTACATGCGGTGCGTCGGCATGCCGTTGGGCTCGAACTCGCGTTCGGCGGCCGCGAAGTAGATGTACCACGCGCCGTTCACACGATGGAGCTCGGGCGCCCAGATGTACTTGCTCATCGGACCGGTCTCATGCTTGCGCCACACCACGGTTTCCGGCGCCGATTGCAGATCGTTGATCGTGGAGGCGTGACGGATCGCGATGCAGTTGTACTCGGGGTCGGAACCGGTGAAGTAGTATTCCCCATCCACCTTGAGCACCCAGGGATCAGCGCGCTGCAGCACTACCGGATTGTTGTAAACAGCCATGTTCTCCCTCAATCCTTAGCGTTTCAGTGTTTACAACGTTGAATATATCAGGTTTACAACGTTGGAACAAATCGGCGCGTTGTTTTCCATCACATCGCCATAACGCTATAACGCCCCACGACGCCACAATGCCCCACGACGCCACAACACCGTCGTGGCAACGACCGAAAATGACGCCCGCGTAAAAACCATCACTGAGCCGGCGTCAGCGGCGCAAATTACGGAAGTTTCCCCGTTCCACGCGTAAAAACCATCACTGACTTCATCTCAGTGACGCAAATTACGGAAATCCCCATTCCCGAGTAAAAACGCCGTTGGCGTCGGTCCAAGACCGACGCCAACGCAACGACCACCGCCGGTGGCACCGTCAGTACTGCACCGCCCCGTCCGGCAGCGGCCGGGTGGACTGTCGCACCACCAGACTTGACGTGACCTTGCGGAACACCGGAGCGTCTCCGGACGCTCCACCGAACGGTGCGACGCCGTCGATGCGGTCCTTGAGCACCTTCACCGACAGTCTCGCCACCGCCTCCAAACCGGGGGAGATCGAGGTCAGAGCGGGGGTGAGGTATTGGGAATCGTCGGAGTTGTCGAAGCCGATCACCGAAATATCGTCGGGAATCTTCAGATCATGCATCTGGATCGACTGCATCACGCCGGAGGCCAGCATGTCGTTCAACGCCACCACGCCGTCGGGGCGGACCCCGCTGTCCAATAGGGCGTTCATCGCGCTCACGCCGTCGCTTCTGTGCCACATCACCGACGGAACCACCAGACGTTCGTCGAATTCGACGCCGGCCTCGTCAAGAGCCTCCTTATATCCTTGGAAACGCAATGCGGCGGATCCGACCTTCTCGCCGGGGTGCACGCCGACCACGGCGATATGCCGGCATCCGGTCTGCAGCAGATACGTCGTGGCGCGTTTCGCGCCCTCCACGTTCTCCGTGGCGATATGGTCCACCGTGTCGGTGAAGATGCGTTCACCGAGCAGCACCAGTGGGTAGTCCACGTTCAGCTGGTCGATGTCCTCCTGCCCCAACTCCAAGGGGCTGAAGATCAGACCGTCCATCATGGTCTGCTGCGAGCCGTGCAGCGCGTTGATCTCGCCGTCGCGCGAGTACAGCGTCGGCTCCACGATCACGCGCATGCCCAGCTTCTTCGCCTCCTCGATCACCAGCGAGCTGAGCTGTGAGAAATACGGCATGGTCAGATCGGGAATCGCCAGAGCGATCACCCCGGTCTGGCCGGTGCGCAGATTACGTGCGGAGACGTTCACGGTGTATCCCAGCTCGGCGATGGCCTGATTGACCTTATCGCGTGTGGAGGCGGAGACGAATTCGTAGTCGTTCACCACATTGGACACGGTTTTGATGGATACGCCGGCGGCCTTGGCCACCTCACGCATCGTCACGACGCGCTGCTCGCCGGAACTTTTCTTCCTCGGCATACGTATTCGTCTCCTTTAACGTCTCTTCACTCACAACAGGGTGATATTCATCGTTATACAAGCATAGTCCGGATGCAGCTCCTCGGCGGACTGCATATCCAGGATCGGCATGCCCTCCGCGGACCAGTGCACGCGGCGGACCTGCGCGTCGCGGCCGCCATACCGCCCCTCCTCGCACTCGGCGTTGTGGAACACATAGATGAGATTGCCGTCCTCGTCGTGGGACCACATGCCATGTCCGGTGCCAAGCTGCCATTCACCGTTGTACACACCGGATTTCTGCAACGGATAGGCGAGTTTGGTCCAAGTCGCGGGGTCGAGCAGGTCGGCGTTCTCCCCTGCCGGAGCGGTCACCAAACCGGTGGTGTAGTCGATGCCGACCAACGATCCCGAATAGATCAGGAAGATGCGCCCGTCATGCACCACCGCGTTCGGCCCTTCGGCGATCGCGTTATCCCATGCGTATTCCGGCACGATGATCTGCCGCGGCGTGGAGGTCAGGCGGTTCGGCCGCTTGGGGTCGAAACTCGCGATCCACACGCTGCCCACCTGCTGCCATGCGTAGTACCAACGACCGGAATCGGCGATCACGGTCATGTCGAGCGATATGCGCTGCACAGGGTTGAGCGTCTCACCCGCAGCCCCCAGAATCGGTTCGGGAACCGTCCAATTGCCCGGCTCGCGCGGGTCGAGGTCACGTCCGTCGGCATCCTGTTTGAGCTGCATGATATGGCAGCTGCCGGTCCACATATCCGGCTTGCCGGCGCGGTCGTTGGCCGAGCCGTCGGGGTTGGCGTCCGGCCCGTCGAAGCAGGGCATGAACAGGATGGACAGGCGTCCGTCGATCACATGCAGTTCCGGCGCCCAGAAGCAGCCGGTCATCGCCCGGCCTTCGGAGTTGAGGTCGCCGCGCACGAGCAGGTCGACCTCGCGCTCGCGCCCGCCGGCCGCGTCGGAGAGCTCGGCGATGGAGGATGCGACACGCAACGGCATATGGGTGTGTCCGCCGCGCGGGTCGATGCAGTTGCCGTCCTCGTCCTCGGTGGCGATGAACAGGAACAGCGGCTCGCCGTTCCAGTTCCAGGCGAACACCGACGGATCGGCGCGCTCCACGGCGAACGGAACGGGGTAGATGGTTTGGCGGACGCGTCCGTGGATGGCGCGACGCTCCCCCGCGACCAGTCGTCCGTCGGCGAGGTCGTCGGCCAACCGTCCGATTTCGTCGGCATCCCAATCCACCGCCCGCATGGCCGTCGAACCGTCCGAGTATGCGAGTTCCGCGCGCACGTTGCGCAGGCCCGCCACCGCGTCGCGGGCCTCATCGCCACGCAACGAGGATTGCATCGTATATGGGCGCACGGATGCGCCGGTGTTATAGACACGGCCGAAGCGCGCGATCAGCGCATGCGCCTCCTGCTGCGTGATGGCGATGCTGTTGCCGGGCACCACGTCGGCGATGCCGTAGGCGTCGAGGTCGTCCGTGCACGCATCGACCGGACCGAGGCCGACAGTCTCAGCATCCGGCGATTCCGTATCATCGGCCACGGCAAGCGTGTGTCCGGCGGCCGCGGTGATATCGTCCACCATCGCGAGGCGCGCGACGCCGTCATCCGAGCGCCAACGGATACGGTATTCTCCGGCGTTTTGGTCGAATTCCACACGTGGCTTGTTCACGCCGGCGTCGGTGTCGAGCACCACCTGGCCGAGCTGTTCGAAATCGGTCAGATCACGGCTGATGGCCAGCAGAAAGGACGAGCGTTCCGACCCGTCCGGATCACCGCCGCGCGCGGTGCGCGTTGCCACGATGCCGAAACCGCCGTCGGCCAGACGGAACAAATAGGGGTCCCGCAGGCTTTTGAGCACGATGTCGACTTCCGGCATCACCGCGCCGTAGGCGACGGCGGGGCTTGCCTCACGGCCGTCGTCGTAGGGATCCACGCCGAGGCGGGCGGCCGCCACGCAGGCGGCGCGCGCGTCTCCCGCAGGAGCCCCGTCGGCATGCGAACAGGCGGCGCTCGGCACTCCGGCCGCGAAGAAGATGCCGTAGTTCTCGTTCAACGGCATCCAGTCGCCGCTGACGTGTGAGCGCAGCGCGAGATGCATACTCAGCGCGATATCGGCGTTATTCGCCTCTTCGCGCCTGGTGGGCTTGCGGGTATAGCACAGCAGAGAGGTGGTGCCCAACATTGCGACATCCTTCCGGAGTGGACATTTCTTTACAACGATGTACACTATACCGTGTATTACATCGTTGTACAAACCGCGGGCACGATCCCGTCTCACAGCGGAGAAACAAGAAGGGGCATACTTCCATGACTTTCACTACTACACTGATCGCCCGCGCGCGGCGCGCCGCAGCAGGCATTCTCACCGCGATCCTGCTCGTCGGCACGATCGCCGGCTGCTCGACCGCATCTTCAACCACCGGTGAAGCCGCCGGCGAATCGTCCAGCGAAACGGAATCCATCAAACGTGGAGAGTCGCACGATCCGTCCATCGTCAAGGCGGACGGCACGTACTACATCTTCGGATCGCACCGTGCCTGGCTCAAATCCGACGATATGGTCAACTGGACCGCGTTCGAGAACAACCTCAGCACCGACTACGAATCGATCCTTGGCGACATCTGGACTGAATGGGCCAAGCAGTCCACCAATCCCGACATCACCGGTAACATGTGGGCACCCGACGTCGTGTGGAACGAAACCATGGGCAAATGGTGCATGTACATGTCGGTGAATGGAGACAACTACCGTTCGGTGATCGTGCTGCTCACCGCCGACGACATCGAGGGTGACTGGACCTACGTGGGACCGGTCGTCTACTCCGGCTTCGAAAAGGTCAATGCCGCCAAAACTGACGTGTGGCAGGTGCTGGGCGAAGGCGCGGACCTCACACGTTACGCCTCGCAGACCGACACCGGCATCAACGCCATCGACCCCTGCGTGAAAACCGACGAGAACGGCGACATGTGGATGACGTTCGGATCGTGGTTCGGCGGCATGTGGATGTTCAAGCTCGACCCTGCCACCGGTCTGCGCGACTACACCACCACCTACGAAACCGTCGAGAACCAGTCCGACGCCTACTATGGCGTCAAACTCGCCGGTGGCTTCGGCAACTCCGGCGAGGGCTCCTACCTCATCAAAATCGGCGACTACTGGTATCTGTTCGCCTCCTACGGCAACCTGCAGCAGACCGGCGGCTATCAGATCCGTATATTCCGCTCCGACAAGATCACCGGACCATACGTCGACGAGTCAGGCAACACCGCCGTCTCCACCCGCGCCGTGGGCAATAATTGGCAGAGCGAAATCGGCATCCGCCTGATGAGCTCGATCCAGTGGAGCGGCAACGACAACGCCAACATCGAAGTGGCCCAGGGACACAACTCCGTTCTTGTGGACGACGACGGCACCGCATGGCTCGTCTATCACACCCGCTTCTCCGGCCGAGGCGAAGAGCATGAGGTGCGCGTGCGCCAGCTGATGAGCACCTCCGACGGCTGGCTGGTCGCCGCCCCATACGAGTACACCGGAACCAAGGCCGACGAGGCGGGCTACGACGCCGCCGATCTCGCCGGCGACTACGAGCTGGTGACCAACGAGCAGAACACCTCGTTCAAAGGACCGAAGAAGGTGACCGACAAGGACAGCACCGACTACCGCGGCGTCAACAAGCCCATAAACATCACGCTGAACGCCGACGGCACCGTCTCGGGCGATCAGACCGGCACGTGGGAGGCCACGGACGGCTCAAACCAGGTGACCCTCACCCTCGGCGACGTGGTCTACACCGGCGACTTCGCCAAGCTGCCGCGCGATGTGGACGGCAAGGAGGTCATGACCTTCACCGCTCTCGGCGACAACATCACCATCTGGGCCTCCCAGCTCTAACCAACCACGGCCAGGTTGGACCAGCCCGCACGCCGACCCAGCCTGGCCGCACATTCGCCCCCGTCTTACGGTCCCTTCTGACGGTCGGACGTCAGAAGGGACCACGGGCCGATGTCCAAGCACTTCCAAGGAACCATCCCATGCCAGAGCACACCAGCGAGACCGCCGTCAAGACCGTCGCCGAAACCAACAAGCCTCCAGCCGAATACCCGCTGGCAGACGGCCGTGTCGCCATCCACGATCCCGCCATCGCCGAAGAGAACGGCGTCTACTACATCTTCGGCACGCACCGCCGCTTCGCGAAAAGCCGCGACCTCGTGCACTGGGAACGGTTCGACAACAATTTGAGTCGCGATCCGCACGCCCTGCTTGACGAAATCTGGCACAACTGGCCCAGCCAGCCCGAAAATCCCGAACTCGAAGGCAACACGTGGGCACCGGACGTGATCTGGAACGAAACTATGCGCCGCTGGTGCATGTACCTGTCGGTGAACGGCGCGAATTTCCGTTCCGTCATCGTGCTGCTCACCGCCGATCATCTGGATGGCGACTGGACCTACGTAGGACCGGTCGTCTACTCCGGCTTCACTCCCGACAATGTGCGGCTCACCGACGTGCCACGCGTGTTGGGAGACGAGGCGTATGGCAATCTGGCACGCTATCAGTCACTCAAGGACACGCATATCAACGCGATCGACGCGACGCCGATCCAGTGCGAGCACGGCGAGATCTGGATGAGTGTCGGCTCGTGGTTCGGCGGCATCTGGATGTTCAGACTCGACCCTGCCACTGGCCTGCGCGACTACACGACGCGCTACCCGCTCGTCAAGAACGCCGCAGACCCGTACTACGGCGTGAAAGTGGCCGGCGGATACTGGAATTCCGGCGAGGGCTCGTATTTCGTACGTGAGAACGGATGGTGGTATCTATTTATGTCGTACGGCTGGCTCGGCCGCGAAGGCGGATATCAGATCCGTCTGTTCCGCTCGAAAAACCTCGTCGGACCGTATTTCGACCAGAACGGCAATCCCGCGATCTCCTCCGGCGAAATCCCCGACAACCACACCAGAGGCACCGGAATCCGCCTCACTTCGTCGGTCAAATGGAGCGGCGGCCCCACGCGTGATGAGGAGGTCGAAGTCTCGCAGGGGCATAATTCCGCCTTGCGCCGCAGCTCGGACGGCAGACTGTTCCTTGTCTACCACACGCGCTTCATCGCCCGTGCCGAGGAGGATTACGAGACGCATATCCGCGAGCTACTGCCCACACCCGACGGATGGCTGGCCGCAGCCTCTTACGAATATCAGGGTGTTCCGGCCACTGCGCCGACAGCCCAGGAACAGCTGACCGGCGAGTACGAGATCGTGATGCATGATCCGCATACGTTTTTCAACGGCAAACGGCGCGAGGACGGCTCGTGGGAGGGAGTCAACGCACCACGCACCATCACCCTGCACGAGGACGGCCGCGTGACCGAAGGCGATGTCGTGTCGTTCTACGACACGTCCGCCGCGAACATGCCGCGCGGGACGGACGGACCGGCCACCTGCGGCTCATGGCGACTACTCGGCGTATCCGGCGCAGTCGCAGTCCCCACTCCCAGCGAGACCGCGAGCCCCACTCCCAGCGAAACTGCAGGCCCCAATCCCAGCACGACCGCCCATCCCGACGTCTGCAATCCGCAGAGCAACGCCACCACGGACATCGCATCCGCCACGTCCGCCGCGCCCCGACCGTTGCGCGAATCCATGTGGAGACCGTCCTGCTGCCGCGCGGAAATGGCGATCACCGTGGACGACGTGACCTACACGGGCGTGTTCGCCGTGCTCCCCCGCGAAACCGACGGCCGCCCCACGCTCACCTTCACCGCCATCGGCGGCAATCGCGCCCTCTGGGGCGCACGCCTCTGACGCCCACCCAGCACCGATCGCCGATTTCATCCAGCCGTCCCGAGCGGAACCGCCCTTCCATCACGAACGTCCTCCTTCACACCCGAACGGAACGGCCTCCTGTCGTCACCCCCGAACGGAATGACCTCCCGCTCGTCATCCTGAGCGGAGCGAAGCGGAGTCGAAGGATCCCAAACCAAGGCGGCGAATCCGACCAGACCTTGGCCCTGCGGCCCAACTCAAAACGACGAAGAAGGAGCCGCAACGAAAAAGACCCCGAACGGAAAGGTTCGGGGTCTTATCGTATGCGGACCAACGCGCCGGACGAATCGTCTCCGACGCATGGCACGTCACGCGCGAATCAGCGTTCGGAACGGTTGATCGCGGAGATAATCGCCTTGAGCGAGCTGGTGATAATCGAGGAGTCGATACCGACGCCCCAGATGATCTCGCTTTCCGGCTCCTCGCCGATCTGGCATTCCACGTAGGAGGCGGCCATGGCGTCGGTGCTCGCGGTCATCGTGTGCTCCACGTAGTCCATCACGGACACGTTGATGCCGAGGTTGCTCACCGCGTTGATGAACGCGGCGATCGGGCCGTTGCCGATGCCGGACAGCTCGCGCACCACGTCGTCCGAGTCGTCGCTCATATTCACGCCGCGGTCGAGCAGCGACACCTTGAGCACGGTGTCGGAGCCATCCTCGCCGGACGAGACGGACACCTTAAGCAGCTTGAGACGGCCCCACTGCTCCAGCGTCTCGTCGGCCGCGTCGCCCACCACGGCACCGGCGGCCGTCTTGCCGCCTTCCTCAACCGGAAGGTACTCGTCCTTGAAGAGACGCCAGATATCCTCGTCCTTGACCTCACGCTTGGTCTCGTCGGCGTACTTCTGCACGATGCGGTCGAATTCGATCTGCAGGCGCTTCGGCAGGTCGAGGTTGTGGTTGGTTTTGAGCAGGTAGGCCATGCCGCCCTTGCCGGACTGCGAGTTGACGCGGATGATCGCCTCGTAGGTGCGGCCGATGTCCTTCGGGTCGATCGGCAGGTAGGGCACGAGCCATACGAAGCTGTCCAGATCGGCGCCGGCGCGTTCGGCGGCCATCTGACGGGCTTCGAGACCCTTCTTGATGGCGTCCTGATGCGAGCCGGAGAACGCGGTGAACACGAAGTTGCCCGCGTAGGGGTGGCGCTCGGAGATCTTGATCTGGTTGCAGTATTCCACCGTCTTGCGGATCTCGGGCACATTCGACAGGTCGATCTGCGGATCGATGCCCTGCGTGAACATGTTCAGGCCCAGCGTCACCAGATCCACGTTGCCGGTACGTTCGCCGTTGCCCAGCAGGCAGCCCTCGACGCGGTCCGCGCCGGCGAGCAGCGCCAGCTCGGTGGCGGCCACGCCCATGCCCTCGTCGTTGTGCGGGTGGAGCGACAGCACCACGGCGTCGCGATCGACGAGATTGTTCGACACGTATTCCACCTGGTCGGCGAACACGTTCGGCGTGGTCATCTCCACGGTGGCCGGCAGGTTGATGATCATCGGATGCTCGGGCGTCGGCTTGATCACGTCGATCACCGCATTGCACACCTCGACCGCGTATTCCGGCTCGGTGCCGGTGAAGGATTCCGGCGAATACTCGTAGTACAGGTCGATGCCTTCGGCGTCGCCCTCCAGCTCCTTGCACAGCGTGGCCGCGTCGGTGGCCAGCTTCTTGATGCCGGCCTTGTCAAGACGGAACACCACCTCGCGCTGCAGCACGGAGACGGAGTTGTAGAAATGCACCACGGCGCGCTTGGCGCCCTTAAGGCACTCGTAGGTTTTGCGGATCAGATGCTCGCGAGCCTGGGTGAGCACCACGATCGTCACGTCGTCGGGGATGAGCTCGCGCTCGATCAGCATGCGGATGAAGTCGTAGTCCGTCTCGGAGGCGGAGGGGAAGCCGACTTCGATCTCCTTGTATCCCATGGAGACGAGCAGGTTCCAGAAGCGCAGCTTGCGTTCGGAATCCATCGGATTGACCAGCGCCTGATTGCCGTCGCGCAGATCGACGGAGCACCAGCGCGGCGCGCGTTCGAGCCTCTTGCCCGGCCATGTGCGTTCGGGATAGTCGAACGGAATCTGCTGGCTGTAGGACGCGTACTTGTTGTACGGCATCGCGCTGGGCTTCTGCGGCTCGCCGATGAATCGCGCGGGAGGCAGCAGCGGGTCGTTGTTCCCTCCGTTGGACATCGCAGCGACCGCCGCGAGATCAAACACCGACGATTGATCCTGACCCATCGTTCCTCCTTTGCTTGAGCGTCGCGCCGGCCTTCCGGGCCGGCCCATGGTCGTTTACACGCACGAAACATGCGTAACTCCCCATCGTACAGCTCATCGGCCCCAAACAACGCCGAACATCTCACCGCATCAATGGCGGGCGCGACGGGAGCGGAGTATGGCGCGGACCACGGCGGCGAAACTCACGGAAAGCACGCCGGCCACCGCGGCGAAAACCTGCGGGCGGCGCAGTTCGTTGCGCAATCCGATCGCGTCGGTGATGCAATGGTCCTCGAACCACACACGCACCTCATCGCTCGAATAGCGTCCGACCAACTCGCCCCATGTGAGCATGCGCGTCTCGTAGGCGGCCGGATCGTTCTCATGGAACTCGAACAGACGCACGCCGCGGTAGCGCGATTTCGGACCATAGCATTCGAATCCGCAGGTGGGCGCGTATCCCAGATCCAGTCCATGCACATGACCGACGAACGAGTTCTTGTGATCATGCCCGCAGAACAGCGCGAAGTAGCCGCCCGCCTCACGCAGCGCCTCGACCTCGCCCACATTCTCGTCCGCGCAGCCGATCGCCTCACCCAGGCGGGAGCCCGGGCGGCACACGTCACGATTGAGCACATAGCAGCGTCCAGCGAATGCGCGCGCGCCCTCCACGGCGTTCGGGGTCCATGCGGGCACCTGGGTCAGACAGTCGTAGAACTCCTGCGGCGGGATATGCTGGAAGGCGATGGCGGGCACCGGCAGTCCGTCACCGTTGCGCTCCCCCAGCGCGCGCTGCACGTCACCAAGCCATGCGATCGCCTCGGGAGAGGGCGTGCCGTACCCGTCGGAATCGGCCAGATCGAACCCACGCGAATTGACCACATAGGCGGGGTATTGCGCGTCGTTCTCGTCCGGATTTCCCGCGTAATCACCCGAGTTGACCATCATCACGCTCATCGCCACGCGTCCCGACCCATCGGACGCTTCGATGGGCAATGCGAAGGTGCCGGGTTCCAACGCCAACGCATCATGCTCCCCGCCGGATCGCGGAAAATCGGGATTGAGGCAACCGGGGAACTCACGGTAGATGTCGTCCTGTTCGTCGGGCAGGATGCCGCATTGGAAGTCATGGTTGCCGTAGGTGGCGGCGAACGGGACGCCTGCTTCGACCACAGGCCCGAGGAATCCGGCGAATGTGCGGCGCACCTTGTCTCGCGTCTCATCCATAAGTTCGCCGAGCGTGGCGGCATTGTGCGCGGGAGCGGCGACCGGAATCGTCTCATGGGCGTCCGCGGATGACGGCTCCCCCGCGGCTTCGAGGTTCGCGTTCAGCGCGTTGCGTTGGCGGATGCCGCGCAGTTTCGCCTCGACCAGCGTGACCGTGCGCACCCGGGCGCCGGGAGTCTCGCTGCGGCGGCGTAGGAACGTGTCGATATAGGCGGGATCATAGCCGCGGATCTGGTCGCCGGTGAACACCACCAAATCGGGATCGGCGGCGCGGATGGCCTCGCGTATCATGCGGATCGTGTCGGGCAGCACGTCCGGTCCGTCCTGCACGTCGGCCATTTGCAGCACGCGGAAAACCCCGTTGTCTCGGAATCGCAAAGTCATAGTCCCACTCTAGACGCCGAAACCGGTCGGCGCTAGCCGAAGAGACTTACCCCGCGGCGCGCCACGCAGAAGGCGTTGCCCAGCCAGGTGTGGCGCGAATTGGACCACACGGCCCCTAGGCGAGGCGCGTTCTGGCTCATCCAGATGCTCGGCACGCGGCCATCCGCCGAGCGCGATCCCAGCAGATTGAATCCGTTCTTGACTTCCAGCCAGTCGGGATGCTGGGTGGCGATGGCCAGCCCCTCCTCCAGGGTCAGCGGCAACCGTTCGTCGGAGTCGATGAGTTTGCGCGCCACATCCGGCTCGCGGTTCACATAGCAGGTGCCCGTATGGGGTTCGACCACCAGATAGAACGGCCCCTCCGGCGGCTCGAAACCGTCCTGCGGCAGGAAACTGGCGATATCGCGCGGCGGCATGGTGGTGAAGCCGGCCATGCGGTTGATGGAGGTTCTGGCGATCAGCGATTCGGGAGAGACCAGCTCGCGCGTGGGCACCAGAAGGATATTCGATCCCAAATCGGTATGTTCCAGCGCATTGATCAGCGGCATGGCCAGCGCCCGGAACGCGGCCTCGCTCATATCCGCCACGTCCGGATAGCCCAAAGCCACGATGCGGTCCAACTGTTTGCGCGCTTCCACTGATGCTTTCGACATGACTCCAGCTTAACCGCATCCCGCCGCTTGTGATGAGAAGAGGTGCTTTGCGCACAATATGAGCCATATTCTGCGACACACCCGCATGAAGAGGCTATTGTGGAGAGAAGAGTTGACAACGCTTACATGATCCGCGTCGCCGATCGGCACACGGCCTGATATCTCCGCGACAACGTTGTGCAGATCATCAGAAAGGAACACAACGATGGAAGCCAGCCCCACCCCCGCACCGGCATCGAGCCACGAGCCGCTCACCCAAACGGAGCTGGCCCTGATGTCGCGCTTAGCGACCCTCACCCAGCAACAGCCGGCGACGCCCTCCAACCAACGCAGCCGCTGCGACGAGACCATGGACGCCATCCGTTCCTTCATCCTGCAGGAGCATCTGCAACCGGGCGACGTGCTGCCCACGGAAACGATGCTTTGCGAGAAAATCGGCGCCTCGCGATCCTCAGTGCGCGAGGCCATCCGCAAGCTCGAAGCGCTGAACATCGTCAAGGTCGAGCATGGCAAGGGCACGTTCGTCGGCTCGCTGTCGCTTGATCCGATGATGGAAACGCTCACGTTCCGGTCGCTGGTGTCGGTGGGTAAGAACTTCTCTGACCTCAACGATGTGGTGCAAATGCGCCGATTCCTCGATATGGGCTGCGCCGACGAAGTGGTGGCCAGTCTCAAAGGCACCGAGCAGCCCGAATTGGAGAAGCTGGCGCGGGAGATGTCGCGTATGGCCGCCCAAGGCGAGACGTTCCTGGCGCAGGACATCGAATTCCATATGGGCGTTCTGGACGCGTTGGACAACTCCATCGCCAAGCAGCTCGTGCGGGGGCTGTGGGTGGTGCATATGGCCGTGCTGCCCCAGCTCGGACTGCCGGTGAGCCAGGAGCTCGACAAAACCGCGGACGCGCATATTCGGATGCTCCACACCGCCATCGCCGGTGATGTGGAAGGCTATCGTCAGGCCGTGATCGACCATTACGAACCCATCGAGTCGATTCTGAAATCCGAACTGCAGAAGTAAGAATCGCGCCAACACCAACACGTGGGGCGGAACCTTACGGTTCCGCCCCACTTGCGCAATGAATAATGAGAAATGGATCCGTTGTTCGGCTTGCGATCGATCACACGCCGAACAACGGAAGGTGTTCAGGCATAGCCTTGAGGCTACGCCTCAGTGGAGGCGCTCACCTCTTCGGGGGTGCGGGCCAGTTCAAGGCCGCACTCCGTGAGTACGGCGGCGACGGCTTCGACGTTCGCTCCCTTGAGTGGCAGCACCGGTTCGGGCATCTGGTTCGTAGAGAACACACCCAGCAGAGCCATGGCGGTTTTGAACGCGCCGACGCCCGCGCCGAATCCGGCCACACCCGACGTGCTGGTGACGATGCGCATCAGCGCGGCGAGCTTGTCCTGCTCGGCGCGCACGGCACTCCAGTCGCCCCGCTCGTACGCCTGCCACATGCGCACATATCCGGTGGCCTCAACATTGGCCAAGCCGGGCACGGAGCCATCGGCGCCGGCCATGTAAGCGCCGTCGACGACGACTTCCTGGCCGGTGAGCAGCGTGAGCGGATGCCCCGCCTTGTTATTGTCATCCACCAGAAAACGGAAGGCCACATCGTCGTTCGACGAGTCCTTCACGCCGGCGAGCACGCCGTCGAGGCCTAAACGCACGAGCATGTCGCCCGGCAGCTTGGTGTGTACACACACGGGAATGTCGTAGGCGAACAACGGCAGATCCGGCACGGCCGCGTGGACCAGACGGAAGTGGCGTTCCACCTCGGCCGTACCGCCCAGCGCGTAGAACGGAGCGGTGATGACGATCGCGTCGGCGCCAAGCTCCTTGGCGGCCTTCGCATGTTCGATCACGCGGTTGGTTTCGGTGTCGATGCAGCCCACGAGCACGGGCACACGGCCGGCGACGATGCGCAGCACCGTCTCGATGATCTCGCGGCGGCGGGCATCGGTGCTGAACGCCACCTCGCCGGAGGAGCCGAGTGTGAACAGGCCGTCCACACCCGCATCGATCATGCGGTTGATCGAGCGTTCGAAACTGGCGACGTCGATATCGCCCGCAGCGGTGAGCGGGGTGACGACCGGGGGGATCACTCCGCGCAATGGTGTAGTCATAATATTCACTCCTTTGTTGGATGGTCTGGTTGTGTCTGATGCGTCAGGCGATCGGACGGCATTCCTCGGCGGTGGGGTGCAGCAGCGAGGGCGCGGCGCCGAGCAACGTCTTCGTGTAGTCGTCCTGAGGATTGGTGAGCACCTGACGGGCCTCGCCGTGTTCGACGATGGTGCCGTGGTTCATCACGATGATCGTGTCGGAGACGTACCGCACGGTCTGGATGTCATGGCTGATGAACACCATGGACAGGCCGAGCGATTTCTTCAGGTCGGAGAGCAGGTTGAGGATCTGCGCGCGCACCGAGACGTCCAGGGCCGACGTGGGTTCGTCGGCGATGATCGCGTCCGGATTGAGCGAAAGAGCCCGGGCGATGGCCACGCGCTGACGTTGGCCGCCGGAGAGCTGGCCGGGCAGCGCGTCAAGCGCGGAGCTGGGAAGTCCCACCATGCGGATCAGCTCGTGGGCGCGCTTGTCGCGTTCCGCTTTGTTGCCGATCTTGTGCACGGCCAGCGGGTCGATGAGTTGGTCGATCACGCGCATGCGGGCGTTGAGAGCCGTCGCCGGATCCTGGAACACCACGGACACCACCCGGCCGATCTCCATGCGTTCATTGGCGGTGCGATGGGTCACATCGCGGCCTTTGAACATCACGGTGCCACTGGTGGCCTGCTGCAGTCCGCACATGATGTTGGCGGTGGTGGACTTGCCGCAGCCGGACTCGCCCACGATACCGATGGTCTCGCCGGGCATGAGCTTGAGGTTCACCTTATTGACCGCGGTGATCCTGTTCTTGTGGAACAGTCCCGACCCGGCGCGGGTGGTGAACACCACCTCGACGTCTTTGAGCTCGATGATGGGGGTTTGATGGTCGCTCATCGGACACCTCCTTCGGCGGTTGCGAGCGGCGTCACATCCGCGTCGGCGGGCAACGCGGCATAGTAGTGGAACGTTCCGGGCACCCGCGTCATCACCGGATGGGTGTTCAGGCCCACGTTCGGATGGCTGGAACGCGGCGCGAAGCGATCGCCCTTGGGGAAGTCCTTCGGGCTGGGCACCGTGCCGGGCACCTGGTGCAGGCGTCCCATACCGGCCTCGATCGAGGTGACCGAGCCGAGCAGGCCGCGGGTGTACTCATGACGGGGATCGGTGAGGATCTCCTTGGTGGAGCCCTGTTCGACGACCTGGCCGGCGTACATCACGGTGATCGAGTGCGCCACCTTGGCGACGAGCGCCAGGTCGTGGCTGACGAACACCATCGCGAAGCCGAGCTTCTCGCGCAGTTCGTTGAGCAGGTCGATGACCTGCTTCTGCACGGTCACGTCGAGCGCGGTGGTCGGCTCGTCGGCGATGACGAGCTTGGGGTCGCGGGTCAGGGCCATGGCGATGAGCACACGCTGACGCTGGCCGCCCGACAGCTCGTGCGGATAGGATTCCAGCGTGCGCTTCGGATCGAGGCCCACGAGTTCGAGCAGCTCCTCGGCGGTGCGGGTGCCGCCGCGCTTGGTGAGCTGCTTCATCTGCGCCTTGATGAGCATGGAGGGATTGAGCGAGGAGAGCGCGTCCTGGTAGACCATGGCGATCTCATGGCCGCGCAGGGCATTGTGCTCCTTGGGGCTCATGCCCACAAGATTCTTGCCGTCGAAGAGGATCTCGCCGCTGATCTCGGCCTTCGGGTCGAGCAGGCCCATGATGGCCAGCGAGGTGATCGACTTGCCGCAGCCGGATTCGCCGACCAGGCCCATCGTCTCGCCGGGGCGCACGGAGAAGGACAGGTGGTCCACCACATTCACGTCGCCATGGCGCGGGAATTTGATGCACAGATCCTTGACCTCGATGACCGGTGCCGCGTTGGAATACGGGTTCGGCTCGAAACGGTCGGTGCGCTTGAGCTCGGCCTCTCGCAGCGAGGCCAGAGAGGCGGCCAGCGACGCGGCCTGCTCACGGTAGGCCGTGACCGGGTCGGTAAGGATCAGATCCTCCTTGCGGTCGGATTCGGCCTGGGCGTCGTCCTTTTCGATCGGGGCGGAGGGCGCCGCCACCATCGCGTCGGTGATGCCTTCGGAGAGGATATTGAGGCACAGCACGGTGAACATAATCGCCAGACCGGGGAACATCGCCTGCCACCAGTAGCCGAAGATGACGCCGGCCTTGGCGGAGGAGAGGATGTTGCCCCAGGTGGGGGTGGGTTCGGGAATACCGGCGTTGATGAAGCTCAGGGACGCCTCGAACACGATCGCGTCGGCCACGGACAGGGTGGTGAACACCATGACGGGGGCGGCGATGTTGCGCGTGACGTGCTTGAGCAGAATCCACGGGGCCCGCGCTCCGGAGACGATCACCGCGCGCACATAATCCTTGCCGTACTCGCTGATGATGTTCGCCCTTACGATGCGGGCGATCTGCGGCACGTAGAGCACGCCGATGGAGATGATGATGCCGATCATCGACTGGCCGAGGATCGAGACGAACACGGCGGCCAGGGCGATGCCCGGCACGGACATCACGATGTCGATGAGACGCATGATGAGCTCGGAAATCCAAGTGCGCGTCACGGCGGCGAGCGCGCCGATCAGCGAGCCGACGATCAGCGCAAAGGCGATCGATGACAAGCCGATGACCAGTGAGTACCGAGCGCCGTAGAGCACGCGGGAGAGCACGTCGCGGCCGAGGTTGTCGGTGCCGAACCAGTGCTCACCGTTGGGTGCCTGGTAGCTCATCGTGATTTCCAGCGGATCATGAGGTGCCAGCACGGATGCGAAGATTGCGCAGAACACCAGCAGCGCGATGACCACGAAGGAGATGCGCGATCCGATCGTCATCTTGCTGAATCGGTTGAATGTGACGCCCGGTTTGGACGTGGCGTCCACGACTTTGTTTTTGCCGAAAAGCATCGTCACACCGTCCTGATTCTCGGGTTGATGAGCACATAGAGCAGATCAACGATGATGTTGATGATGATGAACGCGAGCGCCACCACCAGCACCACGCCTTGCACCAGCATCGGCTGATTGCCGTTGATGCCGTCGAACATCGCGGTGCCCATGCCGGGCAGCGCGAAGATGACCTCGATGACGATCGCGCCGCCCATAAGGTAGCCGATCTTCATGCCGAGGGTGGTGACCGGGGTGATAAGCGCGTTGCGGAATACGTTGCGCGCCACGACCACGGGTTTGGGCACGCCGGCGCCGATGGCGGTGCGCACGTAGTCCTTGTCGAGCTCCTCGACCATCGAGGTGCGGATGATACGGGTGAGCTGGCCGGCGACCGGCAGTCCCAGCGCGAACGACGGCATCGCCATGCGTTCGAGATATGCGCCGGGGTTTTGGAAGAACGGCACCAAGTCACCCGATCCGGGCAGCCACGCGAGTTTGATCTGCAGCACGTAGATCAGCAGCACGCCCAGCCAGAACGACGGGGTGGCGATGGCGATGATGGAGACGACGCGGATGGCTTGGTCGACCCAGGTGTCGCGGTAGAGCGCGGCGAGTACGCCGAAGATCACGGCGAAGATGATGGCGATGATCAGGCCGATGAAAGTCAGTTGCAGGGTGATGGGGAAGGCGGTGGCCACGCGGGCGGCCACGGAGTCCTTGTTGACGCCGTACACGCCCATGTCTCCATGGAAGAGTCCGACGATGTAGTTCCAAAACTGTTGCCACCAGGGCAGGTCGTAGCCCATGTCGTGGCGGAAGGCGGCGAGCGCTTCGGGCGAGGAGTTCTCGCCCAGCGCGGCGACGGCGGGATCGTATTGGGAGAAGGACATCAGGAAGAACACCAGAAGGGTGACTCCGAATGCCATGAATGGTAGGGCTATCAATCGTCTGCCCAGAAGACGCAGCAGGTTGCTCATAACACTCCGATGTTGGAATCGTTCGATGGCGTGGCCGACCCGCCTCCACCGCATCGTATGCGATGGTGGCGGGGTGGGTCGGAGGATGGAGAATCGGCGGAGCCTGGACTATTCGGCCAGCTTGGCGTTCACCAGATTTATGCCGGTGGAGCCGATGGCGTCCCAGGACGAGAACACACCCTTCTTGACGGCGGTGGTCGTCATGCGGTGGAACAGCGGATAGAGCGGCACTTCCTCGCTGAGCAGGTCGAAGCACTGGTTCCAGTAGTCCTGGCGCTCGTCGTCGCTGGTGGCGGCGATGGCCTTGTCCATCAACTCATGCAGCTGCGTGTAGCCTTCGGAATCCTTCCAGAAGGAACGCTGGTTGGTCCAGGCGTTGTCGCCGTACCACCAGTTCATCAGCAGGTCGGGGTCGTTACCGAACACGGAGGGATCGCCGGGGGCGAGCACCATGGAGTAGTCGGCGTCGTCCTTGTCGGTGATGGAGGGGTAGAGCGCGGAGGACTTCATGGACTGGATGTCCACGTTGAAGCCGATGGCGGCCAGATCGTTCTTGATCTGCGGGGCCAGCTGGGTGATCCAGGAATGGTCGGTGGTGTAGAGCGTGAAGCTCACCTCGCCGGTGACGCCGGCTTCCTTGAGCAGGGACTTGGCCTTGTCCACGTCATAGGTGAACACGTTCTTCGCCTTGTGGTAGTTGGGGAAGTTCTCAGGCAGGAAGCTCGTGGCGGCGGCGGCCTGGCCGCTCATCTGGTTGTCGATGAGCTTTTCGGTGTCGATCGCGTAGAACACGGCCTGACGCACCTTGGCGTTGTCGAACGGCGCCTTCTTGGTGTTGAACATCAGGAACGGCAGGTTGAAGCCCTGCACCGTCTTGAGTTCGGAGCCGGAGGATTCGAGCGTCTGGAAGGACTGGGCCGGCACGAGTTCCATCACGTCGGTGTTGCCGCCTTGCATGGCGGTGACGCGGGCGGTGTCGTCGACGGTCACGTTCCATACCATGTTTTTGGTCTGGGCGGGGGTGTCGCCGTTGTACAGGTCGTTCTTTTCGAATTTGACCTGGCTGTCGGTGATTTCGGTGTACTTCCACGGGCCGGAGCCGACGGGCATGTTCTTGAGATCCTCATCGCTCATGGCTGCGGGGACGATCTGGATGAGCGCGAGGCGCTGTTTGAACATGGGGAAGGCCTTGGTGAGCTTGAAGGTCACCTGGTTGGTGCTTGTGGCTTCGGCGGAGTCGATGAAGTCGAGCATGGAGTTGTACAGGCTGCCTTCGACGGTGGTGCGCTTGAACGAGCTGACCACATCGTCCGCGGTCACGTCGCTGCCGTCGGAGAACTTCGCGCCTTCGCGCAGGGTGACGACGTATTCCGTGTCGGAAACCTGTTCGGGCTCGCCTTGGGCCAACGCGTTATGCACGGAGAAGTCGCTGTAGTCGAGCGCGTAAAGCGGCTCGGTGACATGCCAGTTCGCGGCCATCGGCAGCGCTCCGGAGGTGGTGGACGGCGCGAAGTCGCGGCTTGCGTACGCCACCTGGGCGGTGATGGTATCGGCCACCGCGGTGCCGGTGGAGCCGGCCGCATCGCCGCCTCCCGCCCCTCCGCCGCATCCGGCAAGGCACAGCAGGCCCGCCACGGTCGCGGCGAACGCCGCTTTGAACTTTCCGTTCCTTCTAATCATGGTGTGATCTCCTCGTCATTGAGTCAAACATGGTCCTGAGTGTCACACGGTGATGAGCAACGCGTTCATAACCCGTCAGGTCCGGTTTAATCATAAGATGTCTGATGTCTGATTTCAAATTTATCCGCGCACCCGCGTGTGTCCCAAGCCGTCCGCTATGGCGATGGGTGTCGTCAGGGCGGGTAAGGCCCGTCGTTTCAGGCGAGTTTGTCGGCGAACCAACGCGTGATGGTCGTCGGATGGGTGATTGCGGTGCCGACCACGGCCGACCACGCACCCATCGCCATCACCTGCGCCAGATGGTCGGGCGTGTGGATGCGCCCCTCGCATAGCACCGGCGTGTCCGGGAACGACTCGATCATCTGCCCCAGCAGTTCGAAGTCCGGGCCGTCGGTCTTCTCCCGCTCGCCCGTATACCCGGACAGCGTGGTGGAGATGATGTCGGTGCCGGCCTCGACCGCCTGCTCGACGTCCGCGAAACTACCGCAGTCGGCCATCACCACAACGCCCTCGTCATGCAGCGCGCGCACGGTCTCGGCGTAGCTCAGCCCGTCGGGGCGGGGACGGCGCGTGGCATCGATGGCCACGATGTCCGCGCCGGCCGCGGCGCAGCAGCGCGCGTGACGCAGGGTCGGCGTGATGAACACGCCTTCATGACCGTCCTTCCAGATGCCGATCACCGGCACCTCGACCTGCCCCTTGATGGCTTGGATGTCCGCCAGCCCTTGGCAGCGGATGCCCACGGCACCGCCTTCCACGGCCGCCATGGCCATCTGCGCCATCGTCTCGGGATGGCGCAGCGGTTCTCCCGGATAGGCCTGGCAGCTGACCACCAGTCCCCCGTGAATCTGTTCGATTGCAGGATGCATCATATTCCTTCCGTTGTGGTGTTGTTGGGATAAGCAGGTGTTATTGGGATAAGCATGAGTCGCCGCGGTGGCTTCGTTCATTCGCCGCGACGCGCCGTCCGCACGGCGTGGGCCGCGCCGATCAGCGGCGCCGCGCCGCCGAGCTCGCCCTCGATCAGCGGGGTCTGCCGCACCAGTTCCAGCGCGCCGTCCATGAATCCGTCGCGCAGCGCCCGCCACCAGACGGGACCGGCCTGCACCACGGAGCCCGACAGCACGATGGCATGCGGGTCGAGCAAATTGGCCATACCGGCCACGCATTCGCCAAGCGCCCGAGCGCTGCGTTCCAATACCCGGCCGGCATACGCCTCGCCAAGGGCGGCACGCTCGCACACCTCGCGCCCGTCCGCGGCCGGCTCCACGTCGGCGGGGCGTTCGTGGTTATAGAGCGTGGCCAAACCGCTGCCCGATGCCACCGGTTCGATATGCCCGCTGGTCGTGCCGCAGGAGCACAGGAAGCCCTTGCCCAATCCGGAGACGACATGCCCGGCGTGCCCGGCGACCCCATGGGCGCCCGTGACCAGTCGCCCGTCGACGATGTAGGCGCCGCCGATGCCGGTGCCCAGCCCGAGCGACAGTACGGTTTTGTGGCCGCGGCCCGCGCCGTAGATCGCCTCGCCCAAGCCATGCGCGCCCACATCGCCCACCATCGCCACGGGCAGGTCCGTGACCGCGGCGAACGCCTCGGCGATACGCTGGCCCTTCCATCCGGGCAGGATGTCGGTGGCGGCGGCGATCACGCCGCGTTCGGCGTCCACGACGCCGGCCGCCGCGATACCGATGCCATCGATATGGCGGTGTTGCGCGGCGCATGCCCGTAAACGCTCCTCGGCGAACGCCACCAGCCGGCGGCGGATCTCATCGCCGCCTGATTGTGCTTCGGTGGGGATTTCGCATCGGTCGCTCACCTGTGGGGGCGCGCCGGCCGCCGGTGGGAGCGAGACCACTCCCGAGGCGATTTTCGTGCCTCCGATATCGAATGTCAGATAGGTATTGTCCAGCATGCCGAAACGGTCCTTTCCTATGCGGATTGCATACGGGTCGAAGTGAGATGAGATGAGATGGGACAGGATAGGACAGGCGTCGCGGATGGCGCGAAAGACACGTCCAGTGCCATGAGCGCCGCCGTTTTCCCGAAGTCGCGCTGGGCGAATCAGGCGGTCGCCGCCCGATGGATATGGTCGAGGAAGGCGAGGCGTTCGGCGAGATGACTGGATGCCGGCACACAGACTTTGGCGCCCCAATAGGCCAGTTCCGGCGCATTGCGGGCGGCGTCGGCGCAGGCGCGCACCGCAGCGGCGTCCATCAGCGACTCGGGCTCGTCGGGAGCCATCGGCAGATGGCCGTCGATCCAGCCATAGCCGTACTGCGTTTCGGCAGGTCCCGCGCCCGAGAACATCAGGCCCGCAAGCACGCCCGCTTGGGCGGCCGCGCGGATATGGTCGAGCGCCGTATTCGCGTCGCGCCCCTCCACCACGCTACGCCCCCAGTTCACGGTAAGGCCGATACCGGCCTCGCGGGCCAACGAGATCTCGTCTTCGATGGGCAGAAAACCTTTCTCAGGCGGCTGGCCTTCGATATACCGGTCGCAATGCTCGATCACCAGCTTCGCGCCGCACCAATCCCAACGCAACAGCTCCTCCAGCGAGGCCGCCATCGCGTCACGGTCGGCCGTGCGGGTCGGCGCGGTGTGGATCTCCACATGACTCACATCCCGGCTCCCCCGGCGGTCGGTGAAGTCGGCGAGGGCGTCGCGCAACGCGGCGAGGAAGCGCAACGCGGATTGGCGTCCCCCTTCGTCCGCACTGGCGAGTCCAAAGGCGGGATCGGCACCGATGGATCGCATGGTGCCGGGAATGGCGGTGATGGTGTTGGCATGCCAGTGGGCGGGCACGTGGGCGGCGAGCCAGGCACGGGATTCGGCGTCGGCGAGGTCGCCCGGGTACGGCAGCTCCGTGCCGGCGATCCAGTCCTGGCCGCCAAGCAGGGCGTAATACGCCTCCTGGTCGGCTTTCTCAGGCGGCAGCGACGCATAGGCACCTACAACGAATGGGACTGACGGCATGTTTCCTCCTTGAACGCCACATCACGACACCGCCATCATCCTACATCTGACATCTGATGTCTAATCGATGTCGGCGATTCCAAACATCGCGCGAATCCAAAAGACCGCATCCGCCGACAAAACATCGCAAACCACCTGAAACACATGCTAAACTGGCGGAAAACTGGCGGATTAGCATGAAAGTCGGCGGAAAATTGGCGGATTCAACCTTATACCAGCTTATTTCGGGCGGAAAACTGGCGGATACAGATATTGAGCAGCTACATGAAAGTTGCCGGATCGAAGCTAAGAAAGCTCACGACAAGCTGCCAGAGAGCATTTGGGATACATACAGCGCATTCGCGAACTCCGAAGGAGGTCTCATACTCCTTGGCATCACGGAGGACAGCCGACACCAGCTGCATATCACCGGTGTCGCAGACCCAGATAAGCTCGTTCGCGATTTCTGGAACACCGTGAACGACAGATCAAAGGTCAGCGCCACGATCATCACCGATCAGGATGTCGCCATCAGACATAGCGAGCGGGGAGATTTCATCGTCATCAACGTTCCCCGCGCCTCGCGCGAGGACATGCCGATCTACATCGGTCAAGACCCATTCAGCACGGAGAGGCACCGAGGCGCTTTCAGACGCAACAACGATGGCGATTATCACTGCGACCGTGAGGAGTGTCGCGCCATGATGCGCGATAGCGGCGACGGTCCGCTCGATCGCCGTGTTCTGACCGATTTCAACGCCGACTCGCTCAGCTCAAGTGCCATCAGTGCTTATCGAAGGTATTTCAAACAGATTCGTCCAGCGCACCCATGGCGCAATCTACCCGACCTGGATTTCCTGTTGCGGCTGGAAGCCCTCGCCCGCACTCAAAACGGAGATATTCACCCAACGGTGGCAGGCCTGCTCATGTTCGGACACGACCATCACATCACTCAAGAATTTCCGAACTACTTTCTCGATTATCGTGAAGAACTTGGAGGCAACCGCTGGGACGACCGTGTGACCTCGGGCGACGGCACTTGGTCCGGATGCCTTTACGATTTTTGGCAGCTCGTCTATACGAAACTTCGGCTGGCCATACCGCATCCGTTCCTCATCAACAACGAATCCAGACGAATGGATGAGAATCCCATGGACACGGCTGTACGTGAGGCGCTGACGAATACATTGGTCCACGCGGACTATTGCGGTCGGCGCGGAACGGTCATCATTCGGCGACCCCGCGTCCTCGAGTTCTCCAATCCGGGACGTCTGCGCATGTCCATCGAAGAAGTGGAGCAGGGAGGTCTTTCGGATACGCGCAACCCAACGTTGATGAAGATGTTCTTTTTGGTCGGCATCGGAGAAAAAGCCGGCAGCGGATTCGACACCATGCGTGAAGGATGCGACTTCGCCGGGACATCCCACCCGACGCTTGTGGCCAGCACGCAGCCAGACAGAGTCACTCTTACCCTGCAGTACATCGCCGCACCAACCGATGACCGCCCGTCTTCGGAGTCCGTGGAGGGACCACGATGGACCCTCCACTCACATCTATCCAAATCCGAAGCCGAAGCGTTCAAGCATCTTATGTCCCGAAAGGAACTCTCCACATCTGAGTTGGCCGAAATCATGACGCTCGGTAACTCTCGAGCGCGAGATCTGCTCCGAAGCCTCGTACAAGACGGACTGGCCGAGGTCATCGGCAACGGACGCAGCACTCGATACCGACTGAAGACGACTGAAGTATCGTCGCCCGACGGTCAGGCAAACTGATCCGCGCTGCGCTGTCTGTCGCGGATCAGGCGAGCTGGTCGCCACTGCGTTATCTGTCGCAGATCAGGCAAGCTGATCTGCACTGTGCCATCTGTCGGCAATCAGGCTAGCTGATTGCCACTGTGCTGTCCGTCGCAGATCAGGCAAGCTGATCTGCGAAGTGCTTCTTGGCTACGAGTTCGGCGAGTTCCACGGCGTTGAGGGCGGCGCCCTTGCGCAGGTTGTCGTTGGTCACGAAGAACGCGAGTCCCTTCTTGCCGTCCACGGCCTGATCCTGGCGGATGCGGCCCACGAAGCTCGGGGTCTTGCCGGCGGCCAGCTGGGCGGTCGGAATATCCACCAATTCCACGGCCGGGGCGTCGGCGAGCACCGCACGCGCCTGATCGGGGGTCACATCCTGTTCGAATTCGGCGTTCACGCTCATGCCATGCGAGGTGAACACGCCCACACGCACACAGGTGCAGGAGGCCTTGAGCTCCGGCAGATGCAGAATCTTGCGGCTTTCGTTGCGCAGCTTCTGCTCCTCGTCGGTTTCCTCGCTGCCGTCGTCCACGATGTCGCCGATCATCGGCACCTCGTTGAAGGCGATGGTGCGCACGATTTTGGAGGGTGCCGGGAATTCGACGGCGTCGCCGCCGAACACAAGCTTGTCCGCGCCCTGCTCGATGGCAGCCTTCGCCTCGTTCATCAGCTGTTCGACGCCCGCACGGCCCGCGCCGGACACGGCCTGATAGGAGCTGACGATGAGCCGCTTGAGTCCGAACGCGTCGGCAAGCGGCTTCATCACCGGCATGATGGCCATGGTGGTGCAGTTCGGGTTGGCGATGATGCGGTCCGGCACATCGTCCAGATCGTCAGGGTTCACTTCGGCGACCACCAGCGGCACGTTGTCGTGCATGCGCCACTGCGAGGAATTGTCGATCACATACGCCCCGGCTTCGGCGAATTTCGGCGCCCACTGCTTGGAGGTGCCGCCGCCCGCGGAGAAGATGGCGATGTCGATGCCGCTCAGATCGGCGGTCGCCACATCCTCGACGACCACATCGTGGCCGCGCCAGGAGATCGTCTGGCCGGCGGAACGCGCCGAGGCGAGGAAACGCAGGTCCTTGACGGGGAAGTCGCGCTCGTCGAGCACGCGGCGCATCACCATGCCCACCTGTCCGGTGGCGCCCAGAACGGCGACGTTCACGCCCTTATCGTTGATCTGTACCATGATTCAAGTCCTTTCTCAGCGGCCGGTGCCGCCGTAGACCACGGCTTCCACCTGCGTGGCGTCCAAACCGTACGCGGTGTGCAGCGCCTTGACGGCGTCGTCCAGCTCCTCAAGCGGAACCAGCGCGGCGATGCGGATCTCCGAGGTGGAGATCATCAGCACGTTGATGCCCTGCTCGCTGAGCGCGGTGAAGAACTTCGCAGCCAGGCCGGAATGCGTTTTCATGCCGACGCCCACCACAGCGACCTTGCCCACGTTGGTGTCCACGTCGAATTCCTTGTATCCCAGCTCCTCATGCTTCTCCAGCAGAGCGTCCTGCACCTGGCGCACGGAGGATTCGGGTACGGTGAACGAGATGTCCGCGGTGCCGGCGGCGGAGCCGGCCTGCACGATCATGTCCACGTTGATGCCGGCCGTGGCCAGTTCGGTGAACACCTTCGCCGCCATGCCGGGCTCGTTCGGCACTCCGCGCACGGTGGCCAACGCCTCGCTGCGGTCGTGGGCCACACCGGAGATGACCGGTGCCTCGGGGCCCAGATCGGGGAACAGATCGCCCATGGATTCTTGTGTTTCGCTCATGATGCTGCTTTCGGTCGGAATTGGCGGATTGTCTGGGGTTATCAAGTCTTAGCCGAGATTCGGCAGGGTGCGCGGATCGACGCCGTCGGGCACGACCAACGTGCCGGGGCGGTGCGAGAACGAGGAGCGCACATGCAACGGCATGTTGAAACGCTGCGCGTATTCGACGCATCGCAAAGCCAGCACCTTGGATCCGCAGGACGCCATCTCGAGAATCGCGTCATAGCCGATGGAGGGGATGCGACGGGCGGTGGGCACGATACGCGGATCGGCGGTGAACACGCCGTCCACATCGGTGTAGATCTCGCACACGTCCGCTTCCAGCGCGACGGCGAGCGCGACGGCCGAGGTGTCGGAGCCGCCGCGTCCGAGTGTGGTGGCGTCACCCTTCGCGTTGATGCCTTGGAATCCTGCCACAATGGCCACCGCGCCGCTTTCGAGCGCGTTTTTGACGCGGTCTGGCTTGACGGCTTTGATATGGGCCGCGCCATACCGCGCGTCGGTGAAGAAGCCCGCCTGCTGGCCGGTGAAGGAGTGGGCGCGCTCGCCCTCGGCGTGGATGGCCATGGCGAGCAGGCTCATGGAGATGCGTTCGCCGGCGGTCATCAGCATGTCCATTTCACGCTCGGGCGGATTGGAGTCGATGCTGAGCGCCTGATCGATGAGATCGTCGGTGGTGTCGCCCATGGCGGAGACCACCACGGCAACGGAGTTGCCCTTCTTCTTGGTCTCGACCACACGGCGCGCCACACGCTTGATGGATTCCGCATCGGCCACGGATGAGCCGCCGTACTTCTGTACGATGAGAGCCACTGGAGGTCCTATCTTCTCGAGGGTTTTCGCCTGCCGACAATTCTACGCAAGCGGCACGATTATAGGGATACCGGCCTGGGGTCGGACGCCCGCTGACCACAATCCGAACAGCCGCGCGACTACGCGTCGCGGCGTCCGGTGAGGGCGCGGCCGAGCGTGATCTCGTCGGCGTATTCGAGGTCGCTGCCCATGGGCAGACCGCTGGCCAGACGCGTGACCTTCAGTCCAAGCGGCCCGAGCAACCGGCTCAGATATGTGGTGGTGGCCTCGCCTTCGATATTCGGGTCGAGCGCGAGAATCACCTCCCGCACGTCGTCGCCGTTCAGACGGCCGAGCAGCTGGGGAATCTTCAGATCGTTCGGGCCGACATTCGCCATCGGGTTGATCGCGCCGCCGAGCACGTGGTAGAGGCCGCGGTATTCGCGTGTGCGTTCGATGCTCATCACGTCCTTGGGTTCCTCGACCACGCAGATCAGGGAACGGTCGCGGCGCGGATCGGCGCAGATCGGGCATGGGCTGGCCTCGCACACGTTGCCGCAGATGTCGCAGAACCGCACTTTCGCTTTGACTTCGGTGATGGCGTCGGCCAAATCGGCGGCTTCCTGCTCGTCGGCCGACAACAGGTAGAAGGCGATGCGCTGCGCGCCTTTCGGACCGATGCCGGGCAGTCGTCCGAACGCGTCGATCAGGCGCTGGATCGCGCCGTCATACGCCAATGCCATGGCAGTTCCTTCCCCGCGTGTTCGCGGATTCGTTTCCTCTTATGAGGGGTATCCGGCCGTCGTCATGGACCGTTGCGGCCGTCGTCAGTCGCCGGCACGTTTTTTGGAGTGCTGGTTGCGGGGATTGCCCGGGTCGTCGGCGGCGAATTCCTCGACTTTTTTGACTTCGAACAGTTTACGCAGATCGTCCATGCTCATCGCCGTTGCCTCGCCCAACGACGCGTCGCTCATCGAATACTCGTCGTCCTCAGCGGCGACCTGCGGGCTGAATTGCTCGGCTGGTTGCGCGAACGCCCTGGCCTGCGGGGCGTTCCACGGATCGTCGGATTGCGGAATGGCGTCGCGCCGGTCGGCCTGCGGCTGCTGGTGCTGTGCGAATCCCGAATGCTGCCGCTGGCCATACGCCGAGCCATGCGATGGGGCGTCGTCCATATCCGAGGGGATCGGCTCGCTGGGCGGCGGAACGTTCTTCCACGGGTCATCGTCGTCGCTGAGATCGGGAACGGCCACGGTTGTGCGGCGAGGCGCCTCCGTCTCGGCGGATTGTTCCACAGGCTGTTTCACGGACTGGGCGACGCCCCAGCCATCAGGCTCGGCGTCTTCGCGTGAAACATCCCGTGAAACAGCATTGACCGGGGTGGTCCGCTGCGCCGGATGCGCCCACGGATCATCATCCATCGGAGTGTTCCGACCGTTCGTGAGATTCCCCGCGGACTGCGTCGGAGATGCCGTCGAGGCGGGTCCGGGCACAGGCAGCGCCCACGGATCGTCATCGGCCGGCGCGGCTCGATGAACCTCCTCATCATCGGCGGCCGATTCACCGGGGTTTTTCTCCGCAGCGACCGGCGTGGATCCGACGCCCGCCTCTGGCGTCTTGCCCGACGGCTCGCCGGACCGTTGCGTCAACGCCGAAGCCGCACCCAGATTCGCCTGCAGCAACCGGGCCTTGATCCTCTGCTGCTCCTCGGGGGGCAGTTTGCTCAATGGCGGCGCGATCTCGTCGTTCGCCATCTTTTTGGTGGGGGCGAGCGCCACATCGGGACCGAACATCTTGTGGACCTCGGCGCGCAGAATATCCTGCACTTTGGTGGAACCGTCCACCGGTTCGGAGGCCATGCCCATCGCGAACGCGTATTTGCTCAGCGGCACATCGAATTTGATCCACAGCTGCATACGCCCATTGGCGGGATTGGGGGCGAGTTGCACACGCGGCACCTTGGTGCGGTCCACATAGGCGCGAACGTCCCCGGGCAATCCCGCCACCAGGGCGTCCCATTTCTCGTCAGGAGTGCGCGGATCCGTCTTCACGGCGTCTTGTCCGGCATCGTTTCCCGAGCCCGGCGCGCCTGAGTTCACGACACCGGTCGCGGCAGTCGACGCAGTCGCGCCCGTCTCCGTGGCGACGCCATGCGCATCGCCGGAATTCCGCGGTTTGCGCGCTTGCGTGGATTGGGCGAACCCATCGGCGTCCGTGGGCCAGGCACCGTGGGTTTCGTTGGCGTTGCGCGACGGGGTCGCTCCGGAGGATGCGGGAGCGCCCGTTCCGCGACCGGCGAAGCCACCGCTATTGCCGGCGAAACCGGTGTTTTCAGCGGTTTTCGGCTGAGCTGGCTGCGCGGCTCCGGCAAAACGGGAGCCGGACGCCGAACCAGACGCCGAGCGGGTCGCGTCGCCGACCGCGCCTGCCGCGCCGGCGGCAGCGCCAGACGCCGTCGCAACAGTTGCGGATTGCGGGGTCAAGGCGCCTTCTCGCACGGCGAGCAGCCGCGCCGCAAGCAATTCGAGACGCATGCGCGGCGAAATCGCACCGGTCATCGAACCAAGCGTGGCGTTGATGGTATCCGCCATCACGGTGAGCGAGCCCAGCCCCAAGGCTTGGGCCTGACGGTGCAGGTCGTCCATATTCTCGCCCTCGGCGGAGTCGGACAGCACGGATTCGGCCCGGTCGCCGGCCAGGGTGAGCACCAGCAGGTCGCGCACGCGCGCGAGCAGGTCCTCCACGAAGCGGCGCGGATCGAAACCGCCGACCACAACGCTTTGGATCACGCCGTACAGCGCCTCGCCGTTGCGGTCGATCACCGCGTCCACGGCCTCGCCGATCAGGGTTTCCGGCGTGAAGCCCAACAACGCGACCGAAGCGTCGTGGGTGATCACGCCGTCGACGGCCCCGACCATGAGCTGGTCGAGCACGCTGAGCGTGTCACGCATGGAACCGCCGCCGGCGCGCATGGCGAGCTTGAGCACACCCGGCTCGGCCTTGATGCCCTCCTGTTCGCAGATCCGCTCCAAGTACGGTCCCATCACCTCGGTGGGCACCAGACGGAACGGATAGTGGTGGGTGCGTGAGCGGATGGTGCCGATCACCTTGTCGGGTTCCGTGGTGGCGAAGATGAACATCACATGCTCGGGCGGCTCCTCGACGATTTTCAGCAAGGCGTTGAAACCCTGCTGCGTGACCATATGGGCCTCGTCGAGGATGAAGATCTTGTAGCGGTCGCGCGCGGGGGCGAATCCGGCGCGTTCGCGCAGTTCGCGGGCGTCGTCCACGCCGTTGTGGCTGGCCGCGTCGATCTCCACCACGTCGATGGAGCCGGGGCCGCCGGTGGCGAGGTCCTTGCAGCTTTCGCATTCGCCGCAGGGATGAGAGGTGGGCCCTTGCGCGCAGTTGACGCAGCGGGCGAGGATGCGGGCGGAGCTGGTTTTGCCGCAGCCGCGCGGTCCGGAGAAAAGATAGGCGTGGGTGAGCTTGCCCTCGTCGAGGGCCCGCATCAGAGGAACGGTGACCTGGTCCTGTCCGATCACCCCTTCGAACGCATCGGGACGATACCGCCGATATAACGCCAATGCCATCTAGACCACACTCATTTCGTTCGCCGTTGCGACCGATATGGCCGCGAGCTTGCTTCGTCCACCCTATCGTGCCGCCACTACCTGCCGTACGTCTACGCCATGAGGTCGCGTGGGACAGCCGTTCCGTCGATTCGGTGCCTTCCCACGTATTTCGGGCCCGTGCCATAAGACCGCGCGCGACATGCCGGCATAGGGCGCATGCCATATGATTGACGAGACGTCAATGCACGTGGGCAGGACGCTTGGCGTGGCGGCGTCATGTTGGTGACACCCGTTACCATACTGTCAACATACTTCAGAATATTTCCAACCGTCCGAGCCAAGGGAGACCGTCATGGCAGCGAGCACCGAGGAGCGTCGTTCCCCACGCGGCGACAGCAAGCGGCAGGCCATCATCAGCGCCGCGCGCGGCATCTGCCTGGAGAAGGGCTTCTCCAAAGTCACCGTCTCCGACATCGCCGGCCGCGTGGGCATGACCCGTTCGCTTTTCTACCACTACTTCGAAGACAAGGACGCCGTGGCCGACGCGGTGCTCGACGATGTGATCGACGAGATTCTGGAACGCCTCGACCAGTGGAACCACAACCGCGAGCCCGGCAATGTGAGCAAGGCCCTCGATGATATGATCCGTCTGCTCCGTGCGCTGATCGCCGACGAAAGCCCGTTCTCCCGCCGCATGGTGGCGGATGGCAACGCCGAGCTGTACATCAAATTCATCGACCGTTCGGCGGACCGCATCGCGTATTACATCGGAGACACCACCGTACGTGATTTCGAAGCCAAGCACGGCCTGCCGATCAACCATGTGCACGAGACGTTCTTCACGCTGATCGTCGGCCTGATCTCGCTGATCCGTTCGCATCCCGACATCGGCGACGATACGCTGCGAACCGTGATCGCACAGACCCTGCACATCGAAACGTACATCAGGTAACGCGCCGAGCCACGTCGTCGACCGGCCTGCGCATCATCACTCCGACGTACCGCAACTCCGACGTATCACAACCCGGTATGCCGCAATCTGGTATGCCGTCGCATCGGCACGCCGTCAGGCGAAACGACCGCTCATCGGATCGCGCCCATCGCGCAGGATCATGTCCAGCACATCGGCGTTGGTCTGCGACTCCTCGTTGGCCTTCACGGCGGGCGGCACCAGCACGCGCAGCGCGCGATCCCGCACCGTGACCCTGACGGGCAGGCGGCCGACGTACTCGCCGTCGGCCATCAGCACCGGCGGTTCGTCGCCTTCGTCAGCACGTGTGATCTCCACATCGCGCACCCGCTCCCAGCCGAATACCCTCGACGACAGCAGACGCCCGTTGTAGGCGTTGGAGATGGCGACCGCGCACTCCTTGAGATTGGGGACGTGGTCCATCCACACCAGGTCGAACATGCCGTCCGAGAATCGGGAATACGGCGAGACCTCGATGCCGCCGCCGATATGCCGCGAGTTGGCGACCGTCAGCAGGGGCGTGACGATGTCCCGCTCGTCCACCGACCCATCGGCCAGCGTGGCCTTGATGTGGTATCCGTACCGCTTCATGCGTGTGAGCTCCACCAATACCGCGACGAAATACCGCACCGAGCCGTTGGGCAGACGCGAATGGTTCGCACGATCGTTGATGCTCGCATCCAGTCCGCACGACAGCATGCCCGCGTAGAAGCGGTCGACGGACTCATCCGCCAGGCCGGACACATGCCCCATATCCACGTCGATGGTACAGCCGCGTACGATCGCGCCGACGATGCCCTCGACGGCGGTTTCGATGCGGTTGACAGGCAGCTTGAGGCCTCTTGCGAAGTCGTTGCCCGACCCCATGGCCACGATGCCCAACGGCTTGCCGCTGTTGCCGACCGCATTGGCGCCCAAGGCGATCATGCCATCGCCTCCGACCACCACCAGCGAATCGTATTCGTCGGCGCGCCCGCGCGCGTTCGCCAAGGAATCGTCGAAACTATCGCCCGTCAGTTCGATGCAGGTGAAGCCATGTTCGGTTCCGGCCTGGGTCAGCAGCTCAAACACCCGCTCGGCCGCCTGCGCGCCGCGCCCTTTGTCGGAGGTGGGATTGCCCACCAAACCGACGACATGACTTCGATTCTGTACTTCGCTCATACCGCAACGATAACCAATACCGGGCACGTTGCGCCAGAGGCGAGATGCTCGTGTTCACAATTCCCGACATTCCACCGGTCCCGCACGCGACGCCCGTTCCACTTGGGGCGCCACCGGCACCATTGTGGCAACGACGACGCTGAGTTCCACATCGTCGCCATCCACAACACACCGGCCGATGTCGCCGTCGTTGACTGCGGCCACATCGGCCGCGAGCGCGCACGGATCGTCCGTCCGCCCCTGACGCCATGCGACCGCCGCCTGGATGGCGGCCAAATCCGCTATGGCACGCGCTTGGGTCTGGCAGACCAGCAGATTGCCGGCCGCCGCCGCAACCGCCAACATCAGTCCGGCCACCATGATGAGCATGACGCCCGCCATGGTGCCGGACCCCTCGTCGGCGGCGAGTATGGATCCGTTCGGAGAGGAGACCTGTTTCACGGACGCGGAACGCCGTGTTGGGAAACATCGCGTCGGGAAACATCGTGTCAGAAAACGCCGCATCGGCTTCGCCGCGTTCATGGCACGATTCCCGTTGCCGCTCCGGTGACGCGCGCGGGCAGCAGATTCATCGGTCCGGGCAATACCGGGCATGTGACGGTCACATCCACGTATCGCTCGCGATAGACGATATCGACCGTGACATCGGATCGCGCCATCCGGCCGGCGATCCGCTTCGCCTGCGATTCGGTCCCGCCGACCACCAGTTCTCGAGCGGCCGCGGCGGCGGCATCCCGGCAATCCATCGAAACGACGACCGCCTGGGTCAACGAGAGCAGCAACGCCGCGACCACCACCACGCACGGCAACACCACCGCGAATTCGGCCGTGGCCGCTCCGCGATCGTATGACGACGACCACATCCGCCATCGCATGGCACGGTACGGGCGGAAGGCGGGCGGCAGCCGCGCCTTGCCGACCGGTCGGCTTGATGTCGCACGCATCGCCATCACCCGACATTCAACGCTTTTTTGACGATGCCGGTAAGCAGCGTCTTGATCGCATCGGATTTGAGGATGGTGACCAGCAATGCCGCGAATCCCGTGGCGGCGACCAACACCACGGCGTATTCGGCTGTGGCCGCGCCCTCCTCCGGTTCGGCGGTCAACGTCCGCAGACGCGCATCCATCAGACAGAGCCGTTCGCGAGCCTGCGCGTTCAATGCGAGCATCCGCTCCTTGGCCCGTATATAGAAACCCGCATGCCCATCGACGTTGATGGGGACGATCGTGTTCATGATGTTCCTTTCTCCGCAGCGACCGACGCGAGCGCCGGCCGTCTCCAATATTGCGCCGCACCTGGTAGGGAGCGGTATGCCCACTATGCGATACCGGACCCCGCCCGCGCATCTCGTGCAGGGGTATGTGGTTCCAGCCTCGTTGTTATCCACAGGTCGGCGTGTTATCCACCGCTTTTACGGCACCTGACTACAACGACGTCGTGAAAGGCGTCATACGGCGAAGGAGATGATGGACGGCACGATGCCCACGAACACGAACGCCGGCAGAAAACACAGTCCCGAAGGCATCAGCAACCGCACCGACAACCGCGAGGCGGCCTGTTCGATGGCCGCACGCTCCTCGGCATCCAAACGGTCGACGACGGCCTCCAAACGCGCCGAAGACATATCGCCACGCGTCCATGACGGTTCCAAAGCCGTGCAGATCAGATCGAACGCCTCACCGGCCGATCGGTCCGCGCGCTGCACCACCCAGGCGTCATGCCATGAGGCGCCGCGCAATAACGCCTCGCCGGCCCGAACCATCCCCAAGCCGATCCCGCCACCGCATATCCGTCCCACCACGGCGAGCGCGCGAGGGATCGAAGAGCCCTGCCTCAACGCCACATCCAGCATCGCGATGATCAACGTCAGCCACGGCACCACACCGCCGTCGGCGGATATCCCGCCCACATCGCGGTTGAGCATCCCGATATTCGCCATCATGCCGCGCAGCAGCGCCCGATTCCACAACAATCCGATGGCATAGCAGCATCCACCCAACGCCAGGCAACCAAGCCCGCGATCCGTTCCCAGCAGGAACGACAACGGGCGCAATCCCATCAATTCCCCAAGCGCCACCGTTCCCACCGGCAGAACGCTCAACAGAACGGAGGTGGCTTGAGGAACGGCGAAAGCCTGCCGTCTGCGGGTCTCGGCCAAACGCACACGCCGATAGGCCGCCGCAACCGTCTGCAGACATCGGGCCGCCGCACAGCCAAGCTCCTCGCTGAGCCGGCATGCCGCGACGATGCCTATGGCGACGTATCTCGCCGTCTCCCCGCTCTCCTCCGGCGAGCGCCACGCCTCCACGATCGGCGACAAGCGAGCGACCGTCACACGCATGCCGCCCAGCCCGAACGCCTGCGCCACCGTGCCGCCGGAACGCACGTGGGCGATCGCCGCCGCGATCATCCCCGACAATCCTTGCGAACCCAAACGCGGTCTCGTCCACTCCGGCGACCGCGCATCCGCCCGACTTCCACCGCTCCGGATGCGCCGCATACCGTCTCGCGCAGACTTTCCATCAAGCCATAAACGTTCCCCGCCTCCGCAATCCCCGTCGCTTCCATCGTCCCCGGCATGTCCGGGAACGTCCAGCGTCCCATGACGCCGCATCGCCTCCAAGCGTTCCCCCACCAGCTCCGCTCGTACGGGCCAGAGCAGCACCGCCGCCATCGCAGCCAGCACGGCGACCACCATCATGTCCACATCTCGCAAAATCTTTGCCAGCCGGGCCCCTCCACCGGATCGCCGACTCCACTCCAACCAACCAGCGGCACACCGACCAATCCCAATCCCTCCGTGATGCGCAGCACACCGATCTGCGCGATATGCCGCCGGCCGCCCGCACGTTCCAAATGCAACACCGCATCGAACGCGTCCCCGGCCAGCATCGCCATCGCGCGCGGCTCCACACCGGCCAACAGCCCGAGCGTGATCAGCCGCGACGGGACCCGCCCCACCGAATCGGCATGCAATGTGGTCATGCCGCCGCGATGCCCGGAGTTGAACGCACGCAAAAGATCCACGATCTCCTCGCCACGCGCCTCACCCAACACCACCCGGTCGGGACGCATACGCAATGTCGCTTTCACCAATTCCGACAGTCCGATGGCGCCGGCACCCTCCACATTGGCCTCACGGCTCACCAATGAGACATGGTCACCGTGCCCCAACGCGCCCAATTCCCGTACTTCCTCCACAGTGACGATGCGCTCGCAGTCCCCGCATCGCGCCAGCAGCGCTTTCAGCAACGTGGTTTTGCCCACGCCGGTGCCACCGGTGATCATCACGGTGGCCCGCTTGCGCACCAAACCAGTCAATACCGGCGACCATGCATGAGGAAACAACGCGTCTCGCTCCAACCGCTCCAAGCTCGGGCTCCCTTGTCGTGGAAATCGTATGGTGACGGCCGCTCCCTGCGGCACCAGCGGCGCGATCACCGCATGCACGCGAACGCCTTCCACGCTGGAGGCGTCCGCGATGGGGCAGGCGTCGTCCAACCGCCTTCCCAGCTGAGCGCATAATCGCACAGCGTATTCGCGCACCACGGGAGGTGATCGGAACGGTACGCGCGGCAGGTATTCACGCATGCCCTCACCGGTGTCCACCCATACGCGGCCGTCGCAGGTGACCGCCGCGTCGGTGACTCGCGGATCGTCGGCCAGGTCCCGCAGCGGGCCGAAATCCAGCAGACTCATCGCGCCATCACCTCATTTCCGCCGTTCGTCATTCTTACGGGACGCTGTTCGCGCATGTTCCGCCGGCGTGCGCCATAATCGTCCGCATCGCTCCTGAACGAGTTCCTTCTCTGGAGGGCGGTTCCTCCCGTGTCTTGTCCGATGTTTTGTCCGATGTCTTGTCCAAAGGCCAGCAGATCCTCGATCCGATCGGCCAGCCGATTCAAGGTGCCGCGCGCGTTTCGCGGAATCCTGCGGATGCCCAGGCCGTCAAGCATCTCGCCGCAGAGTTTGGGCGTATGGGTGATGCCGCCGACGAACGGACGCGACAGATAATCCTCCGCCTCGTCCAGGCCCACGGCTTTGCCTGATTTCGGCAATCCGCGCGGTGTGATGCCGACCAGTTCGGGCCGCGGACTCTCCTGCGCCGCCAACCGCGCAAGATGGACCTTCGCCCGAGCCAGTCCCAGCACGGATAATTCCACCGCCATCACCTGCGCCGCCATGGCAAGCTCCGGCACGCTGGCGAGCAGATCTCCCCGCCCCACATCTACGATGACGAGATGGTTCACGTCGGCGAGCGCCCGTATGGCCGCCTGCGCCTCCCACCAGTCAGGCTGCTTGGCCTCCCAAGGATTGCAGGCGAGAACGCGCACGCCTTCCCATCGGGGAAGTTCATGGTTCAACGCGTCGGATTCCAACCGCCCCAACGGCGCGTCGATCTGGTTGAAGCGTGTGCCCGGTTCGCCTTCGATGCCGAGCAGCACGTCAAGGCCTCCCACGGCGAGGTCGGCGTCGACCAGCGCGCAGTCGAGATCGCGTTCCTGCAAGGTCCAGGCGAGCATGGCCGCCATCGTGCTCAATCCGATGCCGGCATGCGCGGCCGACAGTGTGACCACATTGTCCAAGGCGGTCACGGTGTCGGCCACGGGAACCAGTATTCCCGAATCACCGTCCAGCGCGACCCCGCCGTAGGAGGATTTCGGCGGCCCGATTGCGCGTTCGGCACCTCGCGCGGGCTGCCGTTCGCATAAGGCAAGTTGGCGCGGTGGCGTGTAATAGCGCTGTCGGGCCGATGGAATGCAAGGTTGTGTGTTCATGGCCTGATTGAACCGTACGCGACCGTGCGCAGGCAACCTGAACCGGCTCCTGTGGTTCCAGCCTTGCGGTTATCCACCAGCCGGCGTGTTATCCACCGCTTTTATACGCCATGACTACATCGCTCACCTCGATTCGACGATATCGTCGCATATGACAAGTTTTGGGCATACACTTAAGGAGGTCGCGTGACGGGTACCCCCTCCCCCGATGCCGAATCTGCAATGACGCATAAAGGCTATCCCTCACCGAACACCACACTCATGCTGAGAAGAAGGGACGCACTGGTGAACAACCATCACATTGGAAGACGTTTGGGCGCGTTGATCGCCTGCATCGCGTTGACCGGATCACTGACGCCGATGGCTTTGGCCAATCCCACAGACGGGAACAGCGACGATCCAATCTCCCCGTATCTCGAAACCGAAGGCACCACCACAGCGTTCATCGAAACCGACGCGCCCACCGGACTCGAGCAATACGACCGTATGCAGGCACGAGGCCGATCCCAAGAGGCCGCAACGGCGGCCGCCAATGAGACCGCCGAACAATCCGAGCAGCTCTCCGACACGGTGCTCGACCGTCTTAAGGAACTCGACCCCGACGCACAGGTGATCTACACCGCCAGCTACACGCTTTCGGGCTTCGCCGTCCACGCCGACGCCCAAGCTTTGGCCGAGCTCGCCGAGGAAAACGATCAGATCGTTTCCGTCGCGCCCGTGGCCACGTACGTGCCGTTGACCACGGATACCGACACCGTCACCTCCATGGAGGGCAACGCCACGCCCGCCAACGTCAACAGCGACGCCCTTATCGGAGCGATCGACACATGGACGCAGACCCATAACACCGGCGAGGGGGTGAACATCGCCATAATCGACACCGGTTTCGATTACACGCATGCCGACTTCGGCGGCAGCGGCGATATCGACGACTACCAGACCGCTTTGGCCCGCACCGACGATCCGCTGGAGAACGAGATCCTGCACGCCATGCTGGATGATACCAAGTATCTGGGCGGCTACGACTTCGCCGGAACAGACTATGTGGGTGATGGCACGGATCTCCCCACTCCCGACGCGAACCCTATCGAAGGGGCAAGCGCGGGCCACGGCACCCATGTGGCCGGCACCGCCGCAGGCTATGGCGTCACCGCCGATGGAGAGACCTACCGTGGCGACTATGAGACGCTCAGTGAGGACGATGTGCGCGCTATGCGCATTGCGCCTGGCTCCGCACCGGAGGCGGGCATCTACGCGCTGAAGGTTTTCGGAGACACCGCAGAGGGCACCCAACTCGTCGCCCCCGCATTGGACTGGGTGGGAGAGCAGATCGCCAACGGCAAACGCATCGATATCGTGTCCATGTCGCTCGGCGAGTCGGCCACCCCTCCGGATACCGCTGATATCAAGGCGGTGGATACACTCACCGAGCACGGCGTGCTGTCGGTGATCGCAGCCGGCAACGACGGCGACATCGTCGACATAACCGGCGATCCATCCGGGGCCAACAGCGCGCTCACCGTGGCGGCGAGCCAATCAGGAGGCGCGCTGATGGACGGTGCTCTCGTACACGCTCCGGATGACCTCGACGGAGAGCTCCTCGCTGGGGCATATTCGTTGAATCTGGAACAGGACTTCGACGTCACCGGCGAAGTCGTCGCGATTTCGCAAGACAATGTCGGAGGTTGTTCCGCCTATTCCGAAGAGGACAGACTGGCCGTGGCAGGCAAAATCGCCTGGACGAGTTGGGATGATGCCAGCATACCGTGCCCCACGGCGACCGTCGCCAACAACGCGGCCGAGGCCGGTGCCATAGCCGTGATGGTCTCGTCACGCGAAGATCTTCCAACCGTCGGCATCGGCGGCAACGACAGCATCCCCATGTTCGAAGTGAACGCCACCAGCCATGAGATGATCCAGTCCGCGCTGGATGAGAGCACGCTTGAAGTGACGTTGTCGTCGGATTTGAAAATGAGCGTTCTGGCGGATTATTCCGATTCGCTCTCCGACATCATCGCCAGTTTCACCAGCCGCGGCTTCCATGGTTCCGTGGATGGCATCGTCAAGCCCGATGTCGCCGCGCCCGGCGTGGGCATCATCTCCGCCTCCTCCGCGACAGGCAGCGAGGCCACGGTGAAGAGCGGCACGTCCATGGCCACTCCGCTGGTCTCCGGTGTCGCGGCATTGGTCATCCAAGCGCACGAAGGCGAGGAAGGTTGGACGCCTCAGCGGGTGAAGGCCACGATTATGAACACCGCGGATCATGACGTCACCACGGAGGACCGTTCCACCGTGTACGGGCCGCTTCGTGTGGGCACCGGCCGTATCGATGCGCTGCGCGCGGTGGCGAGCGAGGCGACGGTGTTCGCTTCGGCCGACGAGGCGGCGGTGGCGGGAGGATTCGGTGTCGTGCAGGTCTTGCAGGACGGCGATCAGCGAACCATGCGGTTCACCGTCTCGAACACCGCGGACACCTCAGTCACCTACGATATGGAGTATCTGCCGCGAGTGGAGACGCCCGGCGTGAGTTACAGGCTCAGTGCAAACAGCGTCACGGTCCCTGCGAACGGCACCGCCACATTCGACGTCACGCTCACCGCCGTGCGCTCCGCGATGCGCCACACCATCGATCCGACGCAGGACCCGGTCGATTCGCTCACCGGATTCGCCAGCAACTATGTCACCGACGCCAGCGGCATCGTCCGTCTGGTCCCGCAGTCGACCGCCGATTCGTCAGGCGATGACGTGTTCTTCCCGCTTCGTGTGGCTGTGGTGGCCGCGCCGCGTCCGGTGTCCGAAACCAACACGAGCATCACGGTGGATTCCGCGACCGCAGGCACACTGTCCGTCACCGGACGTGGTCTCAACCAAGGTGAAGGCAACGAAGCCTACATTTCGCAGATCATCCCCATGCAGCTGGTGGCTGAGGATCCTCAAGGAGACCATTACACAAATGATATTTCCGCACAGACGCTTGCGTCCGGTGACATTCGCGCAGTGGGTGTCGTGTCCACCGCCGCCCAATTGGAGGACCCCTCACAGGGATATCTGATTGTGGGTGTGGTGACGGATCGGGCCTGGAGCCGGCTCGGTCCGACGATATATCCAATCATTTACTTGGATTTGAACAGCGACGGCGAGGTGGATTATTCCGTTACCGTCACTTATGGCCAGTCCGTGGATGACATGTTCGAATATTCGACATGCTCCATGGTCACGCTGTCTCGCTATACCGATGCCGGTGCTGAAATCGTGGATGTCCAGCCTTTGCCGGACAACATGGCGCTTGATTCCAATACCATGGCCATTCCCATCAGTCTGAGCGATTTGGGCTACACTTCCGAGAGCGAAGACGCGACGATGGTCATGTCTCTGGGAACGTTTTCGGACCAAGCTTTGCGTACCGAAACAATCGAAGGAGAAGCATTCACTGTTCGCTACATCGATATGGTTGATGACGTGCAATTTGACGCGTTCGACACCGGCGTATGGTTCGGAGACGACGGACAGACCGGTGGCGGCATGTGGCAATGGGCCGACGCCGAAGGCACGCAGGTGCCGGTGCATTTCGCTACTGATAGCTCCGATGCTTCGGCTCAAAGCGATGAGGCGTCAGACAATGCCAAGCTGCTGATTCTGCACACGAACGGTGTGATTCCGACCAGTATGGAGGACGAGCCAATCCTCGATATCCATACCGTCACCGCCGCGGATCCCGATCCCGAGCCGACACCCGACCCCGAGCCGACACCAAATCCCGATTCCGATCCCAGTCCGAGCGGGCCTGACGGTAGCCAATCTCCAACGGCTGACGGCAGCCAATCCAAGCCGCTGTCGGTCACGGGTGCCGCGGTTGGAGCAGTGGTGATTGTGGCCGTGCTGCTGGTGGCCGCGGGCATTGTGATTCTGGTGATTCGCAAGCACACCCCATCGTCGCGCTAGTCCAACTGGAATCGCTGGTCTAACTGGAATACGAAAAGCCCTCCGTGCGAGGAATCCCCTGATCAACAGGGGGTTCCTCTCGCGGAGGGCTTTTCGTGTCTTTATGCCGTGTTTTATGCGCTGCCGATATGGCAAGGCTTATCGCCGCCTGGGTTTGTACCCTTTCTTACGGCTATGCGGTTTGATCTGTTGGTTAAGCGGCACATGAGCGTATGACGCGCGGGGATCGCGATGCGTCAGATGCCAGGTTCCGCAGTATTCGCACCGATACACCCACAGTTCCGCGCCACGCTCGACGAAGCTCTGATCGGCTGCTCGCAAGGCCTGCGCCTTGTCGTGGTACATGATCTTGTTGGTTTCGGGGCAACGTTTGGGTGTGAAGTAATGCATAACGATTACCTATCGTAATCGATAGGAATGGTATTGGTTGGCTTTGGTTATGGGAAGACCTCCGGGGAGCGGTGCTCGACTCGGAGGTCTTCTTCTCGTGTGGTGCGGCGGCGTGCTACTCTCCCACACCCTGTCGGGTGCAGTACCATCGCCGTGCTGGGCCTTAGCTTCCGGGTTCGGAATGGGACCGGGCGTCTCACCCAGGCCATGGCCGCCGCAAATCTTCTCTTATACCCTCGCGGGGGAGGTTTCCGTCGGTTGTTTGGGAACCGGCTAGCGGACGCGTTGTTTCGTGTTTGATCGCAGTGTCGGACCGGAATAATGCTCCTTGTCGTCCGGCGGTCTGCCGGATCGTTCTCACGGCTCCCTCCCAAGGGGAGGGATGTGATGTTGCCTTTCGCCCGTTAGTACCGGTCAGCTCCACCCCTCGCGGGGCTTCCACATCCGGCCTATCGACCACGTGTTCTGCATGGGGGCTACAGCGGCTCGAAGGCCGCATGGAATCCTAATCTTGGAGCAGGCTTCCCGCTTAGATGCTTTCAGCGGTTATCCCTTCCGAACGTAGCCAACCGGCCGTGCCGCTGGCGCGACAACCGGCATACCAGAGGTTCGTCCACCCAGGTCCTCTCGTACTATGGGCAGGCCTCCTCAAGATTCCAACGAGCGCAGAGGATAGAGACCAAACTGTCTCACGACGTTCTGAACCCAGCTCGCGTGCCGCTTTAATCGGCGAACAGCCGAACCCTTGGGACCTGCTCCAGCCCCAGGATGCGACGAGCCGACATCGAGGTGCCAAACCATCCCGTCGATATGGACTCTTGGGAATGATCAGCCTGTTATCCCCGGGGTACCTTTTATCCGTTGAGCGATGCCGCGTCCGTGCGCCGGCACCGGATCACTAGTTCCGACTTTCGTCCCTGCTCGACCCGTCAGTCTCGCAGTCAAGCTCCCTTGTGCACTTACACTCGCCACCCGATTGCCAACCGGGCTGAGGGAACCTTTGAGCGCCTCCGTTACTCTTTGGGAGGCAACCGCCCCAGTTAAACTACCCGCCAGGCACTGTCCCTGACCAGGATGACTGGTCGAGGTTAGACATCCAATGCGAACAGAGCGGTATTTCAACGACGGCTCCACCACGGCTGGCGCCGTGGTCTCGTAGCCTCCCGCCTATGCTACACAATCCGCACCGAATGCCAATACCAAGGTATAGTAAAGGTCCCGGGGTCTTTTCGTCCTTCTGCGCTTAACGAGCATCTTTACTCGTACTGCAATTTCGCCGAGCTCCTGGTCGAGACAGTGGGGAAGTCGTTACGCCATTCGTGCAGGTCGGAACTTACCCGACAAGGAATTTCGCTACCTTAGGATGGTTATAGTTACCACCGCCGTTTACCGGGGCTTGAATTCACCGCTTCGCAAAAAGCTGACGGATCCTCTTAACCTTCCGGCACCGGGCAGGCGTCAGTGCATATACAGCGACTTACGTCTTCGCATGCACCTGTGTTTTTGGTAAACAGTCGCTACCCCCTGGTCTGTGCCACCCCCCAACGCTCCACGGGCAAGCCGCTTCACGCGAGGGGGTCTCCCTTATACCGAAGGCACGGGAGCAATTTGCCGAGTTCCTTGACCAGGATTCGCTCGATCGCTTTGGTATTCTCTACCTGACCACCAGTGTCGGTTTGGGGTACGGGCGGCCAACAGCCTAACGCCGAAGCTTTTCTCGGCAGCCAGGATCACCGGATTCGGCCCCTTACGGGCCCCATCATCGCGCCTCGCCCTCATGCCCCCCGGATTTGCCTGGGGGACGGGCTGCACGCTTGACCACGGAAAACCACCTCCGCGGCCGGCTACCTCTCTGCGTCACTCCTGCGCTGACCTACTACAAGGATCGGTCCCAGACGAAACGGGCATCCCACCCCCGAAGGGGAAGTAAGCCCGAGACGCAAGGTTAGTACTCCAAGCCTCGGTTTGGGCGGCTGAAAGCCGGTACGGGAATATCGACCCGTTCTTCCATTCGACTACGCCTGTCGGCCTCGCCTTAGGACCCGACTAACCCGGGGACGATGAACGTGGCCCCGGAACCCTTAGTCATCCAGCGGCGGGGATCTTCACCCCGCTTTCGCTACTCATGTCTGCATTCTCACTCCCCTGCAGTCCACGGCGCGTTTGCACGGCCGCTTCGCCCCGCAGGGGACGCTCTCCTACCCAGTGGAATAATCCACTGCCGCGTCTTCGGTGGTGTGCTTGAGCCCCGCTACATTGTCGGCGCGGAACCACTAGACCAGTGATCTGTTACGAACTCTTTTAAGGATGGCTGCTTCTAAGCCAACCTCCTGGCTGTCTATGCGACTCCACATCCTTTCCCACTTAGCACACGCTTAGGGACCTTAGACGACGATCTGGGCTGTTTCCCTTTCGACGACGGAGCTTATCCCCCGCCGACTCACTGCCGGAATACGCATCACGGGTATTCGGAGTTTGGTTGCTATTGGTACCCGATATGGGCCCGCAAGCATCCAGTAGCTCTACCCCCCGGATGTAATCAACCGACGCTGCACCTAAATGCATTTCGGAGAGAACCAGCTATCACGGAATTTGATTGGCCTTTCACCCCTAACCCCAAGTCATCCCCTCAGTTTTCAACCTAAGTGGGTTCGGTCCTCCACGCGGTCTTACCCGCGCCTCAACCTGCTCAGGGCTAGATCATCCCGCTTCGGGTCCAGGGCACGCGACTAACAGACGCCTTATTCAGACTCGCTTTCGCTACGGATCCCCCACGACGGGTTAACCTCGCCACGTACCACTGACTCGCAGACTCATTTTTCGATAGGCACGCCGTCACCCCGAAAGGCTCCGACGGATTGTAGGCGCATGGTTTCAGAGACTGTTTCACTCCCCTCCCGGGGTACTTTTCACCTTTCCCTCACGGTACTCGTTCGCTATCGGTCAGACAGGAATATTTAGGCTTACCCGACGGTCCGGGCAGATTCACACGGGATTCCACGAGGCCCGTGCTACTTGGGAGACGCGGCCGGGAGACCATGCGCGTTCAGGTACGGGGCCATCACCCTCTGCGGCCCGGTATTCAACCCGGTTCCCCTGACACATGGTTTTATCACTCCCGCCGGGCCCGTCGGAGCCCGGAGGCGCGTTCCCGCGACACCGCCCGCGCAACCCCCGACGGGTATCACGCGCGGACGGTTTAGCCTGATCCGCTTTCGCTCGCCACTACTCACGGAATATCCTTTCCTGCAGGTACTGAGATGTTTCACTTCCCTGCGTACCCCCCGCTTGAAAGCGGTGCCAGCCCATGACGGCTGGCGGGTTTCCCCATTCGGAGATCCTCGGATCAAAGCCCAGTCGGCGGCTCCCCGAGGCCTATCGCGGCCCCTGACGTCCTTCATCGGTCCTGTCTGCCAAGGCATCCACCATACGCCCTTGCAAGCAACACCCAACACCCAACAGGACTGTTAGGCGTGCCGCAAGAACACCAGCAAACTCCTAGACAACAAATCATCACACTAAACGATCAACAAAACGATCAAACGAACACCCTCAAACAAAAATTGAGGAGTTCGATCGAAATCAACAGCGAGACGGAACACAACGTGTCCCATACTCGCTCGCGTCCACTATCCAGTTCTCAAACCACCGACGCACACGCCAGACCATCACACGATCCCCCTTTGGGGACGGGACGGACCCGACGGGCGCGGACCCACGCCCACGACATTTCGTCGCGGGTGGCGGTCCGGGAGCCCAAAAGCATGCCCGCACCACAACCCCACGCCCCCGAAAGGACATGGAAGCCAACAATCGTTTCCACACCAGCAAGCCCCCACCCGACGCCACACGCGCCGGAAAGAATGGAGGCGTTCACACCGGCCAGCAGACACTGGCCTGAATTCTCCGTAGAAAGGAGGTGATCCAGCCGCACCTTCCGGTACGGCTACCTTGTTACGACTTAGTCCCAATCACGAGTCTCACCTTAGACGGCTCCCTCCCAAAAAGGGTTGGGCCACCGGCTTCGGGTGCTACCCACTTTCATGACTTGACGGGCGGTGTGTACAAGGCCCGGGAACGCATTCACCGCGACGTTGCTGATTCGCGATTACTAGCGACTCCGCCTTCACGCAGTCGAGTTGCAGACTGCGATCCGAACTGAGACCGGTTTTCAGGGATCCGCTCCATGTCGCCATGTCGCATCCCGTTGTGCCGGCCATTGTAGCATGCGTGAAGCCCTGGACGTAAGGGGCATGATGATCTGACGTCATCCCCACCTTCCTCCGAGTTAACCCCGGCGGTCCCTGATGAGTTCCCGGCACGACCCGCTGGCAACATCAGGCGAGGGTTGCGCTCGTTGCGGGACTTAACCCAACATCTCACGACACGAGCTGACGACGACCATGCACCACCTGTGAACCCGCCCCGAAGGGAAACCCCATCTCTGGGGCGGTCGGGAACATGTCAAGCCCAGGTAAGGTTCTTCGCGTTGCATCGAATTAATCCGCATGCTCCGCCGCTTGTGCGGGCCCCCGTCAATTTCTTTGAGTTTTAGCCTTGCGGCCGTACTCCCCAGGCGGGATGCTTAACGCGTTAGCTCCGACACGGAACCCGTGGAACGGGCCCCACATCCAGCATCCACCGTTTACGGCGTGGACTACCAGGGTATCTAATCCTGTTCGCTCCCCACGCTTTCGCTCCTCAGCGTCAGTAACGGCCCAGAGACCTGCCTTCGCCATTGGTGTTCTTCCCGATATCTACACATTCCACCGTTACACCGGGAATTCCAGTCTCCCCTACCGCACTCCAGCCTGCCCGTACCCGGCGCAGATCCACCGTTAAGCGATGGACTTTCACACCGGACGCGACAAACCGCCTACGAGCTCTTTACGCCCAATAATTCCGGATAACGCTTGCACCCTACGTATTACCGCGGCTGCTGGCACGTAGTTAGCCGGTGCTTATTCGAAAGGTACACTCACTTGCGCTTGCTCCCCAACAAAAGCGGTTTACAACCCGAAGGCCTCCATCCCGCACGCGGCGTCGCTGCATCAGGCTTGCGCCCATTGTGCAATATTCCCCACTGCTGCCTCCCGTAGGAGTCTGGGCCGTATCTCAGTCCCAATGTGGCCGGTCGCCCTCTCAGGCCGGCTACCCGTCGAAGCCATGGTGGGCCGTTACCCCGCCATCAAGCTGATAGGACGCGACCCCATCCCATGCCGCGAAAGCTTTCCCACAATCACATGCGATCATGTGGAACATCCGGCATTACCACCCGTTTCCAGGAGCTATTCCGGTGCATGGGGCAGGTCGGTCACGCATTACTCACCCGTTCGCCACTCTCACCCCGGCAGCAAGCTGCCAGGGATCCCGTTCGACTTGCATGTGTTAAGCACGCCGCCAGCGTTCATCCTGAGCCAGAATCGAACCCTCCACAAAAAACTTCATGGAAAGACATCGAAAGATGACTCTCAAAACTATTTTCCGAAAAAAGAAAATGACGAGAAAATCCTATAAGGAAGGATTACTCTCACAAAAACCTCACCACCCATTAACCGCTCCCGCGGACCCGAAAAACGGGCGGGCAATGAACTGGCAATCATTGACTATAAAGAAGTAGTACAAACACGCTCTTGAGTTCTCAAACCACCACCACACACACCCCGGCAACCACTCCCCAGGAGGGAACCGCGCCGCTGTGAGGCAGCGAAGAGATAACTTACACGAACCCACGCCACCGCGCAAATCGACCCTCAAAAAATACCATCAAACCCACTGAAAACACTGGCCTCCCTCGGCGTGTCGAAAACAGCGAAAACGGACGCTTTCCCGGCGCGAAACATCGCCAGAAGCCATCAACAAGCCCTAAAATCCTTCGAATATCATGCTCACCCGGGCGTGTCGCCATCCAAACAGCCCATCACCAGCAGATGTCTCGCCTTAGTCGGAGCTCACAACGGGCGAATACCCCCGGCGAATAGCCACGGCGAATCCTCCTGCATATATGAAAACCTCCGCCATGGTGACAGACAGTCGGCGATAAGCGGACAGGCGTCATATGGCGGAGGTTATTCGCAGACCATTCGGAAGCTGCTCGGAGCGGAGCGTTACCTCGGCTGGCGGAAGTGACGGTCCCCGATCGGCTCGAACGGCGTGTGGGGTTCGCTCTGGTACCAGTACGCAACCGTGGCGACGTCATCCTGACGTTCGAAGTTGCCGTTCTCCTCGGTGCCGATCTGCTGCCATTCGACCCGCAGGTTCTTCTCAAAATAGATCGGATCGGGAATATGCCAGCGGTACAGGCCTCGGGTCACCGGAGTCGCGATATCCCAATAATCGCTTTCGCGGCGGCTCAGCGTCTGCGAGTAGAACGGGAAGCCGATGTACGGGCCGGTGAAGGTCTGCTCATGCATGCGCCCCTGATCATCGAACTGCGCGAAGCTCCACGCGCCACCGAAGTAATCCTCGGCGCCGGTGCTGCACCAGGTGGGGTACTGGTCATCGTCGTCGATGTACATTTTGAATTCGCCCTCGCCCCACCAGCGGCTTTCCAGCGCGGTCAGCGCGAGATACGTGCCCACATACGCGCCGCGGCCGTTGACGTTGTCGAGCACCGTGTAGTCGCGGGCCAGTTCGGTCACGCGTTCACGACGCCACTGCGCGTGGAAGCGCATGGCGTCCGCCGGCAGCGCGTCGTATTCGGTGTAGTCGATCTGGTAGAAGAACGCGGGAACGTCTTCGTTGTGGTCGTTGCGCAGCACGATGCGCGCGTGCTCGAAGGGCATGCTCCAGAAGCAGTTGAATCCGCGGTTGGGATTCACCATAACCGGAATGGAGTTGACGCGGCAGGACTGGGCGTGACCGCAGCAGAAGAAATCGCCGATCGGGCACTGCACCGACGGCTGGCTTTCGCCGTCCCAGTAGAACTCGAGAATCAGATTGCGCAGCACGTTGGGCCCGCGCGGCGAGGTCTTGTCCGTAACGGTCATCCAAATATGGCGGATCACGCCGGGTCCGGAAACATCCATCAGCGTCACCGATTCGCCCGCCCGAACGGTTTGGATGCACGGACTGCCCTTACGCGACGGTCCCAGCGCGCTGGCGGCGGTCGCGGCGGTGCCTTTGCCTCCGGTCGGGTTCTCGGCGTTGACGCAGCGGCTGCGCCCGGCGGATGCGAGGGAAAGCGAATCGAGAGCGCCATGCCCAAACCCTTGGAACGGCGTTTCACACACGGTATTGGTCATCTGTATTCCTTGTGGTTGAGTAGCGGTGGCGGAACGACGTTGTCTTTTTCCGCCACCTTTAATGGTAGAGAGAGGATGAGCTAACACGCCAAAGGCGTCTACTTCACCGCTCCGGCGGTAATGCCCTGGGACAGTTTGCGCTGGAAGATGATGAAGAAGATGATCGTCGGCACGATGCTGAGCAGCGACGCGGACGCCAATGTGGTCGCGTCCATGGTGTGCTGTCCCTGCAAGGTGGCCAGGGCGAGCGGGATGGTCTGCACGTCATCGCTCATCAGGAACGCCATGGGAATCATGTATTCGTTCCACGTCCACACAAAGAAGAACACGAACAGCACGCTGATGGTCGGCCAGGAGATGGGCAGCACCACCTTGCGCAGGATCTGCCAGCGGGACGCGCCATCGATGGCGGCCGCCTCCAGAATGGCCTGCGGGAAGGTGCCGTACACCGACGACAGCAGGTAGGTGCCGTAGGCGCTTTGGATGATGGTGAAGATGACGATGATCGACATCTGGGAGTTGTAGAGGCCCACTTCCTTGAACATGGTGTACAGCGGGTACAGCAACGCTTCCTGCGGCATCATATTCGCCAGCATGATGGCGAGGATGATCCACGTGTTGCCCTTCACCCGCCCGATGCCCAGCGCGAAGGAGTTGAGCACCGAAAGGGTCACCGCGGCCAGCGATACCACCAGGGAGATGACGAAACTGTTGAGGAACTTCACCGGAAAATCAACGGTGGTCCAGAACGAGATGATGCCGTCCAACGTGAAGTGCGCCGGCAACGACAACGGGCCCGTCGCATTGTAGTCCGCCGCGGTTTTGAACGCGTTGATAGTCAGGATCAGCAGAGGAAAGAGCATCACCAGCGCGGCGACGATCAGGAGGATCAGCGACACCCAGTCGCCGCCGGAACGAATGGATTGCGTGTGCTTCGCGGAAACGCCGCGTGAGGATTGAGACATGGTGATCGTCCCCTATCTTTCAGACCATATTTTTCTCGACGCGACGCTGCACGATAGTGAACACCACGGCGAACACGATAATGACCACGGTGAGCGCGGTGGAAATGGTGGCGCCATAGCCGACCTGCTGCACCTGGAAGAACTGGTTGTATGAGTAGTACGACGGCACGGTGGTGCTGGTGCCGGGCCCGCCCTTGGTAAGCAGGTAGACCGGAGCGAAGGTTTTCAGCGCGCCGATGGTGGCGGTGAGAATCACCACCAGCAGTTCGGGGATGATGGACGGCAATGTGACCACACGGAACTTCTGCCACCAATTCGCGCCGTCAAGACTTGCCGCCTCGTACAGTTCGGGATCCACGCGCTGCAGTCCGGACATGAAGATCACAATCGGATAGCCGAGCTGAATCCACACAAGAATCAGCATGAGGATGGGAAGCGCGCTATCGGGGCTGCCCAGCCAATTGTGCTGCAGCGAACCGAGTCCGATCTTTTCCAGCAGCGCGTTCACCGCGCCGTCCTCCGGGCGGAAGATCCATCCCATGATGATGGCCGCGACGGCCACGGGCAGCAGCTGGGGCAGGTAGAACAGCGCGCGCAGAAGGGATGAGACCTTGCCGCCGAATTTCTTCTGGATCACATCGGTGAGCAGCGAGGAGATGAACAGGCCAAGAATCGTCGGGATAACCACAATGGCCACGATGATCCAGAACGAGTTGAGGAAGGACTGCCAGAAGGTGGCGTCGGAGAACAGTTTCTTCCAGTTCGACAGGCCGATGAATTTCGTCGGGCCCACGCCGCGCCAGCGGGTGAAGCTCAGGTAGATGTTCCAAACGAACGGAATGATGACGATGATGGCCAGGCCGATGATGCCCGGAAGCAGGTAGGGGATGAATTTGTAGGACTTGTTGCCGGGCAGCCTTGACAGCGATGACTTCCGGGCTTTGTTTTTCTGTGCCATTGCAGCTTCCTTGATGTGGTGGATGTTGGTGGGGTGCGGCCGGCTCGGCCGGGTTGCCGCGGGGCGGAGCCGGCCGCATCCTCTTCACGGGCGATGGGCGTCAGTCCGCGAAGCCCATCTCTTCGACGCCGGAGTCGTACTTTTCGTGAATGGACTGCAGGGTCTCGTCGGCGCTCATGGTGCCGTTGACCAGCTCCTGCAGGGAGGCCGGGATGGCGTCGGTGAGGCTGGAGGCGGCGTAATCCGGGTAGTAGCTCAGCTTGTCGTTATTGGCGAACGAGCTGTACTCCTCGATCATGGCTTTGCTCTTCTCGTCGGTGATCTCGTCAAGGTTGGCCGCCACGGGGATGCCGCCGGCATTGCCGAGATAGTTCTGCACCTCTTCGGAGAGCACGTAGTCGATGAACTTGGCGGCGAGGTCATGGTGCTTGGAGCGTTCGGGGATCACCAGCAGGTTGCCGGCGCAGCCTTCCGCGAACACGGATTCCGGAAGCACCGCGGCCGTCCATTCGAAGTCGGTGATCTGCTTCACGAAACGGCCCTGGTTCCAGGTGCCCGTCTGATAGATCGGATATTCGCCCTTGATGAAGGCCTGTGTGGTGTCCTCCGCCTTCATGCCCGTGGCGTTGGTGGAGATGAAGCCCTTCTCAACCCAGTCGGCGATCGTGTCGGTGGCGTAGGTCAGCGCACCGGAATCCCAGTCCACATCGCCCTTGTACATATGCCAGTCCTCCATGAAGGCGTCGTCGGCCTTCTGGGAGACAAGCTGCCACCACAGCCACAGCACGCCGTACTCCTGGGCATCGGCCGCGATGGGCGTCACACCCGCATCGACGAACTTCTGGCAGGCCTCCTCGAACTCGTCGAATGTGGTCGGAATCTCGATGCCGTACTCGGCGAACATGTCCTCGTTGTAGTAGACGCGCTGGAATTCCGCATAGCTGGTCATGCCGTACCAGGTGTCGCCGCCCATGATGCCGTTTTCGTCGTACTTGGCCACGGTGGCGTCCGCGCCGGTGACCTTTTCGTCCCAACCGTACTGTTCGACGTATTCGCCCAGATCGGTGAGCAGACCCATGGTCGAGAGCACACCGGCGGATCCGTTGCCACGGTTGGATTCCGCGATGTCCGGAGCGTCGTCGGAGTTCAGGTACTGGCTGCTGTTCTGCATCATCTGGGTGCTCGATTTGCGCTCGAAGTTGATGGAGACGCCGGTCTCCTCCTCGAAGAGTTCGGCGGCTTTCTTCCAAGCCTGGGTCTGGCCGGAGTCGTCCTCTTCGTAGTACCAGAAGGAGAGGCTTTCCGGGGTTTCCTCATCCTGCGCGGTGTCGCTGCCGCATGCGGCGAGCGAGCCCAGAGCCAAGGTCGTCACCGCGAGAGCGGCGATTCCACGTCGAATGTTCATGTGTTTTTCCTTTCGTTTTGCCTTGGGAACAAGGCTTTCAACTTCTTTGTCGAATCGTTTCGAATGCCATTGAAGGCTTCGATGCACCGTGCAGGCAGTTTTTTGCAGGCAGTTTTCCGGCATCATGCCGAATCCAGCCTGGATGAACCACCACCGCTGTGTGATGTTCAGTTATAAGCCAACCGCAATCGCCATATTCGTCGTCGCCCGTATAGTCGAATCGTTTCGACTGCATTGGATCGGACGCGAATGCGCATCTCACCGCTATGTCATCGCCACTCTCCCTCCACTCCCGGCGGCGGCAAGATCCAGCACGGATCCCCGCTCCTGAATCACGGGAGAGACCAGATCGACCACTCCGGCGATGCCTCTGTCACCTTCGATGGAGTCCACCAGCAGGCTCACGGCCTTATGAGCCAGCAGCTCCGGCATGACCGGGATCTCGGTGACCGGGCGAGTCATGAACTCCCCTTCAAGGAAGGTGCCGCACGACAGCACCGAAACATCCTCCGGAACGCGGATACCGCGAACCTGCAGCTCCTTGAGCACATGGTCCAGCACGCTTGCCGGCGCCTGGCTGATGATCGCCGTCGCCATGCCCCCATCGGAGAACATCTCATGCACGAACTCCACCGCGTCGAAGTGAGCGAGGTCCGTTTTCGAGAACTCCAGCACGGACATGCCGAGCTCCTCCGCGCGATCCATCACGCTTTCGCGGAACAGCACCACATACCCCGAGCGGCGCTCGTACTCATGCTCATTGTCGCGCAGCAGAATCACGCTGCGATGCCCGCGGTCGTAGAGGTAATCGGCCGCCTGACGCCCCACCTGCACGAAATCAACATCGACGCAGGCGCAACCGTCATGAGACAGGGGGTAGCCGACCGCCACGGTGGGCTTGGCGTAGGTCGAGGCCTTGGCGGCGCGCTCGTCGCTTTCTTCGATATCCATAAGCACCACGCCATCGACGAGGTTGCTGCGCGTCGCCCGCTGGATATCGCCAACCACGTCCTCTCCGGTGAGCAGGAGCACATCGTAGCCGGCGTTCTTCGCCTCCCATGCCGTGCGCAGGAAGTAGGCGTTGTACTTGGCGAGATTGATGTCGCCGCGAATGGGCATGCTCAACGCGATGATGGAGTTGCGTACCCCACGCATCTTCTGCGCGCTGGCGTCGGGAGTGTAGTCGAGCTCCCGAATGGCGTCCATCACCCTACGCGTGGTTTCGGCGGAAATGGAACGCTTATTGGACAGCACATAGGAGACGGTGCTGACGGACACACCGGCGGCGCGAGCCACATCTTTGATTCCAGCCATCACCTCTCCTTCCTTGCATCGGCGCTGCATTACTTCGTTGTCGAAACGTTTTGTCGAAACGTTTCTCTAGTACTATAACGCACACTCATCCGACTTGTCAACTTCCAAGGTCGAAGCAATAAAAACACCCCTACCGTAACGCATAACTCATGGCTGTTCCCGCTCGGCGGGAGAACACACGAATGCGCAGTCTCTCAACAGATGCCCTATCATGGGGGATTAGAATTCACAGAGGAATAGAGGGGGTGGACGATGGCTGAACAATCAGTATGCTTTCAGTTGGCAGAGCGCCCGCGCTTATTCCACTGCTGCACCAGCGCCGCCGCGTCCGCGCACCCGAATTGCTACGTGAAAGATGATCTGAAGCGCGTGGCCGCTGCGGATTTTCCTGCGGCAGGAGCAAAGTACTACATGTTAGGCACCGTTCTCGGCTTGATTCGGCACGCAGAAAGAGGCGATCTAGATGCGACGAATCCCATACAGGGGCAAATCAGCGATCCAGTCCATAAAATTGTATCCCAGCCGGACATATGGGAATTGCGTTGGAGGATACGCGGGAATCCATACCGCCTGTACTATTCCGAAGATTTATCCAAGAGACCTGATTTTGTAGGTTTGAGTTTCGTACGCAAACAGATTGACGGTACACCTGAGGAAGTACGGTTACGGCAAAACCAAGATGCCGCCGAAGCGCAAGACAGATATCGCTATGCCGAACATTTTCAATGGGGACACGACACCAACAACAGAAGATGCGAATATTGCTTCGGCGATTCGATAAGTGACCTTGTCTAGGAGGAAGGATGAACGATGGCCTCCCTAAATCTTGAAGATCTGCACACTCCTGAGCAATACGTGCGATTGGCCGCGACTCTGGAGTCGGACTGGTTGAAGCTTAAACATGATCTAGTACAGCGCAGAAAACAGATCACCGATCCAGCGCATTTGGCCGCTTTTCTCGGCATTACGGTACAAGAGGTCCTTGATTTCGAACAGTACGATTACGACCCTACACAATCGCAGCTGAATGAATACGCCATGGCTCTGGGAGTGCGGATTCGCCCCGACGCTCATGAATTCGGCAATGCCGAACCTATATTGTTCAACGACAATGAGCATGCCGCCGATATTGCGGTTTCATCGATTGACCCACTTGTTTCACAGTTCAATCCTCTAGGGAACTTGGTGCAAAATGACTGAACGGAATTTGGTCTCGCAATTTCGCCAAACGGAATCAAGCGCTTCGGTAAAATGGCTGGGAGCGGATGATGACGATGTACGATACGCCATGCGCGTGAATTTCGCCACTTCTCCAACGAACACAAAGTCATCGCATACATTATTGCTCAAAACAACCGTTGCATTCATCAGGTATTCCTCTGTGGATGAACTAGACAAACAGTCTGATTCCGCGATTGATGCGGAATCAGTGTTTTTTGTTGAGGCAACCACCGCTGAAGCGAACGCATACGAGCTCGTAGCCGAATTGTGGCCTGTTATCCGCTGGGCGGTCCTAACCCAAGTGAATCTTTTAGGTAAGGATATGTCGCGATGGCTTCCCGTCAGAATTTCCGCCACAGATATCGTCGCCGATTGACAGAAACGACAGAATCATAGCGAGGCAACGCCAATCCTCATCGAACGCAGACCTGAAATCTGTGCGAGAGATTGTGTCATACTGGGTGGGTTATACGTTTGCGTCGAAAGGGTTGCTGTGTCTTCTGCGCCTTTGATTTCGGTTATCGTGCCGGTGTACAACGCGGAGAAGTATCTGCGTCACTGTGTGGATTCGATTCTCGCGCAAAGCCACACGAATCTGGAACTTATTCTTGTGGACGACGGCGCGACGGACGACAGCCCGCAGATCTGCGACGAATACGCGGCGCGGGATCCGCGCGTGACGGTGATCCATCAGGACAACGGCGGCATCGCCAAAGCCCAAAACACCGGGCTTGACGCGGCGTCCGGCGATTACATCGCCTTCGCGGACAATGACGACATTCTCGACCGGCACAATCTGGAATACCTGTTGCACGCACTCGAAACAACCGGCGCCGATATGAGCAAAGCCCGCTGGCGCCAGTTCGGTGTCAGCCAGATCGCGGATGTCGCGCAAGAAGCGGCTTGGGGTGCGGACGAACCTTCAAAAGTCACCGTGTTCGCGCATCCTCTCACCGCCTACCAAACGGTGTTCTGCAAATCCCTGCGTCTGCTCGGCGACAAGCTTGGCCGCAACACGGAGGCACGTTATTTCAACGAGGCGAACTGGTGCCGTCTATACCGCCGCGAACTGTGGGAGGGGCTGCGGTTCCCGGAAGGCATGTACGCGCAGGACGTGATGGTGGCTGGAGAGCTGTACAGTCGCATGGACAAGGTTGCGGATATCGACGTGGTGCTGTACTACTGGCTGCAGTCTGCGGAATCGGTGACGCATAAACAGCGCAGCACCGGTTTCTATCACGACAATTTCACCGCCGGTGCCACGAACTTCCGCCTCTGCCTCGAAAAAGGCGTGCGTCCCGGCCGCAGCTATTACACTGTGGTCGGTTCTGTGAACGAACAGACCACCGCCTCTGATTGCTCGCTCCAAGAGAATCGTGATCTGCACGAACAGGATAAAAAAGAGCTTTCCGATCTGCTTGCAAAACTCACTGTGCCGCAGCGCATTCAATGTGCCGTGACGCAAAAACTGCGTTTGGCGGAGAAATACGTCTACGATCGCAAAATCAAGAATATGCGGTAGCGACAGGCGCTTGACTCCGGCGGGGGAATTGGCGCGTTCAAACTAGCCTTCCCTCCCGCGAATAGACGGTTCTATTATCTATTAGCGATGATCCTTCGTCCGCATGACGTGGTGTTCCTCCTGAACCAGATAGTTCGGCCGTCCTTTCACTTGCACAAAAATCCTGCCTAAATACTCGCCTATGACTCCCAGTCCCAGCAGTTCGATGCCGCCGAGCACCAGCATGACGACCAGTAGAGAGGCATACCCTGGGATATCCGCGCCAAAAATGAGCGTGCGCAGGAAGATATATAGCGCATACACAATGGCTCCAACCGAGACCACGGCACCGCAATATGTCACGGCACGCAACGGTGCGACGGTGAACGATGTGACGCCGTCGAGAGCAAGCTGCATCAGTTTGCAGTAGTTCCATTTCGTCTTCCCCGCGGCCCGCGCATCCCGGTCGTACAGGAATTCTATTTTTCGGAATCCTATCCAGCTGAACAGAGCTTTGGAGTTTCGCTCGGATTCGCGAAGCTCACGCAACGCCTCCACGCATTTGCGATCCAATAAGCGAAAGTCACCCGTATCACGCTGAATTGGAACGCTAGTAATCTTCTGCAACAGGGAGTAGTACATGCGTGAAGTGGTTTTCTTGAGCCAGCTTTCACCTTTTCTGGAACGTCGACGAGCGTACACGTCGTCATACCCTTGCCTCCATAGCGCGATCATTTCCGGAATCAGCTCAGGCGGGTCTTGCAGGTCGGCGTCGATAATCACCAAACCATCAGTATGCGTGGCCTCGATGCCGGCAAACATGGCTTTCTCTTTGCCGAAGTTGCGGGACAGAAACACATAGGAGACATCTTCGCGTCCTTGAGCGAACTCGCGAATCAGCTCCTGGGTCCCGTCCTTCGAACCATCATCCACGAACAGCAGCGTGTAGGAGACACTCGACTCGCGCCCTTCGTCAAGCTCCGAAGCGATCAGCAAATCAAGGCGAGCAAACAACGCGGGAAGAACCTCCTCTTCGTTGTAGCACGGGACAAGAATGGTAACGCTGTCTTTGCGTCCCTCTTCCTGTGGCATGGAATGCCGCTCTTCGCTCATATCGCCCGGCCTCCTGCCGCTCGTCTTCTCTCGCACCATGCTAGTCGAGTGGCCGCATGAACACCATCCAACAACGCCGGTCACGATATACACTATGTAATAGCCCGGCTTGGAAGCCGTTGACCCCAACTGAGAAGAGGATAATCGTGGGTTCTTCCGTCAAAAGGTTTCTCACCAAATTCGCACCAGAGATGACCCTGCTGGCGGGACTCGTCGCCATACATTTACTGATGAATGCGACCACAAACGATTTCGAATGGTTTCGTTCCGTACTTGACAACCAGACGCTTGGCGAGTTTCTGGTCTCCCGATATCAAACGTGGAGTTCACGTCTGATCATCGAGGCGGCACTTGTGACCATCACCCACGCGCTCTTGGTATGGCACGTCTTGGATATCGCCATGTGTCTGCTGCTGTTCGTCTCCATCCGCAGCATCGTCTCGCCTTCCGACCAGCACCGCTCCTATATGTCGTGGATCATCCTGCTGCTCATGGCTTGCTATCCGATTATGGATATGTCAAGCGCCGGCTGGGTGGCGACAACCATGAACTACTCATGGCCCCTCGCGTTGGGAATGTTCTCAATGGCGACCATGGTGCGATATATGCGAGCGCATGACGATTCACCGACTGTTCGCAAAACGCAAGCTCCGTCAAAACCGATTATCGCATTGTCGCTGACCTCCGCACTGGTTGCGGCCAACGTGGAACAGTCCGCGCTTCTGCTGTTCGGTTTCACATTGGTGTTCGTCGCGTATTCTCGCTGGAACCGACTGCCTTTGGGAGTTCTTTTGGCGCATCTTGCGATTAGCCTGATTGGCATCGTGTTCATTCTTCTGTGTCCTGGCAACGCGAACCGCAATACCACCGAGGCGCAAACCTGGTGGCCCAATAACCACAATTTCAAGATTCCTGCGGATTACGCCGATTTCTCCATGGCAGATAAGACGTATCTCGGCATTTCCACGACGTTGGATAGGTATCTGTTCCTATCCAATGCTTTTATGTGCGTGTTCGCCATCACACTCGCACTTTTAATTCTACGGCAACGCCCTATCGGTAAACGTGGAGGTCTGCAGGCAGCCATCGCCATCGTTGTATGCGTGCCGTTTATGGCACGTTTCCTCTTGGGTGCGCTTTCCCCGCTACTGCCCGACAGGCTCGTCGCCATCATGAATTACGCAGGATACGACGTTTCCATACTGCGTGTGACGCTCATCGCCGGTCAGATTGCGCTTTGCGCGCTGATTCTCGCTGAATTGTATTGGGTTTACGGTCGTACTTTGCAATTCCTCACGACCGTAGTCATCTTGTTGGCGGGATTCATGTCACGCGTCATTATGGGCTTTTCACCCACGCTGTTCGCGTCACAGGGACGAACCTTCATCTTCGCCGACTTCTGCCTGATGTGTGTCACGGCCATGCTGTTGCATACGCTTACCAAGCGCAATTCACGCACGGAACGCATTGTTATATTGGTGATTCTGGGAGGTTTCGCTGCAGCTACTCTAATTCCCAGCGTCGTCGATCTGATTGCCCCCGCTATCTAACAATCCGAGACTCAGAGCCATCGGCGCGCAGACATTCTTCAGCAAAGCGACTAAGATGCTGAACAGTTATCAATAGCTAATGCGAAGTAGGTTCGTTTATGAAAATCGCTGTTGCTGGAACCGGCTATGTTGGATTGTCTGTCGCACTGCTGCTCAGCCAGCATCACGAAGTGCACGCGCTCGACATCGTTCCCGAAAAAGTGAAGATGCTCAACAATGGCGTCAGCCCGATCGTTGATAAGGAAATCACCGAATTCCTCGACAAAAATCAGAGCGGCGAACGGCCGTTGCGCTTCCATGCGACCGCCGATCCCGCCGAAGCGTATACGAACTGCGAATACGCGGTGATCGCCACCCCCACTAATTACGACGAACAGAAGAACTACTTCGATACCTCCAGCGTGGAGGCGGCGATCGCCGCAGTCCGGGAGCACAGCCCCGCTGCGTGGATCGTCATCAAATCGACCATTCCCGTCGGATATACCGCCCAGCTGCGGGAAAAGCTTCAAGATGCCCGCATTCTATTTTCGCCCGAATTCCTGCGCGAGGGGCATGCATTGTATGACAATCTGCATCCCAGCCGGATCGTCGCGGGCGCTCCGCAGGACGACCCTGAAGCGGTAAGCGCTGCGAAAACCTTCGTGGACCTGCTTGCCCAAGGTGCCGCACCTGATGAGTTGGACCGCAAGAACGTGGATGGATCCATTGGCATTCCGGAACTGGTGGTCGGCACCACCGAAGCCGAGGCGATCAAGCTTTTCGCCAACACATATCTGGCTCTTCGTGTCGCATATTTCAATGAGTTGGACACTTATGCCGAATCCCGTGGTCTCAACACGCAGGAAATCATCAACGGCGTATGTCTGGATCCCCGAATCGGCGAAGGCTACAACAATCCGAGCTTCGGCTACGGCGGATACTGCCTACCCAAAGACACCAAACAGTTGCTGGCGAACTACAGCTCCGTGCCTCAAAACCTTATCGAAGCCATTGTGGACGCCAACTACACTCGTAAGGATTTCATCGCATCGGAGATTCTGGAAAAGGTCAGGAATGTCGAGCACCCGACGGTCGGCATCTACCGACTGACCATGAAAGCCGGTTCGGACAACTTCCGACAGTCAGCGATTCAGGACGTGCTGAAGGCCATCAAAGCCGAAGGCATCGCCACTGTCATATACGAGCCCACGCTCGACAAGCCCGAATTCCACGGAAGCTCGGTCACGCATGATTTGGAGCAGTTCAAGCGTGATAGCGACATCATCGTCGCCAATCGATGGGGCGAGGAACTGTCCGACGCGGCGGACAAGGTGTTCACGCGCGACCTGTTCAGGCGCGACTAAAAGTCGTCATGTGATTGGAGACGTCGGTTGCTGGACATCTCCAATCACATGACGGAACAGTCTTTCTCAGTTGCCCTCTTTAATACCTCTCAGCGCATTCTGAGTTCGCCGATCTATCTCCTGATTAGACAGCCATTCTTCTGATGGAGCTTTCCTCAAAACAGATTTGAGACTGCGCCAAACACTGAGCGGAAAACGCATTATGCCGAACAACGGTTTTTTCAATGCGGGCGGAGCCACTTTTGTTATATTTTGTGCCGCACCTTTAGACCATAGATATATCGACCGCATTATCCTGGCCTTACCTCGTTGGAATCTACTATTACTTTTTGTGTATGACCATAATTCCAGTTCCAACAGTGTTTCCCCCTGACGCCGGGGACCAAGAGCACCCACTAACTCGCTTGTTGCATACCACAGTGAGTCAAGATCGATACGAGCGAATTGGTCGTTCATCACCCAAGCTGGATAATATCCCTGAGACTGAACGACATACCCGTTGGCTCGTTCAATTGCATGAGACACCGTACCATCTTCTTGCATAAGATCTTCGGGCAGAAAGTCCGAATACTCCCATCCCGCTTCAAATAACGGACGCAAAGCCGAAACACGGAACCAGAAACATGAGCCTATGGCAGACATAGACGGCTTAAGCGAGTCCAATGGCACTTTGATATGCAACCGCTCCGACAATAACGTCTTCGTATTTTCATAATTCGCTCCCCAATCAGAAGGAATCGTATGAGCGAAATACACACCGTGAATCGGAGGAGGCGGAGTCAGCATGCCCAGACGAGGACTCTGTTTAAACTTCGCGAGAACGTTGTACACATAATCCTCAGAGCCCAGCGTATTCTCAAGCAGTTTATACGAGAAACCGCGAGATTCAGTCCCATGGTGTCCTTTGTCGAGATTCTGCGAAGACTTTTTATCATGGGCGAAACCGACTACATCATATCCGCCATCAAGAACAACATGTTTCGCAGCCACATATAGCGCTGAGACATCACGACCCCTGTTTTGAACCGGGATAAATGTGACAGGACGAGTAATGCCTTGAGACCGCATGTAATCCTGAACAACGGGTATCTTGTCCGCTGTGGTGGTAATGTACAAATCCGTTATCGCTGGCACTGATGACAGATATCGGAAAGTCATAGGCAACAAATCCATGAAGTATATGTGGAAGATAAACGCTGAACGCTGATCAGAAAGATCGGTTTGCGCACGCAGACGAGTCGGCAATGTATAATTCAAATGCATCGTTCGTCGAATATCGTGAATATTGTACGAGTAGAGCAATGCGTCCCAAATCTGATCCGTATCGTATGAAGTCTCGTATTTAAGATATTCATATAATTCCAATGCTGTTTCGCCGGCTGTCTGGCCGATACCAAAGCTGTAGTCCAGAAAGAAGGACCTGCGCTTAAACACAGGACATTTCTTTTCTCTAATGAGCACTGTGGGTATAAACAGCAAAGGATAGTCGGACAGATACGCGTACTCTTTAGAATCAACGTATACAGACCACTTAAATCCCAACCGTTCAAAATAGCCGGTGAAGGGTATCTCATGTTTATGTGTCACCGACTCGTAATCGTCATAACAAGGATACTGTTCCCAGTATTCCTGAAAAGCCTTGGACTGAATGAAATCACGACGATACGAATGCCAGAACATCTGCACATGAGGGGGAATGACATCATCGCCTGCTCTTCCATCATGGTGCATGGTGATACCCCAAAAATCAACGTCTCTGGAATCCATCTCTGCAAACATCTCAGAAAAAGAATAGACAGGTCCCATAATGGTGTCGTTGAGACAAATTACTTCGTCATACTCCGACAGCTTTTCCCATCCCATATCCAGCATAATCTGCCGATATGCCGCCGCGTCCAAACCTTTATTCTCACGAACAACAATTTGTCTGGTGTATTTCTCGAACAGAGTTCGAGACTGGGGAGAAAGCTTGCCATTGGTAACTATCACCAGATCTTCAAGATTCTGCATCAAATCGGCTAAGAACGTGTCAATGAAGTCCGCAGCACGACCATTTTTATCGAAAAAGCAATAAATTCCAAGCCGCTTCGCCGACGCTGTGTCGATCACAGACATACGTTGTTCCTTCCGATTCCACTCACAAACATGAACACATTGTACCGAGTCCAGCCAAGGCTGATTCCATGGCAGATGCCGAACCACTCACTTTATGCCAGAAGTCTCGTAACTTTTGGGTTTGTCAATGATTTTGTTGTCGGCGACGTCTTTGAGGTGTTGTCCGTATGGGCTCTTGCCGTAGCGTTCAGCCGACTCCATCAACTGCTCGCGGGTGATCCACCCGTTCTCGAACGCGATCTCCTCCACGATCGAAATCGGCAGGCCCTGGGCCCGCTGGACCGTGCGCACGAACTCGCCCGCCTCGTACAGGGAATCCATCGTGCCCGTGTCCAACCACGCATATCCACGCCCCAGCGTGCGCACATGCAGGGAACCATCCTCCAAATACATGCGGTTCAGATCCGTGATCTCCAGCTCGCCACGAGCCGACGGCTTGACCTGCTTGGCGAACTCCACCACACGACCATCGTAGAAATACAGGCCCGTCACCGCGTAGTTCGACTTCGGTACAGCCGGCTTCTCTTCGATGGAGATGGCCTTCTTGTTCTCATCGAACTCCACCACGCCGTAGCGCTCCGGATCGTCCACATAGTAGCCGAACACGCTCGACCCCTCGCCCGACTCGGCCATACGCACTGCGGTCCTGAGCGTCGCGCCCAACCCGTTGCCGTAGAAGATGTTGTCTCCCAGCACCAAAGCGCACGGCTCACCATTGATGAACTCCTCACCCAACAGGAACGCTTGGGCCAGACCATCCGGGCTGGGCTGCTCCACATATGAGAAACTCACCCCGTAACTGCTGCCGTCCCCTAGGAGGCGTTGGAAGTTCGGCAGATCCTTCGGCGTGGAGATGATCAGGATGTCGCGAATGCCCGCCAGCATCAGCGTTGAAAGCGGATAGTAGATCATCGGCTTGTCATACACCGGCAACAACTGCTTCGACGTGACCGTCGTCAACGGATACAGCCGCGTACCCGAGCCACCCGCAAGAATAATACCCTTCATGGCACCTCCTGATGAACTATGAGAATAATCTCGACATCCCTAGTCTACAAGCACCGTACGCGCGCAACGTCTTCGCGCAAGAATCAAGATCAACTTGAACAATCTCTCCTCATTGGAGGTATGCATCCACAGGTAGGATGATGAGCATGACGCAAGATGTTTCTTTTAGTTTTCTGATTCCCGTATACAACGCCGAACACCACCTTCCGACTACTTTGGACAGCATTATCAAACAGGATGATGGCACTATAGAAATCGTCTGCGTAAATGATGGATCCACAGACGGCAGCATGCGTATTCTTCAACAATATGCCAAACAATATCCTTTTATCAAAGTTTTCACACAGCAAAATCAGGGAATTACCAGCGCCCGCAACAAAGCTCTCAAGCATGCTACAGGAAAATGGGTATGCTTTACAGATAATGACGACATTATCGCAGACAATGCTATTAAAGTATTCCATAAGGTTGATGACGAAGACAGTGAAATTATTTATTTCAACTATGAGAAGTTTACAGGTGCATTTCCAAGACAAATAAATAACCGCATGGGAAACGTGGTCTCTTTTTCCGATTCAGATATCACTAAACTCCAGACCGACTTGCTGAATAGGTTTCGAGATAATGTTCCACTAGTTTCTCATAAAGTGTTGCCAACGCCATGGGCAAAGATCTATCGGCGAGAATTTCTTAATCTGAACGGACTACTTTTTCACCCAGAAGTCAAACATGAAGAGGATATTATTTTTAATTTAACTGCTCTCTCATACTGCACCCATGCAAAAAAAGTGGACTTCATCGCATATTACTATCGTTGGTCTGTAACCTCAGAGAGCCACCGCTACCGCGCAGACATCTTTAAAGATGTGCAAATTACATTAAGAACATATCATGATGTAATTACGCAAAGATATAAAAATCGTGCTGACATGTGGGAATTATACCAATACCGCGTTCTTTGGGACCTTCTATACTGTGTCGTCCTTGGACCAATGCACCCAGGTAATTCCGCCCCTTACCGGGAGAGAAAGAAGCAGTTTGATCATTTATTCTCTGATTATCCCGATTTTAAGAACATCTTTTCTCAAACAAGAACCACAAGATTCGAATTCAAGCAGTCAGTGCTTGCCACACTTATCAAATATCGACAGTTCTGGATTCTTAATCTACTAGGATCCATGCTTAACAAGTCCCGCTAACCTGATTTTGATTGGTGATATTCAATGAGACGTGGCGTAATTTTTAGCCTTTCGAGCAATATTATTTTTTTCATTAGCGGGTATTTACTTCATTTTTTCCTGGGTAATACCATGTCTGCGATCAACTATGGTATTGTAGGGACAATAATCACTGTATTAGATTTCGAATATATGTTCCTTAGCAATGGAGCTAGACAGTCGTTAGCCAAAGAAATATCGATGCGCCGCTTTGATACCCTAGATGTCATCTGCAAAACAATCGCATTCCAGATGATCATCATTGCCTTCTTCTTCTGCCTAAATTTTTTCGGAGCTTCGGCATTCGGTATAGTGCTTAACGACATGTCTCTTGAATTTTACTTCAAGATTGCGGCATTCTTAATTCCCGCCAATGGCCTATTCGTCATACTTCTGGGAATAAATGATGGTCTCCAACAGTTTGGAATCAGTGCGCTTCTAGGCGTAATCTATCCGATCGCAAAACTCTCAGCAATACCACTTATTATATTTATTTTTCAGGATAGACCAGTTATAGGCGTGGAATGTGGTTTTCTTCTGGCTCTTTTGATATCGATCATCATTGGTATTCTACTACTGATTCCAGCGCGAAAGAAAATCTCACATCAGAATAATTACAAGATTCCTTTCAAATATGTAGCCAAGAATACACTGAGTTTTTCTTTTTTCTTTATCGTCGTATCTTTAGTACTCAGCATCGACACTCTTGTTGTTAAATCCGTAATCGCGCCTGCCCAAATGGCTGGATATTATACCGGTGCCGTCAACTTCGGGAAAATTTCATACTATCTCATGTCCGCGTTAGTAACAGTAATCCTCCCTGTTGTGTCCAAACTTGTGGGTGCCAACAACCACAGTGAGGCCATAAGAAAAATCCAAGATTGCATGCTTATATCATGCTCTTTCATCCTACCAATCGCTGTTATTATTTCCGCATCTAGCTCATCATTACTAGTTTCGTTTTACACAGAGGAATACGCAACAGCGAATATAGCACTAACTTGTCTTGCTATATCACAATTCTTTATGGGATTAACTGTTATGCTCAACATGTGTTTGACTTCATATAACATACATCGTTTCTCTGACGTTCTTTCTATCCTTGCATTAATTATCGTCGTACCTATTTTCGTCATTTCCGCGAAATGGGGAGGGATCAACGCGATAGCTTTTGCAAGTCTGATATGCACATGCGTCCTGGCATTGATATCTTTCATCAAAGTCACTCGAACCATCGGTCACATCATCACGCGTAACACCTGGAAAGCAATAGCAGCGGCAGCGGCCCTTTGGATTGCCACTCGGCTATTGTTCACGGTTTTCCCTATAACGAATCTTTTTATTCTGGCAATCAGTTATGCAATTCTCTTCGCGGGATTCATCGCCTTTTTGCTGGCCTGTCGTGTAATCACACTGCCCAAGCTACGCCCGTGACACGGCATCGACTACTATGGTTCTCTAGGCAACACTAGTTATCTTTATTTACCAGTAAGGCTTTTTATGCGCTTGTTCATTCAGATTCCCTGCCTTAACGAAGAGAAAACGCTTCCGTTGGTATTGGAGAATATGCCTAAGGAGATTCCGGGCATCGACGACATTCAGCTGTTGATCATCGATGATGGGTGCAGCGACAATACCGTGGAGGTTGCTCGGGCTCTGGGCGTGCAGCATGTGGTGCATCATGCCAAGCCGATGGGACTGGCACGGGCGTTCCGCGACGGAGTGGATTACGCGCTCAAGCATGGCGCCGATATCGTGGTGAACACCGACGGCGACAACCAATACCCTAGCGAAGCCATCGGTGATCTGGTACAGCCGATTGTGCGCCATGAGGCCGATATTGTGGTCGGCGACCGGCAGACATCGAAGATTGCCGAGTTCTCCTGGTTCAAGAAGCGCATGCAATCTTTCGGCTCCTGGGTGGTGAATCAGGCCGCAGGCACTCGCATACCGGATGCGGCCAGCGGTTTCCGCGCCTACTCAAAGAATTCGCTGCTCAAGTTGAACATCGTCACCGAGTTCAGCTACTGCATGGAGACGATCATCCAAGCCGGCAACAAGCGCATCCCCATCACTTCGTACGCCATCACGACTAATCCCAAAACCCGTGAGTCACGGCTGTTCTCGAATATCTTCGAGCATATGGCCAAATCCGGCGGCGCCATCATTCGCAGTTATCTGATGTTCAAGTCGAATGTGATCTTCAAGTGGGGCGGCATCATCTGCGGTGTCATCGGTCTCATTCCGATTATCCGCTTCCTGATTCTCGCGTGTATGGGAATGACGGCCGGCCATCTGCAATCGCTGCTGCTGGGCGTTGCACTGATCATGCTGAGCGCTTTGTGCTTCGCGCTGCAGATCATCTCCGAGGTGCAGCGCATCCAGCGCAAACTCGTCGAAGATCAGCTGGAGCGAACCAAGGAGATTCAATATTCCGCTCCGTTCCAGAAGATCTGGGGTGAGCAGGACGAGTTTGGCGGATACTCGGGCAGGCCCACTGAAGGTCCTCTGATCTCCATGGAAGACAACAATGACTGATATTAAACACAACGTTCCAACAGTGATGGCTTTCGGAACGTATAACGTCCGCAAGCATCCTCGTGTAGGCATTCTCATTGACGGACTACGCCGGAATGGGTGCCGAGTCGAAGAGATCAACCATCCGCTTGAGCTTTCCACCGCACAACGTGTGGAGATTCTCAAGAAACCGTGGAAGCTGTTCGGATTCGCTTGGAATCTTCTCGGCTTGTGGCGCTCTCTATCCAAAGAATCCAAAGCCTGGATGAGCGCGCATGGCCGCCCCAGCGCCGTGCTGGTCGGTTACATGGGGCATTTCGACGTGCTGCTCGCCAAGCATATCTTCAAGAATGTGCCGATTATTCTTGACCACCTCATCTTTGCCGGAGATACCGCCAAAGACCGTGGGGCCCAAGGGCTGAAGGTCAAGCTGCTCGCCAAGCTCGATCGTATGGCGATCCGTGCCGCGACATTGGTGCTGCTCGACACCGATGAGCATCTTCGCTTGATGCCCGATGCGGAACAGCATAAGGGAATGGTCGTGCCCGTCGGCGCCCCTCGCGAATGGTTCGACGCAGGCAACACCAGGCCCTCTTCCGAACAGCGTTTGGGAGACGTGGTGTTCTACGGATTGTATACGCCGTTGCAAGGCGCGCCGGTTATCGCTGAGGCGATTGTGAAGCTGGCTGAGCGGAATATCAGGCCGAAGTTCACATTGATCGGCAAAGGTCAGGACTATGACCAGGTGCGTTCCATCATCAACGATCTGGATAATGTGACGTTCATCGAATGGGCGGAACCGGAGGAACTTCCCCGGATGGTCGCCTCTCATACGATTGCGTTGGGGATTTTCTCATCAACGCCTAAGGGATTGCGTGTGGTTCCGAACAAGGTGTATCAGTCGATGGCCGCCGGCTGCGCTGTTATCACCTCGGATACCGCTCCTCAACGCCGCATGGTTGCAGATGGAGCGGTTTTCGTTGAACCAGGCAATTCCGATGCCTTGGCGGATGCCATTGAGCGTCTGCTCTCGGACGTGGACGCGCTGGCCCAAGCGCAAGGGAATGCCGTCAAGGTCGCGCGGAAATTCACTTCATCGATTATCACCAACGATATGACGACGTGGATTAAGCAGATATCCGACCGTAAACGGTAAGCACATACGCACGTAAATGGCTGGGGCTTTCGCTCAACTTCTCATTGAGTGGAAGCCCCAGCCGTTTGTATTACTTGCCGAGTTCCTCGTCGACGTATGCGGCGAGGGTCTCTTCCCAATCGGCCGGCTTGTAGCCCGCGGTCTCAATCTTCTTGAGGCTCAGCGCGCTGTGCGTGGGGCGCGGGCTGATCGGCGCGGTCGCGTTCGCGAAGTACTCGGCCGTACTGATCGGCTTGACCTTATCGCCGTTGCCGTTCGTGCGCTCGAACACGGCGGCCGCGATCTCAGCCCAGGACTTGACCGCGCCGGAGCCGGTCAGATTGTACGTGCCGTACGCGGCGTCACCGTCAAGCAGATGGAAGATCGCCTCGGCCATGTCCTTGGTGAAGGTCAGGCGGCCGTACTGGTCGTCCACCACGGTCACCTGCGGCAGATCGCCGGAGGCGACCTTGTCGCTCAGCATCATCATGGTCTTGACGAAGTTGCGGCCCTCGCCGATCACCCAGCTCGAACGCAGGATGTAATGCTTGGGCGCGTTCGCCACCGCGATATCACCCGCGGCCTTGGTCTGCCCGTACACACCCATCGGCGCGAAACATTCCGACTCGTCGTGCTCCTCTTGGACACCGTCGAATACATAGTCCGACGAGACATGCACGAGCGTGATGTTGTGCTCCGCGGCCACGCGGGCCAGCAGGGCCGGCCCTTGGGCGTTGGCCTTCCACGCCAACGCGCGTCCCTCAGGGGTTTCGGCCTTGTCCACGGCCGTGTATGCGCCCGCGTTGATGATCGTGCCATACAGGCTCCAATCATATTTGCCGTACTGGGCCGGATCGGAGAAGTCGAACTCGTCGATATCGTTATATTCGAAACCCTCCAGGCCATGTTCTTCGGCATAGGCGCGGATCGCGCGACCGAGTTGGCCGTTGCAGCCGGTGACCATCGTGCGCTTCGGGCTCATCGCCTTGGCGTCGGCGAGCATCGGATGGTTCAGATCGGCGTCCGAACGCTCCGCCTCGCTCAACGGGATCGGCCATTCAATCGCAAGTTCGGGATCGGCGAGGTTCACGAACGTGTACGAGCTCTTCTGTTCCAGGCTCCAATGCGCGTTCACCAGATACGTGTACGCGGTGCCGTCCTCGAGCGCCTGGAAGCTGTTGCCCACGCCGCGCGGCACGTAGATCGCCTTCGACGGATCAAGACGGGTCGTGTACACCTGGCCGAAGCTCTCCCCAGGACGCAGATCCACCCACGCGCCGAACACCGCGCCGCACGCGATCGAGATGTACTTGTCCCACGGCTCCGCATGGATGCCGCGCGTCACACCGCGCTTCGCGTTGAAGCTGATGTTGTTCTGTACCGGCCCGAAATCCGGCAGTCCCAGCTCCATCATCTTCGCCCGCTGCCAGTTCTCCTTGAACCAGCCGCGATTATCCCCATGCACCGGCAGATCGAACACCAGCAACCCCGGAATGTTCGTCTCCGTAACCTTCAGTTCCTTCTCAAAATCCATAACCGCACTCCTTAACATCCATCACCGCTCGTCATCATGAGCCTATCGACACTCGTCATTTCGAGCGAAGCGCAGCGAAGTCGAGAAATCCCGCTCCGCCCGCATCATCCACCCGAACGCAGGCACTTACTGGCCTTGGGCCTTGTAGCGGGCTTCGGTGGCGGCCTTCACCGGCTCCCACCACGCGCGGTTCTGCGTGTACCACTCGATGGTCTGCTCCAGGCCGGACTCGAAGTCCGTGTGCGTGGGAGTCCAGCCCAGCTCGGTACGCAGCTTGGTCGAGTCGATCGCGTAGCGGCGGTCATGGCCGGGACGGTCCTGCACCCAGTCGAACGCGTCCGCGTCCTGGCCCATCATCTTCAGGATCATCCTGAGCACGGTGATGTTGTTCTTCTCGCCGTCCGCGCCGATCAGATACGTCTCGCCGATCCGGCCCTTCGTCAGAATCGTCCACACGCCCGACGAATGGTCCTCGGTGTGGATCCAGTCGCGCACGTTCTCGCCCTTGCCGTACAGCTTCGGACGCACGCCCTCGAGGATGTTCGTGATCTGGCGCGGGATGAACTTCTCCACATGCTGGTACGGACCGTAGTTGTTACTGCAGTTACTGATCGTGGTCCTCAGACCGTACGTGCGCGTCCACGCGCGCACCAGCATGTCCGACGCGGCCTTCGTCGATGAATACGGACTGGACGGATGATACGGCGTGGATTCGGTGAACCGGGCCGGATCGTCCAGGGCCAGATCGCCGTACACCTCGTCCGTGCTCACGTGATGGTAGCGGACGTCGTACTTGCGCGTCGCCTCCAGAAGGCGGAACGTGCCTTCCACGTTCGTCTTCAGGAACGGCTCGGGATCCGCGATCGAATTGTCGTTATGCGACTCCGCCGCGTAATGCACGATCGCGTCATGCCCCGGCACCAACCTGTCCAACAGGTCCGCATCGCAGATATCGCCCACGACCAACTCCACCCGGTCCTCCGGAAGACCAGCGATGTTCTCCGGGTTGCCCGCGTACGTCAGCTTGTCCAACACCGTCACATGGGTCTCGGGATGGTTGTCCACCACGTAATGCACGAAATTCGAACCGATGAAACCACAACCACCGGTCACAATAATATTTCTAGGAGAAAACAGTTCTTCAGCCATAGCGCCCATGATACTACCTACTGTTCCTCGCCCGCGAACCATACCCACTGGTACGATGTATGTTTTATGACGGATGCGGTAAAACAGCTTCAGGGGCGATATCATTACGCGATTGTAGTTTTCAAAGAGCTTGTGAAGAGTGACTTCAAGTTACGCTACCAAGGATCGTTCCTCGGTGTTCTTTGGTCGGTCCTCAAGCCATTGATGTTATTCGCGGTCATGTATACGGTATTTGTCCGTTTTCTTAAATTCTCAGACAATACCCCTACATTCGCAATCTCTTTGTTATGCGGCACCTGTTTGTGGAGTTTTTTCAGCGAAGCTACTTCCACCGGAATGATGTCGGTCGTCAACCGAGGCGACCTATTGCGTAAAATCCATTTTCCGAACTATATTATCGTTGCAGCTGCGACCGTAGGATCAATGATTTCCCTTGGTATCAATCTTATCGTCGTGATTGTTTTTGGATTCTTCTCACATGCGCATTATACATGGCGTGTTTTATTGGTACCGCTAAATCTCTTACAGTTGTACGCCCTTGCGCTGGGCATCGCGCTACTTTTAGGTTCGCTCTACGTTTATTTTCGCGACGTTTCGCATATATGGGAAGTGGTCTTACAAGCACTGTTTTATGCCACTCCTATTATCTACCCTGTATCTTTCCTTTTTGATCGTGGCTTCGGCTGGGCGGCGAACATTATGATGCTCATGCCTTCGACACAGATCATTATGGACATTCGACACAATCTACTTTCCCCTGAGTATGTACCAACTGTATGGACCATGGTCGAAAATCCTGTACTTTGTCTTCTGCCTTACGTGGCTACACTCGTCATTCTGTCGCTAGGTATATACGTATTCAAAAAGAATAGTGCAAAATTTGCGGAGGTTCTCTAACACATGCGCAGCATAGAAAAGCCATCAGAGATCATGCAAACACTCACAGATGACGAACGTCCAGTCGTGCTTAAGGTCGACCATGTAGCCAAGTCCTTTCGCCTCCCCACAGAGCAGGCGAATGGTTTAAAAATGGCTTTCCTCAACTGGACTAAAGGAATCAAAGGGTATACCGAACAGACTGTGCTGAAGGACATCAGCTTTGAAGTACGCCAAGGTGATTTCTTCGGAATTGTAGGACGAAACGGGTCAGGCAAGTCCACTCTGCTCAAAATCATTTCTCAAATCTATATGCCAGAACATGGTTCTGTTGAAATCTCTGGCAAACTTGTTCCCTTTATAGAACTTGGTGTAGGTTTCAATCCGGAACTCACCGGTCGAGAAAATGTCTATCTTAACGGAGCACTTTTGGGATTCACGCGTGAAGAGATAGACGTGATGTACGACGATATCGTTGATTTCGCAGAACTTAACGATTTCATGGACCAAAAACTTAAAAACTACTCATCAGGAATGCAAGTACGACTCGCCTTCTCCGTTGCGATTAAAGCACAAGGCGACATTCTCGTTCTTGATGAAGTACTAGCGGTTGGAGATGAAGCATTTCAACGCAAATGTGATAATTTCTTCGCAAATATCAAGAAAGATCAAAGTAAGACAGTTATTCTCGTCACACATAGCATGGATGCTGTCAAAAAATATTGCAATAAGGCCATCCTCATTAAGGACGGCGAAATCATTGTCTCCGGAAATAAAAATGATGTAGCGGACCGATACACACTCGAAAATATCAGAGACAAAGATTCCAATAAACAGCATTACGAGGAAAACTCGGCGACTCTCGGACTTAATGAAATCGTTCCGGTCTTATCAGCCGCACCTGTCGACAGCCCATTATGCAATTATGACTCAAACTTTAATTTCCAAGTCGAATATGAATACAATGGAACAAAACCATTTTACATGGCGCTTGCTCTTCATGATCTGACTCGCGGAGGAGTACCTTATGGAGACAGCTTTGATTTAACCGAATCGGGCCGGCATATCGTCCATTTCTCCATTCCAACGAATATGTTCAATAATGGTGACTATCGAGTAATCGCCTCGATACACGAGTGGGATGGGGAACATACGGAAAGCGCCGAACTCGTTGCATTCACCAATGAAAACAATGCTTGCGATTTCTCTCTGCGCGACCCACGAGGAACCGATAATTTCGCTTTAATCAGTAAAAAAGCTTTATCGTATCAGATACTCGATCCACACCTAGCAACGCGCCAATTTTGAATTCTGTGGGAAAGATTCGCTCTTTCCCACAGAAAACTTTTTAAGCTGATCAATTTATAGAGGTGCAAGTCCAAGAACCGAAACAAAACAGACGATAAATCCTATGCCGGACACGCACCATGCGATCCATGGTTGTTTGCGATTTTGTACGGTAAGTGCCCAGCAGCACAACACAAATGGCACCATCATAATGCTATACCGGATGTTCACGTTTACGAACATAGACCGGTCACCCATGTATTGCATTATTTGGACCAAGGCAGGGCTTAGCAGCAATCCAAATATGGTGGAGTACACCAGCAACTTGTGCGAACAGACTCCGTCATTCTGAAAATAGAGGAAGAAGGCTGCGCCCAACATAACAATTTGCAGCAGAGACAACCATCCCGAATATCCCACAGAAGCATCAAGCCCTCGTAGGCTTCCTGGACTAGTCGAAAGATCAAAGCTGGACATCAATGTGTTAAGGAATTCACCAATTGGAAGTCCTTCCACAGGAGCAGTGCTTGTACCTGTGATAGCCGGGACATACGAGGCATCCCCTCGGTGTGATTGAATGAAGCGCCATCCAAAAACGCAGACTAGCGCCACGAACACACAGGCGCATGCAGCAACCATTTCCTTGACGGCCGTTCGCCGTTGGTTTGCTTTCACAAAATCAATCAGACCATGCAACACCAAAATGAAACACAATGCAAAGATCGAAAAAGCGAACGTCCCTTTTATCATGCAGGAGAAAACTACAATAATAAGAGGTATCAACAGATGGTAGTTTTTTTCTCTAAAAAACCGTGCAGCTAACCATAACATTCCAGCACCGCAAAGCAGGCCCGGAGCATCATTGGTTACAGCTGTTCCCGTATTCAAAAATATCGGAATATAGGGGACAAGCGAACATACAGCCAGACTGCAGGAAAAATTAACTTGCCACTTTCGCAATGCCGCATACATGGCTAGCAAACCCGCTACCATCCAAATAACTGATACGGCACGTGCAGCTTGGGCAAAAGAGATTTCGGAATACAACATAGAAACCAGCCTTGCCAAAAAGCCAGTTATAGCATAATAAAGCGGGGGGTGAAAATAGTTATACTGCTCTCCAGCCCCTAAAGATTGCTCGGCGGATGTATCTGCCCCACACGCAGGAAGATTGGGTGTATTCGCTATTTTGTCACTAATGCTACGCCATCCGGAACAGGATAAGTCATCAAGAATTTCGTCCGGCAGCAAATCTCCTCGAGCAGGGATCTCACCGTGGGATACGGACCATGCATACCCCATGTGAGTCTGCTCATCATAGATGGAGTATGTGCCACCATATGCCTTAAGAGCTAAGCCATAGTAAAGACTCGGCACTACAACCAGCAGCAGAACGATGCACAGGGCTTTCCCTCCCTGCATATTCAAAAAACTCTTTACTTTTTCTCCGATTTGCCTGGTCATAGTGAACTCCCGATGTCATGGTTACGCCGATACTCGAGCCTTAAGCGTCTTAGCATCAACTGAGTGTAGCAACGACTGTAATCATTGAACAAACACTTCCTGTCAAGCTTGTCTCTAGGTTAATTCATCAAACCAGTTCAGCGCCGAACTATGAAAGTGTCCTTGTTATCCCCATTCCAATCGCCGACTAAGACGCTGTCAGCAGTACGACCATAGGCAAAGACCTTATCGGCGACACCACTGGAAATAGAATTCTTGATGTAATATGTGGCGCCTCGGCGGACCGCCAACGTATCAACACCGTCGCCATCCCAATCACCGACCAAAACAACGTCGTTCGATTTCCCATAAGCAATGACGACGTCAGCGGCACCGGCACTAATTGAATTCTTGAAGTAATAAATGGCCCCACGGCGGACCGCCAACGTATCAACACCGTCACCGTCCCAATCACCGACCAAAACGTCATCGCCGTTTTTTCCATATGGAATAACTTTGTCAGCGATGCCTCCATCAATAGTATTTTTGAAATAGTAGAGCGCACCTCGACGTACGGCCAGCGTATCAATGGAATCGCCGTCCCAATCTCCGACCAGTACTATGTCAGAAGCCTTCCCGTAAAGAAAATCTATTTCAGCGTTGCCTCCGCACAATGCATTCTTAACTAGGAAGCGGTTGCCTCGTCGAATTGCTAATGAATCTTTTCTGTCGCCATTCCAATCTCCAGATAAAACAACGTCACTTGACTTCCCGTATTGGAATGAGTAATCCGCAGCGCCACCTTCCAATCTATTCGAAACGTAGTAACCCGTTCCAGTTGGATATGAAATAGCGTATTCGCGAACCCCGAAGGCGTTGAGGTCCACGATGCCGCTGATGCCGTCCACGGCACCGATGGACGTGTATTGCCACCCGCGGCTGTTGGTGGGATAGCCGAAGTTGGTGCGCTCGCCGTAGCTGGCCACCCATGTGGTTTTGGCATGGATGCTGCTGGAGTTCAGCGCGCTCTTGAGGTAGCTGGTGTACGAGTACACGCCCAAGTTCGTGTATCCGGCGGCCTGCAGTTTGGCGTACCAGGTGTTGACGATGCCGTCGTAGACGCTGGGGCTGGTGGGCGGCTTGTGGCCCGCCCAGGTCCAATTCTCCAGGTCGTAGTACACCGGGTAGCTCAGGTCGCTCGGTGAGACTCCTACCTGTTTGAGCAGGCTGACGATGTCGTCGCCCTCATCGGCGGCGAGCTCGTTGTTGTAGGCGTACGAATACGTGTAGATGCCGAAGGGGATGCCCAGGCGCTTACATTCGCTGATATTGCGTTTCGCCTGCTCGTCGAGGCCGTTGCCGGCACCGTAACTGATGCGGATGATAGCGCCTTCCACGCCGTCGTTTTTGGCGGCTTGCCAGTCAATGGTGCCCTGCCATTCGGAAACGTCGACCACGCCCTTGGCTTGCTGCACGAACAGCGTGCCGTCGCTCTCGAAGAACGCAGCAGATCCGTTATATGTGCCCCAGTAGGCGCCGTACTGATTGTTCCCAAGCGCGGCCAGCTGCACCGTGCCCTCCGTGGATGAGGTGGAGGATTCCACCGCGCCATCCGCGTTATTCGTATCGTCCGCGCCGTCCACGCTATCGTCAGTCATATCGGAATCCGCCTCGTCGACTTTCTGACGTACCTCCGCCACCTGCACGGGGATGAAGGATTCGCCATCGGTTTTGGCGAGCGGATCGGGCTGTTGCGATTGCGTGCCGACCAGTTCGGGATCAGTCACTGTCTCGCCGGTTTCGATGTTCTGCACTTCGCCATCCGCGTTCACCGCCAGTTCGGGCGAGACGACCGTCGCATCGTCCGGAACGTCCTCGCTTACGGTGGAAGGCAGCTCCTGCGTGGGATTGTCCGGAATGCTGTCAGCATCGCTCAGCTGCAGGTCGTCGATGGTTTGGATCTGCGAATCGGATTGCGGCCACGTCAAATCTTCCAGGGCCGTATCCGTGATGGCGTACGCCGGAACCACGCTCAACGACGCCGTCAACGCACCGGCGACAGTCAACACGGCAACGCGTTTCCAAGTATGTGCAGTCATAGTTGTTCTCCTCATATGGCATCGCTATCCCGGCGAATATCCATCCTCCAACCTAACGCACTCGGCTCCCCTCGCCAACAGCGCTCCCACAAACCTTGCGAATCATTAACAATTAACGTTCGAATTTGACGGCAGCGCCCAAAAATCTCTGCCGCGAAGCCCGTCGTCGATGGCCGGCAGTCCGCTTTCGAGCCTCTCGACGCCGTCGGTCTCTTCGAAACGTCGCGATGGAAGGAATATTCTCATGTCCAAATCGGCTCCTCGTCCAGCAAATCGCGCGTGGCCTGCGGCATGGGTTCGTCGAAAACTTTGAGGAACGCGTCGAACACCTCGCCGGACAGACGCAACGTGGTGGCATTGATGTCTCCGCTTCTCAAATCCTTATCAGTCCTTCTTCAACGCATTTGATGTGAAATCTCGACTCGACCGTGTAATGCACGAAATTCGAGCCGATGGAACCACAGCCACCGGCCACAATAATATTCCTAGGAGAAAATAGCACTTCAGACATAAAACATTATCTCACACCATGCCGCGTATGCCTCAGCCCGGGTTCAATTTGTAAGTGCAACACTGGTGTCCGGGTTAGGTGACTTCGATGACAGTCGGTCGCCCCCTCGCCCCGTGCCCGTTGGACGTTTTGTAGCTTAGAAGTTTCATGGGGTTGTCGTCAATCTCCTTGACGATGGACTGAAGGTCGTCGTCGGTCAGCCTGTCGAAGCCGACCCCTTTGGCAGAGGCGACAGCATCGCCGCGTCGTCTCCGAACGCCCTGGCGCACGCGCGCTTGTCTGCAATCCATGGATACGTTCACCTCGATAGTGTTTGACATGAGGCTCCTTCGTAAAACGGAACGGAGTCAACGCATCATCCATTTTGCCTAGAACCCTCTTCGATTACCGCCCCACTCATCAGACCTGCAACACGATCGATAGCAAACTGACCATTGCGCCATAGGCGGGCAATGACATAAAATATGCAAGGCATCGGACACTACCAGAGGGATATAATATTATGAGGATACCGCTTGCGTCGCCACAAGATAATGCTCATTATAGAAACCATCATCAAATTGTCGTATTCTGCAAATACTTTTAGTCTTTTCACATAAAATAGTCCAAGGTTTAATAATGACAGCAGACCCTAAGATTAGCGTTATAATGCCTGTTTTTAACGCAGCTTACCATCTTCAAAAATCCATTGAGTCTATCCTGAATCAGGATTACACTAATTGGGAGCTACTGCTAATAGATGACGGGTCCACAGACACTTCAGCTCAAATTTGCGAATCTTATGCAAGAGCTGATTCCAGAATTATTTTTTTCCACAAAAAGAACAATGGTGTCTCATCGGCAAGAAATTTAGGCTTAACAAAGGCCCAAGGAGACTATATTTCATTTGTCGATCCCGATGACTACATATCTCCTTCATTCCTTTCATCGCTATACAAAGCAGTAGAATCAAAGAAGAATTGTATCGGTATTTGCAATTACAATATAGTTCATACGGATGGGGAAAAAAAGCGATACGAGCTGCCGCCGGCATATATATTGAGAGACGAAGTTATATCGCCGACAGAAGCTTTATCTGAGATTTTGAAATCGGATGGAGAATTCTGTGGGCATGCTTGGGATAAGCTGTTTCCCAGACAAATAATTTCTCAGATTTCTTTTGATGAAGGAATTGATTGTTTTGAGGATTTATTATTCTGCGTCGAGGCTATACTCAACTCTTCCGCCATATGTTTGACAAATCGCGCCAATTATTTCTATGTGCAACATGATTCCAGTATTTTAAACAGAAAGTATTCGAGAAAATATTTCACTTCTTTTTACGCTCTTGAAAAGATACGGACGGAGCTAGAAGAAAGCGAATACAGCGATCTTGCAAGAATATGTGAACAAAGAATTTTAGAAGAAATAAATTCACAATCTTTAAGATGCCTAAAAACTCTAACTTTCCACGAGAGAAAACAATTCGCAAGGTTGTTTTTGGGGTTAATAGAAAAGTATCCCTCCAAAAACATGTCCTTAAAAACCCGATTAAAAAGATGTGCTGCTTGTTTAGCATTTTCCTTTCACCTTCTTACATGAACGTAAATGCTGCTCATGGAGCGTTTGCCTTGGAATTCACCAATGTCCATGCCCCATTAATCAATCGGCCCGGCAACCGGACCACCTCCGAAAACACCGTTTGAGACAATGGATCGCGGAAAAATCTCAACACGTGGGACCCCTTCGGAGAAATCCAACATCGTCATCGAATCAAATAATCACAAAACATGAGCATAAGACAAATATAATATAGAAGCCACTAGAGGTTAACGGCTCAGGAAACCATTGTCTGGAAAACAAATTCAGCATTTCCTCTGTCAAACCGATTGTACGCCTACTTCTTTCGACGGGTACAATAGCTAGAGTTAAAGAAAGTCAGGAATTGATGAACGTTCAACCATTGGTCAGTCTGATTGTGCCGGTGTTTAATGTAGAGAACCAATTGGATCGCTGTATCTCAAGCATTGTCGGCCAAAGCTATCGGAATTTGGAAATAATCTTGGTTGATGACGGGTCAATGGATGGATGTCCGGAGAAGTGCGATCAATGGGCTTTGCGAGATAACCGTATTCGAGTGATCCATAAAAAAAACGGAGGCCTGTCCTCTGCACGTAACGCCGGCCTTGATGTCATGCGCGGCGAATATGTGGCGTTCGTGGATAGCGACGACTATATCAGTAGTGAGTATGTGTCCGTTTTGTGCCAAAATGGCGGGGACGCCGATCTTGTCATCTGCTCGTTCATCAAGGAGGACGATGCAGAAGCATGTGTGGAGAAAGCGCTGGTTACCGACCATAGAAAGCTTTTGACACCAAGGGAATGCTTAAGACAGGCAATACTTGATTGGCACCTTATTGTAGCTTGGAACAAGCTGTATCCACATTTCGTTTGGAAGGATCTTCGCTTTCCGGAAGGTCGAATCCATGAGGATGAGTATGTACTACATCAGATATTGGACCGTTGCTCTGCGGTCGCGCTGTTGCCGGACGCGCTTTACCACTACGTCTCAAGAGAAGATAGCATAACCCACAAAGAAGGCAGTATTGAAAGACTGGATCGACTGGTAGCGCTCGTAGAGCGCCTACGCTATTCTTTCCTAAAGAAATACGCCGAATGCTCCGAGCCTATCCTAAGAAAAGTTTTTTTCGAGTCGCGACAATCCTATTTCGATGTTCCGAATCTGTCGGATGGCATGTTTAGAACACGTTTCAAAGAGATTTTCCGAACATTTCGAATGATACCAATCGAATGCAGTAAAACATTGCCGACAAAAGAGAAGATCATGTTTCATATTCTATATTTTGCGCCTTCCTTTACCTTTGGAATATTGAGAGCTTGCAATCGTTTTAGCAATGGAACAAAAGATCTCATAGGCAAGACACGCCTATTTATCAAATGGAAAATATAGCTGCTTGGTCGGCTTCGAGGAAGATCCCGGACGGTTTTTCGCCAAGGACTTCGCTTAGTCACCTTATCCCACGGCAAGACACAGGAGGTTGGGTAAATTGTCCGCCACCACAATCATGGCGCAATCTGATAAAAAGAATCAAGCGTCCGACAAACGAACGGCCAACAATACTGCCGACGTTTCTTCCGTCAAGAGGGTGTGTCTGATTACCCCCGGAACACTTCCCGTGCCGGCGACGAGGGGGGGGTGCAATCGAAACGCTTGTCACGTTGTTGATGGACGTCAACGAAAACTCTCATCTCATTGATTTGACGGTTGTTTCCATCTTTGAACCTGAGGCGGAGAAATCGGCTAGCAAATATCGTTTCAGCAAGATCGTCTTTATCCGAAACAACAATCCCATCATGGCGAAGTTATACCGTTTTCTCAAACGATTCTTAGCGAAATGCATTCCTTCCCGCGAATGGATAACAGATATGTACGTATCGAGCGTTTTTCGTTTCCTAAAACGCAGCAAGTTCGATCACATCGTTTTCGAGGGTGGGAACTGCAAAGGATATGATGCATTTAGAATGATCCAGGACTCTGAGATTATTTACCATTTGCATTTCAACCCGGAAGACCGTATCGACAATCGCTGCTTCGCGAAATGCTTGGCTGTGAGCGGATTCGTCGCGGATTCATGGTGCAGGGAATGCGATCCCGTCTCAACGGTTGAAGTCATCCATAATGGTATTGATCTTTCGCGTTTCCAGCGGGAAGTAACGAAGGATGAACGAGACTCCGTCCGTGCGGGGTTGGGGTTCGCGTCGGATGATTTCGTGGTGTTGTATTGCGGGAGGATCATCGAGGTCAAGGGCGTTCTGGAATTGTTGGAGGCGATCCGACGCGTTGACGATGCTCATGTGAGGTTGTTGATCGTCGGCAGTCCGGATTTCGCCCGGTCCTCCCATACCTCGTATCTGGACAGGGTGCAGAGTCTGGTCGACGAGCTGGGCGGCAGGGTGGTTTTCACGGGTTATGTGCCGAACGAGGGGGTCTATCGGTACAGCAAGTCCGCGGATATGCAGGTCGTTCCCTCGTTGTGGGAGGAGGCGGCCGGTCTCGTCGGCGTCGAGGCGATGGCCGCCGGTCTACCGTTGGTCGTGACGCGTTCCGGCGGCTTGCAGGAGTACGTGCCGGAGGAATGCTCGATCGTCGTGGAGCGGGACGAGGGACTCGTCGATTCCCTGGCCGCCGCGATCAGACGCTTGGAAGGCGATCGTCAGTTGCGTGAGCGCATGTCGGAGGCCGCGGTCCGTCAGGCGGCGAGGTTCTCCGGGGAGTCGTTCTATCGGGCGTTCGTGGACGCAGTGGGGAGGTAATTCATGGAAGACGAGAAACACAGTCAAGGGACAGCATCACGGGGAACCGCCTCCAAGAGAGCGTCCATAATCCTTCCGAGGCTACAGATACAATCTTCATCACGGGGCGTCAAGGAAGTCTTTTGGCTGTTCGTAGGAATGGTGAGCGAGTAGCGGTATGGGTAATAAGAAGCAGTTTGTGATCAATCTTGCCGCGAGTCTGGTGAATTTCGCGGTGAATCTGGGGATCGGTTTCGCGATCACTCCGTTTATCGTGGGGCGTGTGGGCGCGGAGGCGTATGGTTTCGTGGGGTTGGCGAACAACATGGTGGGGTACGCGACCCTGTTCACGATCGCGTTGAATTCCGTGGCCGGCAGGTTCATCACCGTGGCCTGGCATCGCGGGGACAAACGCAAAGCGGACGGGTATTTCTCGTCCACGCTCGCGGCCAACGTGCTGCTGGTCCTCATGCTGAGCGCGGTCGCGGTCCCGTTGATCCTGAGGTTGGAGCGTGTCATCAACATCTCGCCGCATCTGGTGGCCGACGTCAAGTGCCTGTTCTTCTTCGTGTACCTGAATTTCGTGGTGTCCGCGTTGAGCACGGTGTTGAGCGTGGCGACGTTCGTCATGAACAGGCTGTACCTGTCCAGTCTGGCGAACATCGCGTACTCATTGACGCGCGTCGTGGTGATGGTCGTGTGCTTCGCCCTGTTCCCCACGTATGTGCTGTTCGTGGGCATGGCCACCTGCCTGGGCACGTTGGTGATGGCCGGACTGAACTACTCGTACACGCGGCGTCTGACGCCCGAGCTGCGGTTCCGCAAATCGGCGGTGTCGTGGAGGACTACGTGGGAGATGCTGTCCAGCGGCGTGTGGAACACCGTGATCAAACTGCAGCAGATCCTGCAGGACGGGCTGAGCCTGCTGATCGCGAATCTCGCGGTCAGTCCCCTGCACATGGGATACCTCTCCATCGCACAGGTCGTGCCCAACGCGCTCTCCGGCCTGATGGGCACCATATCGGGGTTGTTCTCGCCCGAACAGACCCGCCTGTTCGCGCAGGGCAGGCCCGACGAGCTGTTCCGCGAGCTCGCGTCCAGCATGCGCATCACCGGGTTCTTCACCAACATCGTGTTCGTGACCCTGCTGGTCAACGGCGAGACGTTCATCGCATTGTGGCAACCCGGGCAGGACGCGCGCATGATCTACGTGCTGATGATGCTCACCATGGGCGGGTTTTTCCTTTCCGGCGTGGCCAACACCCTGCAGGGCGTGCCGCTGCTGGTCAACCGGTTGCGCAACTACTCCCTGGCATGGCTCGGATGCGGTGCGGCCTCTCTGGTCCTGACGCTGGCGTGCGTCGAATTGACGGATTGGGGCATCTACGCGGTCGGCGCCGTGCCCCAGCTGGTCGGTTTCGTCGCGAACCTCACCTTCGTGCCCATCTACGCCGCGAGATGCCTGCGTATCCGGCAGCGCAGGTTCTATCTGATCTACCTGCAGTACATAGCCGCCACCGCGTTGGCCGCGGCCCTGGGATACTGGGCGAGCGCGTCGACATCCGCGTGGCATGGTGGCTGGCCCGGACTACTCGCCGGATGCGCGCTCACAGCCCTCATTACCTGCGCGGTGGACGCGCTCGTGCTGCTGGGACGACGCGAACGCTCCATCATCGTCCGCAGAATCGTTCGGAAATAAGAGACATAAGAGAGGATAAACCGGCATGGCTGACAACACATCGATCACACTGGTCACGGCGTTCTTCCCCATCGGACGCGGTGCCTGGTCCGACTCCACCCGCAGCGACCAGAAATATCTGGACTACTTCGCCCATTGGGCGCGCATGCGCAACGATCTCATCGTGTATACCACCCCCGAAATAGCGCCGGAAGTCGAACGGATCCGCCAAAACCTCGGCCGCGCCAACACCACGGTCGTCACGATCGACGACTACGCCACGATCGACCCGCAGCTGCTGGCCCTCATGCGCTCGATGGCGGGGACGTACCCTCCCTACAGCCTCTTCCCGGACAAACCTGAAGTGACGAACGCCGAATACGACTACGTAATGGCGCTCAAATACTGGTGCATGCAGCAAGCCGCCACGACCACACACACGGAGCACCTGGCATGGATCGACTTCGGATTCGACCACGGCGGCACACTCTACCCAGCCCCCGAGTCCTTCGACATACAGTGGGAATATCCCTTCGAGAAAGACGTGACAATCTTCGCGGTCAAACGACCGGACGACGCCCCCGTGTTCGACATCGTGCGACGCACCGACACGTTCATCCAAGGCGACTGCTTGGTCGCGAAAACCGGATACGCGCGCCACATCTACGACGACGTGCGCGAGCAATACCTCCATCTATTATGCTGCGGCATGATCGACGACGACCAAATCGTGCTGCTGATGTGCGCGCGATGGAACCCGGAACACTACGCCATACTACCCAGCAGCTGGTTCTCCCAGCTACGCGACTACACCGGCGAGGCGCCCCGCACACAGGCCGTACCATACGGCGACGACGAGAAGACCATCTCCACGAGACAACGATACCAATGGGCCAGGCTCTGTCTGAAGCACGGCATCCGCCAACTCCAACGCATGCTGCGAACGATAACCCTCGCATAGGAAGAAACGACCACATGAAATCAGACGCAAAACCCCGAGCGCAATTCAAACGCTGAACCACTACGCAATGTCACAATACGGACGATCGCGACATTGCAGGAGATACACCGATGAGCATCTGAGGTGCCTCATTTGAAAGTGAGCGCGAGGTCCTAGTCGGCGTCGGTCGTCGTCTCGTCGTCGTTTTCCTCTGGCGGGACGCCCGCGATTCTGGCGAGGGTCCTGTCCAAGTATGCCATGTCGGGGCCGAGCCTTTTCTCGAGCCTGCGCGTGCGCGGGGCGGCGGCCTGTTCGAGCCGGTCCTGGATGTCGTGGATGCGTCGGACGAGTTCGGCGGGGTTCGTGGACGCGATGAGCCGTTCGACCTGTTCCCTGCGGCCTGGTTTGATGAAGCCCGGCCCGCCCGCGGCGCGTGATTCGTCGTCGAAGCGTTTGAGCCGCTCCCACGGGGTGGCGGGTCGTCCCAGACGCGTCTGGGCCTGCCGTCGCGCGTGCTGGTCCGTCGGTAGTGCCCGAAGGTTTGCGCACTTTGGTCATTGCCCGTCCGTAGTGCGATGATCAGTTCGCTGCCTGTAGGTTGATAACGCCCGAATTCCTGCGCACTTTCTGATTCGGGCTTTCAAAAAGAGGGCATGGGCCTGTGCCGGGTACGATTTTCAGTCGCCAGACAGTAAAACCGCGATTGGAAAGAGGCGCAGGACCATGCCCAATGAAATCATACAGTTCGACCAGGCCATGCCCGGGGTCGAGGCTCGACCGTCTCGTGACCGCCAAGGTCACCGAGATATTGAACGCGATGCCCGGGCGCGGAGGCCGACGAGATCGTCGGAGCGGCCAGATACGAGCGCAGCGGCGGGCGCAGGGCGTTCCGCGCGGGCCATTACGAGCGCGGGATCGTCGCGAAGGCCGGAGCGATGACCGTCAAGGTGCCAAAACTAAAAGGGGCTTTGTTCGAGTCGGCGGTGATCGAACGCTACCGTCGTCGCGAGTCGGCTGAGTATTTGTAGTGTTTGAGGCCGCTGGTTATTGTGTTTGGAGGCCGGGGTTATGGCGGGGTGGGGCCGGTGGCGGACTGGTTGGGCGCCACCGGCCTGTTCGGTTAGTTGTCGAGCATGGTTTGCCCGTGTCGTTGTCTCATGTTGTATTCGCCGGTGTCGATCCATATCGTGTTGTGCACGATGCGGTCGAGGATGGCGTCGGCGATGGTGTCTCCTCCGAGTTGGCGGTGCCATTCCTTGGTCGCCAATTGGGTGGCGAACGCGGTGCTGGCGGTGTCGTAGCGCAGTTCCATGAGTTCGAGGAGGAAGCGTTTGAATGGTTCGTCGGGTTTGTCGACGAGTCATTCGTCTATCGCGAGCAGGTTGTAGGTGGCGTATTTGCGCACGAGCTTGGGCACGCCGCCCGGCTTGCCGGCGGCCACCGTCACCTGCTCGGCCAGGTCGGGCAAGCGGATGTAGATGGCGCGGTACCGCGCCCGGCAGGCGGATTTCGCCAGCGCGCACAACAGGTGCGATTTGCCCGAGCCGGTGGCTCCCTGGAACACGGTGTTGAGCCGTTGCTCCAGATGGTTTCCGGTGTCGAGGCCGGCGAGCACGCTCCTGTCGAGCCCGCGTTTCTCCACGAGGTCGATGCTCCGCAGGTCGGCCTGGGGGTAGCGCAGCCCGGCGCGTTTGACCAGGCGTTGGATCTTGGCGTCCACGTGGACGGAGTGGGCGTTGTCGACCGCGAGCCTGACCGTCTCCGCATGGCTCAGGGGCACGATGGTTCGCTCGTCCAGGCGTTCGAACGCGTCGAGCAGGTCCTGGGCGCTCATCTCGCGCAGCTTGCGCTTGGTCTCGGTGTCGATGATCATCTGCCCGTCACCTTCCCATGCTCGCGTAGTAGCCGCCGCCGCGCACCCAGCCACCGGCGCCGGGACCATCGCCGATGCCGCCGCCATCGTCGTCGGGGATTTCGTCGGTCCGGTCCTGCCCGGATTCGAGGATCGGCCGGATATGCGAATAGCGTGGCGAGGCGACCGACCGCAACGCCAACGCGCACGCGTTCTCCAGGCGTTGCGCGGAATAGCGTTTCGAAAGCCTCAGCACCGCCAGCGCGGGATCCACGCCCTGCTCGTCGAGTCGTTCCGCGGCGAACAGCCTGCCGATCACGGCGGCGCAGCCGGGGCCTATTCGCCGGGCCCATTGCTCGCAGCGTTTCCTGCCCCACGGCTTCCATGTGGCTTTATCGGGAAGGTCGGCCTCGTTCGTCGAATACCTGTTGGCGACGGTGGCGGGCAGGAGCCTGTGCGTGCAGAGCCTGGTGTTTTTGCGCCAGACCTCGAGCGCGCTCGCCCCGATCCGCAAATCCACGGCGGAGCCGACGTACGCGTGCGGGACGGAATACCAGTTGCGCGCCCACGCGACGTGGCCGTTGGCCTGGACCCTCCTGCCGTAGACCCAGTCCGCCACCTCGTACGGCAACGGGGGCAGCGCGATGAGCAGTGGCCTCTCCTCGCTTTCGAACACGGAAAGCCTGGATCCGATAACGTCCGAATTCCTGCGCACTTTCTGATTTGAGTCTTCGATAGAGGGCATGGCCTGTGCCGTGTACGATTTTCAGTCGCTGAACATAGAAAACCGCGATTGGAAAGAGGCGCAAGGCCATGCCCGAGAACACCATCATACAGATTGACCATCCCATGCTCGAGTCCAAACTCGATCGTCTCGTGACGACCAAGGTCACCGAGATTTTGAACGCGATGCTCGACGCCGAGGCCGACGATATCGCCGGAGCCGCGAGATACGAGCGCAGCGGCGAAAGGAAGGCGTTCCGCGCGGGCCACTACGAGCGCAAAATCGTCGCGAAGGCCGGCACGATGACCGTCAGCGTCCCCAAACTGAAAGGGGCGTTGTTCGTGTCGGAGGTGGTCGAACGCTACCGCCGGAGGGAGTCGAGCGTCGAGGAGGCGCTGATGGAGATGTACCTGGCCGGCGTCTCGACGCGCCGCGTGGACGACATCAGCCAACTGCTGTGGGGCGAGCGGATGCCCTCCCAGACCCTTTCCGACAAGCTCAAGAAGGTGTACGACGACATCGAGCAATGGCGCAACCGACCGTTGGAGCGCGAGTATCCGTACGTGTTCGTGGACGGCGTGTGGCACAAACGCTCGTGGGGCGGTTCCGTCGGGAACGTGAGCGTGCTCGTCGCCATAGGCGTCGACCGGGACGGCCACAGGGAGGTCATCGGAGTCGTCGAGGGCATGAGGGAGGACAAGGCCAGCTGGGAGCAGTTCTTCAGAAGCCTGATCGAACGCGGCCTCAAAGGCGTGCGCCTCGTCGTCGGCGACCGGTGCGCCGGACTCGTCTCCACCGTGGAGGAGATGCTGCCGGACGCCGTCTACCAGCGGTGCATGGTCCACTTCATGCGCAACGTGCTCTCCAAAACCCCGCCATCGCACCGCGAATGGGCGTCCGACGCGCTCAAGGCGATATTCGCTCAGGAAAGCCGCGAAACGGCCCTCGCCAAGGCCGACAGCGTCGCCATCGAACTGGAGGACCGCAGGCTCAAGGCGGCGGCCAACTGCCTGAGGGAGGGCATCGAAGAGACCTGCACCTACTACGCGTTCCCCCGCGCAGCACCGCAGGAGGATCCGCACGAACAACATGCTCGAACGACTCAACAAGGAGATACGCCGCCGCACCCGCGTCGTCGGCTCGTTTCCCGACGGCGACAGCGCGCTCATGCTCGCCTGCGCCAGAATCCGGTACGTCACCTCGCGCGAATGGTCCACACGACGATACCTCGACATGTCCCGCCTCGATGACAACCTACAGACAGCGAACTGATCATCGCACCACAGGCGGGCAATGACATAAGTGCGCAAACCCTCGGGCACTACCCTGGATCCGTCGCGCTTCTGGAACGGGCGGGAATTGTATTCCATGAGCCATGCGCGTATCGCCGCGCGCAGCTCGTCGAGCGAGCCGAATTCACGGTCGCGCATCGCTCCGGCCAACGCCATCGTGGCATGCCACACGGTGTTCTCCGCCGAGGGCTTGTCCTTCGGCCTCCTCACCCGTCCGGGCAGCACGGCCGCCGAATAGTGCTCGGCCAGTCCCCGGTACGCGTCGTTCAACACGACCTCGCCCTCACGCGGATGCTTGACCACGCCGGTCTTGAGGTTGTCGCACACCAGGCGCGGCGTGGAACCGCCGAACCACTCGAACATCGCCACATGACAGCGCAGCCACGAGTTCTGCCCCATATCCAGGGCGGGCTCCACGAACGCGTACCGACTGAACGGCAACACGGCCACGAACAGGTACACCCTCGACGAATCCCCGGTGACCGGATCGACGATCCGCATGGTCTTGCCCGCCCAGTCGACCTCGATCGTCCGGCCGGCCTTATGCTCCACGCGCGAGGTCACCCCGAGTCCCGCCACATACGCCGCGTACAGCTTGCAGAACCTGTCGTACCCCATGTAGGGCTTCCCGGCCTGCCGGCATCCGTCCATGTACTCGCCGTGCAGGATCCTCAACGTCACGCCCACACGCGCCAGCTCACGATGCACCTTCGCCCAGTCCGGCCGTTCGTACACGCTCTCACGATCACCATGCCCCGGGAACAACAGGGCGTACACCTCGTCATCGGTCTTGCCGGCGACGTCGGCCCAGCCGACACCGGCCGACGTCGCGGCATCGAGCGTCTCGGCGACGCTTCGGCGCGCGACCCCCTGGGATCTCGCGATCGCGCGGCCCGACAGACCCTGCTCGCTCAGGCGCAGGATCGTCTTCGCCTTGATTTTCCGTACCATTGAAGGTACCTCCTTTCACCACACGTCCCTCGCATGGTGAAAGGAGCCTAACCAACCATGTCTCCGGTAGTGCCCGAGGGTTTGCGCACTTATGTCATTGCCCGCCTGTGGCGCGATGATCAGTTCGCTGCCTGTAGGTTGTCATCGAGGCGGGACATGTCGAGGTAGCGGCGTTCGGACCATTCGCGGTGTTTGGGCGGAATCTTGGAGAGCACTTTGCGCATGAAGTGCGCCATGCATCGTTGGTACGCCGCGTCCGGCAGCGAGCTAAACACCACACCACGGACTGACAGAATCACATTACAAAAGGTCTCGAGCCTATCTACATTGAGTATTCAGACATCAAATTCTTCTTCCAAAGATTTAAATGCTTGCGCCATTGAGCATTCTCGACGTGCATGTATCTTGCCGAGATTTGCAATTCTCCTCGCCTCTTCAGGATCCTTAAGGAGCATAATCAAATTGTCGGCTAAGGAGGCCGGACACCGCACTGGCGACAACAACGCGCAGGATGTATTCGCATATTCATAAACACCTTTAAAAGACGTAGAAACAAGAGCACATCCACAGAACATACTCTCAGCCAGCGTAAGGCCAAATCCCTCGCTACGCGTTGCACAGGCGAATATGGCCGAACGACTGTATATGCCGCGTAACTGTTCCGGAGTGGCGTTTTGGGTATACCGAAACCAAGATGGAAACCATTCTGGACGATCGGGTGTACCGAAAACATTCACAATGAGATCCGGTACGTCTTTCTTTGCGCTTTCTAAAGCTTGGAATAAATCGCTAAATCCTTTCCTCTCCTGAACATGGTACAGCGCTGCAATCTCATGATTTTGTCTATCAACTTCATCTGGGTAAAAAATCGACTCATCCACCGGATTTTTGATAAGCGTTGGCTTAACTCCTGTTGCTTCCTGGACGAGCTCTGCTAACCAATCCGAAACAACAATATTTGACATGCCAAGAGAATATGTTCGCCGCACTTCATCTTCAGACATCACCCATGTTTCATAATCTTGAATCAGATAGTGCTTCAAACCTTTTCTTGAAGAGAGCTCGGCAACAGGCGTTGCAGTCTCAACAGCTGTTGCGACAACATGATTAGCATCCGGTAGATTTTCATCTTTAATACCGAAAATACAACTTTTATTTATATCAGAACGAAGGTCATACCAATCAGGATAATATAGCACAAGAAAACGACAAATAAATTTTCTGACCAGTTCAGGTATCCACACCTTTTTCAAAGCATTTTTGCAGTCAAAACATATAGTAATTTTGCATCCTCTGCTGGCAAGATGATTAGCATATAGAAATACCATTTTGTAGCCGCCAGCAGGCATCTTTGCAAAATGTGGAAGGACAAAAACAATATGATTGATCGTGTTTGGTAAAGCATTCTTTCCTTTAATATCACTCTGCATTTTTCTTCTTGAAAAAAGAACAGACCCAAGCGTGATTAGAAAATAATTACATTCAACCATAAGACCGACTGACTCTGAAAAAGAGTAGAATGCCATCATAATAAATCCGAACACAAACGCATTCAGTCTTTCCTCATCCATTATTTTAAAGAGCAAGAGAAAGAAACCAATCATGAAGAAAATCGAAGGCAGCAAACCTTGCCGGAGATAAAGATGACAAAAAGCATTATCGACGGTAAATGACTCATATCCCCCTATCATTGGATATGCAGAAGAGTCAAGACCCCAAAAAGAAAATGGACGAATCTTGAAGTATTCATGCGAAAGTTTCAATCTGTCGCTTAAAATCATGTTTAAAAAAAAGTGAATCCTATTGTTTTCATTAAAGAAAACCATAAAATAGAAACTTGCAATAATCTCAAGTATTACAGCAACAGAGAGCCCCTTGACAATAATTCGTTCACTACTTTCCCCCTTGACACAGTAAAAGACAAATAATAGTACCGCGCCAACAATCAACAATAGGGCAGTAGTACGAGAGCCTGCTATAAGAAAACTGAACAATGCGACTATTAGCATAAAAGCGATATCGAGTAAAGAGTTTTTACCAAACCTAATTACTACGAATGCAACACATATAACAAACAAGAATCTGCTGAATGAATTCGGATGTAAGAATCCCATGGAATATCGAACAATCCCATTCGCACCATAAATAATTTCATTATGAATAAATCCAAGGCTTGCGCTGATTACAGTTACAAGAAACACCGGCACAACACCAAATATCGAAGCATAGGCCAATTTTTTACATTGAATACCGTTGCCACAAATCACAAAAAACACGAGCCACAGAAGCCAACTTTCCCCTGAAAAATGCCATGACAAAAAGGCAACTACAATTAGAATTAGCGACAGAACCAAATTAACTGACTTATTTTTATCAAGAAAAAATTTGACAGCCAAACATGCAAGCACCCACATTTGACATACAAGTGTGAAAATACTAAGATTTGGTCCAAATATTGTTTGAAAATTTGTATAGCCAAGCGTCACCACGAATGTGTACACAGAAAAGGCTGTACAATAAAGCATTGTCTCTTTTGAGGGCGATTCAAATGAACAAGGAGCAGTCGCCTGCGATCTCGCTCTTTTTTCAGCAAATAAACTCAAAAAATGACCCATATGTGGTATAATATCAAGACAAGGATACATTTTCTTGCATTTCTCAGTTATGGCTCGTCTAATTCAATTCCAATAACCGCCAAATCATTCAGTATGTCATCTGCGTGTCTCGAAAACAGGCAGGCATTAACACATAAACCGTAAAGTCTTAAACTTTACACAAAACTTCATTCGTCTAGATAATGCCCATATTATGAAATATGCTCTTTTCGCGAAAGATGTAGAGTAAAAATACTCTGCATCTTTAAGAAATATCTGAAAACGAAAATAAGCTTGATTCTCTGAATCAGATTGGAATGAATAGCTTTGCTTTAAGACCATATCAGGAAAGAAAATTATTCTATAGCCTTGGTTCCGCGCATCTTGTATAAACCGATGATCGATGAGATCAAGAAAAAGATGTTCATCATATCGAACAGAATCAAAGACTTTTCTTTTAATCACCATGCCACTATTGATACCACTCATCCGTTCTGATATTTTTATCTCCAAAACATCGGAAAATGACTTCGAATAAAATCCATTGAATTCACTTGGAGATAAGATGCGTCCTTTTGCCATGACCAAAGGCAAAGCGATATCCCAGTCTTTGACCGTATCCAAAGTCTCGAGTGCTTCAAAATAATACGACGTTACCGTCGTATCGTCATCAAATACACATATTACATCGCCGCCGCAATACGAAATACCGATATTATATGCAACCGAAAGTCCTTTATTCCCATGCATAGACACATAGGTCACACCAATGGCAGCAGCCTTCTGAGCATTGTCATTGGGCACGGTGCTATTATCACAAACGACTATATCACAAACCATTTGTGATTCTATAGCTGCAGCTAAACAAGAAACATTATCGATATCTTCGTTGTAAATCACAGTCAGGACGGAGACTCTCATTTTAGAATTTCATATCTCCTTTTAATTAATTCTTTCAAAAGATTTATTCTTTGCAAGAGGATCACTTTCAAAGGTCTACGGCTTGTTGTTACATTATCGCCATGTAACCGATGCCACAGTAGAACATCTTCGACAAAAGTCACTGTTCCAAATAGTTCACACACCATTCCAATCCAGTGATCATAATTTATAACGGTCCGCGGCATAGGGAAAATCATTTTTTTGGAAGCTGCAGGAAATGCCATACAACATCCGCTGTACCGAGGCATAGCAAAATTCCTCAAGATTCCTTTTTTGATTCTATATTCTTCAAATAGCGGACGTGAGATAATCTTACAATTTTCATCAATGTGAACCACATTATGAATGGCTAAGTCAGCCCCCGTGCAATTTAGGATTTCGACCATCTTTTCACGCTTACCAGGCACCCAAATATCATCCTGATCACTGATAAAAATAATGTCATTTTTACATGTTTCAATGGCATTATTAAAATTGTTAACGATACCAGGATTATCATTTAGTATAATTCGAATTCTGTCATCTTTCGATGCAAATTCATGAATTATTTTAAGCGTATCATCTGTCGATTTATCATATGAAATAATAAGCTCATCGTCACCAGTAAGTTGATCAAGAATTGAGATTATCTGTTGAGATAAATATTTTTCACCATTATAAACGGCCATTGCAACAGAAACTGTGCAGGGCATATCACATCACCCGATTCCATTTCAACGTATTTGCATCCCACTGTTTCAGGGTTCTTGCAGGATTTCCACCTATAATAGTATTTTTTGGAAATGACTTAGTAACAACTGCATTCGCGCCAATAACACATCCTTCACCAATCTCAACCCCTGGTAAGATGCAAACGCCCTCACCAATCCAAACATTATCTCCTATCTTTACAGGACAAGTTTTCAAACAACGTTCATCAGGGTGCTGAGAGGGGGAAGACGGAGTTTCTGCGTAGCTTCCGTGACTTGTATCCGAAATAAAAATACCAGAAGCCATTAGTACATTATCTCCAATGATTACTGATTGATGCGCAACAATGTGAACCCTGTCGTTCAGCTTACAATTATTCCCGATTACGAGTGTGACCCCCTCTCCGCTTAGATCAAACCTACATCCATAACCCGTTGTAAAACCCTCTCCATACTGCAAATGTTTGCCTCCTCTCAGATAAAAAGGCAAACGTACCAATCGAGCCTTTGGAAAACGTATCTTTGTGTATGCCAAGAAAAGACAATTACTGATAAATTCACCAAGAGAATACTGATTATTCATGACCTTCACCGCACAAATCAAGAATAGTTTTCAGTTTTGTATCGTCTCCCCAGAGACAGGGAGAATCATAAGGTCTATCAGGATATTTTCCATAAGCAAGTCTGATATTGAAATTATTCTCAATGAGAAACTTTTCTATATAATCACCCAATGACACAGGCATGCCTGAGCATATATTTATAATTCCATCTACCGTATCTTGTGTCACAGTTAAAGCGGTATACTCACAAAATTTATCATACGGAAGAAAATCATATTTACAGCGGCCACTTGTAAAAGGAAATTCCTGTTTGTTTTCACGCTCTGCGCGAACGATTTTAGAAAAAATCGACTCGCCACGCCCATCGCTGGAAACAAGATAGAATCCTCTGAGCCACTGGATTTTAGCATCATATTTACGACATAGTTCAAAAGTAAGTTGACGCAACGCATTCTTGGCAACTCCGTAAGGCGTGGTGGGATTACACGGCGTGCGGCTGTCAATTACACCTTCGTGATATCCAACCTCATGCATTGATCCCATCACCGCAACATGCCTTACTCCAGCTTCAAGTGCCCTGCGAATAAAAACGTAATGCTTAGAAAGATCCTCGAGATGCGAAACTTCATTATGTTTAAACCCGTCACGCCAAGCAAGGTGCAATAGAACATCAGGAACTGGCGCGTCATCAAAACAGTATTCGAACACATCACCTGTATAGTTAACCAATCCAGAGTGCGGTGATACAACCACACCAAAACTTGCCGCTATGACATCATGCCCTCTCTGCAATAACTGGTCTACTACGCCTTGACCAATATAGCCGTCAGCACCCGTAACCATTATTCTCATTTCTCAACTCCTCTATATCCTGTATATGTATAATCTTCACCGATGAGAGTTCTCACAAAAGAAGTAATTGAATAACTTTCATATACATCAAAAGGTAAATCACAATACTCTCTATTTATGAAATCACCGCTAACTCCCGTTTCATCATTCCAGATAGCAACATTTCCGTAATCATAAAAGTCATAGTTACATATGTCCTCATTGACAGTAATTAGTTTTCTACGCGCCCCGATAGTTTCCAATGTACGCATTGTCAGGCCGTTTTGTCCCGATTGAGGAGAATCAATAATTGCAGCAGAGCGAGCATATACACTGGCAATTTGTTCCGCAGACATGGGATAATGCTGAAATTCAATACCCCGATACGCTCTGTCTTCAATTTTCCGCATATATTCTACTGAGTGAGAAGGCATGTAGAAATAGGTGAAAACATTAAATCCAGATTCCCTCATCCATTTCGTAATTGCAAGAATGGATTTAAACTTACTTGACTGATGAACACTTCCGATAAAGCAAGCATCATATTCAAATTCCCCATCCGAATGCGCAGGCAGTTTCATATACGTGTCTGAATAAAAAAGCGGACGCATTGTCAACTTTGAAATACGGCAGTCACTTGGCTCAAATGAATACTTTTCATCAAAAAAAACCAGACTCTCGCCTAACCGTCGACAATTTCTCAGTGCATCCCATAGATAAACTGTCATATGTGCGCTGCTTGCTTCACGTATGTTTCTCATTTGCTCATACGTAAAGCAAAAAGACATGCCGCCCATATAAATAATATGATCATATTTTTTTTGAGCTACCTGTTGTCTGATGGTATCAGCATAGGCTGCAATACTCTTATCAATTAACGCATACCCAAATTTGGCAAATGATTTGAAGAGAGCGCCTTCGCTCGGCCTATCATCCAGACAATCAACTTCATTGCCCAAACGGGATAATTCTCTAGCGACTCGCTGCCTATACCCGAAAAAAGTTGGCGCAATCAGGAGAATTCTAGGCATTATCGCTCCTTAGAACCAAAACCAACATCTCCGCAATACCTTCTCAGCAACAGAAATCTGCCCTGCGCATTAAGGGTCAAGGAAAACTATACAACATTCACTGAATTCGATTTGTAAGAGCGAGGTGCTGACGTTTTCTTGGACTCGCTGAGCCAGGAGGCGTCATCCATCATGACGTATACGAAGGAGCATCGGGACAAAGCCGCGGATGTGTTCATCAGGTTCGGGTTGAGTCCGGCGGACACGATCCGCGAACTGGGCTATCTCAGCAGGACGATTCTGTACACGTGGTATAGGGAACGGCTCGAGGAGGAACCGTTTTGTTCAATAGGAATTTGAGGTTCGGGAGTGCTGCACTGATTCGTGGACACTTTCTGCGTTCATTTTGTACGGTGTCGGCGGAGGGTGTCGGATGCGGATGAGGGCACCGATGCCGGTTCCTTGGTAGATTCCCGAGTGCTAACAACCATTTCGAGGTTCTCGGGAGGAAAGGAATGACGACACCGATGCGTGTTCAACAGACTATCAGGCAATTGGAGGCGAAGGGTATGAACCATTCGCGGACCGCCAGGGAGCTGGGTTTGTCCCGGACCACGGTGGCCGAGTCACGCCAACAAGGACGACTACTCGCCGCGATCCGGCGGGTCGGGAAAGGGACGATCCCTGGTGGACCAAGGCTGGGCCGACATCGTGGACGGTTGGCTCACCGCGGTTCCGCGCCTGCCGATGAGTGTTTATGTTCAATGTTCTTTAGGCTGGAGGGGGTGGTGTCGTTTTGTTGGACTTCTTTGTTCCTGTTCCTTGATTATGCCACGAGGCCGAGCCTGCGACGCCTGTCCATGATGCTCATGCCGTATTCGGTCTTGATCCTCGTGTCGCGGTACCAGACCATGTACTCGTCGAGCATGCGGATGAACTCGCCCATGCCCACATTGGCGAAGCCGCGCTTGTGGAAGAACTCCTGCTTGAGGCGGCCGAAGAACCCCTCCGCGGCCGCGTTGTCCGGCGAACAGCCCTTCGCGCTCATCGAACGGACCAGGCCATGGCTCCCAGCGGATCGCGATCCAGCCCGGCCACCGGTAGTGGCAGCCCCGGTCCGAGTGGACCACCGGACTCTCCCCGTCCGTGAGGGTGGAGCACGCGTCGTCGAGCATGCGGTTGGCGAGCTCGGCGTCGGGGCTGTCGCCGAGTCCACGCGACGGGAAGCCCGTCGTGAGCGGTCGACCGCCGGGGAGAGGTACGCCTTGCCGGCCGGGATGGAGAACTCGGTCAGGTCCCGCGGCCCACAGCATGTTCGGCGCCTCGGCGTGGAAGTCCCGGTTCACCAGGTTGTCGGGGGCCTTGCCGGCCTCGCCCTTGTACGAGCTGTAGCGTTTCGCGCTCCTGGACACGGGCCTCAGGCCGTTGGCGGCCATCACGCGCATGACCCGTTTGGCCGACACGCGTATCCCGGCGCTTTGCAGATCCAGATGGACGCGCCTGTACCCGTATCGGCGCTTGCTGTTCTCGAACGACTCCTTGACCAGGGGCAGCAGCCACGCGTCCCTGTCGGGTTTGTTCATGGCGTTGATCTGGTAGTGGTAGGTGCTGCGGGCGATGCCGATCCGGACGAACAGGCTCTTCGCGGTCGCTCCGGTCTCACCGGCGACCTTCTTGAGCAGGATCGCCTTCTCGCGGTTGGTCAGGTTGTCCGGGTCTGCGCCCGCTCTTTTCCCAACAGCTCCAGCGTGCCCCGGCGGATCGCGATCTCGATGTCCAGATCCGCGCGCTCGGCGCGCATCCGCTCCACGTCGCCCGCCAGCGATTCCATCCGCCCTCGCAGCTCGGCCAGCCTCGCCTCCAGCTCCTCCACCGACGCGGCGTCGGGACCGGAACCGGCCGTCGGCGCGGCCTGGTCAGGTCCGCGCCCTACGGGTTTTTCCATCGCACGCTCCTTGGGTTCGTCGAGCATCTGCCGTTTCCAGTTTCTCACGATCGACGCCTCCACGCCCAGCCGTTCGGCGGCCTCGCGCGATTTCAACCGTCCGGACGCCACGGCGACCACCGCCTCGCGCTTCAATTCCTCGGGAACGGGCCCGCGCCTGAGCAGGCGTTCGCCCGGGGCGAGCTCGTCGATCCACCGGACCAACAGATCCCTGCTCCTCGGATAGCCCAGCATCCGCATGGCGCGGCCCGGCCGCCTGCCGTACTCGAGGTAATGGTCCATGGCCGCGCGCTTCTGCTCGTCCGTGTAACGGGCGTACCGCTCCCCGCGCGTCGATGGTATGCCGGTGCGCTCCTCCTCGAGCCGGTCCCGGTACCACATCAGCAAAGCCTCCCTGTTTATGTTCAATGTTCTTTAGGCAGGAGTGTCATGGTGTTTCCCGCTTGATGTGCAGCTGTTTTTCCGCAGAATAGTCATCCCTGATGTTGAGAGGAGACATGGGTTCGCTCCGCCTGTTAGATTCCCGGGTTGCAAACCAAATAGCAGCCAGGGCCGGTTGCCGCCGGCCCGGGGAAGGAAAGGACAGTGACGATACCCATGTCCCAACAGCAAGATATCAGGAGGCTCGACGCGAAGGGCCTGCCGCACGCGGAGATCGCCAGAAGGCTCGGGGTGGACCGGGGCACGGTCGCGAAGTACGCGGGCATGGAGGACTGCTCGCCGAAACCGCCCGCCAGGCGCGGGGTGAAGTCGATTCTCGACGAGTACAAGCCGATCGTCGACGGCTGGCTGGAGGCGGACCGGCTCATGCCCGGCAAGCAGCGCCACACCGCCAGGCGCGTGCATGACCGGCTCGTGGCCGAGCACGGGTTCACGGGCTCGTACTCCACCGTGCTGCGCTACGTGGACGAGTGGCGCGCGGCGAACCGCGAGCCGTCCGACGGCTACGTGGAGCTGGAGTGGACGCCGGGGAGCATGCAGATGGACTTCGGCCTGGCCAAGGCCAGGATCGCTGGCGAGTGGGTCGACGACCATTGCCTGGTCGTCACGTTCCCGCATTCGAACAAACGGTACGCGGCGAGCCTGCCCGCGGAGAACGCGGAGTGCATCTGCGAGGGCCTGACGGCGATCTTCGAGCACATCGGCGGCGTCCCGCACACGCTCGTGATCGACAACGCGTCCGGCGCGGGCCACCGGGATTCCAAGGGGAACGTGACCATGTCGCGCGTGTTCGAGGCGTTCGTCAGTCACCACCGGCTCGACGTGCGGTTCTGCAATCCGTATTCCGGCAACGAGAAGGGCAGCGTGGAGAACGCGGTCGGATTCCTGCGGCGCAACCTCATGGTCCCGCCCATGGCGGCCGAGACCCACGAGCAGCTCACCCGGCTCATGCTCGCCAAATGCGACGGGCTGGGAAGGTCCGTCCACTACCGCGCGCTCGTGCCGGTCGATGACCTGTTCTCCGACGATTTGAAGGCGCTGCGGCCCCTGCCGTCGTGCCGGTTCGACGCGGTGAGGTGGGAGACCCGCAAGGCCGATAAATACGGTTGCGTCGAGATCGACTCCAACCGCTACCAGGTCGGCCCCGCGCTGCACGGCAGAAGGGTCGACGTCGCTGTGCGCGCCACGAGCGTCACCGTCAAGGACAAGGACGGGCGCACGGTGGCCGAGCTCTCCCGCGTCTACGGCAGATCACCACGCACGATCCAGGATCCCGCCACGGTGTTCCCGCTGCTCGCGCGCAAACCCGGGGCGTGGCGCGACTGCTCGATCCGTCCCGACGTGCCCGACGACGTGAGGGAACGGCTCGACCAAGCCGACGACAAGACCCTCAAGGCCAGTCTTAAGGCCATCGCAGGGGCGTGCGAGGCCGCGGGCTTCGAACCGGCGATGCGGGCCGCCTCGCATCTCGTCGACCGCGGCTGGCCCCTCGCCGAGGCCGACATGGCGATTCTGGCCAGACGGTTCGCGGACGGCGACGCCGACCACGGCGGCGACCTGCCCGACCTGGGCTCCTACGACAGGTTCAACCGTCCCGGCGAGGAGGACGCATGAGCACGAGACCCGAACCGCAGATCCCCGAGACCCGCCGCCGCAGGGCCGACACCATCGCCAAGAGCCAGCGCATCATGGAGATGAGCAAACAGCTCACGCTCACCCGCAGCGTACTCGCCAACACGCTGGCCGGGGCCACGCCCGCCCAGCTCGACTTCATCGAACGCTGGTTCGAGGCCGAACTCGAATCACGCGACCATGCCAAACGCGCCCGTCTGATGAAGACCGCCGGCTTCCCGTCCGACAAGGAGCTCGACGGATACGACTGGACCAACCTAGACATGCCCGCCGACTGGGGACGGAGCCAGCTCGAATCCCTCGAATTCGTCGGTAGGACCGAGGACCTCGTGCTCTACGGCAACGTCGGCACCGGAAAGACGCACCTCGCGATCGCGCTGGGACGGGCCGCGTGCCGGGCCGGGATACCGGTAAGGTTCTTCACCGCCTCAAGCCTGGTCATGCGCCTGAGACGCGCGAAACAGGACAACCGGCTCGACAAGGAGCTCGCCGCCATCGCCAAGGCCCGCCTCCTGATCATCGACGAGCTCGGCTACATCCCCATCGACGAGGAGGGCAGCCGCCTCCTCTTCCAGGTCATATCCGATTCCTACGAGACAAGGAGCGTCGTCTACACCACCAACATCGAATTCAGCGGATGGGCCAGGGTGTTCGGGGACCCGAACATGGCCGCCGCGGTCGTCGACCGCACCGTCCACCACGGACGGCTCATCCGGTTCAAGGGCGAAAGCTACCGCAGCCGCAACGCCCTCATGACCAAATAACCAACAAACCAGACCAAGGCGGCGGGCGGACCCACGGAACGATCATCCCGCGGAAAACCCGCTGCACAACCTGCGGAAAACAACATGAATATCCAGCCGACACGAACTTGACAAAACACACCTCCCTGCTGGGATACCCCAGTTCCCGCACCACATCCGCGGCGCAACACCCGTACTTGACGTACAGATACACCGCCCGATCCCGCTGCTCCCTCGTATACCTCACGACGACGTCCTTTCCGACTCAACGAGTCCAAGAAAACGTCACCACCTCGTCCAGCCGACACGAACTTGACAAAACACAGCATCCAGTCTCCAAGAAAACGTCCGCAGCCCCTTATCAATTCAAGTCGATAAATGCTTTACTTTAAAGCCGAATAAGCTTTCTCACTCCCGGCACCTTACTTATAATCCAACATATTATGCAAGAAACCACCAAGATGATTGCTGCGTATACTATGTAAGGCAAAATTGAACGTCCTAGCACAGACTGTATATGAATCCCTGACGCTCGAACGACGCCTATCAAGATCCAATGCACAAAGTAGATGCCCAAAGTATTACCACCAATAAAATGCAAGGGCACTCGAATGAACTGCTCCGCGTGAATGTTAAGAGTAGCGACGAACAGTGCTGCCGTGGCTAGCAATGTTGATGGAGCCTCATAACCATGCCATACGATGTCGTATTCTGCATGACCGCTCACGGCAATAAGCATATTGAAACTCCAATACAGCAATATGCTGACAATGAACACGACTAAGGCGATTTGCCTATACTGAGAGGTGTTAAGAGTTTCCTTTTGTTCAAATAAAATACCACCAAGCATGAAATATACAAATGCATGCCCGTTAATACCACGCAGAGGATTAAATATGCCTAAAAAATCATGATTGGCGACACCATCTCCTATGGTGCCATTTTTAATGAATTGAAGGATATCAATCCCACAATTCATTAAAGAATTTCCGAACACACAAATCATGGAAAAAAACAAGAAGAAAAGAAACCAGCTGCGATTATAATCCCAGGAGCTTTTAATCAGCGGGAAAAATATGTAGATAATCACAAGCGCACCCATGAACCATAGATGATTATTCAGAGATTGCGGGAGACTGTAGGTATTTTTAACCAAGTCAATGAGAGTGATTTTTTCAGGCCAATACCCAACAGCGACAAAAATAATTTGAGTGATAAAGCTCCAGATAAATGTTAGAATGATAAGGACGACTATTTTGATAATATGTTTTTTTAAGTTAAGTGGTTTATTAAGTAGCAGCGCACCATTGATCATAAAAAAAATCGGTACACATAGCGAAAAAACACCTATAACACCGAAATTAGCGATAGCAGCAGGGTTATCACCATCTAGCTTTAGCCATTCCCCGCCCTGATATGGACCACCAACGTGATAGATAATAACAAAGAAAATCGCAATAGCTTTAAGTAAATCAAGATTGTCCCAACGCCTCACTGGCTCATGCCCCATGACGCATCCCTTCTGCAGCAGTGTTTCTAGACTGTCATCTTATAGGATGACAGCAACTGATGTCACATAATCCAAGCGCTAACGGAATAATAGATAGCCCCCAGGAGTCCCGCGCGGTGGCGCCCGAGATCTTGCGCACTACCACCATACTTACTCACTTCGGATGTATCGAACCGACCGCGGGACACGTTATCAAATGTTTTGAATCCATCGGGTTAAGTGACAAAATGTGGGTCTAATTTGGCGTGTTGGTGTCGTGCCACGATCGCCCGCTCCAGCCTTTTCTGAGGCCAAACCCACCTTCGTAGGCGTCGACGCCGGCCGTAGGCAGTTGCACTGCGGTCTCGGCCCCGAGAGCAGGCCCGTCCTCCTCCTTCCGCTTCGTCCGCCAGCATTCCGGCGTGACGAACGACTCGGGGTCGGAGTCCCGGCCCTTCATGTACACTACCCATTCGTAGCACCGCCTCATATGTTCTCCGCTCAGGCTGTTTATGTTCAATGTTCTTTAGGCAGGGACGAGGTGGTGACGTTTCCTTAGACCTGGTTCTCGCCTCTTTCCGATCGCAGTTTTACTGTCTGGCGACTGAAAATCGCACCTGAGACAGACGCGTCCTCTTTCGTCAAGGCCGAATCAGAAGACACGCAGGAAACCGGGCGTTATCGTAGGATACCTGCTTTGTATGTAATCAACGCGCCATCCCGCGTCTTAAACAGAACAAGCCAAATGTGTGAGTTTTGCCATGACAGGGTTTCATTTTGATGCATGCTGGCGAGATAGGGGGTGTGCCTAGTAGACTTTCCTAGCAGAATGAGCATTGCATTTCGGGAACGTTTGCAGTTTAAGCGTAGACCGGCGCATCGAGAAGAAGTTTGGAGAGTAGAGCATGCAGACCGTGGACACGCAACCACAGAAAGCTGACTCGGCATCGGAAAGGACTCGCGAAATCCCGGCTCAAGCTGCGGCGGCGCGAACCAGCAGATCCATGCATACGGTGCGCAAACTTTCGGGCAGCGCCAATGGAACACCGCCCACGCCTCCACCTGCAGCCCGCCCAACCTTCTTCGAAGGAATATACCGCGCAGACTCCCACGAAGGCAGCAAACGCCCGGCGTTCAACCCACTGTTCTCACTGCCTCGGTGGCGATACCTGTACAACGCCACGCTGGTCGTGCTTGACGCGTTGATGATGCTCATTTCATGCGCTTTCATGTTTGTGGTTCGCCCGGATGTGCTCAGCACGGTGAACCAGCTGATTCCAGGTGGAATCATCACCACTCTGGCAATTTTCTGTGGAACATGGATTCTTGCCCTGGCGTGCACATCCAGCTACCGTCGCCACACCATGGGCGAGGGCTACGCACTGTATGCCAAAGTCGCTTCCGCCATGCTTATCGAACTCGTGGCCTTATGCTCCATCGCATACTTCTTCGATCTAGGCTTCCCACGTTGGCTTGTCTGTGTCGCCTCGCTTGCCAGCGGAGTGCTCACTCTCATCGAGCGGTGGCTGATGCGTCGCGCCTTGCACAGCAACCGACGCAAAGGCGAGTTCAACTATCCCACGGTGATCGTCGGTTCTCCGAAGGGCATCCACGAAACCATCGACAAACTCACCACACCGATGGGTCTGGCCATAGGATACGCGCCTATCGCGGTCTGTTCCGTGGCGCAAACCTCGGAGGAAAGTGATCCGGATGCCACCCAGTATCTGGTTTCCGTGCCGTTCACGCCCCGTAATGATTTCGAAAAGTCCCTGCGCGTGCTGCCGTTGAACTCACGGTTACCTCAAACCGCGAAGCGTCTCGGCGCGCAGACCGTACTGATCACCGACGTGTTCACCCGCGATTCCGAAACATTGCGCACGCTCTCGCTGGCGGTGGAATCCTTGTGCATGGAGCTCGCAGTCACCACTGCCGTGGCGGATATCGGCGGTGGTCGCATCCACATACGCAACAATACGGCGCTGCCGATCATGTCCGCCTCGTTGCCGCAGTATTCCCTGCCCCCACGGTTCATGAAACGAGCGATCGATATCGTAGGCTCCCTGGTGGCGCTTATTCCGGGCTCCATCTTCATGCTGGCGACCGCCATCGCCATCAAACTCGAGGATGGCGGCCCTGTGTTCTACAAGCAGGAACGCATCGGTATCTACGGAGAGCCGTTCAATGTGCTGAAAATGCGCTCCATGCGCATCGACGCGGACAAGCACGACGCCGAAGTGGCCGCCGCCGCGGGTGTGGAACTTGGTGCCACGTTCAAAGTCAAAGACGACCCCCGCATCACCAAGGTGGGCAAGTTCATCCGCAAAACCTCCATCGATGAGATTCCGCAGTTCATCAATGTGCTGCGCGGCGACATGTCGCTGGTGGGACCTCGACCGCAGCGGCAATATGAGGTGGACCAGTATTCGTCGCTATATTCCACTCGTCTGCTGGTACGCCCCGGCATCACCGGACCTTGGCAGATCTCCGGCCGCAACAACCTCTCCCAGCAGGATGCGGAGTTCCTCGATGTGAACTACGTGGAGAACTGGTCTCTGATGACGGATATCGCCATTCTCATTAAGACTGTGGGTGTAGTCTTGCGCGGAGATGGAGCGTACTAACACCGACCACAGGAGATTTTGATGGCCCGTATGCGTACCAAGCGTATCGCTCATGCCCGTGCATTGCCTCGAAAGAAGCACACCACGCGCCGCATAGTATTGGCGTTCTTGCTGCTCGTGATTGTTGTGGGCGGATGCTGCGGGTTCATGATGTTCAGGTCGGCCATGAGCGCGAAAAACCATCTCAACAATGTGATCGCCACCGCGCAGTCGCTCAACAGCGGAGATATGACCGACGCGCTCACCAATATCGGTTCCTCGGTGGAGTCCATCCAAACCGAGGCGGCCGCCGCTAAGCAGGATGTCTCCGGTCCATTGTGGACAGCGGCCGAATGGATTCCGGTGGTGGGGTCGGATATCTCCTCGGTGCGTTCCGCCGTCAACACATTAGATGATTTCGCACAGACTACGTTGCCTCAGCTGCAGCAGGCAGTGAACACCCTGACCGGATCTTCGCTTTCCGACGGTGATGGCGGCCTGAATATGGAACCGATCATCACCGCGGCGGACCAGCTCACCGTGGCCAACGATTCCCTGGCCGCGCAGGCGCAAACCATCAACGACCTACCCGACGCGAAAATCGGTTTGGTACAGGATGCCCTGTCCAAGGGAAAAACACAGCTCACCGCAGTCGCCGATACGGTGAACCAGCTCACCGGCATCGTGAACATGCTGCCCAGCTTCCTTGGCACGGATGGCGCACGTAATTATGTGCTGCTGGCTCAAACCAATTCCGAGATCCGTGGCGCGGGCGGCATGGTTGGCTCGGTAGGCTCATTCAGCGCCGACAACGGCAAAATCTCCGTGGGTGAGTTCCATTCAAACACCCAGTTCAGCGGCAACGCCACCGACCAGATCGGAGAAGGCGAAAGCACGCTGTATTCCGACATGTACTTCGGCACCGCGATCCACAACATCACATCCTCGCCTGATTTTCCGCAGGTGGCCCGCATGGCAAGCGAATTCTGGGAGCAGCAGTCCTTCGGCGGAACTTCCGACGGCGTGATGTCGCTCGACCCGGTCGCATTGCAGGCCATGATCGGCGCGACCGGTTCCGTGACTTTGTCGGATGGCCGCGTGCTCGACGGTACCAACACTGCGGATTTCCTGCTCAATGGCGTGTATCTGGAAGTCTCCGTGGAAGAGCAGGACACCTACTTCTCCGAAACCGCCTCGCAGGTGATAGCGAACATGTTCACCAACATGGACTCCACCAAGATGATGAATCTGGCCAAAGCCCTGATGAACATGGCTGGACAGCGACACTTCTACTTCTGGTCCTTCCACGATGAGGATGTTGAGACGTTGCGCGATGCCGGCATGACCGGAGAGATCAACAACAGCGAATCCGATTCGACTGTCGGTCTCTACCTCAACGAAATGTACGCGTCGAAACTGGACTACTACGTGGATCGTCACACGGTGGTCGAGCAGACCGGTACCAACGCCGACGGCAGCGCCACCTACCATGTAACCACCACACTCACCAACACCATGACCGCAGCGCTCAACGCCACCGTTCCGTGGTATATCAACCATCTCACACCCGACGGCACCGCAGGCAACCGCACTATGATCTTCGCGCCCACGGGCGGCACCGTATCGAATATCACGGCCTCCAATGGTGCCCAGTTCACGCAAGTCGATGCCTACGACCGCACGGTGTATCTGGGGCAGCTCGATATCCCAGTGGAGACCACCATCACTTTGGAATGGGATGTGACCACGCAAGCCGGGGCGGATCCGCTGCAAATCGACCAAACGCCGACCTGCAGTGACGATCCCGGCATCGAATACCGGTACTGAGCGGTGCTGATTTGGACGCGTCCGCAGGGGCGAGCGCTTTAGCTATCCGTCTCCAGCGTGCCCAGCAGCGCCTTATGATCGGTGCCGGCGATTTCGACCGTATCGAGATCGGCCACCGTCACGCCCTTGTCATGAATGATGTGGTCGATCTCAATCACTGAAGGAATCTTGGAATTACTGGGATAGGTGAAGTGGAAGCCCTCCCCCGACTGCTCGCCGGCATCCACAAAACGGTCGCCAAGCAAGCTGCGGAAGCGCGGATGGTCCCAGGTGGAGTTGAAATCGCCCATAATCACGTAGGTCCAGTCGTAATCCTTTAGACTGCCGATGGTGCTCAGACCTTCGCTCCACAGGCCTTGCAGACCGCGTGTGGGCGAATTCGGATGGGCGGAGACGAAACGCACCTGCGTGGAGCCGATGGTGATGGTGCACGCGGGCATTTGGGAGGTTTCGATCGGCAGCAGACTTTGCGAGATATTGCTCATCGGAGCCATCGTGAACAGCACGTTCATGCCGCCGTTGTCGGAATCCGTGGAGACCGACGTGACCATATACGGCAGCACATCATAGATCCCCGCCGTCTGCAACTCCTCCAACAGGCTCTGATGCACCTCCTGCAAAGCCAGCACCTCCACATGCTGCTCACGCACCGTGGCGACAATGCTGGCGGCGTTTGCCTGCCCCTCCTTGGTGTTGAGGGTCATGATGCGGGCCACGTTATCGTCCACACTGGCTGCGGTCTGCACGGCCTGCCGGGCGGAATCCGAAATGGAGGCGGACGGCACAAAGAACCCGATATGCCAACTGATTTGAATCACCACGCACACCAGTGACACGGCGGCGAGCAGCCACCGGCGCCACAGCACGGCCAGCACAAGAATCGCGGCGGAAAGAATGCCGAATATAGGCACGAACGCGATGATCTCCGGTAGGGCGCGACCATCCTGATCGGATTCCGGCAGCATACGCAATGCCATAATGCCCACGCATGGCAGGGTCAACACCCACAGCCAGAAACTTAGGAATCCATGTTTGCTGGGGCCTGTGATCCAACGTGTCACCGGATTGCCTTTCTTGCTACGCGGGGCAGACGGGCTACCGCCAGGCTGTTGAGGCTGCTGGAACGACTGTGCGGCCGGCATCGTCCGCGTCTCGCCAATCACTTCGTTCCATTGCAGGGCGCTACCATTCTGACCCGCGTGCGCATACGGCTGGCTGGCGGCGTGAACGCCAGTCGCCGGGCTGAAACTCGGCGGACTCGCCGGCGACGAAGCCGGCGACGAAGCCGGATTCATTGGCATGGTCGCGGTGACATATTCATCCGGAATCGGCGCATGACTTGTAACATCCCGCATTGGCGTCTGCTGGAAAACCTGCGTCGCGGATTGAACGTCTGACTGCATTCCGGCCTGAGATCCATCCTGTGCTCCACCAGCCTGAGCATCTCTCGCTTGAGCCGAGGCTTGCGCCTCCGCCTGCTTGCGCTGAAAATCAAATTCCGGCATACATTCCCCTTATCGTCAACCAACTCCTCCGAGCTTAGCCCGACTTCATTACGGTTGGCCAACAGAATCCGATATAAATCTAAAACCGCCGTTACTCTCGAACCGCAAAAGTATTGTTCATTCCCACCGGCCGCATCGTTCTCCACGCCGCACATGGAGTGCACACGTTATTGGCAAGTCGACTGGGAAGGATCGCGCTTGGTCACGGGGTAGTCGGTCACGCTCCTGATAGGCCCTGCGGACACATTTGATAACTCATATGGGTCGGACGAATCGACGAGCCGCTTCACACATCTTCATGAATCCCAGCGGATGTAGAACAGTGGTATGAGAGGGGATGGAACTCATCGATTCAATGAATTGACGATCTCGCGTCACAAGAATCGTTTGCATGATTCCTTCCCTATTGCTGATCTCATGGCAGGTACCGAACACGACGCCGTCCTCATGGTCCAGCGGCGGTACGTGTTCCTCCCCGACAAATCCTGTTAGAACAATGTCGACCAACTCATCATGAAACTCGCTAAGGAAAAGATCAGTTTTCCGCTCCGGCCACCCATGCTGCTTTGAAAGTTGATGTTTTACGATCTCCCGAATATGGGACGAGCTACCTAACATAAGACCATAGGGGCCAAACTGTCCGCTAATAACAGCACGGAACGAGTCGATTTCCGCCTGCAAAGGCCTGCTCGCGGCCTCAAACGTGCGTAAATCAGTTTGCTTGGCACCGGTTCCAAGAGCCAAAGCCACATCAATGTATATGTTGCAATCGAAAATGACACATACCGTGGGGCGCATCAGCTCTCCAACAGCGTCTTCAGATATGCCGAATCATCTACCCACACAGGTCGAGTATCCTCATCGAACCCTGTCATAGGGTCGATCTGCTGCTTCAGCAAATCGAAGGCGTCCTGGGGAGTCACGCGCAGACTAATCTCCATTTCGGAAGGAGCGGTCACCGGCGCAGACATTTTCTCCCCCTTTCCGCCAACAAGTTCTCCAGCGTCCACAAGCATACACTTAATTTGCTCAGTTCACCACTTCTCACCAGGCCAAGCAACTTATCCTGATTGTCGAGATAACTCACATCTAGGTTAGATATGAATGCCCTAAGAAGGAGTAGTGCTCGAATTCGGAAAATAGCGGAGCAGCGCGCAGGTTCTTTGTTCCTAGATTTCGATTGCCTTAGCGATTTACGAAGTCTTGTGACTGACTCCCGACGAAAGAAAAGCTGCAATACGCTCTGTCGGCGTTAAATCATTCACAGATACAGACGGTACCATCAGATGCAAATCACAACTCCCCGCAATCCGGTCGACCGCACCGAACCGCCATAGAAAAGCCGCCCCAATCTTTCGACAGTTTATTTGACGAGTAAACCGACGAATAATGCCTAAGATCGCCAAAACCGTGGAATTTCAACGAAAATTTATTTGACGGGTATTTGACGGGTATTTGACAGTCGCGAAATTAGCTATAAGACAGGAACGCTACGCGAATCATTAAACGACTCGGTCACTGTTGCGGCAATCGGCCCGTCATCCTGATTACACAGGCATCACGTGTTCCGCTATGCAGCAAGTCGACCGCTGATGCCGCCCACGCCTATCAAGAGACCTTTGGCATCAGCCGAACACCATAAGCAAGCAGGACGCCACAGCCGTATTTGCGTTACCGGTAGTGGATTTGGCTACCTGCAGATGTCAATCTGCGTTACCGGTAGTGCCGGTTCAGTACTACGACCATATACAGGCCTTGAAATTCCGCCAAACATACTCGACATACACGCATACAGGCACTACCCGTAACGCAGATAGACCTCCGCAAACCCCAGAATCCACTACCGGTAACGCAGATAGCCGCGTCCCGACATGCTCCCATAAGAGCAGCGCCACGCGACTGCCTTGTCTTCCGCTTGCGCAAATGGAAAGATAACGCTCATTATTGGTGTGTACCTAACCGTGTACCTATAATCACCGCCGATCGGCATTCGACGCAACTGCGGACTGCAGCGATGCGGCGGATAAGCGGCTGAAAATAATGAAAAACCCTCCGGAGGTGGAATTCCGGAGGGTCCTTCGTGGAGCTGATGGTAATCGAAACCACGACCTCTTCGATGCGAACGAAGCGCTCTACCAACTGAGCTACAGCCCCTTGGGTTGTTGCTTTGCTCCGCAAGGCAACTCACGTTACTTTAATACGACCTCTGCCCAAACGCAATTCGACGCGGCTTCCGTGTCGCGCACAGAATGCCACGTCGAATTGCGTTTGGCCAACAAAGCCGAAATTATTCGGCGGAAGCTCCCTCGCCGGCAGCGCCGGACTCGCCAGCTTCGCCGGTCGCGGCAGCGGCAGCAGCCGGCTTCTTCTTGCCGAACTTGGCCTTGAACAGACCGATGAACGTAGGCAGCAGAGACACTGCCAGAATCAGGATGATCACCAGTTCGAAGTGTTCCTGCACGGCGGGGATGCCGCCGAAGAAGTAGCCGAGCAGTGTGAACAGTGTGGACCACACGATGCCGCCCAGCACGGAGAACGGCGTGAAACGGCTCCAGCGCATGCCGGAGATGCCGGAGATGAACGGCATGAACGTGCGGATGAACGGGAAGAAGCGTCCCAGGAACACCGCAAGAGGGCCCCACTTTTCGATCATGCCTTCGGTTTTGGCGATGCGTTCGGGGGTCATGGCCTTGACTTTGCCGGACTGGATGATGCGGCGTCCGAAGAAGTGGCCGATGAAATAGTTGCACTGGTCTCCGATGATCGGCGCGAGCCACACCACCGGCAGCAACGCCATCAGCGGCAGCGCGGCCTTGCCGGTCTCATCCGGCGCGGCGAACACGCCCGCGGCGAACAGCAGGGAGTCGCCGGGCAGGAACGGGAAGAACACCACACCCGTTTCAATGAAGATGATCAGGAAGATGAAACCGAGCGTGGGCGCCACACCCATGGCGATCCAGCCGGCGATGGCGGCACGCGGATCCTTCAGCAGTTCAACGATAAAATTCACAAATCCCATGAGATTACTTAATCCTCTAAGGTACAGGTCGTATTTCCAAACCTCCCCAACCCTACCAGCAGCCAGCACTAAGCCGACAAACCCATGCAAACCTGCACAATTACAACGTCAAAGCGCCCAAGCAAACCATCAGATCCGAATGACTCCGCAGTGGCAGCAAGTCACGCCCGCCCCCAAGCAGCAAATTCTCTTGGGCAGCCCTTGACGAAAAGCTTCAACGACGGTGCTTAGAGCGCAAGCCTTGAGAAGTCGCCGTCACATCACAGCCGGGTGGAGGCGCGCTCCTCGATGCTGAAATCCGTGACGAAGTTGCGAGCGGGACCGCGATACCCTTCGATCCGCTCGATCAGCATATCGACCGCCTTCTTCGCATACTCTTCGACATGAGGATTGACGCTGGTGAGCGCGGGCACGGCGTACCGCGCTTCAGGCACGTTGTCGAAGCCGATGATCTGCATATCGTCGGGCACGCGGACGCCGCGCCGCTGCAGCTCATGCATCGCGCCCAACGCCATGGCGTCGTTCAGACAGATGATGGCATCGGGATTCAAGTCGGAATCCAGCAGTTCCGACGCGGCCCGCACGCCGCCGGACAGGTTCCATTCCATCACCGGTATGATCATCCGCCAATCCACGTCCACCCCGCAGGAGAGCAGCCCTTCCACGAATCCTTGCGTACGCAACGCCTGGGTGCCTTCGTCGGCCGACATCACGGCATCGCGGGTCCATCCCGTCGGCGCTCCGAGCATCGCGATCCGCTTGCATCCGCCGGCAACCAGACGCCTAACGGCGTGGCGGACCGCCTCGGTGTTGGGCATGGTGACGAGGTCCGCTTTGCCGTGCGTTCGGTAATCGCCCATGGCCACCACCGGGTACGGCTGTTCCAGCACCGCCCCTTCGTTCAATAGCGGGCGTTCGGTGAAGAACAGCCAACCGTCAGCTCCCAGACGGTACGTGTCTTCGATGATGGAGGGCAATCCTCCGCCGCCCTGGCCATAGGTGTTGATGATCACGCCGTACTGCCGCTCGCGCGCGTAGTCGATCACGATGTCGGCAAGGTAGGGCGCGAACGGCTGGGAGAAATCGAAGATGCCCAATCCGATCAGACGTGTGCCGCCGCCGCGCATCGCCCGCGCGGAGATGTTGACGGTGTATCCGAGCCTGTGTATGGTCTCTTCCACGCGCTGCCGGGTTTCCGGACGCATGCTGCCGGTGTTGTTGAGCACGTTGGACACCGTTTTGATGGAGACACCGGCCTCGCGGGCCACATCCTTAATCGTCACGCGCTCATTCATGCCCAACCTCCTTGTTCGCGACACCATCCGTCGATAAACCGCTATCCATTGTCGCACGCCTTCATGGGAACGGTCTCACAAGAAGCACCGCTGTATGCAGCGGAAATGGGCCGGCCGTCATATCGAGACCGGCCCACACAATACTGCGGAACCCTACAAGAACCTACAAGCCCCTAGGATCAGCGCCGCTCATACGGCTCACTTCACACGCACCGCGGTCCAGGAGACCGGGGGCAGGGTTACGCGCACGGTGCCGGATGCGGCATCGAACGCGATGGTGTCGTTGGCGTGCAGGGTCACGCGGTTCCGGTCGTCCAACGTGTTGCAGGCCAGAATGTCGTCCTCATGCAGGGTCTGGGCTTCGATTTCGGCGCTTTCGAATCCTTCGGGGAGTTTGACCTCGAATTCGGCCGGCGCCTCGAGCGAGCGGTTCACCACGAACACGTTCACCGAACCGTCCGCGCCGCGCACGGCCACCGAGTTGACGGCCGGAACCTCGCCGTAGCGCGGGGTGTCGAATGTGCCGGAGGCGAGCTTGGGCTCGAGCACGGTGCCGCCTTTGGCAAGCTGCGCGGTCAGGGAGAACGGGTAGAACGTGGTCTGACGCCAAGCCGGACCGCCCGGCTCGGTCATGATCGGCGCGATCACGTTGACCAGCTGCGCCAGGCTGGCGGCGTGCACGCGGTCGGCGTTTTTGAGCAGCGTGATCAGCAGATCGCCGAACACCACCGCGTCGGCCGCCGTGTACACGTCCTCCAGCAGACGCGGGGCCACCGGCCAGTTGCCGATGCCTTCGGGGTTCTTGCTCGGCTCCTCGTTGAGGTACCACACATTCCATTCGTCGAAGGAGATGAACACCTCATGCTTGCTTTTCAGACGCGCCTTGGTGGCGTCGATCGCGGCGGCGACGTCGTTGATGAAGCCGTCCATATCCTCGCCCGAGGCCATGAAGCTCACCATATCGCGCGAGCCGTCCTCTTGCAGTTCGGGATGATAGTAGGCGTGGCAGGAGATGAAGTCGACCAGCTCGTAGGTCTTCTGCAGCACGGTCTCCTCCCACGTGCCGAAGGTGTCCATCCCGTGGGACGACGATCCGCACACCACCAGCTCCACGTCCGGATCGAGGGAGCGCATGCCGCGCGCGACGGAGGCGGCCAGCGTGCCGTACTCTTCGGCGGTTTTATGACCGGTCTGCCAGTCGCCGTCCATCTCGTTGCCCAGGCACCACATCTTGATGCCGAACGGTTCTTCGGCGCCGTTCGCGCGGCGCTCGTCGGAAAGCTTGGTGCCGGAGGGGATGTTGGCGTATTCCAGCAGGTCGAGGGCCTCCTCAAGGCCGCGGGTGCCGAGGTTCACGGCCTCCATCAGTTCGTTGCCGCCGGCCTTATCCAGCCACTTGGCCATCTCGTGCAGGCCGAATTCGTTGGTTTCGGTGGAGTGCCAGGCCAGATCGAGGCGGCGGGGACGGCTCTCCTTGGGGCCGACGCCGTCTTCCCAACGATAGCCGGAGACGAAGTTGCCGCCGGGGTAACGGATGGCGGTGGCGCCCAGCTCCTTGACCAGATCGATCACGTCTTGGCGGAATCCGTCCTCGTCCGCGGTCGGATGGCCTGGTTCGTAGATGCCGCCGTACACGCAGCGGCCCAGATGCTCCACGAAGGAGCCGAACAGTCGGTCGTTGACCGGAGCCACTTCGAATTCATTGTCCACGACCAGGCGGGCCTGGGTCGCCTCGTTCTGTTGTGCCATCTGCGTCCTTTCAGCGATAATCTTCGTTCCGTACAACGTTGTTCTTCAACGGAAAGCGGTGCGGCATGCCCATATTCGGCTTGCCGCACCAAGGCGTTCAGTTGTTAGTACAACCTTGTACTTGTGGTGACACTCAGAGAGTACACCTCTTGCGAACAGCACGCAAGCACCATTAGTACAACGTTAGATTTTCGTTGGAGTCTCAGGCGACACGCTGACGCACGAACGCATCCAACGCGGTGGCGTCGATCCCCACATACGAAGCGATCGAGGCGAACTGCGGACCCATCGAGGTATCGTTGCGAATCCAGCCGGTCTGGGCGATCGTAGTCGCCCCGGAGGCCGCCCCCGCCCTGATGCCGGTCATGGAATCCTCCACCACCACGCAATACGGCATATCCTCCGGCGCGATGCCCAAGCGGGCGGCCGCCGTCAGATACGGCGCGGGATCGGGCTTGTGGGCCACGGGATCGTCGCCACATACATAGCCTTCGAACAATCCGCCGGTCTGGGCCATGATATTCTCGGCCATGCGGCGGGGAGAGGTGGTGACCAGCATCGAGGGCACGCCGGCATCCTTCAGCGAGCGCAGCACCTCCTGCACGCCGTCGATCCACGGCAGACGCTCGACCTCCGCATGGTACACGTAGTCCTTAAGCTGCTTGTCGATCTGCTCGACGGTGAGCGCGCAGCCTTTGGCGATCATCCGTCGGGCAACATCAGGCACGGGCGTGCCCGAGCCTTCCCATCCGTCGTTCTCGTCCCATTCGCCGCCGTTGGCGTGGGCGATCACGATCTCACCCTGATGCCAATAAGGTTCGGAGTCGATAAGAGTGCCGTCCAGATCCCAGAACACGGCTTTCAACAGCATGGTTTTCCTCCGCGCAACGCATATGCCAACACGTACCGCTCCATCTCACCAAACACGTAAGACAGGTGAGGAGGATGTCGTCTATTGCGCTTGTTTGTCGCGCCAGCGGGCAATGCAACGCTCGATGCGCTTGTATCCAATAATTTTGGGATCCAACCCGGCCTCGCGGAAAATCGCGGCGGGAGATTCCCCTTGGGCGTAACGCCGCATGCATTCCTTGCGGAAGTCCTCCGAATAGGTGATGCGGGCCGCACTGACGGACACAACAGCATCCAATGATTCCAATGCTTTTCGCGTGCGCGAGGAAAACAACTGTCGCGCCATCACCGCCCCTTATCATTCAGATGAACCGTTCGCACAGGTCAGAAAAAGAATACCCCCCCCCCCCCGGGACGTCAACGGGGCGGACAGTTTCGAGCAATCATCACGATATCAGGGGCTGGTTATGATCGCCGCAATGTCTGGCTTGAAGGATTCGCTTTATCCCTTATGGCATAAACACGGAGTTTTTCGGGAATTCCGGCCCGTGTCAGAGCGAAAAGATATCAGCGCCAGCCCCAAATGACCACGGATTTGGAGTCGTCCACGTCGTTCTCCTCATACGGCTCGTGGCGGGAAGGAAGCGCCCGCGCATCCTGCCGTATCGCCCGACGCCACATGCGGGCGCTGTTGGACCGCTGCACTTCGACGATGTCGCCGTCACGGCCCGCGGCGAATACGCTGTCCTCGCCAGCGGCCTGCAGTCTGCGGTTCTGCCGACGCAGTTGGCGGTTCTCCTCCTGAAGTTCCAGAATGCGTGTGATGCCGGCCACGTTGATGCCTTCATCCTGGCTGAGCCTCTGGGCTTGCGCCAAGCGGGCGATGTCGCGCAGGCAGTAGCGCCGCGCGCCGCCTTCGGTGCGCTGTGGCACCACCAGTCCCACACGGTCGTATTGCCGCAGGGTTTGGGGATGCACGCCGGCCAGTTCGGCGGCCTGCCCGACGGAGAAGATGGGCAGGGAGACGTCGAAACCGACCTCGTCGGCACCGTCCAAATCGGCACGGCCCATGACGAGGGCCGTCGCGCACATCGCGTACAGCTGACGCATCTGTTGTATCGGTCGCGCCATCTTCGACCCTCCTTGCTGGTGTTGTTATGCGGGCGGCCCCTCGGCGAGGGAACCGCCCGCATGGTGTGGTGTCGTTATCGACCCAGGGTGTCGGCGAAGTCGCCGGATTCCTTGTCGAATTCCTTAGCCGCGCGTTTGAGGCCCAAGCCCGGTTTGGCCGGAACATGGATCTCGACACGGCCGATCAGATCGCCGGACCGGTTGCCGGACCGCACGCCTTTGCCCGGGATCGTCACTTCGCTGCCGCTGGACGAGCCGGCGGGCACTTTGAAGGTGACGGGATTGCCGTCGATGTCCGAAACCTCGATTTTCGCTCCGGCCACCGCCTCGCCCACGGTGACGGGCAAGACCATGACGATGTCGTCGCCGCGCATCGAGAACCGCGGATCGGCTTTGACGGACACATTCAGATACAGATCGCCGGTTTTGCCGCCATTGCGGCCGGGCTTGCCCTTGCCGGAGAGTTTGATCTTCTGGCCGTCCTTGACGCCTGCGGGCACATGCGCCTTGAACTTCTTGCCATCGACGGACAGGCTGACGGTCGCGCCCTTCACCGCCTGGCGGAAAGTCAGGCTGATCTGCGAGTTGCGGTCCTCGCCATCCTCGGGCCGCGGCGTCTGCTCGTAGCCGTACTGCGCGCCCGCGCCGTACGGGGAGCCGCCTTGACCGGCTCCGGCCGCGCCTCCGAACATCGAGAAGATGTCGTTGAGGTTCGGCTGTCCGCCGCCCTGCGTCTGGAAGCGGACGCGCGAACCGTTGCCGCCCATGCCGCCGCCGAACATCGATCCGAAGATGTCGGAGAAGCCGGCGCCATCGAATCCGCCCGCACCGCCGCCGGCGAAACGCGCGCCGCCCATGCCGAACTGGCGGATGGCGTCGTACTTCTGACGTTGGTCCTTATTGCTCAACACGTCGTAGGCTTCGGAGATGTCTTTGAATTTCTCCTCGGCTTCCTTGGTTTTGTTGAGGTCGGGATGGTATTGACGGGCCAGCTTGCGGTAGGCCTTGGTGATGTCGGATTCCGAGGCGTCCTTGGAGACACCGAGGACCTTGTAGAAATCCTTGGTCAACCATTCATTCTCAGCCATCACTGCCTCCTTTCGTTATAAGTCATTGTTTTCCAGTCCTGTCATCCTGAGCGGAGGCGCAAGAATCTCGAGAGATTCCTCGACTCCGCTCGGAATGACAGGATGCCTCGCTCGGATGACGAGCACAATCAGTTCTGGGGTGAGGCGACGACGACGCGGGCGGCGCGGATCACACGGTCGCCGATGCGGTAGCCGGCCTCCACCACGGTGTCGACGGTCTCCTTCTCGGCCTGCGCGTCCGGCTTGTGCAGGATCGCGTCATGCTTGGTCGGGTCGAAGTCCTCGCCTTTTTCGCCGAACTTCTCCACGCCGAACTTCTCGAAGGCTTTGTCGAACTTGGCGGCGACGGCCTTGAAGGAGTCGTCCATCTCGCCGTGCTCGCGGATGCGGTCGATATCGTCGAGTGCAGGCAGCAGGGCGGTGAGCACGTCGATGATGCCGTGCTGGCGGAAACGCTCCTGCTCCTTCTGCGCGCGGTTGCGGAAGTTGATGAACTCCGCGCGCTCGCGCTGCAAGGCCTCCAAGTATTCCGCGGCCTCCTGCTTGGCTTTGCCCAGCGGGGTCAGGGTATCGTCGGCGGATTCTCCGTCGCCGGCCTTCGTGTCCGCCGCTTCGTTCTCCGCGCCCTCAGCGGGAGCCTCGGCGGCGTCCGCCGGAGCCGGACCGGCCGCCTGGTCCGCGTTGTCGGCGGGCTGGTCGGCGGGCTGGTCGGCGGCCTGATCGGCGGCCTGATCGGCGTCCGGCAGATCGTTCAGATAGTCGTCCTTGTTGAACTCAGACATCACTTGTTGTCCTCGTCGTCCACGACCTCGGCTTCGACGGTGTCGTCGTCGGAGCCGGCACCCGCGGCACCGGCGGCGCCATCGGCGGTCGCACCTTCGGCACCCTGCTGGGCGTAGAGGGCCTGGCCGATCTTCTGGGCGGATTCCATCAGGGAGGTCTGGGCGGTCTTGACGGCCTCGATGTCCTCGCCCTTCAGGGATTCCTTCAGAGCTTCGACCTTCTCGGTCACTTCCTTGACCACGTCATCGGAAAGCTTGTCCTTGTTGTCGTTGACGAGCTTTTCGGTGGAGTAGGCGAACGCCTCGGCCTGGTTGCGGGTTTCGGCCTCCTCCTTGCGCTTCTTGTCCTCGGCTTCGTGCGCCTCGGCTTCCTTGACCATGCGGTCGATCTCGTCCTTCGGCAGGCCGGAACCGCCGGTGATGGTCATGGACTGCTCCTTGCCGGTGCCCTTGTCCTTGGCGGAGACGTGCACGATGCCGTTGGCGTCGATATCGAAGGTGACCTCGATCTGCGGCACGCCACGCGGAGCCGGAGCGATGCCGGTCAGCTCGAAGGTGCCCAGCGGCTTGTTGTCGCGCGCGAACTCGCGCTCGCCCTGATAGACCTGGATAAGCACGGAGGGCTGGTTGTCCTCGGCGGTGGAGAACACCTCGCTGCGCTTGGTCGGGATGGCGGTGTTGCGGTCGATGAGCTTGGTCATGATGCCGCCCTTGGTCTCGATGCCCAGCGACAGCGGGGTCACGTCGATCAGCAGCACATCCTTGCGGTCGCCCTTGATGACGCCGGACTGCACGGCGGCGCCCACGGCCACGACCTCATCCGGGTTCACGGACTGGTTCGGCTCCTTGCCGCCGGTGAGCTCCTTGACGAGCTCCTTGACGGCGGGCATACGGGTGGAGCCGCCGACCAGCACCACGTGGTCGATATCGCCCACGGAGATGCCGGCGTCGCGCAGCACGTTGTTGAACGGCGTGCGGCAGCGGCCCAGCAGGTCGGAGGTCATCTCCTCGAAGCGGGCGCGGGAGAGCTGCTCGTCGAGGTGCACCGGAGTGCCGTCGGGGGTCATGGCCAGATACTGCATGGAGATGGAGGTTGAGGTCGAGGAGGAGAGCTCCTTCTTGGCCTGCTCGGCGGCTTCCTTCAGACGCTGCAGGGCGATCTTGTCCTTGGCCAGGTCGACGCCGTACTTGTTCTTGACTTCGCCGACGAGCCAGTCGATGATCTTCTGGTCCCAATCGTCGCCGCCCAGGTGGTTGTCGCCGTTGGTGGCCTGCACCTGGATGGTGGAGAAGCCGTCGTCGTCCTTGCCGATCTCCAGCAGGGAGACGTCGAAGGTGCCGCCGCCGAGATCGAAGACCAGGATGCGCTCGTCCTCCTTGCCCTTCTCCAGACCGTAGGCGAGGGCCGCGGCGGTGGGCTCGTTGATGATGCGCAGCACGTTGAGGCCGGCGATGGTGCCGGCGTCCTTGGTGGCCTGACGCTGGGCGTCGTTGAAGTACGCCGGGCAGGTGATGACCGCGTCGGTGACGGGCTCGCCCAGGTAGGCTTCGGCGTCGCGCTTGAGCTTCATCAGCACCTGCGCGGAGATCTCCTGCGGGGTCCACTTCTTGCCGTCGATGTCGACGGTCCAGTCGGTGCCCATGTGGCGCTTGACGGAGGAGATGGTGCGGTCGACGTTGGTGACGGCCTGACGCTTGGCCACCTCGCCGACGAGGATTTCACCGGACTTGCTGAACGCCACCACGGACGGGGTGGTGCGCATGCCTTCGGCGTTGACGATAACGGTGGGCTCGCCGCCTTCCAGCGTTGCGATGCAGGAATTGGTGGTACCCAGATCGATGCCAACTGCACGTGCCATAATGTGTGCTCCTTATATTGTGCGCCCCGGCTCGCCCGCGGCGCGTTGTTGTTTCACGGTTTCCCGCTCACGTTTCCTCTTCGGGCTTCCGGCCTCTCTTGCGATCCGCCATCCGACCCGTTCCAAAACTTGAGCCTACACCACTCAACTTTACCACGTCAACTTTTATTCCCACATCCACACAAAAAAGTTGAGCCGCAGCAACGCAAGTTCGCGTCGCCACAGCTCGACAGTAACCCGACAGACCCTCATGTACACGAAATCACATAAATTCGTGTACACCATGTACACGTTTTCACCTAATTTCGTGTACACCATGTACACGAAATGATACAATTTCGTGTACACGACGGGATTGCAATCCCATGCGGAAGGAGCGGAAATGGACTATATGCCGCGCAAACTCGCGCAAACCATTGAGACTTGGGCAACTTCGGGAGACACGCACCCACTGCTCATCCGCGGAGCTCGTCGAACCGGCAAGACCTCCATGGTGAGGCATCTCGCCCACACGCTCTTTCATGATGACGTCATCGAATTGGATTTCCAGACCGATCTCAGCACCATCGAACGCATCTTCGCCGTGCCAACCAACGACACGGATGCCATCGTCGCCCGCATACAGGAGTATTCGGGACGTATCGCAACCCCCGGCAAAACACTTATTTTCCTCGACGAAATCCAACTCAGCGAGCGCGCCTTGAATGCGTTGCGCTTCTTCTCCGGCTCGCAATGGCGAATCATCGCGACCGGAAGTCTGCTTGGCGTCACCATCAAGAAACGCACGCTGCCATTCCCCTCCGGAGTGCGTCAGCTCGAGCTGATGCCGCTTGATTTCGAGGAATTCCTGTGGGCGCTCGACGAAACCCACCTGGCCGATTCCATACGAGACCACGCGGCCAACCCGCGCTCGTTCATCCTGCACGACAAGGCTTTGGATCTGTATCGACGCTATCTCGTCATCGGCGGCATGCCCAAAGTCGTGGACGTCTACCGCTCCACGCATTCCTTCGAAGCGGTGGCGCAGGAGCAGCAGGAAATCAACGACACCTACGTGAACGATATGACGGATCCCGACAACGGCATCAGCGGGGTTTCCGCCAAACGGATTTGGGACAGCCTGCCGAAGCAGCTTCTTCGTTCTTCGACCAAGAAGTTCAAATATTCCGAAGTGGTCCGCGGAGGCCGCCGCGAGCGTCTTCTCGAACCGCTCGAATGGCTGGAGGCGGCCGGCATCGTCAGCCGCAACGACATGACGCAGGACAGTACGCCGCCGCTGACCGAATACACCGACGAGGAAGGAAGCTACTTCAAAATCTACATGGCCGACACCGGTCTCATGTTCTCCAAGTTCGGAATCAAAGCCGAGGTGTTCCTCAACCCGCAGACCGCGCAATTACTGTCTTCGGACTTCCGCGGCGCTTTGGCGGAGAACTATGTCATGCAGACCCTCAAAGCGGCCGGATTGAAGACGTTGTATTGGACGCCGAAGGGCAAGGAACGCGGAGAATTGGATTTCGTATTCCAGAACGACATGGCCGAAGCCATCCCTATCGAGGTGAAATCCGCGCGGAATGTCACGGCGAAGAGCTTGGCCAGATTCGTCCGCGAAGGCCACTCCCCTGTGGCGTACCGCCTTTCCGAACGGGACTTTGGCGTCGACGTCGTTTCCGGAACGGACGTGCCGCTCCACAGCCTGCCCCTGTACGCCGCCTTCGCCATCACATAAGGAAAGGCATACGCGACGCTACACCAATACGCCGTGTGGGGCGGTCTTCGATGACGCCCGGTGAACCGAACGAACACCGATGCGTCATCGAATTCCGATTCCGACGCGGCTATGAACGCAGCAGAATCTCCTCAAGAGCGCAGATCACGCCCTCGGGCATATGCGACTGCCAGAAGTCGCCTTCGCCGCGCTTGTCGCGTTCCAAGGCGCGCAGGCCCGCGAGCGCGCCCACACCGAGACGATCGACCATCTCCATGGCCTTGCCTTTGGTGAGGAACAGCATCTGCGCGCTGTTGAGCACTGCGAAAGCGTCGTCATGCACCGGATTGTCGGCCAACAGCGTCGTGCCGCCATCGGCGGGGGTGAACGTGATGACGACGCGCGCGGTGACGGGGATCGCGGGCAGCGTCACGCTGGCGCTCAGCGTCGCGCGATCGTAGAAGACCTCGACGTCGGTGTCGACGCCGTCCACCGCGACCCTGCAGGCCACCGGGGAGACGCCACGCAACACGACGGTCCATTCGCGCTTTTCCGGCACAGATGAGGTTTCGCCACGCACAGGTTCGATGGCGAATGTGCAGCCAGAACCATCCGCGTTCCAAGCCAGACGCATATCGGTTTGGGCGAGGCCCGCTTCGCGTGCGGCGGACTCGAGATCCTCGGCCTTTGTGAAGCGCCCGGCGTCCTCGCATAGCGTGAACGCGCCGTCCGCTCCGGGGAACGCCACCACATGCATGGCATACGGGTTGGCGACATCGTTGCAACGCGTGCCGGCTTCGATCGGGTCGGCCGCACCGCCCAGCGGCTGCATCGGCACGATCGCACCGGCTTTGGCGAACACAGGGATGCGGTCGAGCTCGCGCCATACGGACAGACGGCGACCGTTCTCGTCGGCGGAGACGTATCGGCGGCCGTCGAAGAAGTCGAACCATTCGCCTTGAGGCAGCCATACGTCCGCTTTCGCGCGGCGCACGTCGGCATCGGCGGGGTCCACGATGGGCGCGACCAGCAGTTCGCTGCCGAAGCGGAATTCGTTGCGGTAATCGTAGGCGCTGTCGTTGTTGGGCGCCTCCCAGTACATCGGCTGCACGATGGGTTCGCCTGCGAAGGCCGCGCGCCAGTTCATCGTGTACAGGTACGGGAGCAGCTCGTGGCGCAGGCGCAGGGCCTTGTTCATCGCCTCACGCGTGTTGCCGTCGAAGTTCCACGGCTCCTTGCCGTTGAATGGCGAGTCGGTGGAGTGCAGGCGGTTGATGGGACTGAACACGCCCAGCTGATACCAGCGCGCCTCGAGTTCGTCGTCGCGGTAGCCGAACATATGGCCGCCGATGTCGTGGCTCCACCAGCCGTAGCCGATATTCGAGGCGGTGGCGGTGAACTCGGGCTGGAATTTCAACGATTCCCAGGTCACCACGGTGTCCCCCGAGAAACCGACCGGGTAGCGGTGCGAACCTGGGCCGGCGTAGCGGGAGAAGGTGAGCGGCCAGCGACCGCCGCGCCCGGAATCCAGGTAATGCAGGTGGTTGAGCATCCACAGCGGGTCGAGACCGGGCATGCGGGTCACGCCACCCTGCTGCCAGTCCAGCCACCAGAAGTCGACGCCTTCGCCTTCCAGCCCATGATGCATGGCGAAGTAGGCTTCCATGAACTTCGGGCTGGTCAGATCGAATTCCACCGGCTCGCCCGCCTCGGCGTTCACGCCCATGGCGGCGGCCATGTCGGCGTATGGTTTTTCGAAGGCGCGCACGCCGTCGCGCGGATGCACGTTGAGCGTGGTTTTCATACCGCGACGGCGCAGCTCGCTCAGGAACCGCTCCGGATCGGGGAAGAATTCGGGATTCCATGTGTATCCGGTCCAACCGGAGCCGTACTTGGGGTCGACGGCATCGACCAGGTGCCAGTCCATATCGATGACGGCGGTGGTGAACGGCAGTTTCTCAGCTTCGAAACGGTCCATCAGGTCGAGGTATTCCGTCTCGGTGTAGCGATGGTAGCGGCTCCACCAGTTGCCCAACGCGAAGCGCGGCAACAACGGCGTCGGTCCGGTCAGACGATAGAGATCGCGCACGGCATCCTTGAACCGCAGACCATGGCCGAAGAAGTAGAGATCGGTCTCTTCATGACAGCGCGGCGCGACCCACATCCCGAACGGATTAGGTTCGCCGTTCACCCGTTCTGCGTCCACGACCACGTTCGAGGCGGAGTCGTCGATCACGGCCCACCCGTCGAGAGAGCATACGCCGAGCCCCATGTCGGTGCGGCCGTCGACCTCGTCCAAGGTACGGGCGGTGCCGCCCAGATTGCCGTGAGGTTCATCGCCGTAATGCCAGGTGTTGCGCTGCGAGCGCGGCACGCCTTTGACCACGACGCTCAGGCCCTCCTTGCTGAAAGGCCTGCGATCGTAGGTCAGCCGCAGGGCTTCGGTTTCGACGATAAGCAGTCCGTCTCGCTCGTCGACCGTGAATCGGGGCGCCTCCCCTCCGAAATCACGATTGAACGCCATCTGAGTGGCGTTGTCCTCGAACTCGCCGATGTCGGACCATTCGAGACGCAGCAGCGAGTCGGACAGCACGCCGACGCGCCAATGTTCGCCTTTCAGCGTGGCCGCCTCGTCCATCTTCGGGCGCATGGCGGGAGTGAACGTGGCTGCGGATACGGACGAAGTCATGATATGCCCTTCTAACCAGGAACCGGCCTGAGCGAGCGTCGCGACGCACGGCCGATTCTCAACGTGAACAGTGGATGCCGCCTGGAACATCATCGTAACGGCATCCACTTATCTAGATTATTATTTGCCGGATCCGACGTCACCACCGGCGCGACGCCCGCGAGCCGAACGTCCGCACGACCTTGCGAACGTATGCAGCGGAATGCAGTAGAATGAGCGCAGCATAGACGACGGCGTTCGGGAGGCGATATGGCACGAGCTGACATCCATGAGGTGGCCAAAGCGGCCGGCGTATCCATTTCGACGGTCTCCCGCGCCTTCACGCGGCCGGACATGGTCTCCGAGAAAACCCGGCGCAAGGTGCTCGAAGCAGCGAACCGATTGGAGTTCACGATCTCCCGTTCGGCCGGCTCTCTGAAGACCGGACAGGCGAACCGCGTGGCCCTGCTGATGAACGACACGATCACCAGCTGGTTCAACGTGCAGGTGTTCGCGGGGCTCAACGCGACGCTGCGCGACGAAGGCTACGACATCGCAGTGTACGACCATATCGACACGGCCGAGACCCGTCGCGAGTTCTTCGACACCATGCCCGTGCGGCATAACGTGGACGCGGTGTTCGTGGCCTCGATCGCCATCGACCCGAACGAGGTCGGGCAGCTCAAAAGCATGCATGTGCCGCTGATCGGCATCAACACCTCGGCCTCCGACAGTCTCGACGCCTCGATCCGCATCGACGACGAGGAGGGCATGTTCACGGCCACGCAGCATCTCATCGGTTTGGGGCACCGCCGCATCGTCTACGTGTGCTCCGCGGCCGCCGTCTCGTTGGACGCCAGCGTCGACGCCCGCGGCCGCGGGTTCATCCGCGCCTGCGAGTCGGCGGTGGAGGCGGGCCGCGACTTGGACTGGCAGACGATTACCGTGCCGCGCGGCCCGGAGTTCATCGACTCCGCGCTGGCCGAACTGCTGGCGCTCGACCGCTTTCCCGACGCGATCTGCTGTCAGATGGACATGCTCGCCATCCCTCTGGTCACCAGGCTGGCCCGATACGGGCACCGCGTGCCGCAGGACTATTCGATCATCGGCTTTGACGACATGCAGAACGCGGATTGGGTGAACCTCACCACCATGAGGCAGAATCCGCAGGACATGGGCCGTGACGCCGCGCACAAGGCACTGGCTCTTATGCGCGGCGAGACGCTCGACCAACCGCATGAGATCATCAGGCCGCGCCTGGTGCTGCGCGGCACCGACGCCCCGTTCCCGCGCTGACCGGAGATACCCCGGGCGGCCGCGCCGGCCGAAGCCTAGCCGAGGAGGAAAGCGAGCAGGGCGTCGTAGTCGGGATGATCGAGCGACAGCACGGCCTCCTCGGAACGCTGCGGATCATGTTCGGGCGAGATGCCCGAATTGATGTACACGCCGTCGATGCCGGCGTTCTTCGCGCCGATGATGTCGCACCGCTCGTCGTTGCCGATCATCACCGCACGGTCGGGGGTCGCGCCCACACGTTCCAGCGCTCGGCGGAAGATCTCGGGATGAGGTTTCTTGATGCCTTCCTCGCTGGAGATCACGATGGCGTCGAACAGCACGTCCAGCCCGAGCATCTCCAATTCCGGCACGGTATAGCAGGATTGCGCGTTGGTGACGAGCACCGTGCGCATGCCGGCCCCGCGCAGGTTCCTCAGCATCTCCAGCGCCCCTGGATACAGTCCGATATGACGGGTGCTGGCCTTGCGGAACACCCATGCGGCGCGCAGCGCCATCTCGTCGGCCTGGGCCTGCCAGACGGCGGGGATGCGCCCCTGCGGCGCCGCCACGGCGAACAGCGAGCGATATCCCTCGCCGCGGTTCGGCTCGACGCACTCGTCCGGGCAATCCTCGACGCCGGCCTCGCGCACGCGTTCGGCGGCGCGGCGCTGTTCGAGGATCAGCGCCTGGTCGAGCAGGTCGCGCAGGAACCATTGGTCGTCGTAGTGCACACCCATGCCCGAATCGTTGAGGAACCCGCGGAACTTCTCCCACGCCTTCTTGTCGTATTCGTCGGTGCGGATGTCGACCAGCGTGCCGTAGAGATCGAAGCACGCCACATCGTATCGTCTGTCCATCGTCATCGCCTTTGCCTGCCTGGTGGATGTTGCGTCACGACCGCGTCATTGCAGCCGCCACATCGCGAAGCTTTGCGGCCCCATCGTCGCCGAGCCGCGCTCCATACGGTGTTCGCCAAGTGATGCTAGCACATCGCCGACGACTCCACGCCCATCCGGCAATTCGAAACGCTCCTCGCCACGCCCCGGATTGACCGCGACGAGCACGCGCCCCTCCGATGGCGAGGCGTTATCGAACCGTTCGAAGGCGAACAGCCGCCCATGTTCGGGGGCGGCGATCACGCGCAGGCCGGCGTCGGCGCGCAACGCGGAAACCATGCCGCGCGTGCGCAGCATCGCGCGCACCCAGCACAGCAGCGAGTCGGGGTCGGCGTCCTGCGCGGCGACGGTCGGCGCGTCCGCGGACGGGTCGACCGGCAGATACAGATTCTCCGCGGGCGCGCTCGAAAAGCCGAGGTTGGCGGTCGCGTCCCACTGCATCGGCGTGCGCGAGCCGGTGCGCACATAGCCTCCCTCCTTGGCGGGGATGGGACGGTATCGCATGCCGATCTCGTCGCCGTAATAGAGGAACGGCGTGCCCGGCATCGTGAACAGGGTCGCGTAGGCGAGCTTGAGTTCGCGCTCGGTCAGGCGTTGGGCGGTGCGCAGGGTGTCGTGGTTGCAGGTGATGAGGTCGAAGCAGCCTCCGGCCCGTTCGGCTTCGGCCAGCTGCGGCAGGTATTCGTCGAGGAACGGCTTGATGGACGCGCCGGAATCGGCGTTGAAATAGCTGGAGTCACCCTCGTGGCGAAGCGGGGTGTCCGTGTTGCGCAGCAGCAGGTTGTACCCGTTGGGATTGCCGCCCCAGCGCCAGTCGAGGTAGAAGTCCATGTCGAATCCCGCGGCCATCGATTCACGCGGCCTGCCCCATTCGGAGACGAACGCGGCTTGGGGGAATTCGGAGCGGATGCGCGAGAGCATCCATCGCCAGGTGCGGATGGTGAACGGCTTGCCCTCCTCGTCGTGTTTGACGAGGCTGTCGGCCATATCCACGCGGAACCCGTCCGCCCCGAGGTCCAGCCAGAAGCGCATCACATCGAGCAGCGCCTCGCAGGTGGCGAGCGCGTCGGGGCCGAGCGCGGGCTTCTGCCAACCGTGCTTCGGGTGCGCGAATCCATAGTTGAGCGCGGGCTGGCATTTGAAGAAGTTGAGCACATAGGTGCCGTCGCGTTCGCTCTCCCCGCCGATGAAGGGCAGTCCGTCGGCGCCGGAGATCCACGAATCGGTCCAGAGGTACCGTTCGGAGACGTTCTCGACGCGGCCCGTCCCGCCATCGACGACCGTGCGCGAGTTCGGGTCCGGCCTCGCGCTGGCGAGGAACCAGTCATGCTCCTCGCTGGTGTGCCCGGGCACGAGATCGAGCAGCACATGCATGCCGCGCCGGTGGGCCGCGTCGAACAAGGCGACGAGGTCGTCGTTGGTGCCGTAGCGGGGCGCGACCTTCTTGTAGTCGCGCACGTCGTAGCCGGCGTCTTTGAACGGCGAATCGTAGCAGGGGTTGAGCCATAGGGCGTTGCAGCCGAGGTCCCGCACGTAGTCGAGCCGGGAGATGATGCCGGGGATGTCGCCGATGCCGTCGCCGTCGGAGTCGGCGAAGCTTTGCGGGTAGATCTCATAGAACCGGGCGTCGGCGAGCCACCGCGGGCGCGCGGGGAGTTCGGCCGGTTCGATCGATTCGGTCGCGTTGGTCATGTTCTTCCTCGATTCTTTGACGGACAGCGCGAGATGCTTTGCAGTATACCTGCAAAAAAGTTTTTCTGCGAACGCTGTCAATTCTTCCACATACAGTTTTTTCCCAGACAAGCCAAATATCAATGCTTTCAAGCCGCAACACACCCATCACACCAATTTGCATACGTTCGCAGAAATGCGCTACATTATGAACAGCAATCCGACTCGGACGCGCATGGACGCGCGGGCGGGCCGTATTGGACGCCGACGTCACGCCGGCGTGGAAGAAAGGAAATCAACGATGATTGCACGATGGAGATCAGCCGTCGCCGCACTCGCCACATGCGCTTTGCTCACCGGCGGACTGACCGCCTGCGGCTCCGGCGGCGACGTGACGGCCGGGGACGAAGGCAGGATGACGCTCGTGGTCTGGGCCTCGCAGGAGGACCAGCTCAACGAGGACTCATGGCTGCAGACGATGGAGAAGGAGTTCGAGGAGCTCCACCCCGAATACGACATCACCTGGAACAACCAGGTCGTCTCGTCCGCCGACGCCGCCACCATCGCCAAGCAGGATCCGACCGTGGCCGCGGACGTGTTCATGTATGCGAGCGACCAGCTGGGCACCCTCAAAGAGGCGAACGCCATCGCCGCATGAGCGACGACGCGGTCGAACAGATCGAAACGCAGTACGAGGGCAGCGAGTCGATGATCCAGTCGGTCACAGGCGATGACGGATACCTGTACGGCGCGCCGTTCGGCGGCAACACCTGGTTCATGTACTACCGCAAGAGCAAGTTCACCGAAGAGGACATCACCTCGCTCGACGCGATGCTCGCCAAGGGCAAGGTCTCCTTCCCGTTGACGAACTCGTGGTATCTGCCGGCCTTCTACATGGGCGCGGGCGGCACGCTGTTCGGCGAGGACGGCACCGACGGCGAGGCCGGCGTGCAGTTCGGCGGCGACATCGGCGAGGCCGTGACCAAATATCTGATCGACCTGCGCAACAACCCGAACTTCGTCAACGACTCCAACGGCTCCGGCCTGGCCGGCCTCAAGTCGGGCGCGGTGGACGTGGTGTTCTCCGGCTCCTGGGACGAGCCGACGGTCAAGGAGAACCTCGGCGACGACTACGGCGTGGCCGCCCTGCCGACGTTCAACCTCAACGGCACCCCCACCCAGATGAAGTCCTTCGCCGGCTCCACCGTGGTCGCATGGAACCCGTACACCAAGCATCCGAAGGCCGCGGACCAGTTCGCCGCATTCCTCGCCAGCACCGAGTCGCAGAGGGCCCACTATGAGATGCGCGGCACCATCCCTTCCGACATGACGCTCGCCTCCGAACCCGAAATCGCCGAGAACCTCGTGGCCAAGGCCCAGCTCGACACCATCGCCCGCACCTCCGTGGTGCAGCCCTCCATCCCCGAGATGTCGAATTTCTGGGGCCCGTGCGAGAACTTCGGCAAGTCGATCCTCGGCAACGAGGTGACCCACGACAACGCGCGAGAGCTGACCGACAAATGGATGGCCTCCTACGCCAGCCTGATGTAGGCCGCCAAGAAGAAAGGTTCCCAACATGGAAGCAACAACCAGCGCTCGCCCTGTTCGGTGCGCACTGATCCGCCGCAAAGCGGACTACATCCCGCCGTCGCGATACACCCTGCGCGCGGCCCTCACCGACGGCGACGCCTTCACCCGCCTGTCGTTCCTCATTCTGGGCGCGGGCAACATCGCCCGCAAGCAGATTCTCAAAGGCCTGCTGTTCCTCGCCGTCGAAGTCGCCTACATCGCGTTCATGGTCACCTCCGGCGCGGAGAACCTCGCGATGATCCCCTCGTTGGGCTGGCGCGAGCAGACCGCCGAGAAAATCGACGGATACTGGCACTACACCCCCGGCGACAATTCGGTGATCGTGCTGCTCTATGGCATGGCCACGATCTTCATCACCCTGCTGTTCGTCGTGTTCTGGGCGTACGCGGTGCGCTCCGCCTACAAGGCGCAGCTACTGGCCGCTGAAACCGGTGAGGCCCCGGACTTCATCCAGGATTGGCGCAACATCACCGACCGTGAGGCGCAAGTCTCGCTGATGGCGCTGCCGGTGCTTGGCATCCTCATCTTCTCGATCCTGCCGACGCTGTTCATGATGTGCATGGCGTTCACCAACTACGACTCCGACCATGTGCTGCTGTTCGACTGGGTGGGTCTGAAGAACTTCGGCCAGCTGTTCAGCGCCGACGGCGCCGTCAACGCCAGCCTGTTCGGCGAGGTGCTCGCATGGACTCTGGTGTGGGCGTTCTTCGCCACCTTCCTCAACTTCTTCCTGGGATTGTTCCTGGCGATGATCATCAACCGCCCCACCACCCATCTCAAGGGATTCTATCGCGCGGTGTTCTCGCTGTCGATCGCGGTGCCGCAGTTCGTCTCCCTGTTGGTCATCAACCAGATGCTCCAGCCGGAGGGCGCGATCAACCGCCTGCTGATGAACTGGGGTTGGATCGACGAGGCGCTGCCGTTCTTCACCGACGCCACCTGGGCGCGCGTGACCGTCATCGTCGTGAACCTGTGGATCGGCATCCCGTTCACGATCATGCAGATCACCGGCATCCTGCAGAACATCCCCGCCGAACAGTACGAGGCCGCGCGCATCGACGGCGCGAGTTGGTGGCAGACCTTCACCAGAATCACGATGCCGTACCTGGTGTTCGTGCTCACCCCGTACCTCATCACCACGTTCACGGGCAACGTGAACAACTTCAACGTGATCTACCTGCTGTCCAACGGCAACCCGACGCCGGTGGGCGCCACCGCCGGCAAGACGGACCTGCTGATCACCTGGCTGTACAAGCTCACGGTCGACAAGGGCGACTACAACCTCGGCGCCGTCATCGGCATCTTCACGTTCATCACCCTGGCGATCGTCTCGCTGATCACCTACCGTTCCAGCGCGTCCTACAAGGATGAAGGAGGCTTCCGATGAGCCATGCAATGCAAGCCGCGTCCACCGACTCCGGCAAGATCCCGTTCCTCCACGACCAGCGCAAGCGCCGCATCGTCGGCGATGTGCTGTCGCACCTGCTGCTGGCCGTGCTCGCCGTGGTCTGGGTGATCCCGATCGTGTGGGTGGTGCTGGAAAGCTTCAACAAGAACACTGGCCCCTACAACGAGACGTTCTTCCCCACGGAATACACGCTCGACAACTACGTGCAGCTGTTCACCGACAAGCATGTGCTCGACTTCCCCGCGATGTTCATGCGCACGCTGGTCATCGCCATCGTCGTGTGCGCGATCAACGTGTTCTTCGTGCTGTGCGTGGCGTTCTGCATGAGCCGCCTGCGCTTCCGCTTCCGCAAGACCTTCATGAACGTGGTGCTCATCATGGGCATGTTCCCCGGCATCATGTCGGTCGTCGCGATCTACTTCATCCTCAAGGCCATGGGGCTGACGCAGGGCGTCGGCGTCACCATCGCGCTGATTCTGGTCTATTCGGCCGGCGCGGGCGCGGGCTTCTACGTGATGAAGGGCTACATGGACACCATTCCGATGTCGCTAGACGAGGCCGCGTATCTCGACGGCTGCACCCGCTGGCAGGTGTTCACCAAAATCACGATTCCCGTCTGCAAGCCGATGCTCGTCTACCAGGCGCTCACCGCGTTCCTCGGCCCGTGGCTCGACTTCGTGATGGCCAAGGCGATCTGCCGCACTCAGGACAACTACACGGTGGCGTTGGGTCTGTACCAGATGCTCACGCGTGAGTACCTCAACGACTGGTTCGCCCGCTTCGCCGCCGCGGCCGTGGTCATCTCCATCCCCATCGCGGTTCTCTTCATCGTGATGCAGAAGTACTACCAGGAATCGATGTCCGGCGCGGTCAAGGGCTGACGTCCCGCCCGCCTTCGATTCGCGATACCGAAAGGAACAACGCCGTGTCCGAACCAATCCGCGCGCTGGCCCTGGCCGAGTGGACTCCCGCCGAGCCGGCCCTCCCCTGCCCCGACTATCCGGTCTACGCCGACGACGACCTCGGTGCGATCCCCGATGGCAAAGGAGCCACCTTCCGCGTGTGGGCTCCGACCGCCACCGGCGTCACGCTGCGCCTGTTCGCGGCCGGAAGTCCCGAGGAATGCGCCGACCCGCAGGAATGCCACGAGCTGACCCCGGGAGCGCAGGGCACATGGCTGGTGCGCTGCGACGGCATCGGACACGGCATCTACTACGACTATCTCGTCCGTTTCGCCGACGGCACCACCCACCGCACAGCCGATCCGTGGGCCCGCGCCGCCGGCGTCAACGGCCGGCGGTCCATGGTGGTGAATCTCGCGCTGACCGACCCGCAGGGCTGGTCGCGCGACAGCCGCCCGCACGTCGCCTCCCACGAGCTGGTGATCTGGGAGACCCATATCAACGACTTCAGCCATGACGAGCATTCCGGCGTGCCGGCCGAGCACCGCGGCACCTACCTCGCGTTCACGCACAGCGACACCAGTGTGGATGGCGAGGGGCGGTTCCCCACCTGCGTGGCCTATCTCAAGCGTTTGGGCGTCACCGCGGTGCAGCTGCTGCCCTTCTACGACTACGGTTCGGTGGACGAATCCGTTCCCCTCGGTTCCCCCGACCGCAGCTTCAACTGGGGCTACGATCCGCTCAACTACAACGTTCCCGAAGGCTCGTACTCCACGGATCCCTTCGACGGCGCGACGCGCATCAGGGAATGCAAGCGCATGATCCAATCGCTGCACGCCGCCGGAATCAAGGTCATCATGGACGTGGTCTACAACCACATGTTCTCCACCGACAACTGGTTCGAGCGCATGATTCCGGGCTATGCGCTGCGCCGCCGCGCCGACGGCTCGTTCGCCGACGGTTCCGCCTGCACGAACGATGTGGCCAGCGAGCATCCGATGATGCGCAAATACATCGTCGATTCGGTGACCTATTGGGCGAGCGAATACCACATCGACGGATTCCGTTTCGATCTGATGGGACTGATTGATGTGGACACGATGAACGCGATCCGCACCGCGCTCGACGCGCTGCCCGGAGGCGCGACGATTCTGATGCACGGAGAGCCGTGGGCGGCACGCGAAAGCGCGCTCGACCCGGTCGCGGGCACGATTCTGGCCGACAAGCGCGGCCTGGCCCGCCTCAGCCCCCGCATCGGCGCGTTCTGCGATTCGACGCGGGACGCGGTGCGCGGCCACGTGTTCTACCAGTGGGTGCCGGGCTATCTGACCGGCGCAGCCGGCGATTACGCCGACGACATCCGCTCCGCCGTGGACGCCTGGCGCGGGACCTCTCGCGAACTGGCCAGCGTGGGACAGGTGATCCAGTACGTCTCCGCGCATGACGATCTGACCCTGTGGGACAAGATGTGCGCCGCCACCCGCCGCATGCCCACCGCTGCCGACTACGATGCGCAAGGCGAGGACCGCGCCGACCTCAAAGCGGCGAATCTGCTGGCCGCCGGCATCGTGTTCTCCTCGGCCGGAGTGCCGTTCCTGCTCTCCGGCGAGGAGTTCGCCCGCACCAAACACGGCGTCTCCGACTCGTTCTCCAGTCCGGCCCAGCTCAATCAGCTCGACTGGCGTCGTGCCGAGCGGATGGCCGATTTGGTGGAGCACTACCGCGAACTCATCCGCACCCGACGCGAGAATCCCGCGTATTTCGGAGGGGCCCGCATGGTGATGCCCCGCGAGGACGCGGCGGTGGTGTTCCGCGTCGGCAACGACTGCATCGCCATCAACCCCACCGACGACACGCTCACGCAGCCCACAGAGCCGCTGGAGATCGCCGGTCCGTATGATGAGGTCGCGCAGATAGCGCCCAACGGCTGGGTCTGCGCCTACTGCGCCGGAGCGGAGAGGCCCGCCGCCTCCACCGACCGTCGCATCGTCCTGCCGCCGCACACCTTCGCCATCTGGCGCCGCGCCTAGGAGGAATCCATGAACCAGCAGCAAGCCGCCCACCCCGCGCGTGGGCTGTCCTATCTCCGCCTCAAAATCGTCGGCATCGTTCTCGTGGCGCTGTCGTGCGTGGGTGGGGTCGTGTTCCCCACCGGACTCTCCGGTCTGGACGCGGCCGACGTGGATATGACGAATCTCACCGTCGCCGTGCTGTGCGAGGCGGTCTCATGGGTGGCCGTGCCGGTGTACGCATGGCTGACGGTCGAAGGCTACCGGCATACGCGTGACGTGCGCTGGTATGCCGTGCGGCTGCTCGCGCTGGCCGTCATCTCGGAGGTGCCGTACGATCTGGCCACCACCGGCAAGGCGGTGGATTGGGGTTCGCAGAATCCGGTGTTCGCGTTGGCCATCGTTGTGGTCGCCTTGGCGCTGATCGACGCGTTCCGCGACCGCCCGGCCGTTACCCGCCGCGCCGTCGGCGTCGTCGTCGCGGTGGCCGCGCTGGCTTGGATGCTGCTGGGGCATATCGGACTGCGACAGCAGATCATGAACGAGGGCGTGCTGATTGTGGTATTGGCGCTGATCTTCCGCTACCTGTCCGCGCGGGAGAACACGATGATGATGCTCGCCGCCGCTTGCAGCGCCCTCTTCTGCATTCTGCCGGCGTTCGGCGTGGCCATCCTGCACTACCGCAACGGCAGGCTCGGATACGACCGCGCGAACAAGCCCTGGGTGCAGTGGCTGTTCTACGCGCTGTACCCCGCCGTACTGCTTGTGTTCGCCGCGTTCTGACGCACCTTCCCGCCATCGGCGCGCAACGCACACTCAATCATATTGTTTGCAATCGTTGTCAAAACAATGTATCTTTTAGATACCAAAGCATTCACAAACATCCGACAAGGTCAATGTCGAGGAAAATTGACGGACGTTTGCAACACATGAAGCGATATCAACCAGCATAGGAGCCACACATGGTCGATTCCGTTCCCCTTCTCGAAAACCCCGAGCGTCTCGCTCGCCCGCTTATCCGTTTGGCCAAGGCCTGCGGCGTCTCCACCTCGTACATCGATCAGGTGGGCGACTATGTCGAAAACACCGATGAGGCGCTGGTTGGCGTGCTCAAGGCATTGGGCGTCGACGCATCCTCGCCCGAAAGCATCGACCGGTCTCTGGCCCACGTCGAACAGGCCGCGAGCGAAAGACCGCTCCCGCCGACCATTGTGGCCCACGTCGGCGAGCCGCGGTCCATCACGGTGAACCTCGCCGCCGAGTCCACCATCGTCACGCTCACGCTGGACTCCCCGAACGGAGACGATGCCGTACGCGAGCTGAAGGCGACCGTCGACCCCAGCACCGGCGAAACCCGAATCACCCTGCCCGACGATCTGCCGGCGGGATACCATACGCTTGCCATCGATGCGAACGGAAAGAGCGCCTCTGCGACGGTGATCTGCGCCCCCGCACGCATTCCACTCCCCGCTACCGTGGCCGAGCATCGGCGTTGGGGCTGGATGACGCAGCTGTATTCCGTCCGCTCGCATGATTCGTGGGGCGTGGGGGATTACGGCGACCTGCGCCGACTGGCCGCCGACGCCGCGAAGAACGGCGCGGATTTCATGCTCATCAACCCGATCCACGCCTGCGCCCCCATCACCCCGCTGGAGCCCTCGCCCTATCTGCCTGAGTCGCGTCGATTCCTCAACGCCACCTACATCCGCCCGCAGGATATTCCCGAGTATGACGATCTCGACGAGGCGGAGCGCGCGCAGGTGGACGGCCTGCACGCCGGCATCGCCGCCCGCAACGACGACCCCAATCCCATGGATATCAACGCCGCATGGGATGCCAAACGCCAGGCGTTGCGCGCGATCTTCGACCACCCCCGCTCCCCCGAGAGAGAAGCGGCGTTCACCCAATTCAAGCGCCAGTCCGGCCCCGATCTGGATTCCTTCGCAACATGGTGCGTGGCCTTCGAGGTCTGGGGCGCGCCTTGGGGCGACAATCCTTGGTTCTCGACCATTGCGCCGGATTCCCCCGAGGTCGCCGAACTCGCCCGCGAGCACGCCGACCTGCTGGAGTTCAACCGCTGGCTGCAGTGGATCGCCTGCGAGCAGGTGGATGACGCGCAGCGCGCCGCGAAGGATGCGGGCATGGCGTTGGGCCTGATGCATGACATGGCCGTGGGCGTGCACGATCTCGGCGCGGACGTGTGGGCCAACCCCGAACGTTTCGTCACCGGCGTGACCGTGGGCTGCCCGCCCGATTTCTACAACCAGCAGGGCCAGGATTGGGGCCAGCCGCCGTTCAATCCGAATTACCTGGAGGAGACCGGCTACCTGACCTACCGCGAGATGGTGCGTTCGATTTTTGCCCACGCCGGCGCCGTGCGCATCGACCATGTGCTGGGCTTGTTCCGCCTGTGGTGGATTCCCGCCGGACACACGGCCAAGGACGGCGCCTATGTGACCTACGACCATGACGCGATGCTGTCGGTGCTGGCCATCGAGGCCACACGCGCGAACGGCATGGTCATCGGCGAGGATTTGGGAACCGTGCCGGATTATGTGCGGCAGGTTCTTGCCGAACGCGGCGTGCTGGGCACCGAGGTCGAATGGTTCGCACGCGTGGATAATTCCGGCACCGCGGGAGACCCGTATCTGCCGCCCAGTGACTATCGCCGGCAGGCGTTGGCGTCGGTGACCACGCATGACCTGCCGCCCACCGCGGGCTATTTGGATTTTGAGCACGTGCGCCTGCGTGAGCGGCTGCAGCTGCTCACCGAGCCGGTGGAGGTGTTCCAGCGTTCGGCCACGGCGGAACGCGATGCGATGATGGCACGACTGATGGATGAAGGCCTGATTTCGCCCGACGTCGCGGCCGACGTGAGCGCGCACGAGCAGCAGATCGTCGAGGCCATGCATGCGATGCTCACCAAGACGCCCTCGCTGCTGCTGCAGGCGGCGCTGGTGGATGGCGTGGACGAGCACCGCTCGCAGAACCAGCCGGGCACGTCGTACCAGTATCCGAACTGGCGGATTCCGCTGACCGACGAGCAGGGCCGGGTGGTGCATACGGACGAGGTGTTCTCGCTGCCGCGCATGCGCTCCCTGTGCGCGGTGATGCGCGGCGAGCGCTGACCCTCCGGTGGGCAGACGCGGTTTCCGAGACGCCTCCACTGATGATATCGTTGTCACAGCATGGAACGGCCTTGTCGCCGTTCCTTCTCACGCACAGCATCGGCGTCGAGAGGAGGGATGATGGCGAAAGCAAGCATTCAGGCGGTGGCGCGAGCCGCCGGCGTATCCGTCTCCACGGTGTCGCGCACCTTCGCCAAGCCGGACCTTGTGCTGCCCGACACCCGCGATAAGGTGCTGGCCGCGGCAGAACGGCTTGAATACCGCGTCTCACGTTCGGCGGCGGCGCTCAAATCGGGGCAGACCCTGCGCGTGGCGCTGTTGGCCAGCGAGCGCATCAGCACGTGGTTCAACGCGAATGTGTTCGCCGGCCTCGACGCGGTATTGCGCCCCGCGGGGTATGACATCGCGCCATTCCCCATGAGCAGCGTCGAGGAACGCCAACGCTTCTTCGCGGACTTGCCCGTACGGCGCAATGCGGATGCGGTGATCGTCAGCTCGTTCAACATCGAACCGGACGAGGTGGAGCGGCTCAAGAACATGCGTGTGCCGGTGATCGGCGTGAACATTCCCGCCTCCGAGGGTTTCGACGCGGGTGTGAGCATCGACGACCATGCCGCCTCACGCCGGGCCGCGGAGCATCTCATCGCGCTTGGCCACCGCCATATCGCCTTCGTCGGCGGCACCGCCACGCGCTCGGGGATGCGGTTCAGCGCCGAGGCTCGACTGCAGGGCATTATCGACGCGTGCGCGCGGCATGACGGTGTCGAGGCCGTTCCCCTGATGATCAACCGCAGCGAGCTGGACGTCAACTCCTCGCTGAATGCCGTGCTTTCCGCCTCACCCGAGCTGACCGCGGTCTGTTTTCAGGACGATGAGCTGGCGCTGCCCGTGCTCTACCGGCTGCGCGGCTACGGCAGGCAGGTGCCGCGGGATCTGTCCATCATCGGATTCGACGACATCGACTTGGCCGCGCAGGTGGGCCTGACCACCATCCATCAGGACCCCTTCGCCATGGGGTCGCTGGCCGCGGAGAAGACGCTGGCGGCCATCGCCGACGAGCCGATCGAAACACCCTTCGAAACGCCCGACGCCCCGCTTATTCTGCGCGACACCACCGCCCCACCACCCACCAGCCCGTCATCCTGAGCGGAGCGAACGTCGACACCTTGCAAACGGTGAGGCCCATGCCTCACCGTCATCCTGAGCGGAGGGAACGAGCGTACATCGGCCACCTTGCAGAAGATGACGCTCACACTCCGTCGTCATCCTGAGCGCAGAGAGCGAAGCGAACGCAGTCGAAGGATCTCAAGCCTCTTGCGTCACAAGCTGCTGGACGGACTCTCCTCGCCGGCGGTATAGCGACGCAAAGCGTATTCCAGAATCGGCACATGCAGCATGATGATGGTGCCGTAGCCGAACACCAGCAGCAGGAACAGCCCCTGCGGCATCAGGAACCATGAGGCGACCAACAGCCCGACGAACACGGCGTCGATGGCGGCGAGTGCCAGCGTGTAGCCGATTTTGGAGACGCCGAACACGTAGGCATTGCGCAACGTAACGCCTACGCCGTTCTCGAAGCGCGCCTGCAGGGCGAAGGTCCATTCGAATCCGATCACCCACAGGATGGTGAGCGCGAATTTGGGGATGAGCAGCGGCGTGATCTGCAGCACGACCCATGCGTACGCCAGTCCGACGGCGACAATGAGATACGGCAGCCACAGCAACGTGGCTTTGGGAAGGTTCTCTTTGAACGCCTTGAAGTAGTTGGAGGTCACGTGCCCCTCACCGTCGAGGGAGCGTCGCGCCGCGTCATGTCCGGCGGCGAGCGCCGCGCCGATGGTGACGATGGGAATTGAGGTGACCAGCATCAGGATGTTGATCCATACGGCGTCGACGGCGTCGCTGATTCCTCGCATCAGTCCGGAATCCGGTGATAACCAGCCCATGGTCCTCCTCATGTCGCCCAGCGTTCCGCGTTCCATTCTACCCATGACCAAGTTTGACCAAGAATGACCATAATATGACCACGTTACCATCATGATTTTAGCGTGTTTTTAGTTTCATTATGATTTCGCATGGTATCGTTGTCATCACAACCGCAACACCCGACCACAGGAAAGGAAGCATGATGACCGCCAACAATCTCAACGACGACTGGTGGAAGCAGGCGGTGGTCTACCAGATCTACCCGCGCAGCTTCAAAGACGTCAACGGCGACGGTCTCGGCGACATCGCCGGCGTCACCGAGAAAATCGACTATCTGAAGGATCTCGGCGTCGACGCGATTTGGCTGAGCCCCTTCTATCCTTCCGACCTGGCGGACGGCGGTTACGACGTGATCGACTACCGCAACGTCGACCCGCGGCTGGGCACCATGGACGATTTCGACCGCATGGCCGAAGCCGCGCATGAGGCGGGCATGAAGGTGATCGTCGACATCGTGCCAAACCATACCGCCGACAAGCATGTGTTCTTCCAGGAGGCGCTGGCCGCCGGACGAGGATCCGCCGCACGCGACCGCTACATCTTCCGCGAGGGTCGCGGCGAGAATGGCGAACTGCCGCCCAACGACTGGCAGGGAATGTTCGGCGGCCCGGCGTGGGAACGCGTCGAGGACGGCCAGTGGTATCTGCACCTGTTCGCCAAGGAGCAGCCCGACGTCAACTGGAACAATCCGGACATCCACGAGGAATTCAAAACCACGCTGCGTTTCTGGTCCGACCACGGCACCGATGGCTTCCGCATCGATGTGGCGCACGGCTTGGCCAAGGATCTCGATTCGGCGCCGCTGGAGGAGCTCGGCCGCAAGTATTCCGTGCAGCGGTGCCTGTGCCACGACTTCTCCGACCCGCTGTGGGATCGGCGCGAAGTGCACGACATCTACCGTGAATGGCGTGAGGTGTTCAACGAGTACGATCCGCCGCGTTTCGCGGTGGGCGAGGCGTGGGTGGTGCCCGAGCACCAGCATCTGTACGCCTCCACCGACGAGCTGGGGCAGGTGTTCAACTTCGAGTTCGCCAAGGCCAACTGGTCCGCGGATGAGATGCGCGCCGCCATCGCGGAGGGCTTGGAATCCGCCGCCCAGACCGGCGATTCCACCACTACATGGGTGATGAACAACCATGACGTGCCGCGCAGCCCCTCGCGCTACGGCCTGCCGCAGGTGAAGGCCCCCGCGCATCATCAGCTGGCGCACGATTGGCTGACCCGCAACGGCGAAAGCTACACGGAGGACCGCGAACTCGGCACGCGCCGCGCCCGCGCCGCCGTGGTGATGGAGATGGGCCTGCCCGGCTCGGTGTACGTCTACCAGGGCGAGGAGCTTGGCCTGTTCGAAGTCGCGGATATCCCGTGGGACCGTTTGGAGGATCCAACCGCGTTCAACACGCACCGCAACTACACAGATAAGGGACGCGACGGCTGCCGCGTGCCGATGCCGTGGACCGCCGCCGACCTGCCCGAAGTGGCCGAGTGGAGCCCCTCCGACGAGCATCAGTTCGGCACCGGAGCATCCTTCGGATTCTCCCCCGCCACGCGCGCCGACGGCACGCCGTCCGCCGATCCGCACCTGCCGCAGCCGCTGTGGTATCAGCAGTATGCGGCGGACGTTGAAGACGGAGATCCGGATTCCATGCTCAGCCTCTACCGTGAGGTGATCGCGCTGCGCGCCCGGCTGCTCACCACCACTGGAGACACCACGGCCGAGGTGCTCGACATGGGCGCCGACGCGGTGGCGTACGAACGCGCGAGCGCCGATCCGGACGGCCGCAAGCTGGTCTGCGTGACCAACTTCGGCAAGGAGCCGATCGCCTTGCCGCAAGGCGAGGTCGTACTGGCCTCCGTCGCCTTGGGCGAGGACGGCACACTCCCCACCGACGCCGCCGCCTGGATTCTGAAGTAACAGCTTCCATCCACAAAAGGCCGTCCTCCGCACCCAAGCGGAGGACGGCCTTCTCAGTCGTCACCCCTTGACAGCTCCGTCCTGCAATTATGGACCGCCTCCGGCGGGCTCAATGCTACCTTCGCTCGGCTGCCGCCTCGCTCAGGCGGGAGCCTGTGGACGCCCCACCGGGGCGTCCACCAAAGGTTGACGACGCCAGTCGTCAACCTTTAACGGCTCCCGCCATTACCCCGCTGACGATGTGCTTTTGGCAGATGAGATAGAAGACGATGATGGGGATGATCGCCAGGACGAGGCAGGCCATCATGGCACCCATGTCCACGGAGCCGTAGCCGCCCTTCAGGTATTGGATGGCCACCGAAATGGTTTTGTAGTGACGCAGATCCAGCGTGAGGTAGGGCAGCAGGTAGTCGTTCCAGATCCACATGGCCTGCAGAATCGCCACCGACACGATGGACGGCCGCATAATCGGCACCACCACCTGGAAGAAGATGCGCGGCACGGAGGCGCCGTCGATCATCGCGGCCTCCTCCAATTCGACCGGAATGCCCTTGACCACGCCGGTGAAGATGAACACCGCAAGTCCCGCCCCGAAGCCGAGATACACGAAGCACAATCCCCACGGGGTGTTGAGCCCCAGCATGTCGGCGAGCTTGGAGAGGGTGAACATCACCATCTGGAAGGGCACGATCATATTGAACAGGAACAGTACGTACAGCAGTTTGGCGGCCCAATTGTTCACGCGCACGATCCACCACGCGCACATCGAGGTGCACAGCAGAATCAGCAGCACCGAACCGACGGTGATCATCACGGTCCAGCCGAAACTGGCGAAGAAATCCGTGACCTCGATGCCGCGTGCGTAGTTCTCGAAGCCGACGAAGGCCTTGCCAGCCGGAATCGAAAACGCGTTCTTTGAAATATAAGCCTTCTGCTTGAAGGAGTTGATCACCACCAGCACGATGGGGAACACCCACGCCAGCGAGATCACCGTGAACAGCGCGGTCCATAGTCCGCCGTGCTTGAACTTCTTGCCCTCGTTCATCACGCGGACACCTCCTTGCTTGTCGTGAGCTTGTTCTGGATCAGCGCGACCACGGCCACCAGCACGAAGAACAGCACCGCCTTGGCCTGTCCCACGCCTTCCCAGCCCACACGGCCGTAGAAGGTGCGGGTGATGTTCATGGCCAGGCCTTCCGACATATTGCTCGGCGCGCCGTTGGTCAGTGCGAGGTTCTGGTCGTACAGCTTGAATCCGTTGGTTACGCACAGGAAGGAGCACACGGTGATGCTCGGCATCATGAGCGGGATGATGATGCGGAACATGGTCTGGGTGCCGGACGCGCCGTCCACGGCGGCCGCTTCGAGCACGTCGGTGGGCAGGGACTGCAGGCCGGCGATGTAGATGATCATCATGTAGCCGATCTGCTGCCAGCAGACCAGAATGACCAAACCCCAGAAGCCGTAGGTGGCGGAGTAGGTCAGCGACTTGGCCCAGTGCGCGAGCACGCCGTTGAGCAGCAGCATCCAGATATAGCCCAGGATGATGCCGCCGATGAGGTTGGGCATGAAGAACACCGAACGGAAGATATTCGATCCCCTGATTTTCTTCGTAAGCATGTAGGCCACGGCGAACGCGGCCACATTGATCACGATGGTGGTGACCACGGTCAGGGCGGTCGAGAAGCCGAGCGCATGCACGAACTCACTGTCTTGCAAGGCTTTGGCGTAGTTGCCCAAGCCGATGAATTCGGCGTCGGTCACCGTGGTGAAATCGCAGAAACTCAGGTATACGCCCATGATGAATGGGATGACGAATCCTATGATGAACGCCGCGAATGTGGGAAGCGCGAAAAGCGCCCACCACCTTCGCACCGCTTTGCCGGCCATGCTGATCATTGCGTGCCTTCCTCCTCGTTGAGCCTTGCCACGCACGGCATCGTGCGAGGTGGCGTCCGTACGGTTCGCCCCGCGGCCCACCGGTGATACGGCAGCCGAGGAACAACCGGTTTATGCTCATGCTAGTTGCCTGCAACTCATCTGTCAAACGTTGTCATTTTTTCAGCTGAAAAAATGACAAAACACGATCATTTGACACTGTTGCAATGCGCCAAAATTACCCAAATGACGCGATTTTTTCCCATTATTCGCGTATTGCAAACGTTTGTATATCAATCGTTTTCATATTCAGCGATTCTCGTATTGCCATGTATGCTGGAACAATCCGCTCGCAGGGCCGCCGCACAGCCGCCCGCGAGCGCACCCACCGTTCATACAGCACACAGAGGAATCGATGAGCTCAAGCATTCAGGATGTGGCGAAGGCCGCCGGGGTTTCCATCTCCACCGTCTCCCGCTCCTTCACCAGATCCGATCTGGTGTCGGCACGCACGCGCGAGCGCGTGCTGAGCATCGCCGACGAGCTGCATTTCTCCCTGTCCCGATCCGCCGCCGCGCTCAAATCCGGCCGATCCTTGCGCGTCGCGCTGCTGATGAGCGACCATATCCGCCTGTGGTTCAGCGCTTCGGTGATCGAGGGATTGAATCAGGTGCTGCATGCGAACAGCTACGATATTTCGATTTTTCAGATTTCCAGCATCGAGGAGCGCAAGGAGTTCTTCGAGATGCTTCCCGTGCGCCGCAACGCCGACGCGGTGATCGTCGCCTCGTTCGATATCGACAACAACGAAATCGCCAAGCTTTCGTCCGTGGGAGTGCCGATTGTGGGCATCAACTCGGTGCTGCCCCAAGAGCGCGGGTTCACCGCCGCGGTGAACATCGACGACGTTCAGGGATCCACGCTGGCCGCCCGGCATCTTATCGCGCTCGGCCACCGCAACATCGCCTATGTGCGCACCAACCGCGACGTCTCGCTGCATTTCAGCGTGCAGCAGCGTTTCGACTCCTTTATGGAGGTGTGCGCCAAGGAGGGCATCACACCGCATGTCATCGACGTGCATGAGGGCGAGCACCGCATCGCCAACGCCGTAACGCAACTGATGAGCATGGATTCCATGCCCACCGCCATCGCCTGCCAGGAGGACGGCATCGCCCTGCCGCTGCTGTTCCAGCTGGAGCGCAACGGATTCTCCGTGCCCGGCGACGTGTCGATTATCGGTTACGACGACAGCTTCTACACCGACGACATCGGCCTGACCACCATCCGGCAGGATCCGGTTCTGATGGCCCAGGAGGCGGCACGCACCACGCTCAAGCTCATCGACGGCGAAACTCCGGACACCCCGTTCCGCGTGTTCCCCGCGCAGCTAGTGGTGCGGGCGAGCACCAGCCGAGTCCGCGCAGGAGCATAACTGCGCTCGGGGAAGGTGGCACGCTTCATATTGCCCAGTCGGGTCCGCGCAGGAGCATAGCCGCCGTCACCCTAAAAGGGCGCTCTCTAGCCTCCGCTCGGGGCGACGTCGCCAATGATTGTTCGTCACGCTGCGCGGAGTGCAGCGAAGCCGAAATCTCCACGAGATGACGAGACAAGACGGCCTCATCAAGACGACGAAAGGGGGAGGCGGTTCAGATTGAACCACCTCCCCCTTTTTTAGGCGGGATTCAGCGAATCAGCGGACTCGCTTGATCAGCTGTTGGCGTTGGCGTACTCGGTGGCCCAGTTGTCCACGAAAGCGGATTCCACAGCGCTCCAGTCACCGGTTCCCTGCGCGTATTCGAGCAGTGCGGAACCGAGCTGGTTCTTCCACTCCTCGGACGGCATCATCGTGAAGTTCCAGCTCACCTGGGTCTTGCCGGAAGCCTGATCCTCCACGGCGGCGGCGGTCAGCGGGTTGGCGGTTTCCACGTCGTCAAAGGTCTTGAACGGGGTGGTGAAGCCCATATCCTCGCTCAGCGCCTTCTTGCCGGTGTCGGAGGTGATCACCCAGGCCAGGAAGTCGGCGGTGGCCTTCTGGTCGGCTTCGGAAGCCTTCTCGTTGATGCACCAGTAGTTCTCGGAACCGGTCACAAGACCCTCGTTCGCGTCGTCCACACCGAAGTAGATCGGCATGATGCCCACCTGGTCGGCGGTCATGCCGGCCTTCTCGAGGTCGGTCCACGCCCAGGTGCCGTTCTGGTAGAAGGCGGCCTCGCCGAGCGCGAACTCGGAGTTGGCGTCGTCGCCGGTCTTGGAGCTCAGCTGCGTGGGTTCGGTGGTGGAGTCGGTGATGTACAGGTCGAAGATGTTCTTGTAGTTGTTCAGATACGTGCCCTTGATGGTGGCCGGCTGCTCCGTCACATCATCCTTCTGGAACTCGTAGTACAGCGGCAGGTTGGCCAGATGGGTCTTGAAACGCCAGTCGGAGGAGGAATCGAAGCCGGCCGAGGTGAACGCGCCCTGGATGCCGAGCTCGTCCTTGCGCGACTGCATGTCGTCGGCCACGGCCTTAAGCGCGTCGAAGGAGTCGATGTCCTCGATGGAAGTGGCCTTGGCGCCGTCCAGCGCGAAGTACTTGTTCAGGATGTCCTTGTTGTAGATCAGACCGTAGGTTTCCATCACATACGGAATGCCGACGACCTTGTCGCCGTCGGTGAGCGCCACATCTTGGTTCTGCAGCTGCTTATAGACCTCGGTGTCGCTCATGTCGGCGGTGTAGCCCTTCCAATTCTGGTAGCCGACAGGGCCGTTCACCTGGAAGAGGGTGGGGGCGTCCGTTTTCGCGATCTCCGACTTCAGCGTCTGCTCGTAGGTTCCGGATGCCGCCGTCTGCACTTCCACAGTGACGCCGGTCTCATCGGTGTACGCCTCGGCCAGCGCGGTCCACTGATCGGCGGCCTCCGGTTTGAAGTTCAAGAAGTAGACCTTGCCTTCGGAGTCGCTGGCGGAGCTGCTTCCGCATGCCGCAAGCGCGCCGATGGACATGGCTGTGATCGCGATCATGCTGACCGCCGCTTTGACTGTACGATTCATCGTCGAACCTTTCTCTATCAAGTTGCCCGGCTGTTGCCGGAACCTGGCGCCGAGGCGGCACCATTACAACCCTCGACAGCATCTATTGTGCACCACAATCGACGATTTTGCAAACGATAGCAATAATTTCTGCCCACAAACACAGAACATCGGCACCAGCCCATCCTATTTTCCTTGATTTTTCAACGTTTTTCCAAACATAACCAAATACAAACGTTGGCAAAGATTTCGACGTTTCCCCATCGAATGTCTATAGTCCGCAGCAACCGTTTGTCTTTACCCCACCAGGCGGGACCAGCCCCTTCATCGTCCGATGACGCCAGACCAAATCCGCAGCGCATAAACGAACGGCCGCAAGGCGAGCCGCCCAGCGCGCGATAACGCTGCTGCGGACCGAAATACCCTGCGGCCGTTTCTCGATTTCAGATTAGCTATTCCAACGCTCGATGACGTTGTCGCCCTTGTATTGCCCGAGCACCGAATAATGCGCCGTGTCCAAACGCAGCTGCCGTGCGAACTCGGGTTCCACGCCCAACCATTGCGAAGTGAGGATGCGCAGAATATGCGCATGAGCCACCAACAGCACATCCCGTCCGGATTCGACCAACGGCAGCACTTCGGCGATCGCGCCACGAGCGCGGGCAGCGGCCTCATCCAGAGTCTCCCCCCTGCCATTGTGCACGGCGATCCGCTCGCCGCTGGGCAGCGTCTCCTCCCAATCGCCCTCAAGCGACTCAGGCAGCGCGAGCGAGCCATCACGCCACACATCCCATGCGAAGCCTGCGGCCTCGCTCACCTGTTGGCGAGTACGCCCCTCGGCACGGCCATAATCCCATTCGGCGATGCCGTCCAGCGTGGCGCGCTGCGTGAATCCCGCCAGATCTGCGGTCTGCTGGGCGCGGCGCAGAGGGCTCGCGAACACGCATCCCTGCGCGAACCCGTCGGGAAACGCCTCCCGCAGGCGGTCGCCGGCAGCTATGGCCTGGCGCTCCCCTTCGGAGGTCAACGGGATATTCGTGCGACCGGTATGCTGTCCGGATTCGCTCCAAGCGGTCTGTCCATGGCGCAACAGCACCAGACGACCGGATTTCGCGGCTGCTTTGCCGTCAACGTTCTGTGTTGTCATACGCTCCACTGTAGTCCACTCTCACGCGTCGGCTTATGAGGAACGGCGTGGTGTCGCGTGGTGTCGCGCCTATCAGTGAACACGGGCTCCCTCAAGATGTTTTACGTGCCACGAACTACACTAGGAGTCCATGACTGACGTGTACGCGGATTACCAAGACGACTACGAGGGTTCTTCGGCGGACCGCATCGTCGCCCAGTTCCATGCCATAGACGACAAGGTGAACGCCATGCGAGACCAACGACTCAATGATCCCGATTCCTTGGGCGATAAGCTCATCAAGTTCGCGCTGCCCACACTCGCCGGCCTGGTCGCGGGCAAGGCCTTCCAGCTGCTGTGGGATCGCGGCCCGGGGCGCAAAGGCAAAACCGTCGACGATGCAGCCCAGCAAGGACTGGTGATGAGTCTGGCGTTCGCCGCGGCCTCCGCCGCTTTCGGCGCCATCGTCTCTCAGCTCTCTGATCGCGGCTCCCAAGCGCTGGTCGACCGTAGGCATCGCAAAACCCGCCGCTGACTTTTCCTGATAGCGATATTCGCTTGGCTTTTTCTTCTCGCTCCTGCAACAATTAGCGCATGAGCGAACATATCATTGATAACCCGGTTATCAGCACCCTGCTGAACCGCCGTTCCATCCGCAAGTTCAAGAACGAGGCCATCGACGCCGATACCGTCGCCACGTTGGAAACCGTCGCGCAGCATGCCGCATCCAGCCAGTTCCTCAACGACTGGTCGGCCATCCGCGTCACCGATCCCGAGGTCAAAGCGAAGCTCGCGGCGATCGGCCATCAGCATTACATCGCCTCCGCGCCGCTGCTGTACGTGTTTGTGCTCGACGAGCATCGCAACGCTCGCATCGCCGCCGGTAAAGGCGTGGACGTCGCCGCAGACGAGTACACACTGACCTCCAGCTACCGTTACACGCAGGCCCAGAACGACGCCGTGCTGGCTCTGCATGCGATGGAAACCGCTGCCTACGCCCTCGATTTGGGTTGCGTGATCCTCGGCTCGCTGCTGAACGATGTTCCCGCGCTTATCGAATTGCTTGAGCTGCCTGAGCACACCTACCCGGTGTTGGGCCTGGCCATCGGCAAACCCGATCAGGAGCCGGAGGTCAAGCCTCGCATGCCGCGTTCGATGCAGTTCTTCGAGAACACCTATCCCGCGGACGCCGCGAACGAAGAGTCCTTCCGCACCGACCTCGCCGCCTTCGACGAGACGCTGCACCGCTACTACGATTTGCGCGCGGCGGATCGTCCGGTCGATGCGTTCAGCGATTAGATCGCCGGCGTCGCCAATGACCAGGGCGTGCTGAACAAGCCCGTACTGCCTCCTTCCGAGACCCAAGGCTTCCGTCTGGACCGATAGTTCCATCGGTTAGGTTCCGCAAGGTTCAGCGCATATAACAAACCCTCCGATGAATGGATGCCTCGCTGAGAGCGTCCGTCCATCGGAGGGTTTTGTTGTTGGCGCTGGGATTCCTCGTGTGTTGTTGGTTCTGGGATCCCTCGGCTGCGCTTCGCTGCGCTCGGGATGACGGGGAGAGGCCGTCCCGCAGTCCCCGAACGCGACCCGACGGACCGGACGCGCATCCGTCGTCCCGAGCGGAGTCGAGGGATCCCCGGCGTCTTGGAACAAGGAGGCGGGGTTCCGGTTCGTCGCGGGTCGCGGGTTGGGGCCCGGTTAAAGCGGGCCCCGGGCGTCTTGCGTGGCGGCCGGGATCCCGCCGTGGGTGTTTGTCCGGGGGTATGGCAGGACCCCGGGAGCCGTGGGGCTCGACCGGGGTCCTGTGTTCGTGTAATGCGGCGGCGTGCTACTCTCCCACACCCTGTCGGGTGCAGTACCATCGCCGTGCTGGGCCTTAGCTTCCGGGTTCGGAATGGGACCGGGCGTCTCACCCAGGCCATGGCCGCCGCAAATCTTCTCTTATACCCTCGCGGGGGAGGTTTCCGTCGGTTGTTTGGGAACCGGCTAGCGGACGCGTTGTTTCGTGTTTGATCGCAGTGTCGGACCGGAATAATGCTCCTTGTCGTCCGGCGGTCTGCCGGATCGTTCTCACGGCTCCCTCCCAAGGGGAGGGATGTGATGTTGCCTTTCGCCCGTTAGTACCGGTCAGCTCCACCCCTCGCGGGGCTTCCACATCCGGCCTATCGACCACGTGTTCTGCATGGGGGCTACAGCGGCTCGAAGGCCGCATGGAATCCTAATCTTGGAGCAGGCTTCCCGCTTAGATGCTTTCAGCGGTTATCCCTTCCGAACGTAGCCAACCGGCCGTGCCGCTGGCGCGACAACCGGCATACCAGAGGTTCGTCCACCCAGGTCCTCTCGTACTATGGGCAGGCCTCCTCAAGATTCCAACGAGCGCAGAGGATAGAGACCAAACTGTCTCACGACGTTCTGAACCCAGCTCGCGTGCCGCTTTAATCGGCGAACAGCCGAACCCTTGGGACCTGCTCCAGCCCCAGGATGCGACGAGCCGACATCGAGGTGCCAAACCATCCCGTCGATATGGACTCTTGGGAATGATCAGCCTGTTATCCCCGGGGTACCTTTTATCCGTTGAGCGATGCCGCGTCCGTGCGCCGGCACCGGATCACTAGTTCCGACTTTCGTCCCTGCTCGACCCGTCAGTCTCGCAGTCAAGCTCCCTTGTGCACTTACACTCGCCACCCGATTGCCAACCGGGCTGAGGGAACCTTTGAGCGCCTCCGTTACTCTTTGGGAGGCAACCGCCCCAGTTAAACTACCCGCCAGGCACTGTCCCTGACCAGGATGACTGGTCGAGGTTAGACATCCAATGCGAACAGAGCGGTATTTCAACGACGGCTCCACCACGGCTGGCGCCGTGGTCTCGTAGCCTCCCGCCTATGCTACACAATCCGCACCGAATGCCAATACCAAGGTATAGTAAAGGTCCCGGGGTCTTTTCGTCCTTCTGCGCTTAACGAGCATCTTTACTCGTACTGCAATTTCGCCGAGCTCCTGGTCGAGACAGTGGGGAAGTCGTTACGCCATTCGTGCAGGTCGGAACTTACCCGACAAGGAATTTCGCTACCTTAGGATGGTTATAGTTACCACCGCCGTTTACCGGGGCTTGAATTCACCGCTTCGCAAAAAGCTGACGGATCCTCTTAACCTTCCGGCACCGGGCAGGCGTCAGTGCATATACAGCGACTTACGTCTTCGCATGCACCTGTGTTTTTGGTAAACAGTCGCTACCCCCTGGTCTGTGCCACCCCCCAACGCTCCACGGGCAAGCCGCTTCACGCGAGGGGGTCTCCCTTATACCGAAGGCACGGGAGCAATTTGCCGAGTTCCTTGACCAGGATTCGCTCGATCGCTTTGGTATTCTCTACCTGACCACCAGTGTCGGTTTGGGGTACGGGCGGCCAACAGCCTAACGCCGAAGCTTTTCTCGGCAGCCAGGATCACCGGATTCGGCCCCTTACGGGCCCCATCATCGCGCCTCGCCCTCATGCCCCCCGGATTTGCCTGGGGGACGGGCTGCACGCTTGACCACGGAAAACCACCTCCGCGGCCGGCTACCTCTCTGCGTCACTCCTGCGCTGACCTACTACAAGGATCGGTCCCAGACGAAACGGGCATCCCACCCCCGAAGGGGAAGTAAGCCCGAGACGCAAGGTTAGTACTCCAAGCCTCGGTTTGGGCGGCTGAAAGCCGGTACGGGAATATCGACCCGTTCTTCCATTCGACTACGCCTGTCGGCCTCGCCTTAGGACCCGACTAACCCGGGGACGATGAACGTGGCCCCGGAACCCTTAGTCATCCAGCGGCGGGGATCTTCACCCCGCTTTCGCTACTCATGTCTGCATTCTCACTCCCCTGCAGTCCACGGCGCGTTTGCACGGCCGCTTCGCCCCGCAGGGGACGCTCTCCTACCCAGTGGAATAATCCACTGCCGCGTCTTCGGTGGTGTGCTTGAGCCCCGCTACATTGTCGGCGCGGAACCACTAGACCAGTGATCTGTTACGAACTCTTTTAAGGATGGCTGCTTCTAAGCCAACCTCCTGGCTGTCTATGCGACTCCACATCCTTTCCCACTTAGCACACGCTTAGGGACCTTAGACGACGATCTGGGCTGTTTCCCTTTCGACGACGGAGCTTATCCCCCGCCGACTCACTGCCGGAATACGCATCACGGGTATTCGGAGTTTGGTTGCTATTGGTACCCGATATGGGCCCGCAAGCATCCAGTAGCTCTACCCCCCGGATGTAATCAACCGACGCTGCACCTAAATGCATTTCGGAGAGAACCAGCTATCACGGAATTTGATTGGCCTTTCACCCCTAACCCCAAGTCATCCCCTCAGTTTTCAACCTAAGTGGGTTCGGTCCTCCACGCGGTCTTACCCGCGCCTCAACCTGCTCAGGGCTAGATCATCCCGCTTCGGGTCCAGGGCACGCGACTAACAGACGCCTTATTCAGACTCGCTTTCGCTACGGATCCCCCACGACGGGTTAACCTCGCCACGTACCACTGACTCGCAGACTCATTTTTCGATAGGCACGCCGTCACCCCGAAAGGCTCCGACGGATTGTAGGCGCATGGTTTCAGAGACTGTTTCACTCCCCTCCCGGGGTACTTTTCACCTTTCCCTCACGGTACTCGTTCGCTATCGGTCAGACAGGAATATTTAGGCTTACCCGACGGTCCGGGCAGATTCACACGGGATTCCACGAGGCCCGTGCTACTTGGGAGACGCGGCCGGGAGACCATGCGCGTTCAGGTACGGGGCCATCACCCTCTGCGGCCCGGTATTCAACCCGGTTCCCCTGACACATGGTTTTATCACTCCCGCCGGGCCCGTCGGAGCCCGGAGGCGCGTTCCCGCGACACCGCCCGCGCAACCCCCGACGGGTATCACGCGCGGACGGTTTAGCCTGATCCGCTTTCGCTCGCCACTACTCACGGAATATCCTTTCCTGCAGGTACTGAGATGTTTCACTTCCCTGCGTACCCCCCGCTTGAAAGCGGTGCCAGCCCATGACGGCTGGCGGGTTTCCCCATTCGGAGATCCTCGGATCAAAGCCCAGTCGGCGGCTCCCCGAGGCCTATCGCGGCCCCTGACGTCCTTCATCGGTCCTGTCTGCCAAGGCATCCACCATACGCCCTTGCAAGCAACACCCAACACCCAACAGGACTGTTAGGCGTGCCGCAAGAACACCAGCAAACTCCTAGACAACAAATCATCACACTAAACGATCAACAAAACGATCAAACGAACACCCTCAAACAAAAATTGAGGAGTTCGATCGAAATCAACAGCGAGACGGAACACAACGTGTCCCATACTCGCTCGCGTCCACTATCCAGTTCTCAAACCACCGACGCACACGCCAGACCATCACACGATCCCCCTTTGGGGACGGGACGGACCCGACGGGCGCGGACCCACGCCCACGACATTTCGTCGCGGGTGGCGGTCCGGGAGCCCAAAAGCATGCCCGCACCACAACCCCACGCCCCCGAAAGGACATGGAAGCCAACAATCGTTTCCACACCAGCAAGCCCCCACCCGACGCCACACGCGCCGGAAAGAATGGAGGCGTTCACACCGGCCAGCAGACACTGGCCTGAATTCTCCGTAGAAAGGAGGTGATCCAGCCGCACCTTCCGGTACGGCTACCTTGTTACGACTTAGTCCCAATCACGAGTCTCACCTTAGACGGCTCCCTCCCAAAAAGGGTTGGGCCACCGGCTTCGGGTGCTACCCACTTTCATGACTTGACGGGCGGTGTGTACAAGGCCCGGGAACGCATTCACCGCGACGTTGCTGATTCGCGATTACTAGCGACTCCGCCTTCACGCAGTCGAGTTGCAGACTGCGATCCGAACTGAGACCGGTTTTCAGGGATCCGCTCCATGTCGCCATGTCGCATCCCGTTGTGCCGGCCATTGTAGCATGCGTGAAGCCCTGGACGTAAGGGGCATGATGATCTGACGTCATCCCCACCTTCCTCCGAGTTAACCCCGGCGGTCCCTGATGAGTTCCCGGCACGACCCGCTGGCAACATCAGGCGAGGGTTGCGCTCGTTGCGGGACTTAACCCAACATCTCACGACACGAGCTGACGACGACCATGCACCACCTGTGAACCCGCCCCGAAGGGAAACCCCATCTCTGGGGCGGTCGGGAACATGTCAAGCCCAGGTAAGGTTCTTCGCGTTGCATCGAATTAATCCGCATGCTCCGCCGCTTGTGCGGGCCCCCGTCAATTTCTTTGAGTTTTAGCCTTGCGGCCGTACTCCCCAGGCGGGATGCTTAACGCGTTAGCTCCGACACGGAACCCGTGGAACGGGCCCCACATCCAGCATCCACCGTTTACGGCGTGGACTACCAGGGTATCTAATCCTGTTCGCTCCCCACGCTTTCGCTCCTCAGCGTCAGTAACGGCCCAGAGACCTGCCTTCGCCATTGGTGTTCTTCCCGATATCTACACATTCCACCGTTACACCGGGAATTCCAGTCTCCCCTACCGCACTCCAGCCTGCCCGTACCCGGCGCAGATCCACCGTTAAGCGATGGACTTTCACACCGGACGCGACAAACCGCCTACGAGCTCTTTACGCCCAATAATTCCGGATAACGCTTGCACCCTACGTATTACCGCGGCTGCTGGCACGTAGTTAGCCGGTGCTTATTCGAAAGGTACACTCACTTGCGCTTGCTCCCCAACAAAAGCGGTTTACAACCCGAAGGCCTCCATCCCGCACGCGGCGTCGCTGCATCAGGCTTGCGCCCATTGTGCAATATTCCCCACTGCTGCCTCCCGTAGGAGTCTGGGCCGTATCTCAGTCCCAATGTGGCCGGTCGCCCTCTCAGGCCGGCTACCCGTCGAAGCCATGGTGGGCCGTTACCCCGCCATCAAGCTGATAGGACGCGACCCCATCCCATGCCGCGAAAGCTTTCCCACAATCACATGCGATCATGTGGAACATCCGGCATTACCACCCGTTTCCAGGAGCTATTCCGGTGCATGGGGCAGGTCGGTCACGCATTACTCACCCGTTCGCCACTCTCACCCCGGCAGCAAGCTGCCAGGGATCCCGTTCGACTTGCATGTGTTAAGCACGCCGCCAGCGTTCATCCTGAGCCAGAATCGAACCCTCCACAAAAAAACTAAGCGAAGAGAACCATTAATGACCCTCAAACTATTTTCATAAAAAGAAAATGACGAGAAAATCCTATAAGGAAGGATTACTCTCACAAAAACCTCACCACCCATTAACCGCTCCCGCGGACCCGGCAAAACCGGGCGGGCAATGAACTGGCAATCATTGACTATAAAGAAGTAGTACAAACACGCTCTTGAGTTCTCAAACCACCACCACATCAGCGCTTCGACCAACCCCGAGGAGTTGAGCGCCGTGCTGAGCAGCAAGAGATAAACTTACACGCCTTTGCCCTTTTACGCAAATCGCAAGGCGCAGAAAAGCGAAGAACCGTTGCAATCACACGGTTCTTTCGGCGTGTCACAAAAGGGCTTTTTGCCCGTATTGAGACCAGAATATCGCGGATAAGACGCTCGGAAAGTAATGAAATCAATTCCGATACGGCGTGTCGCGCCTTTCGTCCGCCAATGAACCATCTTTCGCCGCGCTCTCTTGTGAAATGCGACGCGAATGGCGTCGCAATCAACCAGACACAACTGACCCGCATCACTTCACACGCGTCATATGCCTATGCACGCATGGCATCCTCTTCAGACGAAGCGAACATCCACGCGACCGACAGACATCACCCGCACCATATGCAATCCAAACATCCGGTTGTATGAGCAACAGCGGGCGCGTATACCTATAGACATGACGAAAACAATCGCAGTACTGACCGGCGCGGGAATCTCCACCTCCGCAGGTATCCCCGACTTCCGCGGACCGGACGGCGTATGGACCAAACATCCGGAACAAACCAGCGTCTACGACATCGACCTGTTCCTACGCGACCCGCAGGCGCGTGCCTACTCATGGCGATGGCAGAAGGAGTCGCCAGTCTGGAACGCCCAGCCGGGGACCGCGCATGCCGCGCTGGCAAAACTCGAACAGGCGGGCATGCTCAGCCTGCTCGCCACGCAGAATTTCGACGGACTGCATGAGAAGGCGGGTAACAGCGATGAGGTGATCGTGAATCTGCATGGCACCATCGGCACCTCGCATTGCATGAAATGCCATCAGAAATATGACACGGCAGACATCATGGACCGCTTGGACGAGGAGCCCGACCCGCACTGCCGCAGGCGGCTGCCGTATTCCGGCGATATGCCCTGCAATGGTCTGATCAAAACCGACGTGGTGTATTTCGGCGAGATGCTTCCGGAGGGTGCGATGGAGAAATCGTACCGTCTGGCCGCGCGGGCGGATGAACTGTGGGTAATCGGCTCCACGCTGGAGGTGTATCCGGCGGCGAGCATCGTGCCGGTGGCCGCCGAGGCGGGCGTGCCGATCACCATCATGAATATGGGACGCACGCAGTACGACCGACTGGCCACGCGGCTTATCCATGAGGATATCGCCGTCGCCTTGCCGCAGCTGGTTGAGGAGACCCTCGCCTCCGACTGAATTTGCGCCTGAATACGGACTCGCCTCCGCTCAGTGGACTGAACGGAGGCGGGAGGAGGGTCAGTAGATGCGGTTGGGGGTGAAGCCGGCCTCTTTGAGGGCCGCGAGGATGCGGTCGATGTGGTCGGGGCCGTTGGTCTCCACCGTGACGCCGAGCGCCACCGCGTTCGTGTAGTGGCCGGACGCCTTGAACTGGTCGTGGTCCAGGGCGATGACGTTGGCGCGTTCGCGGGCGAGCAGCGTGGCCACCTTGACGAGCTGGCCGGGGGTGTCGGGCAGTTCGACTTCGAAGTTCATGATGCGGCCGCGGGCGATCATACCCTTCTGGATCACGGCACCCATGGTCACGGTGTCGATGTTGCCGCCCGACATGATCGGCACCACCACATGGGGGCCGTGGGCAGAAGCGAACTTGCGCGAACGCAGGTTGAGATGCTCCAGCGCGGCGAGCGACACCGCGCCGGCCGCCTCCACCACCAGCTTGTGCTTTTCGAGCATGAGCAGAATCATCTCGTTGATGTCGCGCTCGGTGACGGTGACGAGGTCGTCGAGGAACTCGTTGAGCAGCGCGAAGGTCAGGTCGCCCGGATGCTTGACGGCGACGCCTTCGGCGGAGGTGACCACCTGATCGGCGGGCACCACGCGGCCCGCGGCGAAGGAGTTCTTGAAGGCGGGGCTTCCCTCGGGGATCGCACCGATCACACGCACCTCAGGTTTGAAGGTTTTGATGGCGAGCGCGACGCCGGCGCCGAGGCCGCCGCCGCCGAGCGGCACGATCACGTCGGTGACGTTCGGCACGTCTTCGAGAATCTCCAGGCCGATGGTGCCCTGTCCGCACAGCACCTCATAGTCGTCGAAGGGCGGCACATAGACCATGCCCTGCTCTTCGGAGAGCTTGGCGGCATAGGCCGCGGATTCGTCGAACACGTCGCCGTGCAGCACGACTTCCGCGCCGTAGGCCTTGGTGGCGTCGACCTTAAGCGGCGGGGTGATGGTCGGCATGCAGATCGTGGCCTTGGCACCACGTTCGCGGGCCGCGTAGGCGACGCCCTGGGCATGGTTGCCTGCGGAGGCGGTGACGATGCCGCGCGCCAGCTCCTCTTCGCTTAAGGAGGCGATTTTGTTGTAGGCTCCGCGAATCTTGAACGACCCGGTGACCTGCAGGTTCTCCGGCTTCAAAATGATCTCGTGGCCGGTCATCTCGGACAGGGCGGGCGACGGAATCGGTTCCGTGCGACGGGCCGTGCCTTTCAATCGCTCGGCGGCGAGCTTCAATTCGGCCGCATGGTCACGCTGCAATGCTTTAAGGACGTCCTTTTGTTCCATAGTGTGCATTGTAAGCGGCGGTCGGCCAAACGGCGGACGAACGCCCGACGGATGGGATGGCCGACCGATATGAAAAGCCCCGCACAGCACGTGTGCGGGGCGAGAGGTCTGCCACAAGCAGACAATCCATGTGGCTTACAGGGCGATGACCACGCCCTCCCAACCGGCCAGCTCGTTGTTGGCGATGGAGACGACGGCGTGAGAGGCGCCGCGCGTGGCGATCACGATCTGGGACTCGTCGACTCCGGCAGCCAGCAGGGCGGCGGATTCGGCGGGCAGATCGACCGGACGGCCGGAGAGATTCACCATCACCAGCAGACGACGTCCGTCAAGCTCGCGTACGAAGGCGTACACATGCTCGTCCGCACCGTCGACCGGATTCCAATCGCCGGCGGAGACGATGGGATTGTCGTGGCGCAGGGCGATGAGCTGCTTGTAGAAGCCGTACACGGAGTCCGGATCGTCGAATTCGGCGGCGGCGTTGATCGCGGCATGGTTCGGGTTCACGCTGATCCACGGCTCGACGTCCGCGTCGGGCGCGGTAAAGCCGGCGTAGACGGAGGCGTCCCACTGCATCGGGGTGCGCGCGTTGTCGCGGCTGATGGCGGCCAGCGACTCCATCATCGACTCCGGGCTCTGAATCTTCGCCTCCTGAACACGCTGGCGGAAGGCGTTGATGGACTCCAAGTCGCGGTATTGGTCGAGCGAGGTGAAATGCGCGTTGGTCATGCCCAGCTCCTCGCCCTGATACACATACGGGGTGCCGCGGTGCATGTGCAGCAGCAGGCCGAACGCCTTGGCCGAACGCACGCGGGCCTCTTCGGTGGAGTCGTCGCCCCAACGGGACACCACACGCGGCTGATCATGGTTGCAGAAGAACAGGCTGGCCCAACCGGCGTTCCTCACCGCGTCCTGCTGGGCCGCAAGCTTGTCGCGCAGCCAGGACGGCTGGAAGGGCACCAGCTCCCACTTGGAGCGGCCCTCGCCCTCGCCGACATGGTCGAAGAGGAAGAGCATATCCAGCTCTTTGTTCGCGGGATTGGTGATGTGCTCGTTGCGTTCGGGGGTGATGCCGGGCGCCTCGCCCACGGTCAGGAAGCCCTCGCGTCCCTCGAACACCTCGCGACGCATCTCGGCGAGGAACTCGTCCTGGCGAGGGCCGTCCGCGCAGAAGGGATTCGGGCTGGAGTAACCCTCCTCACCCACCGGCAGATCCTCGGTCAGGGCGCCGGCGATGCCGGGCAGCTCGCCGTTCGCGTCCACATGCTTGGAGATCAGGGTGATCACGTCCATGCGGAAACCGTCGATGCCGCGATCCATCCACCAGTTCATCATGTCGTACACGGCCTTGCGCACGGCCGGATTCTCCCAGTTGAGGTCGGGCTGCTTCTTCGAGAACTGGTGCAGATAGTATTCGCCGCGCTCGGGGCAGTACTCCCACGCCGAGCCGCCGAAGTAGGAGCCCCACTGGTTCGGTTCCGCGCCGGGAGTGCCGGGCTCGTGGCCGGGCTTGGCCGGGCGCCACCAATACCAGTCGGCATGCGGGTCGGTTTTGTCTTTGGAGGCCTCGAACCACGCGTGCTCGTCGGAGGTGTGGTTCACCACCAGATCCATCACGATCTTCAGGCCACGCTTGTGCGCTTCGGCGAGCAGCTCGTCCATGTCTTCGAGCGTGCCGAACAGCGGGTCGATGTCCTGGTAGTCGGAGATGTCATAGCCGTTGTCGTCTTGCGGGGATTTGAACACCGGGGAGAGCCACAGCACATCCACACCCAGGTCCGCCAGATAGTCGAGACGGGAGGTGATGCCCTTCAGATCGCCGAAACCGTCACCATTGGTGTCTTGGAAGGATCGGGGGTAGATCTGGTACACCACGGCGTTCGACCACCACGGATTCGCAGTCGCGCCGTTGGTGCGCACGGAGTCGGCAAGGGCGGGTCGATTCAAAGAAGTCATCGTCGAGTTCCTTTCTGTGTTCTACGTTTTCGTTGGGCCAATGAGAGGCGGCATCGGATGGATGAGGACACCTTCTTTGGCTTGATGTCTTTATGCTAGAAGCCCGATGGGTTTGTTTCCCATCGGGCTTCTGGATTGGCGCGTCGGAAAGTAATTACTTAACGGCGCCGCGCATTACTCCACCAACGACCCACTTTTGGGCGAAGATGTAGACGACTAGGACGGGGGCCATGGCCATGAGGTAGCTGGAGAACGCCATCGGGTAGTTGGTGGCGAACTGCGAGCTGAACACGTACTGGGCCAGCGGGATCGTCTGGTTGCTTTGGTCGGTGAGCACGATCAACGGCAGCAGGAAGTCGTTCCACGCCCACAGGCAGGTGGTGATCGCGATGGTGGCGTTGATCGGTCCCATCAGCGGGAAGATGATCTGCCAGAAGATGCGCCAGGTGCTGGCGCCGTCCATGCGGGCCGCCTCTTCCAGAGAGACGGGAATCGACTTGATGAAGCCGGTGGCGATGAACAGGTTCGTGCCGAGGCCGAGAATCGTGTACAGCACGATCAAGCCGAGCTGGTTGTCGAGATGCAGGGTGCCCATCTGCTTGGCGATCGGCAGCATCACCACCGAGAACGGCACGAACATGGCGAGGATGAAGAAGTAATACAGGAAGCGGAAGAACCGCTTGTCCTGATTGCGCGCCACGGCGTAGGCCACGAAGGTGTTGGTGATGAGCGTGAGCACCACCGCGGCGACGGTGATGATCGCGGAGTTGAGCGCCGCCTTGGGGTAGTTCACCTTGTTGGAGGCGTCGAGGAAGTTATGCCATTCCCAGCTGGTCGGCAGGGCGAAAGTGCCGGCCTCGGCCGGGGTTTTCAACGCCGTGACGATGGTGAAGTACAGCGGGATCAGAATGGTCAGGGACAGGACGGCCACGACGGCGGTGAGCCACCAGTTGATGTTGCGGTCCTTACGGAATTTGAGGCTTGCCGACTCCGTGGCGGAGGCGACGGAGGTGTTGGTTGCGCTGGTCATAATGCTTACCCTCTACTCTCAGATCTTTTCCTGGCTGTTGGAGATCTTCAGCTGGACGATGGCGATCACGGCCAGCACGACGAAGAACAGCACGGCGTTCGCGGTCTGGTAGGCGTATTCGCCGCCGGTCAGGCCGCCCTTCCAAATGAGATAGGTCACCGTTTCGGTGGAGGAGTTCGGACCGCCTTCGGTCAACGCCACCACCTGGTCGAAGGTGTTAAGCGCGTTCTTGAGGCTGATCACCAGATTGATGGTGAAGAAGGGGCCGATCAGCGGGAAGGTGATCTTCCAGAACTTCTGCCAGGAGTTCACGCCGTCGATCGCGGCCGCCTCGTAGATCTCCTCGTCGATGGTCTGCAGGCCGGCGAGGTAGAGCAGCACCGAATAAGCGACGGACTGCCATACGGCGAGGAACACGATCGGAATCCACGCGAGCTGCTCGTTGGTGAGCAGCGAGCTGGACAGCCACTCGATGCCGAGCGCCTTGCCGAGTTCGGGCAGCGGGTTCATGAAGATGTATTTGAACACGTAGCCGATCACCAGCACCGACAGGGTGTAGGGGATGAAGAAGATCGCGCGGAAGCCGTTCTTGAACGCGATCTTGCCGTTGAGCGCGACCGCGAGGAACATGGCGATGATGTTCACCAGAACGGTGATCACGATGGCGATCGCGAAGGTGAACAGGTAGGCGTGGCCCACGCGATTGTCCTGGAACAGGGCGAAGTAGTTCTTCAGTCCGATGAACTTGTAGTCGCCGTAGCCCTGGGAGTTCGTGAACGAGTAGAACACGCCCTGCAGGAACGGCACGTACAGGAAGATCGCGAAGATGATCGCCGCGGGCACGGCCATCCAATAATAGGCGCGGTCGACCTTGCGGGTGGAGAAGGCGGAGACCTTCTTCTTGGCGGATTTGACGTTGCTCATCATGTCTCTTCTTTCTTCGTCGCTCACTCGAAGGTCCTGGCCTGGACCTTGTCCCATTCGCTCTGCATCTGGTTCAGGAAGCGGTCGGTGTCGCCGCTGGTCACCATGGTCTGCAGGTAGCCGCCGATGTTGATGGACGAGGGGATGTAATGGTCGCAGAAGTCGGCCAGACGGTTCTCCTCGAAGAAGGAACGCACGGTTTCCAGCGCCTCGTTGCCGAAGTGGGTCTCCTTAAGCGGGGTGATGGCGGACTGCGCGTCGGCGTAGGCGTTGAGCTGTTCCTCCTGCATGAGGAATTCGACGAGCTTCATCGCCTCTTCGGGATATTTGGTGTCGGCTCCGATGGTGAGCATCACGTCGTCGCCTGCGGTGAGGATCTGCTCGTCCGGATCGTCGGAGGCGGGCATCTGCGCGAAGCCCAGCTCGATATCGGGGTTGATGAGCAGGATCTGCGGGATGGCGTAGGTGCCGAGCGGGATGATCGCGGCCTCGCCGTTGGCGAAGTTCTGCGTGCCCTGCTGGTAGGTGACGCCTGTGTCCGCGGTGGAGTAGGTGAACAGTTCGGCTTCCTTCTCCACGGCCTCCGTCCAGATCTCCTGGAAGGTGGTCTCGCCGGTTTTCAGGCCCGTGTATTCGCTTTCGGGAACCAGCGTGCCAGCCAGCGAGGCGAGCGGCGCCTGCGTGGTCCATGCGTCGGCGACCGTGCCCTGCAGCGGGTTGATGCCGGCTTCTTGGAAGGTCTCCAACATGACGGTGAACTCGCTCCAAGTGGTCGGCGGATTTTCGGGATCCAGCCCCACCTCGCGCCACAACGCCTTGTTGTAGATGTATCCGGAGGCATTGCCGGCGAACGGCAGGCCGTACAGGCGCTTCTTGGACTGGTCGGTGGTCTGCACGAGGTTCTTGGCGATCTCGACCATGCCGGGGTTGAGCTCATCGACGATCTCCTCGTCGGTGAAGTCGTAGAACACACCGGAGGCGGCGAAGTAGCCGAAGCTGATGTCGCCGTTGAAGGTGATCACATCCGGGATGCGGTTCTTGACGAAGCGGGTGCGCAGGTCGGTCTGCGCGTTGGCGGAGTTGTTGATGGTGACCTTGATGGTCGGGTTCTCCGCTTCGAACTCCTCGATCATCGTTTTGAACTGGTCGGCGGCCTCGGACTTGAACTGGAAGAAATCCAGCGTCACCGTGCCCGCGGTGCTCGAACCGCACCCGGCCAGGCCGACGCCCACGGCGACGGTGCAGGCCACGGCCGCGGCGCTGCGCAGCACGGCATGCAACCGGCGGCTTGTGCGAGTGGGGGAATCCTCTTTCATTCGTTGACTCCTTTGTTCCTATCCTCCGCTTCCGATTGCTGCGGCTTCAATGCCTCAGGAGGGAAGCTCACCCCACCATAACGATTCGCGGTTTTCATTCCCAGCGCTTGCGCGCCCCGTTGCGCTGGCAACTAAAACCGCTGTATTTTTGTACAGCAGGAAACAAAATGTCATCGAAAGGGCGATATGGCCGACGAAAATGCGATTCCGCAATGGTTTTCCGGTTCCGAACACACGCATAAGGTGGCGGCCGCCATTGCGAAATACGGCCCCATCGCCCGCACGACGCTCGCCCAGATGCTGGGGCTGTCGCAAGGCGCACTGTCGCGCATCACCAGCGACCTCATCTACGCCGGCGTGATTGAGGAACTGCCTGCCAGCGCCGACGGGCCCAAAGGCCGACTGCCGGAGGGGTTCACCCCGAAGGAAAGCGCGGATCGACGCGGACGCCCGCAGACCTCGTTGGCCTTATGCGCGAACGCCCGCACGTTTGTGGGATTGAAGGTGCACGGGCATTACGCTGTGGCCGCGGCGGTCAATGCGCATGGCGAGGTGGTGTCGGGGCGTTATGAGGAAACATTCGAGAATCAGTCGCCGGATTGTGTGACCGCGACAATCGCCAAGCTGGTCGCCGGATGCGCCGCCGATGTCGTCGCGTCAGGACTCCCCTCGCCTCTGGCGGTCGGCGTCGCGGTCGGCGGCCATGTGCAGGAGGATTCGGTGGTGACGTTCGCGCCGTTCCTGCATTGGACCGAGGACATCGACCTCGGCAAGATGGTTCATCAGGCCACCGGACTGCCGTGCGGAGTGTTCAACGACATCGACTCGCTGCTGGTGGACGCCTGCTGGTTCGGCCCCGGCGTGGGCTATGAGATGTTCGCCGTGCTCACCATCGGCGTCGGCGTGGGGTATTCGCTGGCCGTGCGCGGCGAGCCGGTCACCTACCCGGACAAAAGCTACGGACTGATCGGGCATATCCTCGTCGACCCCGAAGGGCCGCGCTGCATCTCCGGCCATGTGGGATGCGCGCAATGCTTCACCGACGATTCCATCGCGGAACAGTACTCGGCGATTATCGGACGGGCCGCCTCATTCGAGGATTTCGCCGACGATGCGCGCCGTGGCGTGCCGCAGGCCGCGCAGCTGCTCAACCGCACCTGCTTCCGGTTGGGCACGCTGATCGCCACCATAGCGAATGTGGCGATGCCCGGCATGGTGATGGTCGCCGGAGAGTCGGCGTTCCTCGCCAAAATCGGCATCGATTCGATTCGCGACGGCATCAGCCGGCACCGGCACAATCAGGCGGCACCGGTGAAATTCGTCGTCGCCGACCACGACTGGCAGCTGTGGGCCAAAGCCGCCGCCAGTCGCGTCATCGTCAACCACATCGGCTGAAATCCTTGCGTCTCAGGCCTTAACGACGTAGAACAGGACGGCCTCCTCCGGCTGGATCGCCGGCGGACGGATGCCATAGGTGCGCAGAATCTCTCCGGGCAGCACCACGCCGTTATCATTCCACCAGCCGAGCTCGCTCTGCCCACAGTGGATTTCGGGATTCGACTGCCTACGCGTCCCCAGCGGCAGCACACGGTACGTCTCCCGCGGATCAAGCCCCGGCAGATGCACGGGCGCGGACGGATAGGTCTGGCTTGTGGTCAGCTGCGTGAAGCGATACACGGCGGCCGAACGGTCCGGCTTGACCATGCCGTCGAGACGGACGGACTGGTCGGCGGAATCGGCATGCACGCAGTCACCCTGCGCGAACCAGCCGCGGTGCTTCTTGAACTCGCTCACCCACGCACCCAGCAGGTCGAGGGCCTCCTGCGGCTCCTTGTTCAGGTTCCATTCGATGCCCATATGACCGAAGAACGCCGTCGCCATGCGCATCTCCTGACTGGTGGAACGCTTGGTGGAATGCGCGGGACTGGCGCCCACATGCTCGCCCATCATCATCGGCGGCACCAGCAGCGAGGTGTAGCGCTGGATGTCGGCACGCTCGACCGGATCCACACAATCGGACACCCAGATGCGGCTGGCGTATTCCAGGATGCCGAGGTCCACGCGGCCGCCGCCGGAGGAGCAGCTTTCGATTTCCAGCCCGGGGTGGCGCTGGATCAGTTCGCGGAAGATCTCATACACCGCTTCGGTCTGCTGATGCACGGCCGGGCGGCCCGTACTGCGGGAGGCGGCTTCGGTGACGAGCTTGTTGTGGTCCCACTTGATGTAGTCGATGCCCAGTTCGCCCACCAACTGGTCCATGCATCCGAGAATGTAGTCGAACGCCTCCGGATTGGTCAGATCGAGCACCTGCTGGGTGCGCCCCTGCATGGGCAGGCGGTTCGCGGTCGGCGCGAGCACCCAGTCGGGATGGGCGCGGGCCACGTCGGAATCGGGGTTGATCATCTCGGGCTCGAACCACAGGCCGAACTCCATGCCCTTGCCATGCACGTAGTCGGCGAGCGCCTTCAGCGACTTGTCGCCGTCCGGCCAGACTTCAGGCGAGATCTGCCAGTCGCCGAGGCCGGAGGTGTCGTCGCGGCGGGAGCCGAACCAACCGTCGTCCACCACGAAGCGTTCCACGCCGGATTCAACCGCCTTGTCGGCGAGCGCGGCGAGGGTGTCGAAGTTATGGTCGAAGTAGACGGCCTCCCACGTGTTGAGGATAACCGGACGCGGCTTTTCGATGAGGCGCGGGTGGCGGGAGCGCAGATGGTCGTGAAAGCGGGCGGAGACTTCGTTGAGGCCGTCGCCGTAGGATCCGTAGACCCAGGGGGTGGTGTAGACGTCGTCCGCTCCGCCCAGGACGATTTCGCCGCCGAACAGCAGTTCGCCGCCGCCGATCACGCCTTGCGTGTAGGGCAGGCGTTCCGCGGACAGCACGGAGTTGCCGCTCCAGCCCACATGCACGGAGTAGACCTCGCCATGTTCGAAACCGAAGCCGGGCACGCCGACGCTGAGCAGCAGGCTGGCGTCGAAGTCGGGGCGGCCCACGAGCGAGGACTTGGCGAAGCGGCCGATGGTGAGCGGCTGGCGCTGCGGGGAGCGTTCGCGCAGGTGGCGGCCGGTGGTGGTAAGGATTTCGCTCATCTGCGCGGGCAGCGGGAAGCCGAGTTCCACATGGCCGACTTCCAGCGGCGCGGCTTCTTCGGCGATGTTGCGCACGGCGGCCTGCTGGCGGATTAGACCGCCGGGCAGCAGTTCCATGCGCCATGCGATTTCCACGCCCTGCTCGTCGTCGCGGGCGATGACGCGGACGCCGGGAACGGGCTGCGCCGGGGCGACGTGGCTGCCGTCGGCGTTGAATTCCCAAGGCGCGTCCAACGTGCCCATATCGTCGGCCACGGCGATGTCGGCGACGGTGAACTTGCAGAACATCTCCACTCCGTCGCGACGCAGCACCAGACGCGGCTCCCCGATCCAGGATTCCGCCTGCGTGGGCAGGATGGAGGGCCAGGCGACGTCGTCGAGCGCACCGGAGACGCGCTGCGGTTTGAGTGCGTCATACAGCGCGATCACGGTTTCGGGATCGGCGAGGGGCCGCCCCCAGTGGACGAGGCGCGGCAGTTCGCCGTCGGGCGACACCAGCGCGAACGCGATGTTGGCGTCCGTCTGTTCGACGTAGGCTGCGGTAAGTGCGGTGCCGTTGGATGAAGCGCCTTGGATTCGTGTGATGTGCGACATTGCATACCCCCTGTGACATGGTTGGCTGGCTGATTCCGATGGTACGTGAATCAGGATTAGTTGCCTTGCCGCGGAGTGTCCGCCCAAGCTGGAAAGTAATCCGGAATCTGCGATTACCGGCGCGCGGCGAAGAAGTCGGTGAGCAGCGCGGCGCAATCACGCTCGCTCACACCGCCCACGACCTGCGGGGTGTGGCCGACGTGCGGGTCGCGTGGGATATCCCATATGGAACCGCAGGCTCCCAGCTTGGCATCCCACGCGCCGAATACGATGCGGCCGATATGGGTTTGCAGGCACGCGCCCGCGCACATGGGGCAGGGTTCCAGCGTGACGACCAGCGTGCAGTCGGCGAGATTCCATGCGGTGAGATCCCTCGACTTCGCTTCGCTTCGCTCGGGATGACGAGGGAAGGGCGGCTCGGCCTCGGGCTGACGAAGGGAACGGGACTGGGCGGCTTCTCGCATGGCGAGGATTTCGGCGTGGGCGAGCGGATCGCCTTGCGCCTCGCGGGTGTTGTAGCCGCGGCCGATGATCCGGCCATCCGCATCAAGCACCACCGCGCCGACGGGCACATCGCCGGCGAGCGCGGCCTGCCGGGCGAGGTCCAAAGCCTGTCTCATGGCGTCCTGTGGGGTCATGGGGTCCAGTGTAGTGGACCAGCGGCGCACGGCCGCGCCGCAAACCCGCCCACGTGCGACCCTCCCGTCCCACATGCCGCTATCTCAGCGGCGAGCGTAACGTGAGTTTTCTATAATCGAACAATCGCCATCCAACACCCCCGAGAAGGAACCCATGGAAGTTCTTGAGCTGATTCTGTGCATCGTCGCCGCGGTGGTACTGTCGTCGTTTCTGAGCCGGTTCATCCCCAAGGTATCGACGCCTCTGGTGCAGATCGCTTTGGGTGTGCTCTTCGCGCAGCTGCCGTTCATTCCGGACATCCAGCTCAACCCCGAACTGTTCATGGTGCTGTTCATCGCCCCGCTGCTCTACCTCGAGGCGCATGAGATCGATAAGTCGGCGTTGCTTAAAACGTTGAAACTCAGCCTGAGTCTCGCCATCGGCCTGGCCATCGCCACCATGGTGGCGGTCGGTTTCGCGCTGCACACCGCATGGCCCGCCGTCCCGTTGGCGGCGGCGCTGGCGCTCGGCGCGGCGCTCGGCCCCACCGACGCGGTGGCGGTCAGCTCGCTCGGCAAGGAGGCCTCGCTCACCCAACGTCAACGCAGCGTGCTCAAAGGCGAATCGCTATTCAACGACGCCTCGGGCATCGTCGGCTTCCAGTTCGCCATCGCGGCCGCGGTGACCGGCGATTTCGCCGTCGGCGAGGCGACCGTGGAGTTCATCTTCTCCTTCATCGGAGGCACCGTCTTCGGACTTATTGTCGCCGTCATCGCCAACAAAGTCTTTGAAACCGTGCGCTCGATGGGTTTGGAAACCACCACCACCCGCGTGCTGATGGAACTGTTCCTGCCGTTCCTGCTCTACTTGGGCGCGGAGCAATGCCACGTCTCCGGCATTCTCGCGGTCGTCGCCGCGGGCCTGACCATCCGCTTCGACCGCACCGGCATCGGACCGAATGTGGCGCGCACGAACATCGTCTCATCCAGCGTGTGGGGCGTGCTGTCGTTCAGTCTCAACGGCGCGGTGTTCATCCTGCTCGGCATGCTGCTGCCCGACGCGATGCAGGCCAGTTGGGACGATCCGTACATCAGCAACGGACTGCTTATCGGCATCATTCTTATGGTCACCGGCGTGGTTATCGTGATGCGATTCTGCTGGATCTCCGGCATGCTGCGCATCGCCCGTGACGTGAACACCGGCCTGCGCCGCAAGATGACATTCGAACGCTGGCGAAGCGCGGCGATTATGACCTTCGGCGGGCCCAAGGGCACCATCACCCTCTCGCTGATGTTCACCATCCCCTACGCCATCTCCGGCGGAACCTCGTTCCCCATGCGCGACGAACTCATCTTCATCGCTTCGGGTGTGATCGTCTTCACCCTGCTGCTGGCGAACTTCCTGTTGCCGCTGCTCGCGCCCAACCATAGCGGAGACAAGGCCGCGGAGCTCATCCCCATCACCATCGACGTGCTGCGCGCCACCGTGGAGGAACTCACCGGACGCATCACCCCGGAGAACCGACGCCCGACATTGATGGTCATCGACTCGTACACCAAACGCATCTCCCGTCTCAAGCAGCGCATCGGCGAAGGCGACCCGCAAGGCTTTGAGCGGCTGCAGATCGAGGCGTTGCACTGGGAGAAGGAATTCGTGCGCGACCATCTCGCCGAGATCAAGGCCGACGCTTCGATGGACAAGGCCGAACAGGAGCTCGAGGTGGAAGCCTGCGAGCGTATGCTCGACCAGATCATGAACGCACTGCGGCACGCCTCCACCGACGCCGATGCCAACAGCGGGCACACGGTGTCGCAGGTGCGCGGCCGTCTGCGCATGTTCCAACGCCGCACCGGCACGCTGGCCAAGCGCACGATGAGCAAGATTCGCCATACGACGCCGCTGGTGAGCGAGGATGATATTTTCGCGCGCACCAGGCAGTTGCAGGTGGACGCCATCGAGCATGTGATCGACCGGCTCGAAGAGGAGATGAGCCACGACACGTACGACACCGAGCACTGCTCGGCGCTGATCGTCGAATACCGGCGCGCGGACGGTATGCTTCGCTCGCGCCCGAATATGGAGGGCAGCGCGGCCGCCATCCGGCAGGCGGAGGACGTCAAACGCGAAAGCTACGGCATCGAGCTCGGCATCGTGCAGGATATGCTCGAAAACGGCGACATCACACGCGCCCAAGCGCGAGCGCTGCGACGGAATATCTATGTGATGCAGGTCGATGCCGATTCCGGCATCTAAACCTGCATCCTTCGCGGCACACCAGCAAGAAAGGACCGGCTACGCCGGACCCAACCCACCTCATCGCTGCCGCTCTTCGGCCTCGCCTACAGACAGCCCACCGGGCTGCCTGCTTAACGGCTCAGCCACTCACTTCACCTATGGAAAACCCCTCCGTACGGAGGGGTTTCGAGTTTGGTGTGTCGGGTTTGGCTGACAGGGCCGTTTTTCCACACCGAACTTGCGAATCAATCGTTTTACATGAGCGAGGCTCGAAGAGCCGACACACCAAACTCGCAATCCGTTTAATGGCGGGTGGCTTTGATGGCTACCCAGAGGCTGCGGATAAGCAGCGCTGCGAGATATAGGGTGAAGAGGATCGCTCCCACGCGGGGGCTCACCGCGCCGGCCAGCCACGTGCCGAACGGGGTGATGCAGGCGGCGATCACACCGATGATCAGCGCGGCCTTGACATGCACCATACGACGCTTGACGTTCGCCACCGTGGTGGTGATGGCGTTGGGGAACATCGCCAGCAGCGACGTGCCGCGGGCGATCAAATCGGAGGCGCCGAAGAGAATCGAGAGCGCCGGCACGCAGATCGCGCCGCCGCCGATGCCCAACAATCCCGCGAGAATGCCGGCGACCACGCCGAACGCCACCAGTCCCACGCCGGTGATCGGTGTCAGCACGATCTGCGAGTCACGCGAGGGCACGAACATCATCTGGTTGGCGATCACGAACACCAAAAACACCACGAACGCCCAGCGCAGCACCAGTTCCGGCAGGCGCGAGAGCAGCCACGAACCGATTTGCCCGCCGACGAACATGCCCAGGAACACCAGTAGGGCCGTGATCCAATCCACATTGCCGTTCACCGCATAGGAGATCACGCCGGAGATGGAGGTGGGCACGATGGCCAGCATGGAGGTGGCGGCCGCATGGCGCTGCGTCAGCCCCAGCCACACCAGGGCCGGCACGATCACCGTGCCGCCGCCGATGCCGAACAGACCGGAGAGGATACCGACCGCCACACCAACCGCCGCCAGTATCACCATGCCGCGGGGCGATTCGTCCATTTGATTGTCATCGGCGGGTACCGTCACCTGCGAGCCGTTGCTTTCCTGTGCCATATCACGCTCCTCTATTCGCTACTCATCATTCTGTAGCGGCGGCGGACACCACCGCCGGTTCCAGCGAGCCGCCCCACAATTGCTGCAGCGCTTCCATCTGCGCCGCGTCGCCAAACGCCACCCACTGGGCGCCGCTGAGCAGGCGCCAGTCGCCTTGCGTGCGCTCGTCGTCGGCGTATTGCGCCAGCAAATCAGCGACCCTTGTTTTCAGCAAAGCCTTCGACATCGCGGCGGAGGTCTCCGTGTCGAAGGACACGAACGCCACCCGCGTATCGGCGCACATTTCGATGGTGGTGATGCCGGGATAGCCGCCCGCATCCAGACCGTTCCAACCGGATTCGCAAGTTCCGGCGGCTTGTTCGATGCCGGCTTCCATCTGGCCGTTGCTCGTGATCGGCGCCTCATCGCGCAACCGCGGCTGGATCAGTCCCTGCGGGAACAGCACGCCGACCGATATGCCCAGAATCAGCAGCAGCACCGACAGCACCAGCGTGATGATGCCGGCCGCCGCAACGCCATGGTGGCTTGCCCGACGAGGCAGCGCCTTTCGCGCCGCGATGACCAGTACTACGGTGAGCGCGACCAGCACCGCCGCTGATAAGGCGATGTATCGGCCGGGCACCACGCCGCCGGGGTCGATGATATTCGGCGCGAGTTCGTGCGCGGCGGAGGCGGCACCGACGGCGATGGCGAGAACGCCGGTGCACGCCGCGAAACGTCCGAGAAGCTTCGAACGCGAAGCACTCGCCCGTATTGTTCTTACGCTGTAGCCACTGCTGTGGGCACTCCGTGTGCCGCGCAGTTTCTGAGTACCGACGGCGCGGTTTTCGTCGTCATCGTCGAAAAACCCGAAATCGTCTCCCATCGAGCCCCCTTGGTCTATGCCGTTTCCACCAGTGTAGTCCCCGGCCACCGTGTATGAGCGTTGCCTACGCGGGAAAGCGCACGGGCTCGGCAAAAAAGAACCCCGGCGGGGGAGCCGCCGGGGAGAGAAAGGAGAGAGAAGAAGAAAGGGGTTCAATTGTCGGGAACTGCTGCGGTTCCTGGTCAACTTGTGCTGACAGTTATAGATAACCATGCCATCCTGTGCCTAGTGATAATTTTGTCTGGGAATAACCTGAAAGTCACTGACCAAACGCGGAAAACGGCTGCGTAGCGCGTGCGATCGCGGTTCCATGGGGCCGCACGGAAGATGGAGCCAGCGTGGCGGCACTGGCCGGAGGGGCCCGTAATCGCAAACGGGAGACGGGGCTGAGACGACAGGAATCTCGACCTCCGCCACCGCGGAAAACGGCGGCTTCCTCATTAAGGGGAACGAGGTTCGTCATTAATAAGTGAGCGCGTAATCGTTGTTCGTTTGTCGTAATGGGTGAGCGCGAAACGGTGCCTGCGATCTATTTGTCGTTTTGTCCGGCGTCGGCGCGCATGCGTTCGATCGCCTTTCCCAAGTATCCCATGTCCAGGCCGGCGCGGCGGGCCATCGCCTCGGTGCGGTCCCGGCTGACGCGTTCGAGTTCGTCCTGGATGACGGCGATCTCGCGGTTGAGGCGGGCGGGGTTGGTGGCGGCGATGATCCCCTCGATGCGGCGGCGGGCGTCGTCGACGACGTATCCGCCGCCCCCGGCGGCGCGGTCGGCGGCGTCGTGCTCCAGCACGCGCGCCCACGGGGTGCGGGGCTCGTCGTACACGGTCTTCCTGCGCCCGTCGCGCCCCTGGTCGACGCGCACGGGCTTGCGGGTGGGCGTGAACAGGTTCAGCAGCACGTAGGTCTTCGCCCACAGCCGGTTGAGCAGCTCGCGCTGCTGCGCGGTGTCGTAGCGCCAGTGGAACGCGTATTTCCTGACGACGTGGTTGTTGCGCGACTCGACGGTGGCCTGGTCGTTCTTCCTGTACGGGCGGCTGCGGGTCTGTTCGATGTCCTGTTCGAGCAGCCAGTCGACGAGCTCGTCGTTGATGAACTCGACGCCGTTGTCGGAGTCGAAGCAGGTGACGGGAAACGGGAAGAGCGGCAGGGCGGTGGCGACCGCTGCCTTGATGTTGGATTTGGCATTGTTGCGGGCGGTGACGTTCACGGTCCAGTTCGTCGCGTAGTCCACCATCGTCAGGGTGCGGGCGAACTCGCCCTTCATGCTGGGCCCGCAGTGGGCCACGGTGTCTGCCTCGGCCAGGCCGGGAACGCGGATTGTCTCGTCGGTGCATTTGCGGATCCTGATCGAGTTGCGCATGTGCTCCGCGGCCGGCCGGGTCAGCGACGCGCCCTTCGGCATGGCGGCCTGTTTGAGCGGTCTGAGCCGCCGGTCGATGGTCGACGGACTCATCGCCAGCACCTGGTCCAGCGCGTCGCCGTCGATGCCGTCGAGCTCGCCGTTCGCCAGGAGCGCGGGAATCCACTGGTCGAACATGGCCTTCATGTACGGGCCGCACGGCATGCCCATGAGCAGCCACAGGCGCTCCAGCAGCCGCTGCGCGCCCGCGTCGTACTTCGGCCGCCTGCCCCGCGCCGCGCCTTTCACGGGTTTCTCCCTCTCCGCCTGCGTGAGCAGCCGCCGGGCGGTGGACCTGCCCATCCCGACGGCCTCGAGGCGGTCGAGGATCTCGCCCTTCTGTTTCTTGTCGCCCTTGGCGTACTCCGCCTTGAACCTGTTCGTCAGCCGTTTTCTCGTGGCCATGTCCAGTCTGCCTTCCATAAGGCAAGCATCCCCGCGAACGACGCGGGCCGCGCGGGATTTCGCGCTCATTATTTATGACGAACGGAATCCAATTTCGCGCTCAAACATTACGACGAACGTCGGGAATTTGGCATTAGACTGGCTTGTAGTTAAAACACATACGAGGAGTTGTTATGCTGCTGTCCGACCGCGATATTCTGGCCGCGCAGGCCGAAGGCCATATCTCGCTCGACCCGTGGACCCCTGAAATGGTGCAGCCCGCGTCCATCGACGTGCGTCTTGACCGCTTCTTCCGACTGTTCAACAATCACGCCTACACCTACGTCGATCCGGCGGAGAACCAGGGCGCGCTCACCGAACAGTTCGAAGTGGCGCCGGACGAGCCGTGGATCCTGCATCCGGGCGAGTTCGCGTTGGGCGCCACGTGGGAATACGTGAAGCTCGATCCGACCATCGCCGCGCGTCTTGAGGGCAAAAGCTCGCTGGGCCGCCTCGGCATCCTCACCCATTCGACCGCGGGATTCATCGACCCCGGTTTCGAGGGGCATATCACGTTGGAGCTGAGCAATGTGTCGACGTTGCCGGTCAAGCTGTGGCCCGGCATGAAAATCGGCCAGATGTGCTTCTTCCAGCTCAGCTCACCCGCCGAGCATCCCTACGGCTCGCGGGAAACCGGCTCGCATTATCAGGGCCAGCGCGGCCCGACGCCCAGCCGCTCCTACGAGAACTTCTACCGCGCGCAGATCAACGACTGACGCGGCGTTCCACGAAGAAGCCCCATCCCGTTCTGTCAATGGGATGGGGCTTCTTCGTTCTGAGCGGAGGGTTCTCTGCTCGTCATCCTGAGCGAAGCGGAGCCTCTCACCCGTCATCCTGAGCGAAGCGGAGCGGAGTCGAAGGATTCCTTGGCGAATAACGATAAGAGATCCTTCGACTCCGCACTCCGTGCTCCGCTCAGGATGACGAGAGGAGAGCGCTGCGCCCGTCAGGATGACGAGCACGTCCGCCTATCAGAGTGACGGGAGGGTTAACGCTTCGCGATCGCGCGCAGCACAACCTTGCGCAGTTCGGAGGCGATGAGCACGATCGCGGCGAGGCCGATGCATTCGAGCCAGGCCATCGCGCTCAACGGCGTGGTGCCGAAGGCCGAGTTGAGGAACGGCACGTAGATCACCACAAGCTGCAGCACGATGGACAGGCCGATCGCGCCCCACAGCCACTTGTTCGAGAACAGGCCGACGAATGCGGACTGCAGGTGCGAACGCGAGGCGATCGCGTTGAACAGCTGGGCGAACACGAGAATCGTGAAGCCCATGGTGCGGGCCTCCACCATCTGCGCGTCATGGCCGAGCGCGCTTACGGAACGGTCGGTGAACAGGCCACCGGAGAGGTGCATGTCCATGCCGATCAGCGTGACGACCGCCATGATCAGACCGATGTAGATGATGTCGCCCCACATGGAGGCATCGATCACACGGTCGGTGAGCTTGCGCGGCTTGCGGTTCATCACGTCTTCGGTCTGCGGATCGACGCCCATCGCGAGCGCGGGGGCCGCGTCGGTGAGCAGGTTGATCCACAGCAGCTGCGTGGCGAGCAGCGGCACGGTGACGCCCTGCGTCTCGGGCTGGGTGATGCCGAGGAAGCCGGCGAACACCACGCCGAAGAACACGGTGAACACCTCGCCCACGTTGGAGCTCAGCAGGTAGCGCAGGAACTTGCGGATGTTGTCGAAGATCACGCGGCCTTCGCGCACGGCGGCCACGATGGTGGAGAAGTTGTCGTCCGCGAGGATCATCTTGGCGCTTTGCTTGGTGACCTCGGTGCCGGTGATGCCCATGGCCACGCCGATGTCGGCGGTTTTCACGGCCGGAGCGTCGTTGACGCCGTCGCCGGTCATGGCCACGATATTGCCCTGACGCTGCAGCGACTCGACGATCTTCAGCTTGTGCTCGGGCGCCACGCGCGCGTAGACGGAGACTTCGGAGGTGGCCTTGTCGAGCGCGGCCTCGTCGGTCAGCTGGTCGAGCTGGTCGCCGGTGAGCGCCTTGCCGTCCTTCTCGATGATGCCCAGATCGGAGGCGATGCGGGCGGCGGTGAGCGGGTGGTCGCCGGTGATCATCACGGCGCGGATGCCGGCGCGATGCGCCTCGGCCACCGAATCGCGCACTTCGGTGCGCGGCGGATCGATGATGCCCACCATGCCCGTCCAGATCAGGTCGGTTTCGATGGCGTCGGACTGTTCCGCGATGTCGGAGATCTGCCCGGCGGCGTTGGACTTGATGCCGGGGACTTCGCTCAGGTTCGCGACGCCCAGCGGCCGGTACGCCTGGCCCAGCGTGCGGTAGGCCTCGCTGGAGAGGCGTTCGACGGTGGCGAGGATGTCCTGACGGTCGCCATCGGTGAGCGGACGGACCGCGTCGCCCACGGCGATACGCGAGCAGTAGCCGAGCAGCACGTCGGGAGCGCCCTTGGAGAATACGGTGAGGCTGCCGCCCTCCGCATTGTCTTTGGCGATGATCGACATGCGCTTGCGCTCCGAGGTGAACGGCACTTCGGCCACGCGCTGGAATTGCGCATAGGCCTTGTCGGCGTGGGTTTTGCGGGCGGCGACGATCAGCGAAACCTCGGTCGGATCACCGACGATCTCCCACTTGCCGTTCTCCTGGCGCAGGTCGCCGTCGTTCGCGAGCGCGCCGACGCCCAGAGTGGCGAGCGCTTCGGACTTCAGCGCGGGCTGGTCGGCCAGCGACGAGCCGTCCGCGCCGACCATCTTGCCTTCCGGCGTGTAGCCGGTGCCGGTGATCTCCACTTCGCCGCTGGGGGTGACCACGCGTTCGATGGTCATCTCGTTGCGGGTGAGGGTGCCGGTTTTATCGGAGCAGATCACGGAGGCGGAGCCGAGGGTTTCGACCGAATGCAGCTTCTTGACGATGGCGTTGTGCATGGCCATGCGCTGCACGCCAAGCGCGAGCACCACGGTCAGGATGGCGGCGAGGCCTTCGGGCACGGCGGCCACGGCCAGCGACACGGCGAGCAGCAGCGAGTCGATCACGTCGTGGATGTCGTTGAAGCCTTCCAGAAGGGCGAGCGCCGCGAGCACGATCACCGCGATCACGCATACGGCGATGCCCAGGATCTTGGAGACGTAGTCCATCTCCTTCTGCAGCGGGGTTTTCTCGTCTTCGGTGGCGGAGAGCATGTCGGCGATTTTGCCGACCTGCGTGTTCATGCCGGTGCCGGTGACGATGGCGCGGCCGGTGCCTTGGGTCACGGAGGTGCCGTTGAAGATCATGTTGGAGCGGTCGCCGAGCGCCTTGGCTTCGGCGAGGGTGTCGGGCTTCTTGCCCACGGGCACGCTCTCACCGGTCAGGCTCGCCTCCGCGATGCGCAGGGACGCCGCGGCGAAGAGTCGGCCGTCGGCGGAGACGGAGTCGCCTTCGCCGAGCACGATCACGTCGCCCGGCACCACTTCGGAGGTGTTGATGCGCACGACTTTGCCGTCGCGCAGCACCGAAGTCTGGGGCGCGGTCATCTGGGCGAGCGCCTCGACGGCCTGTTCGGCGCGGGCCTCCTGGATATAGCCGAGCACCGCGTTGACGATGAGGATCAGCACGATAACGATGGCGTCGAAGGGCAGCGCTTCGCCGCCTTCCGCGCCGGGCACCGCGTTGGCGCGTTCGATGAACCATGCGATCACGGAGATCACGGTGGCGGCGAGCAGCAGGTAGACCAGCGGGTCTTGGAACTGCTGGAGGAACTTCTTCCACTTGGGCACGGGGGGCGCGCCCGCGAGCTCGTTGGGGCCGAACTGTTCGAGTCGGCGTTTCGCTTCGGCCGAGCTCAGGCCGGTGTTCGGGTCGACGCCAAGCGCTTCGGCCACTTCGGCCGCGTCGGTCAGGCTTGGATCTGCGTCATGGAGCAGCGCCGACTGGGCCGCGTTCGGGCCGTCGGCGAGGTCGCTCGCGGAATTCGGCGTGGCGCCGTTCACAGGTTTGGATTGATCGGCGTTCTGATCAACCATATTCTCTCCTTGGGAATGCCGCGGAGTAGTCAGCCTTCGCGCCGGCGCGGCGGCGATGTGGTCGCCATTGCCTATGGCGTCCATCGCACGCCCTCGACGATGCGGCAAGACTGCGCGGTTGCGGGCATCGGGGCAAGCCGCGCCCGATGCATACGATTGCCATTATTCCACAGACCCCTTCCCGCAGGGCGTAACGACGGTGTCTAATACCCGCAAATCGGGCGGTTCGCGACCAGTCGCCGCATTTGCGCATAGCATGACGCGCACGTACGTCCGGCTACGTGTTGCGATCGGGCGCAAATCCCGGCAGCTTACCGTACTGCCATACGGCCCATGATGCGACGGCGACAGGAATGGACCAACCGAATGTCATTAGCAGTCCCGGCCACTGCCAATAAGCCGCCAACGCCGCCAACTCACCGCATGCCAGCACCAGAGTCATCACGGGCCGCGCGATGATCATCTGAATCGCCATACGCACAATCCAGATCAACGATTCATTGAAATGGGCATGCAGCACCCACGACACGACGGTCGCCAGCAGCAGGAATACCATCAGAAAAAACAGTATCCCCGCCACGAACGTACCGAACACGGTGGTCACGTGACAGTTGACCACCCAATAATCAAACAGCAATAGACCCCATACCGCGCACTCGGCCCACCCCAATGCGTTGGCGCGACCTAACTCGGAACGCCACAGACCATGGAATAGCAACCATGTTTCTTTGATTGTCCATGTGCGGTCGTCGGCGAGCGCCCAACGGCGAAACACACCGGCCGTGGCCGCAAGAGACGGGAACAAACCGACGACCACGACCCCCAGCAGCGTGTGGGCAATGGATGCCACAAACGTGATGAAAACAACCAACACCAGCCGGGCGGCAGTGACATACCTGATGGCAAATGACGACATAACGGACCTCTCTTGGCGTGCGGATCGGACCACATATGATGATCGGTGGAGAACCGCAAGAAAGTAAGGAGAAAAAACGGCTCTCCACCGATCACATCAACAATGATCAGCCCTTGATGGCACCGATCATCACACCCTTGTTGAAGTACTTCTGGATGAACGGATAAATCACCAGAAGCGGCAGGGTGGAGGCGATGATCACGCCATACTTGATCTGATCCGCGAGCTCCTGGCCGTATCCCGCACCCGCGGTGGATCCGGACCCACCGGCGAAAGCGCTATTGGCCAACAGGATGTCGCGCAGCACCATCTGCAGCGGCTGCTTGTCATAGGTATTGATGTAGATCAAGCCTGTGAAGAAGTCGTTCCAATGCTGCACCAGATAGTACAAGCCGATCACCGCGACGATGGCGGAGCTCAACGGCAACACGATTTTGAGGAAATATCTGAAGTATCCCAGGCCGTCGATTTGGGCCGCGTCATGTAGCTCCTCAGGTATGGAGGTCTCGAAGAACGAGCGGGCGATGATCAGATTGTACACATTGACCGCTGATGGAATCACGAAGACCAACCAGTTATCAATCAGCCCCAACTGCTTGTACAGCAGGTACGTGGGAATCAGACCACCGTTGACGAACATGGTGATGGTGAAAAACAGCATCACCAGGCGACGACCATGGAATTCGTGTCGACTCAACGCGAATGCTGCAGGCAGCGTCACCACAAGGTTGATCAGCGTGCCGACGAGCGAATACACGATGGTGTTCATGTAGCCGTTCCAAATGCGATCATCGGCGAAGATCTGTTCATAGCCGTACCACGAAAAACCTTTGGGCACGATGAAGACCTGACCATTGTTCACCAACGTCTGATTGGAGACGGAGGCGATGATCACGAACCATAGCGGATACATGATGGCCACGATCACGAAGGCGACCAGCAGCCAAATCACAATGTCGACCACCCAATCGGTGGGAGTACGCTGCTCTCGGCGATGCTTGTTCTCGGGGATGTTGGCGCTTCCAGATGCCTGGATCTTGCCGTTGGCGGAACCCATGCCTTTCGCGGCGTTGGGTTGCGGAGTAAATGTGGTAGTGCTCATATCAATCTCACTTTCCTAGATGCCATTCGGATTAGAAGATGCCCGAATTTGACACCTTCCTCGATATCTGGTTCGCGATTACCAGGAACGCGAAATTGATGAGCATGTTGAACAAGCCAATGGCTGTGGAATAACTGAACTGGCTTTGCAGAATGCCTATCTTGTAGGTGTAGGTCGAGATGACCTCAGAAGCATCAAGGTTCAGAGTGTTCTGCATCAGGAATACCTTCTCGAAACCGACATTGAGCACATTGCCCATATTCAGGATCAACAGCACACCACAAGTTGGCATAATCGCCGGTAGATCGACATACCGGATGAGCTGCAGCCGTCCTGCACCATCGATCTTCGCGGCCTCGTACAGCGCGGTGTCCACCGAGCTCAACGCGGCGAGGTAGATGATCGAATTCCAGCCCACATGCTGCCAGACCTCGGTGATCCAGTAGATCGGAGTGAACAGGTTTGGATCGCCCATGAAGTTGTCCGATTGAATACCGATCACTCCAAGCACGCGGGTAAGCACACCAGCATCCGGCTTAAGGAACAGGTTGATCATCGAGACAATGACCACAGTGGAAATGAAATGCGGCAGATAGGTGATGGTCTGAACGAATCCCTTTACCTTGCTTGAACGAATCTGGTTAATCAGAAGCGCCAGAATAATCGGGAAGATGAATCCCATCACCAACGTCCACAGACTGATGCGCACCGTATTCGCCATCAACGTGCCAAACAACGGCGAATCGAAGAATTGTTTGAAATATTTGAGACCAACCCATTCTCCACCAGTCAGTCCCTTGGTGAAATCGAATTCTCGGAACGCCAGCTGGATTCCATACATCGGTCCGTAGTTGAAGATGGCGACAAATACTATAGCGGGAAGCGCCATCGCCCATAGCTGCCAATATCGTTTTACAGTACCGATGAAACCAAGCTTGCGCGGTGCCATCTGCGTCTGCAATACGGCGGCACGCTTCTCTTTCGCCTTTCGTTCCGCACGCTTTGCACGTGAGGACGTGCGAGCGGATTGAGTGGCTACACTCATGGTTATTCCCCTTGCATTGAGCATCATTGCTTCGATAGGATGCGCCGCGCTTGGCAGGACATCTGCCAAGCGCTAGACGCATCCATAACCGCCACCGGAATCATTCTTCCGGCGGCCTGACAGCCGGATCGATAAATCGACTCGGCCTAGCGCCATTACTCCGCCATATACGCGTCGTAGGCTTTCTGGTACAGTTCGATGTTCTCATCGATATTGGCGTCCTTGAGCGTCTGAACATAGTCATCCCACTCATCCTCGACGCCGCCCTTGGTGACCCAGCTTGAGAACTTGGTCATGGCAGTGTTCAGAATCGTGGTGTTGTTCAGCTGGATCGTCTTAAGATCATCCGAGGACAGCTGAAGGAACGCCGGCATGATGTCGTTTTCCGTATCAACGGCATCGAACGCAGACTGCATGGGCACCTCATCCTCTTGAACCTCAATCAGGTCCGCGGGGTACTCGATCTCCGAGTCGGGGCGAATCCAACCCGGGGAATCGTCAGCCAAGGTCTCGGTCCACTTCCACGTAGAGGAGTCCTTGCTGGAATCAGCAGGATCAAGCACCTTGTAGGAGTGATCACCAGTCTTCTCCACGTCGACCCCCAGATCACCCCACAGCAGCTCGACAGACATGTCCTCTCCATAGAACGCATTAGCCACCTTAAGCGCGGCCTCTTTGTTCTTGGTGGTAGCGGAGACCACCAACGCGATAGTGTTGTACGACAGAGAATCCGCAAGGTATTCGCCAACGACGGGCTCCGTCTGATCGGCGGAGGCCTTCAACGGACCGACAGCCACATACTGGTCCGCAAGCTCAGCACCAAACCGGTCGGAGGCAGTCCAACCCCAAGTCACACCCACCTTGGCGGTATCACCATCACCACGCGCGGTCGACTGGGCAGTGGAGTAATCGTGGGTGAAGGCTTCCTTGTTGATCAGGCCAGCGCTCCACAGCTTGTTGAGATATTCGATGACTTCCTTGTATCGCTCGTCAGTAAAGAAATTCTGCACTTCGTTGTCGTCAACAAAATATCCGGTGCCTGACTTATTGCTCAGGGTTAAGCCTAGGCTGCCCAGTAGCAAATGCGGCTCATAGTTGCCGAATCCATCGGTGCTGGGTGCGTGGAAATCGAATGGAATCTCATCGGCCTCACCGTTGCCGTTGGGGTCCTGTTCTTTGAAGGCCACCAGAACATCGTAGAGTTCGTCCCACGTGGTGGGCATATCCATACCGACCGCGTCCAGCCATTGCTGGTTGATGTACAGGTGGCTGACGGTAGTGGGCCACCCTTTCTTGACCGATGGAAGGATATGAATCGAGCCGTCCGTTTCGGTAACGATCTTCTTTGACGTCGGATCAGTCTCAAACATCTCCTTGACATTCGGCATCGCATCAAGATCATCAGACAGATCCTCGAACAACGAACCGTATGTGGCGATGTCGGTCATGTCGATGCCCTTGAGAATCAAGTCGGGGACATCGCCAGACGCAAGCATAGCCTGCTTCTTCTGATCCCAGTCCGAGCTGACCTCCTGCCATTCGATGACACAGTCGCATTCCGCTTCAAGATCGCTGACCCAGTTCATCTCCGACATGTTTTTGGTCAGGGAATGCTTGGATACCGCGATGGTCAGCACAGGCTTACCATCCGCAGTGGTCGCGCTGTCGTCGGCCCCACAACCAGCCACACTGACCAGCATCGCAACGGCTGCGCCCGCGGAGATGGCCGCCCTCAACCTTTTAGAGGCAAAAGAGGAAGCCCCCCCCCCTATGGTGCATTTTCTTCATATTGTTACTCCTCACTGAGTCACTTCGTGGCTGTTTGGAACGGCAATCAGCAACCGCGCCTAATGCCACTGTTATTGTTTACCACCCATGCAGACCAGCGACGACGCCATCCGCTCCTTCACGGTCATCATGAGTGATGCGGCCTACGATATATCACTCTTCCGCACCTCGTCAAGCGACAGAATCTCACAAAAGTTAACATTGCATAAACGTTGCACCCCAACAAAGTTAGCGCTCACAATACTTTTCACCCGCTTATGAAATGTTCTCTTTTACCGCTGTAATTTTTTTGGTTTCCGCGTGTCATACGATAGCGTGTCTAACGATGTAAAGAGTCATCGCCCAACGGGACCGCACCCGAGGGCGATGACACTATCCAAACCGGACAGAAGACTCACCCCATATTGGCGCCGCGCGTCACATCCTTCTCCTCGGCATCGTCGCGATAGATGCGGTGGTACATGAAGTACCACCGGTCCTCCGGATACAGGTAATACGGCTCGAAGGTGCGGCATACGAAATCCAATGCCCCCGTATGGCCCGGCAACGTACGGAAAACCATCGACTCACCTTCAACCGGTATGATCCAGCTCTCAGGATGGTCACGATCCCCCACCAACATCGTCATCTCGCTACTGACCAACACGACAGGCCCGTACATCAAAGCCACCAGATTCCTATTCCGCCTGTCCACCGGCACGAAACGCAATCGCCGAGGAAAATCAAGCTCCACCACATCACCCGAACACCACTCGCGTTCAAGATTCAGCCAAGTGTTCGGCGTGGCCTGCACATCGACCACACGACCATTGATTCGCACCACATTATGGCCGTCGGCCCAGTCAGGCACACGGAACCGCAGGGCGAAGACGCCGGGGATATCGGGGGCCACACGGAATCTGGCCACATTATCGCGCGGCCAGTCGGAGAAGTTCTCCACACGCACTCTTCGACCGTCGATCGAACATTCGACGCTCGACGGCAGGTATTGCGAAACGTACAGCGCCGAGCCGTCCGAGTAGTAGAGCATATTCGCATATTCAGCGACATCCTGCGGGAACGTGCCCGAACAGCATTGCCACTGGAAATTCTGCCCCTCACGCTGCAGACGCCGATCAACCGTGGATTTGATGCCTCCATCGGCGAAATAATTCGAGTAGTACAGCAGCTCACCGTTGGGCTTGATATCCGGCTGCCCACCCACACAGTTGAGCAGCACGCGTTCGGCCCAGACGCCGTATTTCGCCTCACCGGTGAACCGCAGCATATAGTTGCAGAATTTGAATACCGCCCAGGAGCAGCAGGACACCTCACAGCTCCCCCAAGCGTCGCTACGAGCCACCCGCTCCCCCGCGAAGTTCACGAAAGTCGGGTCCTCACCGGCCAAATCCCACGGCGACATCAACATGAAGCCCATATACCCGTCACGATCCACGAACAGGTTCTCACCGGGGCCATAACCGCCGGTCGCGTACGTGTGGTTCGCCAACAACTCGTCATAGGCGATGCGCAACACGTCCAAATCGCGCTCATCGCCATCAACCTCATACGCTCGAGCCAGACTTGATAATGCGTTGACATGGCTGTAGGCATGTCGAGCGCCGATTTTCGAGTCGTGCGCACGTAGCTTGTCCCACAGATAGTCGTAGCGCCACTCATCGGCGTAATTTCTGTATTTCTCGTCGCCATACCGCTCGTAGGCCCTGTACAGATTTTCAGGCAGCGTATACCATTCGATTTGCCCCTTCATGCCGGCGTCCTGCAAACCATCACGCGGAATACCTCTGTCGAAGGTGTCGACCGCCTGATCGGTCAGCCGGGAGATGTAATCCTTTACGCGCCCACACCCCATGAACTCATCCATGTCAAGCAATCCGCCGAGCATCTTCTCGTAGTCGTAGGTGCCAAGCCTAAGCAGTTCGGGGTTCTCATCCACAAGCTCAGCCCAGCGTTCGAACAGATCGATGGCTTTGACCCGGAGCCGGAAGTCGCCGGTGACAGCGTGCAATTTGGCGAAAGAGGCGAGCATCTGTCCGCATGTCCCACCCCAGCCAGGCAGCCCATGCGCCTGCGTATGCACATCAGTGCCACGCAACGCGCTTTTGAGAATATCTTCGTCATCCAGCGACAAATACAGCTCAACAACATAGTCCCGCTGTCGTTTCCAATGCCCGTCCGCGAGTGTGACGTTGGCATAGTCGAAGGCATGCAAACTCAAACGAGCCTGACGCTCAATGGTTGTACTCATGAATCACTCCATACAATTGAAAATGTAGGCATAATCGAATACACGCTTCGGATGGCAGCGCGTTGCCCACCGCAGCAAAGCCGACCAGCCACAGCTTTCGGTGCCGTGACCGCTGATTGAGTACAACGTTGCATTAGGTGCGTGAACCATGCTATCCGATTCCAGTTCGACCCGCAACGCAACACTCCACCATCGAGTGAGATATGCGTCTTTCTCGCGCCCACAGCCCACACACAAGCATTCGACTATTTGGGGCGGGGTGCTGGGACAATGGCGGGTATGGCTATGAAAAAAGGACCGACCAAGGGGTCGGGTGGCAAGCATCGCAATGCCCTGAGGGGCCACGGCCCGACGCCCAAGGCTGAGGACCGCGTGTATCACAAGGCGTATTTCGCCAAGAAGGAGGCCGATAAGCGCAAGGCGGCCGATCCGCGTCTCGCGGCCCGTCGCCGCGCCGACAAGTTCGCGGCCGACGCGACCGACCTGGTGTTCGGCCGCAATTCCGTGCTGGAGGCGCTACGTGTGGGCGTGCCGTCGAACACGCTGTACATCCTTTCGCGTCTCGAGCATGACGACCGCACGCGCGAGATCGTGAAGATCGCCAGCGCGAACGGCCTGCATATGCTGGAGGCCGACCGCTTGGAGATGGATCGCATCGCGCGTTCCGGCAACCATCAGGGCGTGATCCTCAAAGTGCAGCCCTACCAGTATTCCTCGCTGGCCGAGCTCGCCGACCGCGCCGAGAAGAAGGCGCGCGCCATGGAGGCGGCGAATTCCGCAGCCGCGCGTATCAAGGCCCGTCCGCTGTTCATCGCGCTTGACGGCGTGACCGATCCGCAGAACCTTGGCGCGGTGATCCGTTCCGCCGCCGCTTTCGGCGCGAACGGCGTGATTCTGCCCGAGCGTCGTTCCGCTTCGGTGACCGCCGCCGCATGGAAGGTGTCGGCCGGCGCGGCCGCGCATCTGCCGGTGGCCCGCGTGGTGAATCTGACCAAGGCGATCGAAAGCCTGCGCGAACGCGGCTACTACACCGTCGGCCTTGACGGCGGCGGCGACAAGCTCGTGGGCGAGACCGGATTCGAGGCTGATCCGCTGGTGATTGTGCTCGGTTCGGAAGGCAAGGGGTTGAGCCGTTTGGTGCGTGAGGCGTGCGACGCCATCGCCGGCATTCCGATCTCCAGCTCGGTGGAATCGCTGAACGCCTCGGTGGCCGCGGGCATCTCGCTGTACGCCGTCGACCGCGCCCGCCGCGAGGCCGCAGCCAATAGCTGAGCGGAACACCTCTCTCTCCTCGTCATCCTGAGTGGAGGGCGAAGCCGAGGCGCAAGGATCTCCAGGCATCCAACGCTATGAGATGCTTCGACTCCGCTGCGCTCCGCTCAGCATGACAGGAAGGGAACAGCGCTCCGCTCAGGATGACGGAGAGCGCTAGTGGCTCCAGACGGCCGCGTCGGGGTCGTCGTCGGGGTTGTAGCCGTCGTCGTCCGGGTCGTTGTAGGTGTATTCGTCGTCCACCACGCCGGAATCGGCCTCTTCATTCAACGCGTCGACGGCCTTCTGGTCGAGCTTGTACTTCGGCAGGGCGGATTCGATATAGCTTTGCACCGCTTCGGCCATCGGCACGTCATGACCGACCTGTTCGGCCAAATACCACCGATGGGTGAGCACCTCGTGGAAGAACTGCGCGGGTTCGATCTGCGAGCGGTATTCACGCGGAATCATACGCGTGGTGGGTTCGAACACCTCACGCATCCAGTCGGTGGCGACGATTTCGATCTCCTCGCCCTCACGCCATGTGGAGGCGCGGTAGGCGTCCAAATCGTTGAGCAGACGGCGGGCCTGGTTCTCCTGCACGTCCAAGCCTGTCAGGCGCAGCAGCTTACGGGAGGCGTAGCCGGCGTCGACCACGCGGGGGCGTACCAGAATGCGCTTGCCATCCTCCGCGGTTTTCATCTCCAGCTCGTCCACGTCGAAGCCGAGCTCGTTAAGCTTGTTGACGCGCTTCTCGATCTTCCACATCTCGTCCGGATTGAACTTGTCAGTGTCGGTGAGCGCGCTCCACAGCGAGTGGTAGCGGTCGACCAAACGGTTGCCCACCTCGATCTCGTCCACATCGCCCGGCAGCAGCTTGCCGGAGCTCAGATCCATCAGTTCGCCGATGATATTCGTGCGGGCCAGATCGATATCGTATTCGCGCTGGCCTTCGGTCAGCGTCATCTGCAAATCGCCGGTTTCGGCGTCCACCAGGAATGCGGAGAACGCGTCGGCGTCACGCAGGAACAGCACGTTCGACAGGCTCACATCGCCCCAGTAGAAGCCGGCGAGATGCAGGCGCACCATCAGCACTGCCAGCGCGTCGATCAGACGCTCGGCGGTGTCGGGGCGCAGGTTGCGCGCGAACAGGGCGCGGTACGGCAGCGAGAACTTCAGATGCTTGGTGACGAGAATCGCCTCCAGCGGCTCGCCTTCCCGATCATGACGGCCGGTGACGACCGCGATCGGCGTGACGCACGGCAGTTCCAGCTTCTCCAAGCGCCGCAGCATCTCATACTCGCGCTCGGCGACCTGACGGGTGATCTCCTTCATGGCGTACACCTCGTCGCCCACGTGTACGAAACGCACGACGTGGCGGGAGATGCCTCGCGGCAGGTTGGCCAGCAGCTCCTGCGGCCAGGTGGCCAGCGGCATATGCCACGGCAGCGTGAACATCTTCGGATTGGAGCTTGCGGCGGTGATCTTCAACGCCTGGGGCTCGACGTTAGTGGCGCTTTCGTCCAGCGCCTGAACTGAAGTTGCTTTGGCTGCGCGCGGATCCAACTGCGACAAATCCATTCCTGATTGCATCATGTGTACCAATCTACCCGACCGCGCGGTCAGAATACACCGGAAAACGAAGAAAAGCCCCGCAGCAACGCGGGGCTTTTCCAACGAGACGGTTAGAGAGGAAGAGAAACGTCTCGTTTAATGGTTGACAGGACTCTCATCCCGCCAAGCTTAGTTCAGACGCAGCTCGGTCGACGGAGCGAAGAGGTGCATCTTGGCCGGATCGATCTTGATCTTGACCGTCGCGCCGACCTTCGGCAGCGCACGCGGGTTCACGCGAACCGTGGTGAGCTTGTTCTGGTCGGACATGAGCTGGGCTTCCTGGGCGGAGGAACCATCGGTGATGATGTTGCCGTAGATGTAGCCGTCGGAACCCAGATCCTCGACGTTGACGACCTTCAGCGAGAACGCGTTCGGATCATCAGCGGCGGCAAGGTCGGCGTCTTCCGGACGGAAGCCGACGACGATCTGGCCGTTGTCCTCGGCGGTCAGCTTGCTGACGGCCTCGGTGGGCAGCTGGACAGTGTCTTCGCCGATCTGCGCCTTGCCGTCGACCACCGGGTGGGTGTTGAGGTTCATCGACGGGGAGCCGATGAAGCCGGCGACGAAGACGTTGGCCGGGCGATCGTACAGCTCGGTCGGAGCGCCGACCTGCTGCAGGATGCCGAGCTTGATGACGGCGATGCGGTCGCCCATCGTCAGAGCCTCGGTCTGGTCGTGGGTAACGTACAGGGTGGTGACACCCAGCTGACGCTGCAGTGCGGCGATCTGAGTACGGGTCTGCACACGGAGCTTCGCGTCGAGGTTCGACAGAGGCTCATCCATGAGGAACACCTTCGGCTCACGCACGATGGCGCGGCCCATGGCCACGCGCTGACGCTGGCCGCCGGACAGAGCCTTCGGCTTGCGGTCGAGGTATTCGGTGAGGTCGAGGATCTCAGCGGCCTTCTCGACGCGCTTGCGGATCTCTTCCTTCGGGGTGCCGGCGATCTTCAGGGCGAAGCCCATGTTGTCGGCGACGGTCATGTGCGGATACAGCGCGTAGTTCTGGAACACCATGGCGATGTCGCGGTCCTTCGGCTGCATGGTGGTGACATCCTTGCCACCGATGAGGATGCGGCCCTTGTTGACCTCTTCGAGGCCAGCCAACATACGCAGCGTGGTGGACTTACCACAACCGGAGGGACCAACCAGGACGAGGAACTCGCCGTCCTTGATTTCAAGATTCAGATCATCCACAGAGGGCTTATCGTTGCCCGGGTAGACGCGAGTGACGTGGTCGAATACGACTTCTGCCATAATATTTCCTTTCATGAGCAGGTACGTGCTCAACGATCCGTAGTAAAAGGGATTTTTACTGTTTCGGTGCTTCAGCGCATTGCCTACCGCCAACTACATCATCAACGGCATGCCGCAAACTTCGGCGTTTACTTGTCGTGGTTCTCGGAAGAGCTCTCTTCTTTGAGCCACGTTCCACTATACACGCGGATGCGACGTTGGCAAGGGCGTGTCCACGAAATACGGCGAGTCCCTACAACGATGCACTATTTCTTCACGGGCAACACGGTCGTTCGGTTTCATCAGGCGGCCGCCTTGGCTTCGGTCACAGGCATCCGCTCATGTAAAGAGGTAGGCTGATGCGATCCCCATCCACTTGGAGCTGTCTTGGATGCAATACGTATTCCTTGCCCAGCCGTTGGCCGTATGCCTTGCGGAACTTGTTCAGCGAAGACGTTCCATACCGTTTGGTCGACTTCACCTCCACCGGGCTCACGCGCGGTTTCATGGCGGCGTTGTCATACTCGCGTACGATGAGGAAGTCGATTTCCATGGTGTTCGCCGCATCGCCTTTCGCGTAGCGAGAGAAGAAGAACAGGCGCCGGCCGGCGGCTTTGAGCTGCTGGGCCACCGCATTCTCCACAAGCATGCCTTCGTTCAAGGAGAGTTTGTCGAATAGGATATCGCGATAAACCTCATCAGGAGTGGATTGCCGGTCTGCGAACGTCTGAGACACCAGCAGGCCGGTATCCGCCATATAGCATTTGAACGACGCATTGTCCTCGTACAGTCCAAGGCCGACGGTCGGGTCGGTCGAATTGCGGCATATGTTGACCAGCCGAGCGTCGTCCAGCCAGAAGAAGGCGGAATCGTAATCCCGGGAACGCGCGTCGGCGTCGATCGAGGCGAGTGTGAATTTCTTCTCATGCTTGGACAGCTGACCGGGAATCCGCGCAAAGATGTCGCGCACACGCCCCGCGTCGCCGTTCGCAAACTTGCCGATGTCGTCACTGTACAGGCCCAGGATATTGCGCTTGATTCGATCCGCCTCGCCAAAATCCCGGTTCGCCACGTACGCATCCACGACCTGCGGCATGCCTCCGACCAGCATGTATTCTCGCCACATCCTCATCGCGCGCTTATGCAGCGCGTCCGGCAGCGGCTTCAATTTGGTAAAAGCCTCTCGTATCGCATCGGCCAGCAGATCCTCCTCCATCGCCCAACAGAATTCCTCGAAATCCATCGGCCCCATCTGAAGCTTCGACTCCTCGGATGGGATCAGGATGTTTTCGACGTTGCGTTTGATGGAGATCAGCGATCCGGTCTCCACATAGTCATAACGCCCATCCGCCACCAGATGTTTGATCATCTCACGCGCGGGTGGGTACAGCTGAACCTCGTCAAAGATGATCAGGGAGCGCCGCCGCACAAGTTGGGTTCGGTAATAGACGGAAAGCATCATGAAGAACGTATCCAGATCGTCTTTCTGCTCCTCAAAAATCGACCTGACATCTTTAGGGAACCGGGAGAAATCCACGAGAATGGTGGATTCATACTCGCTTCTTCCGAATTCCTGAGCCACAGTGCTTTTCCCCACACGACGGGCCCCTTCAATCAACAACGCCTCTTTGCCATTCGCGCAGTTTTTCCAAGAGACAAGCTCCTGCAACGCTTTTCGCTTCAACATACCGAACCTCTTATCACGATGCCGCCGTGTGGTGATTGCCAGATTTACACGATGCCGCCGTATGAACATACTCAATATTACACGATGCCGCCGCGTGGGGGTGGTCGAATTTACACGATGCCGTCGCGTGGGGATGGGTGGAGGAGCTCCGACACCGACGGACGAGACGGAAGAACAAAGGCCGCGACCTCCGCCCGAAAGCGGTGGGACGCGGCCTCTGCCTGTTGTGATTGATTGGGATGGTAAGTATTACTTATGCGTGGTTGCTCCACAGTTGCGAGCCCTTGCGCCAGCGCAGCCATGCGGCCAGGCCCAGCAGGGCGACCGACACCGCCGGCACGATCACCTGCATCCACCACGGCTTGGTGCCGGTCAGAGGCAGTTGGCTGACGGGCGGCATGCTCGCCTTCCACACACCGAACCAAGTGGCCGACGACGCGGGATCGCTCCCGTTGGCCGCAGTGTACGTGGAGGCGCGTCGCACCGTGCTATTCGGCGTGACCTCAGACCCCTCAGCCGTGGTGGCCGAATCGCCCCAGCCCAGGAAACTGACCGTGCGCGAACTGGTATCTTTGACCACCCACTGCAGCGTCGCGCTCGCATCCAGCGAGGTCTTATCCGCTTCCGCGCTCACCGTGGGCAGACGGTAGTTGTCGAACAGATATCGGCCCGTGTATTCGGGGTACGCCTGCAGCGTCGACGCGATCGACGTCTTGTCCACGTCCGCGCCTCTGCTGTCGGTCAGACTCGCGCTCGACAGCGAGGAGATGTTGTCGTCATAGGAGACCTGCGCCTCGACACGATACACCGCGATACGCAGCGACTGCGAATGAACTGACAAGGTGCCGTCCGCGGCGACCGCGTCGCTATTGTCCGTAGGATTGGCGATAACGCGCGAGCCGATGTCATTGCCCAGGCCGAGGACCTTCGTCACGTTGTCGGCCAACATCACCTCGCCCGACTGGCAATATACCTTCTTCTGGTCGTCGGACACGGAATCGCCCAACAGGCCGGCGCAATTCAGCTCGGAAACCAACGTCAGGGTCACCTCACTCTGCGTGCCGGTGCCGTCCGTCTTCACAGTCGTACCGGTCAGCGTCGCCGGCGCCGCACCGAACGAGTACGTGGTCGCGACCTTGCCACTGTCATACATGTTGGGAACCGGTTGGATGAACTTCGGAGACGTCTCCCGGAACGCCGCCAAGGCGCTCTTGCCGGCCGTGTCGGACACGGCACTCTCATCGAACTCCACCCACGACACGTTCCCGCTCGAGTCAACGTAATAGTAGTATGCCTTACCCAAGGACGTGTCAATCAGCTGCACTGTGTTGTCATCATCCCACTGCGCTTCCAGGATCACGCCGTACGCGCCGTCCGGAATCGTGAACTTGCCCAGTGGAATCACATCACCCGGCTGAAGCAACCTGCCTAGCAAGTTCTCGAGCAGCGTGATCTCATCGCCCGGCGTCGTGCATGCAAGGTTCGTGCACCAGTAGGCTTTCCATCCCTGGAAGTAGTACTGCGTGTTGTTGACCTTGCTGCGCTTGGGCATCTCGCTCTGCACCTCGATGCTCAAATTCGTCTGCGACTGGGAAGCCAGATTGAGCGTGATATCCGACGGCATCGAGCTTGCGTCGACCTGACCATCACTCGTACCCACGCTCACACCCTTGCCTGCGGAAAAGTGCGCCTTGTACACGACTGGGGTCGCCGTGACGTCAATCTTATAAGTGACATTGCCTGTCTTGCTGGAGTTGTCGTATATGTAACAGTACAGATAGGGATCGGTCGTAGAGGCGTAGCCGCACTCGTTCCTATGTTGGCCCCAGACCTGCGAGTGGACGGTTTCGCTACCGTTGTCCGCATTCCAGTCCTTCGTGGACGGCAAGTACTCTCTGTAGTCAGCCATCATCGTCAACTTTTGGTTCACGCCGTTCGAAGTCCTGTAATATATCGCATGGTTCGTGTAGCCCGGTGCCAGTTTCAGTCGTATCAGGAACCCGTTGCCAAATTGTCCGCCGTTCGTAGGCAGGGCAGTCTGGATAGCGTTCGTGTAGGCTCTCCATTCGACACTGGCGGACGAGTTCCACCCCGTCATCGCAGCCCATTCCGATGATCCGGTGGCGTGTTCAAACTGGTTGTTCCTCCACGCTGCCTTATGCAGCGACATTTCCGAGATGCCGACGGCCGAACCCGCAACCAGCAAGGGGTTCAACACCTTCGACCAGTTCAGCCTCACGGTCACGTCCGCCGTCACGCCTTCCAGAACAACGTAGTACGGATGCATCGACTGCAACGACTGATGCTGGGACGAATCGCTCGCGCGATAGTAGCCAGGCGACTCGCACACCGTTACCTTCACCCCTCTGAGGGCACCCTTCGTCAGCTCGATGGTGGAACCGCAGTAATGAACATTAGGCTCCTTGCCGCCGCTGGGTTCAGTGCCGCTAGTAGGGTCACCTCCGCTAACTCCCTGGTACGGAGGGATCTCCACACGCTCCGCAGTCGCATCGCATGCGGCCGTCGCGCACAATGTCACATGCGTCAACACCTGCGACCAGCCAAAGTTGGGCACGCTGCCTCCGACAGAGATGTCGTTGTGTGTCACGATCATCATCGTGCCGCCGTTGTACACACTCAGGCTCTTGTTCTGCAAATCTGTGTACTGAGACTCGCCGTAACGGCCACGACCACCGGATCCCAACCCATATAATTCGGTGTTCTCATACTTACCATCCCTGGTCGTCAGCCAATAGTAGTTGTTCGTCCAGCGCGCGCCAGTTCTATTCACGACCTTTTTGACAGCGTCACGTATCTCTGTTGACGAGTTATATCGTCTCGCTTCCGAGCCGATCGACTCGTTGAGGTTAGTATTATCGGAGGCGTAGCGCAGCATATCCGAGCTGGACACATGGATCTCCCCTCTCTGGTGCTTATTCTGATCCCAGTTATGCGTCGCCGTAACCAGGCCTAGGACCTGCTGACCGTTCGATGTGAGGCTTGCATTATCGATTTCGCCACCCGCCATAAGAGCGGAATGGGAGCTGACCGTCACTGTGTGGTCCGAGCCGGTCAGACCGTCTGCCGCGGTCGTGGTGTTGTTTTTGCTGATGGTTTCCTTCGCGCACAGCACAAAATTGTTCGGATACGCCTGCTTCAACGTCGTGTTACCGGTGGAGGTCAGGGTGAACGTCTGGACGTTCGTGCTCGGGCTGAGAGTCCCCGCATTCAGAGACACATTGGTGGGAAGATTGTTGGAGACGACACCGGTCGAGCTGGAGTATATCCACTTAGAGTCTTCAGTGCAGGTATCCGAATTGCTGGAATACTTGTCGCCCACAAAGATATCCAACTGACTTCCCGCGAACCGCTTCGTCACCTGGAAATTCACCGTGTCGCCGACGCCCTGCGCGAGCGTGTCGCCCTCGATGGCTGTCGCCGCGTTTGTATTGTAGCTACTTTGGCTAAGGCCAGTGTTTGTGCCGTTGAAAGCCAGCGCTTTGTACCCTACCTTGGCCTTATTCGTATTCACGAACGACACCACGACCGTCGCGCCCTCCGGCACCTCGGTCAGCATGCACTTGTTGGCCTCGCTCGTCTCCACCCACGGCTTGCACTGACTGGCTGAATCCTTCTTGTCGTCGTAGGCCAGCACATACCGTTTGTTGTTGACCGTGCCCACCCATGACAGGCGCATGCGCAGCTGGCCCTTGTACTTCAGCCACACGCCGTCATACACATACCCCTCGTTCGCCGGCAGACCGATATTTTTCACATAATACGGGAGGTTGTTGGAATTCGTCGCCCGCTGTCCATCCACACGCCACACATAGGGTGAGTTCTCGAACGTATCAGGGCTCTGAACAGTCCACGATTCACTGCCGAAACAGTTGGACGCCAGAAAATAATAGGCTGCCTTCTGGGTGCTTGCGCCCGCAACCGCCATCAACTCGGTCTCGTTCTGGGCCAGCGTCAGGTTGTGCTTATTGCTCTCAGTCGCCAGATTGGAAATCGAGCACTTGAAATTCGCCTTCACCACGGCTTTACGAGCTTTCTCGCTGGTGACGTCTATTTTTTGGAACCCTAAGCTATAGTCATAGCCACTGTCGGTGGCAACATTGGACGTCGCAGTGGCATCCTGGCCATTCAGCGTGATGCGCATATCCGTCAAACCGCCCTGCACATCGGCCGGATTGTACTCCGTGAATGCCGTTGCGTTCGCCGGATCCCAATCAGCCGTCTGCTGCGCTGTGGACGCATTCGTCTGCGCCGCAGGTTCATTCTCCTCGGCGGATGCGGTGGATGCGGTCACACCCACGCCGACCATCATCGCCAGCGCGCACACGCACGGCAATAATCGCTCCGCCACGGCGCACGCCGTCCTGCCGACGACCTCAAGCCAACGAACAACCATGAGTGGCTTCTCCCATTCAACACATCCGCGGGCCAGCCGGCGGCCCGCATACGCTCTCCACTGTCTTCCAGCCACCCCAGCCGGGCCGCCAAGTCCATACGGACCGGGAACCGGGACGAGCCATCGCGAAATCACGTACACGACCCCTGTAACGGTATGCATGCCGGCGAGGAGGGCATTAGTTCCGTCCATGTTGCCCCCCCCCCGCTCACGAAGTCAAATAACGGGGATTAGGGTGGTTAAAAATGGGCATTTCGGAGGTTATTGGGGAATCGCGTTGACATGGCGTAAAAGAAAAAGGGGACGCGAAGCAGCTTTTCGTGGGGGTTTAGAGGGGGTGCCTTGATATCAGAATAATCGGATTACACAATGCCGCCACGCAACAGGGCATGCGAAACCCGGCATACCCGACCAGCGAACATACGGGCGCATAAGCGAAGCCGCCGCGCGGCTTGTGGCTGCGCGGCGGCTTGCTGTCGAGGAAAGGAGAAAGAGAAGTCGAAAAGGGTTACTCGGGATTACTTGGCGTCGTCCGCCTTGGCGTCCTTGTTCTTGGGCATGATCCAGAACTTGAGCAGCGGGTAGCTCACGATAACCGCGAGCAGCGTGTTCACCACGGAGGCGATGGTTCCGGCGATGCCGGCGCCCATGCCCCAGCCCTGGCACAGCGAGGTGACGTAGCCCGGCAGCACGAGGTTGACGACCACGATGACCACGGCGAGGATCGCGTACTTCCAGGCGGCATCCTTGAAGCTGGAGTCGGACTTGAACACCCACTTCATCTGCACGAAGAAGTTCACGACCTGCGCGATCACTTCGGCGAAGAGGAAGGTGAGGAAGCCGCCCAGACCGTTGCCGGATTCGGGATAGTTGAAGATGAGGAAGTAGAACGGCGTGGTCAGGCCCATGCCCGTGACGAAAATCGCGGTGCCGATCCAGGTGACCACGAAGCGGGAGATCGTGGAGACGTTCGACAGGACGTTGAACAGGATGAACTCCCAGATGGTCGGATGGTCCTTGATCCACTGGCGGATCGGGCCAAGCTGCTTGTTGTCGGCGGTGGTTTCGGTCATGATGCGCTCCTTAGCGTTCTTCAGTTGATCTCGTTGTCTCTCATAGACGTCGGCCGCCCGGCGGCTTGGTCGGCCGGCCGACGCATGTGTTGGTTATCGGGTCGAAGCCTGGGCGGATAGGCGCCCGTCGGTCACGACTCCAGTTCTTTCGCGGTCTTCTTGTTGGCGGACTGGTTGCGGAAGAATCCGGAGATCACCGTGCCGAGCCCGCGGAAGGTATGGCCGTTGGAGATTTTGACGATGCCGTCGACCATGGCCGCGTCGACCATGCCTTGGGTCATCTTGCTCATGGCGCGAGGCGGCATGTTGAGCAGGAACAGCGCGTTGAGGTCCGGCTGGCCGGTCTTCTCGCGAACCTTGCGTTCCTGGTTCTTCAGCGTCTTGGCGACGGTGCGCGCCACGAAGCCCTTCGAATCCTCCCAGGAGGAGATCGGGTCGTTCACGCCGAACGTCGTCGGCTTGCCGGGGGCGACCACGTCGTGACCGAACAGCACCACCATCTCGGCATCGGTCACTTCCTTGACCTTGCCGCTCAGGTAGGCGCCCAGCGCGGGGTTGGACGGCTTCGGTTCCACGGTGCCCGCGACGGCGTGCGTGGTAGTGAGCGCGATATCGTGCGCGTTGGTGCCGACCATCAGCGTCCATTCGCCCGACTCGACCTGCCAGGAGTTGCTCGCCGTCTCGAAGTGACGGAAGGTGTAGCGGTCGAAGTCGATGCGGACGGTCTGGGTCTCATGCGCGTCGAGCTGCACCTTGACGAATCCCTTGAGCTCGTGGTCCGGACGGAGCGTGCCGCCCTGGGGTCCGCGCACGTACAGCTGGGCGACGGTGGCGCCCGGCACGTCGGAATCATTGGTGATGGTGAAGCTCACACCCTGCTCGTCGGCGGTGAGATCGGCGTACACGAAAGTCGAATAGCTCAGACCGTAGCCGAACGGGAAACGCACGGGCACGCCGGCGGTCTCGTAGTAACGGTAGCCGACGAACGGGCCCTCACGGTAGATGGCGTCGCGGCCGATCGCAGGATACCAGCCGGCGCTCGGGCAATCCTCATAGCGGATCGGCCAGCTTTCGGCCAGATGCCCGGAGGGGTTGACCGCACCGGTCAGCGCGCGGGCGGTGGCGGAGGCGCCGGCCTGGCCGGACAGACCGATGTAAAGCACGGCGTCCACGTCGGCAACCCAGTCGGTTTCGACCGGGGAACCGGCGACCAGCACGACGACGATCGGCTTGCCGGCACCCTTGAGCGCCTTGACCAGATCGGTCTGCACATGCGGGATGGCCATGGTGGAGCGGTCGAGGCCCTCGGATTCGCTGCGCTCGTCGAGGCCGATCACGGCGACCACGACATCGGTGTCCTCGCGGGCCGCCAACGCGACCGCATCCTCGATCAGCGCGCGGTTCTCGCCGCCCTGACGCTCGTAGCCCTGCGCGTAGCCGGCCACGGTCACGCCGTCGATGGCGGTGAGCTCGTCGAGGATGTTCTCCTCGCGGGTGGCGTTCACCTTGGAGGAGCCGGAGCCCTGGAAGCGCGGGGTCTTGGCCATGTCGCCGACGACGGCGACGCGGGTGCCGGGCTTGAGCGGCAGCGCGCCGCCCTCGTTCTTGAGCAGCACAGAAGCGTTCTCGGCCACACGACGGGCGACCTCGTGATGGTCGGCGATGACGTCGTCCTTGAGCAGGTCGTTGCGGCCGACGCCGGTGGTCTTGGTGAGCTGCGCGATCTTGGCGACCTCGGCGGCGCGGGCGTTGAGATCGGCCTCGGCGAGGGTGCCGGCGTTCACGGCGCCGACGAGCTCACGCACGGAGGTGAAGCCGGGGCTGGGCATCTCCAGCGTGCCGCCGGCCTTGACCGCGGCGACGGCGGAGTTGGAGCCGCCCCAGTCGGAGACGACCATACCGTCGAATCCCCACTCGTTGCGCAGGATGTCGATGAGCAGATGCGCGTTCTCATGCGCGTACACGCCGTTGATCTCGTTGTAGGCGGTCATGATGGTCCACGGCTTGGCATCGCGCACGGCGATCTCGAAGGCGGTGAGGTAGATCTCGCGCATGGTGCGCTCGTCGATCACGGAGTTCGAGGCCTGACGGCGCAGCTCCTGGCTGTTGACCGCGAAATGCTTGGGGCAGGCGGCGATGCCGTTGGACTGGATGCCCTTGATCAGACCGGAGGCCATACGGCCGGCGACCTGCGGATCCTCGGAATAGTATTCGAAGTTGCGGCCGCACCACGGGTTGCGCTTGATGTTCATGCCCGGGCCGAGCAGCACGTTTACGTCGAGGTCGTGCGCCTCGCGGCCCAGCGCCTTGCCCATGTCTTCGGCGAGCGCGGGATCCCACGAATTGGCCACGGTGGCGGCGGTCGGGAAGCAGGTGGCGGGCTTGGATTCGCCCAGACCCAGATGGTCGCCTTCGCCGAGCTGGCGACGCACGCCGTGGGGGCCGTCGCTCATCACGAAGCTGGGGATGTCGGCACGTTCGATGCCGCGCGAGTCCCATTCGGAAGCGCCGGACAGCAGTGACGCCTTTTCCAGTACTGAGAGGTTTTCGATCTCCATGGTTCTCCCTTGCACTCGAGGTCTTGTCGATGAGTCGAGGTGTGTGCTGCGGCGCACGACCGTCTACGATTCATCGCTAATGTCGATTGAACCAGACCTTGGCCGCGGCATGAGAGCGGTTTTCACAACCTGTCGTTTTCGCCGCACAATCGGTCGGCGATTCAATGCCCGCCCGATACGCGGTCCCTCCGCACTGGCGCGGGCCGTGCACGTCTTCTCTCCCATCAGCATCCACCCACACAAACTTCTCAAAATTTTTGAGAAGTTTGCGGCATAACTTCTCAAAAATTTTGAGAAGTGTATGATGGAAGAAGCTGGGCAGGGAGGTGCGTTATGGTTCCGGAGAATCCACGGGAGACATATGCCGCGCTGGTGCGCGAGGCGATGCGGTTCGACATGCCCACACCCGTACGGCGTGATGAGGCGATACGCGAACTGGCGCAGCCGGCCCCCTTCAATATCGTGCACATCATCACCGGCGTGCGCCGCTGCGGCAAAACCTTCTACCTGTTCCAGAAAATCCACGACCTGCTCGACGCAGGCGTGCCACGGAGCCGCATCTTCTACTTCAATTTCTCCGACGACCGTCTGCGCCCCATGCCAGACGACATCCTCGACGACATCGTCAACGAGTACTGGCGGCAAGAACCCGACGCGAGGGAGGAAGGCACCTACCTCTTTCTCGACGAGGTGCAGGAGTGCGAGAACTGGCAGGGGTTCTGCCAGCGTCTCGCCGAGCGTGAGAAGGTGACGCTGACCATCACCGGATCATCATCCAAACTTTCCAGCGACGAAATCGCCACCACCTTCCGCGGGCGGTCGCACCCCCACGAGATGATGCCGCTCTCCTTCCGCGAATACTGCCTGTTCCACGACCTGGTGACCCCGGATCCAAGCGATGCGAGCGCGGCGTTCTCCCCGCAGGAGACCATCGCCTTCGAAAGCGCCTACGAGCGGTATCTCATCGACGGCGGATTCCCCGCGGTGCAGCACACGCTCGAGCCGGATCGCATCGAACTGCTACAGGGCTACCTGCGCGACGTGGTGGCGCGGGATGTCGCCGAACGCTTCGGCCGGGAGAACATAGCCCTCGCCACACAGACCGCGCTGTACGCCTTGCGTAACACCGCATGCGAACTGTCGGTAAACGGCCTGGTCGAAGCGCTTAAAACCCAAGGCTGGAAAGTCTACTGGGAAAAGATCAACACCCTGCTCGCCCTGTTCAAGCAGGCGTATTTGGTCTACGAATTGCAGGAATACCAGACCGCGCTCAAACCCGACAGCACCTCGGTGCCGAAACTGTACGCGGTGGACCCGGGCATGGCGTACGCGGTGTCGCGGGCCAACCAGCAGGATGTCGGCAAACGATTGGAGACGGCCGTGTTCGGCGAACTGCGCCGCCGCACCTCGGGCAAGCGCACCGAAGCGGTCACCTCATACACCATGCCCACGGTGCGACAGGAGAAAGTGGACTTCCTCGTCGGCGACGCGATGGCCGCCGAGCCTTACGCGCTCTATCAGGTCACCGCCGGCATGGAGGCGGAGAAAACCCGCGCCAGGGAGATCGGCTCGCTTGACGCGGTGATGCGGCGCACCGGATTGACAGAAGGCACCGTCATCACCCTGCGCGAGGAGGGCGTCGAAACCACTGAAGCCGGCCGGATCCGCATCGTTCCGGCATGGAGGTGGGCGCTGCTGGGCTAGTCGCCGTTCCGTCGCCGCGTCCAGACGCCGCAATCTTCGGGGCGAACCCAGTATGCGGCAGAAACGCCATGTCGTTCGCGGTTTTTCCTCTGCGACTCTAGTATCGTGCGTATTGGCGGCAGGAGAGAGACAGCGGAGTCCCCCACCCCGTCATGAACCCAGAGGTTAAGGGGTGATCTATGGCAGATCAGCAACAATCCACAGAACAGACATCCACCACACCGGCGCCGCCGGGGGCGGGCGGAGGTCTGCAGAAAAGCCTGAAACTCGTCTTCGTCTACACGGTGGCCACCGGTTCGATCTTCACGTTCGTGAGCTACTGGGATTCGGTGTTCTTCAGCTATTGCGGCGCGGGCACGTTCCTCGCCTTCGCGCTGATGACGCTGGCGATCCTGCCCGTCGCGCTGGTGTACAGCGAGATATCGCCGCTGTTCAAAACGGCCGGCGGCGAGCTCATCTACAACACGGTCGGATTCAACAAGCACGTCGGATTCCTGGCCTCATGGCTGATCATGGCGGCGTGGATCTCCGTGCCGCCGGCCGTGGTGATGGCCATCGCCACATACATCAGCAAACTGTTCGGCCTGAACCTGAGCTTCGGCACCACCGTGCTGATCGGCGTGGTGATTCTCGTGCTCGTGTTCATCATGAGCCTGCAGGACATCCAGTTCCTCGTCAAGGCGCAGGCCACCTGTCTGTTCGCCAACATCGCCACCACACTGATCACTGCGGTGCTGCTCCTCACCTGCGGGCATTGGAGCATCTCGAATCTCGCGGGCATGTTCTCGTTCTCGTCCATCGATTCCACGTGGGCCATCCCTGGGTGGATCATCGGCATGGCGCTACTCATCACCCCATACTTCGGGTTCGAGACCGTGCCACAGATGGTCGAGGAGGGCGACTTCCCCATCGCGAACACCAAGAAGGCCATCTGCGGGTCGGTGATCACCTGCGGCGTGATCTACACGATCTTCTTCTTCTGCGTGGCCGGTCTCGCGCCCGCGGAGGAGCTGCTCGCCGGGGATTCGGCCAACGGATTCATGACCATCAACGCCATGGAGAACATGCTCGGCTGGCGATTCTGGCCCGTGGTCTACGGCCTCATCTCGATCCTCATGGGCATGACCGCCTCGATTCTGGGCTTCTGGATGTCGACCGTGCGCATGCTGTACTCGATGGGCAAGAAGAACTTCCTGCCTGAGGTGTTCACCAAGGTGAACAAGCACCAGCAGCCGATCCTGCCGAACATCTTCCTGCTCGGCGTGAGTCTGACGTTCATTCTGCTGCAGAACGCGGGCAGTTTCATGAACGACTTCTTCAACCTGATGTCGTTCGGCTGCGCCTGCGCCTACGCGCTGACCATGGTCTCGGCCGTGCGCATCCGGCACAAGCATCCGCAGTGGTATGAGAACAACAAGAACGTGGTGCGCGGCGGCGACGCCCTGCGCATCCTCGCCATGGTGATCATGATCGCGATCGCGTTCTTCTGCACGCTCGGCCAGGGCATCGGCTCGTGGATCTCGTTCGGCGTGTATCTCGGCATCGGCGTGCTCATCTGGGCATGGATGGTGCTGGTGCGCTGGAAGCAATCCACCGTGACGATCGAAACCCCCGACGGCGAGCAGACCTTCTAGCCTGCCCGCGACCTGAACTAACCAATCAACCAACTAACCAGTCCTCACAACAATCCCCAACAATAAGGAGAACATCATGGCAAAGCTTGACGGCAAAGTCGCCCTCATCACCGGCGCGGCGGCCGGACTCGGCGAAGGCATCGCCGAAGTGTACGCCAAATACGGCGCGAAGATCTGCATGGTCGATCTCGACCCGGCCGTGGAGGCCACGGCCGACCGCATCCGCGGCATGTACCCGGACGCGCAGATCATCACCGCGATCGCCAACGTGGCCGACCGCGCCCAGGTCGATGAGGCCGCCGCACGCACCATCGCCGAATTCGGCACCATCGACGTGGCCTGCGCCAACGCCGGCGTGTGCCGCCTCGCGCCATTCGAGGAGATGCCGGACGAGATGCGCGACTTCCATATCGACGTGAACATCAAGGGCGCGTGGAACACCTGCAAGGCGGTGATTCCCGCCATGCTCAAGGCCGGCAAGGGCGCGATCGTGATCGCATCCTCCGTGACCGGCGACATCGTGGCCGACGCTGGCGAAGCCGCCTACGCGATGAGCAAGGCCGCGCTGGTGGGTCTGACCAAGTGCCTGGCGGTGGAGTACGCGGACCGCAACATCCGCGTCAACTGCTCGCAGCTGGGCTACGCGCGCACGCCGATGGTAGAGAAGATGGCGGTCGAATCGAATCCGGACGATCCGGAGTCGGCGATCAACGACATCGCCGTCGGCGTGCCGATGAAGCGCCTGGCCAAGCCGACCGAAGTGGGCGAGCTGTTCGCGTTCCTCGGCTCCGACGAGGCGAGCTACATCACCGGTGAGCAGGTGGTCATCGACGGCGGCAGCACCCTGCCCGAGACGATGAGCATCGGCACCAACTAAACGCGATTCAACGGATACGAAGGGCGTGCGACGGATTCCAGCCGCACGCCCTTCGCTATGTTCCGAGCGGAATGATCCAACCGTCATTCCGAGCGCTCTCACCGTCACTCGTTATTCCGAGTACCCCACCATCACTCGTCATTCCGAGCGTAGTCGAGGAATCTCGGTCTTTGAGATCCCTCGACTCCGCTACGCTCCGCTCGGGATGACGGAAGAAGTGCGTTCCGAGCGGAATGGCGAGAGAACAATATAGCCAAATGAGGAAGTCAAAACCGTCCAAATGAGGAAATGAAAACGGTCCAAATGAGGAAGTAAAATAGGTCCAAATGAGGAAATGAAAACGGTCCAAATGAGGAAATAGCCTCTGTGAGACCTACAAACGTAAGGATTTTCACTATGGCAACATCGTACCTTTCCCGCATCTATGACCACATCATCACCAAACGACTGAAGGCAAAAGGAGCCCTTCTGGTCGAAGGCACCAAATGGTGCGGCAAAACCACCACATGCGAGCAAATCGCCAACAGCACGCTGTATATGGCCGACCCATCCGACCGCGAACAGAATCTGTTTCTTGCGCAGACCCAGCCATCCATCCTCCTCGACGGCCCCACACCTCGTCTTATCGACGAATGGCAGCTGGCACCCAGCTTGTGGGATGCCGTGCGTTTCGAAGTCGACCATCGCGATGAATTCGGGCAGTTCCTGCTCACAGGATCCAGCGTCCCACCGGATTTGAACCAATTGGCCCATACCGGCACCGGACGTATCGCGAGGGTTCGCATGCGCCCGATGAGCCTTTTTGAATCCGAAGATTCCACCGGCAGCACTTCCCTGCAATCCTTGTTCGACGGAGATCGACTGCAACCCGCGAAAGCGGAAGCAACGATTCAGAGCATCGCATTCCTCCTGTGCCGCGGAGGATGGCCGAGAGCAATCAACACCGACCGCGAAATCGCTCTGCAGCAAGCGTTCGACTATGTGGATGCGATTGTGGAATCGGATATCTCACGCACGGATGGAGTGGAGCGAGACCCGCATATCGCGCGACGGCTTCTTCGCTCATATGCGCGTATGGAATCCTCTCAAGCCTCGATAGCTCAAATCACCGGCGATATCGCCAACAACGACGAAGCCGGACCGACATCAAAAACGGTGCAGACATATCTTCGCGCCTTGGAACGCATATTCGTCATCGAAAACATGCCCGCATGGAACCCCAACCTTCGTTCAAAAACAGCCATACGTGCGGCGGAAACACGGCATTTCGTCGACCCCTCAATCGCGACGGCGGCGCTCGGAGTCAACCCCGACGGCCTGCTGAACGACATCGAAACCATGGGATTGCTGTTCGAAGGCATGTGCGTGCGAGACCTGCGCGTATATGCCGACGCGCTTAACGGTGAAGTGTTCCATTACCGAGACAAAACCGGCCTGGAATGTGACGCGGTTATTCACCTACGTGACGGACGCTACGGGCTGATCGAAGTGAAACTCGGCGGCAAGCACCTCATCGAGGAAGGTGCCGCGAACCTCTTAAAACTCGCTTCCAAGATAGACACCACACGAATGCCGGCACCAAGCTTCCTTATGGTGCTCACCGGTGTGGGCTCCTACAGTCTGACGCGCCCCGATGGTGTAATCGTCGCGCCGGTAACCACGTTACGGCCGTAGGCTGTACGACGTGTAGCGCGGCAATCCGTATTCATCCGCCTATCCACCGAACGCCAACATCGATGGTGTCGAATGAGGAAAGGGCCTGAACTGGGGTGGTTCAGGCCCTTGAGTCAGTTGCCGTTTCGTCAGGCTAGGCGGCGACGGCGGCCAGATAGCCTTCTTCGACGGCGCGATTGATGTCGGCGGCGCGGCCGTTGCAGTCGCCGGCCAGAGTCACCTTGATGCCGGCGGCCTCAAGCGGGGCCGTGTCGAAGGCGACCGGGGCGGTGCCGAGCGCCAGCACCACGCAATCGCAGGGGATGGAGACGGCCTGCGTTGTGTTTTGTCAAGTTCGTGTCGGCTGGATATTCATGTTGTTTTCCGCAGGTTGTGCAGCGGGTTTTCCGCGGGATGATCGTTCCGTGGGCCCGCCCGCCGCCTTGGTCTGGTTTGTTGGTTATTTGGTCATGAGGGCGTTGCGGCTGCGGTAGCTTTCGCCCTTGAACCGGATGAGCCGTCCGTGGTGGACGGTGCGGTCGACGACCGCGGCGGCCATGTTCGGGTCCCCGAACACCCTGGCCCATCCGCTGAATTCGATGTTGGTGGTGTAGACGACGCTCCTTGTCTCGTAGGAATCGGATATGACCTGGAAGAGGAGGCGGCTGCCCTCCTCGTCGATGGGGATGTAGCCGAGCTCGTCGATGATCAGGAGGCGGGCCTTGGCGATGGCGGCGAGCTCCTTGTCGAGCCGGTTGTCCTGTTTCGCGCGTCTCAGGCGCATGACCAGGCTTGAGGCGGTGAAGAACCTTACCGGTATCCCGGCCCGGCACGCGGCCCGTCCCAGCGCGATCGCGAGGTGCGTCTTTCCGGTGCCGACGTTGCCGTAGAGCACGAGGTCCTCGGTCCTACCGACGAATTCGAGGGATTCGAGCTGGCTCCGTCCCCAGTCGGCGGGCATGTCTAGGTTGGTCCAGTCGTATCCGTCGAGCTCCTTGTCGGACGGGAAGCCGGCGGTCTTCATCAGACGGGCGCGTTTGGCATGGTCGCGTGATTCGAGTTCGGCCTCGAACCAGCGTTCGATGAAGTCGAGCTGGGCGGGCGTGGCCCCGGCCAGCGTGTTGGCGAGTACGCTGCGGGTGAGCGTGAGCTGTTTGCTCATCTCCATGATGCGCTGGCTCTTGGCGATGGTGTCGGCCCTGCGGCGGCGGGTCTCGGGGATCTGCGGTTCGGGTCTCGTGCTCATGCGTCCTCCTCGCCGGGACGGTTGAACCTGTCGTAGGAGCCCAGGTCGGGCAGGTCGCCGCCGTGGTCGGCGTCGCCGTCCGCGAACCGTCTGGCCAGAATCGCCATGTCGGCCTCGGCGAGGGGCCAGCCGCGGTCGACGAGATGCGAGGCGGCCCGCATCGCCGGTTCGAAGCCCGCGGCCTCGCACGCCCCTGCGATGGCCTTAAGACTGGCCTTGAGGGTCTTGTCGTCGGCTTGGTCGAGCCGTTCCCTCACGTCGTCGGGCACGTCGGGACGGATCGAGCAGTCGCGCCACGCCCCGGGTTTGCGCGCGAGCAGCGGGAACACCGTGGCGGGATCCTGGATCGTGCGTGGTGATCTGCCGTAGACGCGGGAGAGCTCGGCCACCGTGCGCCCGTCCTTGTCCTTGACGGTGACGCTCGTGGCGCGCACAGCGACGTCGACCCTTCTGCCGTGCAGCGCGGGGCCGACCTGGTAGCGGTTGGAGTCGATCTCGACGCAACCGTATTTATCGGCCTTGCGGGTCTCCCACCTCACCGCGTCGAACCGGCACGACGGCAGGGGCCGCAGCGCCTTCAAATCGTCGGAGAACAGGTCATCGACCGGCACGAGCGCGCGGTAGTGGACGGACCTTCCCAGCCCGTCGCATTTGGCGAGCATGAGCCGGGTGAGCTGCTCGTGGGTCTCGGCCGCCATGGGCGGGACCATGAGGTTGCGCCGCAGGAATCCGACCGCGTTCTCCACGCTGCCCTTCTCGTTGCCGGAATACGGATTGCAGAACCGCACGTCGAGCCGGTGGTGACTGACGAACGCCTCGAACACGCGCGACATGGTCACGTTCCCCTTGGAATCCCGGTGGCCCGCGCCGGACGCGTTGTCGATCACGAGCGTGTGCGGGACGCCGCCGATGTGCTCGAAGATCGCCGTCAGGCCCTCGCAGATGCACTCCGCGTTCTCCGCGGGCAGGCTCGCCGCGTACCGTTTGTTCGAATGCGGGAACGTGACGACCAGGCAATGGTCGTCGACCCACTCGCCAGCGATCCTGGCCTTGGCCAGGCCGAAGTCCATCTGCATGCTCCCCGGCGTCCACTCCAGCTCCACGTAGCCGTCGGACGGCTCGCGGTTCGCCGCGCGCCACTCGTCCACGTAGCGCAGCACGGTGGAGTACGAGCCCGTGAACCCGTGCTCGGCCACGAGCCGGTCATGCACGCGCCTGGCGGTGTGGCGCTGCTTGCCGGGCATGAGCCGGTCCGCCTCCAGCCAGCCGTCGACGATCGGCTTGTACTCGTCGAGAATCGACTTCACCCCGCGCCTGGCGGGCGGTTTCGGCGAGCAGTCCTCCATGCCCGCGTACTTCGCGACCGTGCCCCGGTCCACCCCGAGCCTTCTGGCGATCTCCGCGTGCGGCAGGCCCTTCGCGTCGAGCCTCCTGATATCTTGCTGTTGGGACATGGGTATCGTCACTGTCCTTTCCTTCCCCGGGCCGGCGGCAACCGGCCCTGGCTGCTATTTGGTTTGCAACCCGGGAATCTAACAGGCGGAGCGAACCCATGTCTCCTCTCAACATCAGGGATGACTATTCTGCGGAAAAACAGCTGCACATCAAGCGGGAAACACCATGACACTCCTGCCTAAAGAACATTGAACATAAACACTGCGTTTCCGGCTCGGGCGCGTCGGCGGGAGCGGCACCGGGAGCACCAGGACCACCAGGAGCGGCGGGACCGCCGGGACGCACGCCAGCGCCGGGCGCACCGGCGCCCGGACGAGCTCCGCCAGCACCCGCGCCCGGGCCTGCGGGACGTCCGCCGGGAGCGGCACCCGGAGCACCAGGACGGCCGGCGGGGGCCGGCGGGTTCAGGGTTTCGGTGGCCTCGACCGATTCGGCGGTGATGCGGTCCACCTTGGTGTTGGTTTTCAGCGCAACGCCATGCTCGGCGAAGTCGGCCATCATCACCGGCTTGATGGTCTGCGATTCCTCGGCGGCGATCTGGCCCATCATCTCCACGATGGTGACCTCGCAGCCGTAGTCATCGCCGGCGATCAGTTCGGCGGTTTCCGCGCCGACCAGGCCGCCGCCGATCACGACGGTGCGGCCGTGGGGCTTGACCTTGCCCTCCAGCACCGACCATGCGTCCATCACATGCGGCTGATCGAGCCCGGGGATGGGCGGGGCGGCGTTGCGGCCGCCGACCGCGACGATCACCTCGTCATAACCGCCGGCCACCAGCGATTCGGGTGTGACATCCGCATTCAGACGCACGTCCACGCCCGCGGCTTGAAGCGCGCGCCCATACCATGCGGTCGCACGGCGCATGTTCTCCTTGCGCGGCGGCACGCTGGCGATGCCGAGCTGACCGCCCAGCTCGCCGGCCTTCTCGAACAGCGTGACCGTGTGTCCACGCAGGGCGGCCACGCGGGCGGCCTCCATGCCGGCGGGGCCCGCGCCGACCACCGCGACGCGATGCGGCGCTTCGGCCGGCTTGATCACACGCTCGTACTCATGGCCGTTCTCGGCGTTGAGCACACAGGAGATGAACCGCCTGCTGGCGATGGCGTCCGTGCAGCCGCGGTTGCACATGATGCACGGGCGGATGAGGTCCTCCTCGCCGGCTGCGACCTTATTCGCGTAGTCCGGATCGCACAGCATCGGGCGGCCGAGGCCCACGTAGTCGCAGGCACCGGATTCGATCAGCCGTTCGGCCTCGGTGGCGGTGGGGATCGCGCCGACCGTGGAGACCGGGACCGGAACCACGGCCTTGACGCGCCGCGAATACTCCTCCATGAAGCAGTTAGGACGCGTGCCCATCGCGGGGATGGTGTCGTTGAGGTTGCCGGTGTGGTTGGCCTGGCCGACGTGGAAGGTGTCGACGCCGTCCTCGACGAGCAGTTTCGCCAATTCCACGGCCTCGTCGATGAACAGGCCGCCGCGGCCGATCTGCGGGTTCTCGGTGATGATCGGCAGCTTGTAGTCGATGCAGATGTCGGGCGAGCCCTCGCGGATCGCGCGCACCACCTCGCGGGCGAAGCGCGTGCGGTGTTCGAAGGTTCCGCCATATTCGTCGTCGCGCTGGTTGATCAGCGGCGAGCACAAGGAGCCGACCAGACGGTCGCCGTGCACTTCGATCGCGTCCGCGCCGGCGAGGGTCGCGCGGCGGGCGAGCGCCTTGATGGATTCGAGGATCTCGCCGAGGCGGTCGGCCGACACTTCGTTGATGTAATGCGCCATGTCGTGGTGGAGTTTGGCGCGGGCGCCCATCATGTCGCCTTTGGCGAAGAGTTCGGCGACGGCGACCGTGTCGTATTCAGGGTGGAACACCTGCAGACCGAGCTTGCAGTCGAATTCATGCAGGGCGTCGGCGAGCGCGCGGAAGCTGGGGATCTGTTCGTCGGTGACGAGTTTGGGCGTGGGCGAGATCGTGTGCACGGGCGTCACGTCGCCGAGCACGATGTAGGCGGCGCCGCCTTCGGCCACGCGCTTGTAGAAGTTGATGCTCTGGTCGGTGATCGATCCGTCGCGGGCCTCGTAGCCGGTGGTCATCGGCGGGAACATCATGCGGTTCTTCAGCCGCATATGGTTGATCTCCAGTGGTTCCAGCAGTCGCTGCAGTGTCATGCGTACCTCCTTGTAGTTGCGACGCTTGTTGACTTCCGTTGCCGCGGGTCGGCGCGGCACGCCGGTTCGCGGCAACGGAAGAAAGGTTGGTTCGGCCGTTTGTCAGGCGGTCGGCGGCTGGTCGCCCAGCGCGGACGGCATATCCGCGACGGACTGCGATGAGGACGCGGACACGGCGGCATCCATGCCTGCGGTCGAGCCGGGCAGAGGAGAGCCGGCCTTGACCCACTTGCGCCAACGATGGCGGCGAATCACACCGCGTGTGGTGAGGAACACGAGTCCGACGATCAGCAGCGAGACCACGACTTCGATGCCCCACAGCCACTTCTGCCAGGTGGGGGTGATGTGCCTGACGCCGCTGTCCGCGCCCATGGTGTTCATGGCGTTGGAGTTGGCGATGGCGTACACCACGTTCTTGGCGGCGCGCTGGAAGTCCGCCTGCACGGCGGGCGTCATCTCCTCGTCGGACAGCTTCCACAGGGTGGAGCTGGAGTTGAGCCACAGGTCGGTGCCGGCGGCCAGGCCTTCGCGCAGGTCGGAGTAGCCGAAGTTCGGGAAAGAGGTCTGGTCGGTGATGGCCATGCCTTCGAAGCCCCATTCGCCGCGGATCACGTTGGTCATCAGGCCCTTGTGGCCGCCGGACCAGCGTGCGCCGATGCGGTTCATCGAGGTCATGAGGCCCATGCAGTCGGCGTCGCGGATGGCGGTTTCGAAGGGCTTGAGGTAGATGTCGCGCACGGACTGCTCGTTGGCGAACATCGCGCCGCCCGCACGGTTGGTCTCCTGGTCGTTGACCACGAAGTGCTTGAGGAAGGGGATCACGCCCTTGGCCTGAGCGGCGGCGACGATCTTAGCGGTGAGCTGGCCGGAGAGCATCGGATCTTCGGAGAAGTACTCGAAGGCGCGGCCACCGTAGGGCGAGCGGTGGATGTTGGCGGCGGGGCCGTACCAGCCGGCGACGCCGAGCGCAAGCGAATCCTCGCCGATGGCGTTGCCGAAGCGTTCGGCGAGCTCGTCGTTCCATGTGGCGGCGATCACGACTTCGGGCGGGAAGCCGGTGCCGGACGCGCCGCCGACCAGGGTCGAGGAGATGCCGGCGGGGCCGTCCTTGTCGATGGTGCCGGGCAGGGAGATGGATTCGATGGCGTTGGTGGTGTAGCCGCCGTTGCGCACGAGGGAGTCGATGTCGGCCACGCTCATGCGTTCGACCAGCTGGGTCCAGCCTTCGTCGTCGTAGTCCTCGCCGATCATCTCGACCACCTTGCTCGGGCCTTCGGTTCCTTCGGTGGTGACCTCGGTCGCGTCGGAGCCGGGCGTGGTGTCGATTTCGAGCGCGTCGACGAACTCCTGGGGAGCGGTCCACTCGCCGTCGGCGTACACCTCGGGCCAGGTGCCGGTCCAGTCGGAGCGGCTCAGGTAGGTGAAGGAGTCGTCGTAGGCGCGGATGTCCACGTCGTCGAACTGATTTTCGATGGTTTCGCCGGTGGCAGCGGAGGTGGCGTAGGTGGTGGTGTCGAGTTCGGCGACGGTGACTTTGGCGGTCATGGCGGCGTTACCGTCGGCGTCCATGCCGTCGGCCGTGGTCTTGCCCTTGGCGGCGAGCACGTTGTTGAGCGCGGCGTGCGCGTCGGTGCCGGCGGCGAAGTAGTAGTCGTCCGCGTCGACGATGTAGGTGCCGGCGCCGTCGGCGTCGTAGGCCTTCATCGACTCCTTGGCGACGGTGACGGTGACGGTCTGGCTTTCGCCGGGCTCAAGCGTGTCGGTTTTCGCGTATCCGACGAGTTCGACCGCGGATTTCTCGATGCCGTTGGCCTTGTCGTAGTCCGTGTAGGGCGACTGCATGTACAGCTGCACGACGTCCTTGCCAGCCACATCGCCCGTGTTGGTCACGGTGGTGGTGAACTCGTAGGAGTCGCCGGCGTCGCGCATCGTGAAATCGCTCCAGTCGAAGTCGGTGTAGCTCATGCCGTAGCCGAAGGGATACTGCACGAGTTCGCCGTAGTCGAAGTCGCCCACGTTGCCTTGGTTCAGCACCATATCCTCATAGCGGGTCTCGTAGTAGCGGTAGCCCACGTAGATGCCTTCGGCGTACACCATGTATTTGTCGCCGGAGGTCACGTCGGAGTTGGCGATGGTGTAGTCGCCGGTGTTCACCACGCTGGGGGCGGAGTCGAGGTCGTAGGCGAAGGTGTCCACGAGATGGCCGGAGGGGTTGATGGAGCCGTCCAGCAGTTCGCCGATGGCGTTCGCGCCGGTTTCGCCGAACGCGCCCACCCAGGCGACCGCGCCTACGCCGGTGTCGGCCAGGGGGCCGAGCTCGACGGGGTTCTGCGTGTTGAGCAACACGACGACCTTGTCGAAGTTCTCGCAGGCCATGTTGATCATGTCGAGCTCATCGGGGTCGAGCTGCAGGTATTCGACGCCGGATTCGAGCGTGCCGATCGGCAGGTCGGAGCTTTCGGAACCGGAGCGGCCGATCACCACCACGGCGGCGTCGCCGTAGTCGGCGAAGCTGGCCTTCACTTCGTCGGTGTAGACGCTGACGGGCACTTCGTTGACGGCGAAGGAGCCGACGCCGGTTTCGCCGGGCAGGACGCGGCGGTAGTCCTTGCCCGCGCCGTTCGTGTAGAAGTCGGTGAGGGTGGGGTTGACGGCGAAGCCGTCCTCCTTCAGGGAGTCGATCAGGGTGTCGGCGTTGCTCACGTCGATGGAGCCGGCGCCGCCGCCGCCATGGATGAGGTCCACGGAGCCCTGGCCGAAGACGGACAGCCTCGCGCCCATGGACAGGGGCAGGGTGTCATCGTCGTTCTGCAGCAGGGTGACGCCCTCGCGCATGATGTCGGTGCCGATCTCGCGGTTGGCCTCCTGGCGTTCCGCGTCCGACGAATAGTCGGAGGCGAAATAGGTGGCCGACTCGTCGGGGTTGGTGATCTCGGAGTTCACCTGGCCCGCGAACGAGGTGATGAGATTCGCGTAGCTGCCGGTCAGCACCATGACGGCGACGAGGATAACCGTCAGCAGCAGCGCCAGCAGATAGGTCAGAATGGGCCAGACGATGAACCAGCCCTTATAGGGTTTGCCGTTCTTTTTGAACCGCATCTTCAACTTGGGTGTTGCGTTCCGTGACATGGTGATGCACTCCTTGCATGCCGCGCCCGGGACGGCGTCGCCCCGGGTCGTGTTCTCTCTACTCGTGTCGCTTTCTCGTGTGATCGCGCATGGATGATGAACCACTGATTTCCGAGGACTTCAGCGGGAGTTCCGAATCGTCAACGCTTCGGAACCCGTTTTTGCATTTTTGTTAAGTGTCTTAACAGTAGTGCATACGCTCGACAAATCGCTTCATTCGAGTCGCCCCACGCCCGACGCGCATCACCCGGTATGCGATTCACGCCACCCAGCGAACATTCTATCGCCGTCGCTACCGCTACCGCATACAGCAGTAGGAATGAGATTCCTCGACTACGCCCTGCGGGCTTCGCTCAGAATGACGATTTTCTGTCATGTTGAGCGGAGCGCAGCGGAGTCGAAACATCTCAGAGATCCCTCGACTCCGGCTATGCCTCCGCTCGGGATGACGAGAAGGATTCATCTGGGGGGGGGGCAACGAAAACGGGCGGCATCCGGATTGCTCCGGATGCCGCCCGTATGGCTATTGGGTTGGATTCCCGACCGTTAGGGGCGGGAATTCAGGCTCAGCCCTGGACCTCGATGGTGGCGGCCTTCTTGCGATCGAGGAACTTCTTGATCGCAAGGGCGCTCAGGCCGAGGAACAGGACCGCGGTCATACCCCAAGCCACATACATGGCCGTGCGCCAGATCGGAGTCGTGGTCTCCGGCTCGCCATTCTCATACGCCCAGCTGTGCACCGCAGTGTAGAGGATGTTGTGGGCGGCGGTTCGCATCGCCTGGACCGAGGTGGCCGAGCGGTCGGTCACATGGTTGGTCAGCTCCATCGTCGCCAGCATGGCGTCGCCGCCGTTGCGGATCTCCTGATCGGCGTTCTGGTAACCGTAGCCGCCGAAATAGTCGGTGAGCACGAAGCCGCGGAAGCCCCATTCGTCGCGAAGCACGGTGTTCAGCAGGTTGGGGGACGCGCCGGCGTAGGTGGTGCCGATGTAGTTGTAGGCGCTCATCACGGCCTGCGCGCCGCCGTCCTTCACCGCCATTTCGAAGGGCTTCAAATAGATCTCACGGATCGCCTGCTCATTCGACCAGGTGCACAGCATCTGCGTGCGGTTGGCCTCCTGGTCGTTGAGCGCGAAGTGCTTGATGAAGGAGTACACGCCCTTCGAGCGGGCACCCGCCACCTCATTCGCGGCCATCACGCCGGAGAGCAGGCTGTCTTCGGAGAAATATTCGAAGTTGCGGCCCGAGAACGGGGAACGATGGATGTTCATGGCCGGGGCGTACCAACCGGTCACATGCATCTCACGCGCCATGTCGCCGATCGCCTCGCCGAATTCCGTCGCCAAATCCTCGTTCCAGGTGCAGGCGAACGCCACCGAGGAGGGGAACGCGATGGAGCTGACTCCGGTGAAGTTGTTCACGAAGCTGGCGGGGCCGTCCAAGTCGGTGAGTTCGACCTTGCCGATGCTGTCGATCGCGCGGGTGCCGTAGCCGCCCATGGCGATGAGGTTGTCCATCTCGTCGACGGTGAGCTCGTCGAGAAGCTCGTCCCACAGCGGGTCGTCGTAGTCCTTGTCGCGCAGCTCGTACAGCTGGACTCCGTTGTCGGCGCCGGTGGTCGGCATCTCGTCCGAATCGTCGTTGTGGTCGGCGGGATCGTAGTTCGCATTGTTGGTGAAGGTCGCCTTCGCCTCTTCGCTCATCGACAGGCTCGCCGGAGCAGCGACGGCCTCGGCGTAGTTCGCGAAGCCGTCGGCGCGGGACAGATAGGTCACGTCGCCGGCCGCGTAGTCGAACTGGTTGGTGGCCACGGTCTGGTCGCCGTCGTGGGTGTTGCTTTCGGTGTCGTAGGTGATGGTCTCGGCCACGTTGACGGTCTGCTCGTCGATCACCGTATGGGAATCCGAATTGATGGACACCACATAGTCACCAGCCTCAAGCACATAGGCTTCGGCGTTCTCGGAATCGTAGGACGCCATGTCGTCGTCCTCGAACTCGACCGTCAACGTCTGGCTCTCGCCCGGCTCCAACAGATCGGTCTTGTCGAACTCGACCAGGTTGGCGGTGGCCTTCTCAATGCCGCCGTTGGTGTACGGCGGGTTGTAATAGACCTCGACCACATCCTTGCCCGCGGTGTCGCCCGTGTTCGTCACCGTCACATCGAAGGAGACCGTGCCGTCGGAGTAGGTCACATCACCCATCTCCTGCTCGAACGTGGTGTAGGACAGACCGTAGCCGAAGGGGAACTGCACCGTGGCGTCGTAGTCGATCAGACCTTCGTCGGCGGCCGTCTCATAGAACTTGTAACCCACATAAATACCCTCGTTGTAGTTGACGAAGGTCGGCGTGGTGCGGCCCTCGTTACCCGCGAAGGTGAAGGTCGCGGCAAGGTCGTCCACATTGTCGTAGGCGAAGCGGCCGAAGTTGTTGAACGACGGCGAGGCGCTCACGTCACGCAGGAAGGTGTCGGCGGTTTTGCCGGAGGGGTTCACCTCGCCGGCAAGGATCTCGCCCAGCGAGTTGAAACCGGACTGGCCTGCCGGCGGGCACCACAGCACGGACTTGATCTGCGGATAGTCGTCGAGGAAGTCGAACTGCAGCGCGTTGGAACCGTTGTAGACCAGCGTGACGTTGTCGAAGTTCTCGGTGACCAGCGTGAGCAGGTCGCGCTCCGTGCGGCTGAGCTCGAGCAGGCTCTCCCCCGCCTCGAAGTCCTCGTAATCCTCGGAGTTATTGGTGTAGACGATGCCTTCGGCCTTCATGTCGGTGGGCAGGTCGGCGTTCTCGCCGCCGAAGCGGGTCAGCACGATGATCGCCTCGTCGGAGAAATCCCGGGCATCCTGGATCAGCTCATCGGAGTATTGTGCCGCGGGCACCTCGGGCAGCGTCCAATCCTGGTAGAACATGGTGAGTTCAGGGCGCTCGGCGCGATAGTCGGTATACAGGTCGGTCAGTTCGGTGTTGGTTTCGAATCCGGCGTTATGCAAACCGTCCAGCAGCGACACCATCGGATGCTCGTTGGACATGGAGCCCGAACCGGAACCGCCCAGCACCGGCTGCGTGGAACCCCAGCCGAACACGTTGACCCGCGAAGCGGCCATCGGCAGATTGCCGTCGTTGTTCTGCAGCATCGTCACGGCCTCGTCATACACCTGCTTGGCCTGCGCGTTGGTCCGTTCGATGGTGGCTTCCGAAAGCTCATACTTCGTCGCGGTCGCGTTGGTCAGCAGTGTGGCCAGCGGGCCGGTGAGCATCATGGACACCGAGGCCACCACGGCCACCAGCACCACAAGCCACGACTCGGAATGCACCAGTTTGCGAACGCCGACGTTCTTCACGGTCTTCTTGTTCACCGCGACCGTCACCACTATCGCCAGCACCAGGAACACGCCGATGGCCACCAAATAGGGGATCAGCGAGTCCAGCACGGCGTACACGTCCGACATATTGATATCTAACATGATCCGTCTCTTCCTTGTACTCGGTCATCTTCACGACCACGTCGGCCGGGGCCTCAACCCCTACGCCTCACGTCGTCACTCACGCCGTTTTCGTTGTCGCAGCCGCAGCTTCACCGCTGGGCGACGGCATCTTGAACAGGTGATGCGTCCACTGTATGAAGATCGACCCCGACCACGCGGGGGAGATTGCGCGAAAGGTCGAATCGCACTCGCGAAGCGCACCGACCGAACGCCCGGCTACCGATATGCCGGTGGGATGGGGATCACAATCGATACGGAGAACACCCCGTCACGCGCCTCCATGGTCATCTCGCCATGGTATTTGCGCACCTGCATCGCAATCGAACGCGTGCCGAATCCATGGTGGCGCGTGTCCGATTTGGTGGTCACCGGCAGGCCGTCGCGGAACACCGGCGCATGTTCGGGCGCGAAATAGTTCTCTTCCTGAATCACCAGCAGGTTCGCGTTGGCCTCGACATTAAGGTCGATCACTCGATGTCCGGCGTCATCCACCTGCTGCGCGCTCTCTATGGCATTGTCCAGAAGATTGCCGAACAGCGAATACAGGTCCGAATCCTCCATAAACCCCAAAGCATGACCATCGGCCAGACAGGTCAGGGTGATGTCTTTGGCCGAGCAGTAGAGGCTTTTCTCCGTCAACAGCACGTCCAAGGAGTCGCTACCGGTGTGGAACACCGAGTCGTAGACGCGGATGCTGTTCTCGATTTCGCGAATCGAAGCCTCGGAAGGACGCCCACCCGTTTGGGCATAGAGCTCGGAGAACGATTTACGGATGTCATGGCATTTGATGTTGATCAGCTCGATATTCTCCTTGGCCAACTCGTAATGCTCCGCCTTCAAGCGGTCGGCCTCCTGCATCACTACCAAATCACCATGCAGACGGTCGTTGGCGGAACCCAACATCAGCACCGCCAACGCGAGCATCATGCACAAGGCGTCATAGAACGAACCCACGAACTGGGTCTCTTCAAGCCGACGCTGGACGAACACCAGACTGAACACGTTCGCGAACACCATGATGCCGATGCCGGCGCACACCCATACCCATCGGCTGCGAATCTTATCTTCAGCGAACGCGAACCGTCGTCCCAACAGCAGATACGCCGCCCCATACACTGCGGCGAACACCGCCAAGGTTGCAATATCGTCGAGCACGGAACCATCCGACCATGCCAAACGCCGGGGATTGACGATACTCACCACATCGTAGGCGATATGCTGCACCGCATATCCGGCGACCGCCGTGATCAGGGATTCCAGCCACGTCATATCCGTGCACCACCGCACCAAGGCGACCACTGTCAGAAAACACAGGCCGAAATACACGGATTTGATCAGCACGCCCAACACGGTCGGAGCGTCGACGTCCCAAGGCATCACCAGCGGCGCATAGACGCATCCATACGCCAGCACGGCCGCCGGTACCGCCAACAGACGCCACGACCTGCGCCATACGTGGCCTTGACAGAACAGCGCCGCTCCCACAACCAGCAGCAGCATGAACAGATTGAATGAGGCGATCATCGGTTCACCTTCTGTAATAGGCGGCGAGCGCCTGCATCAGCGACTTCTTCTTAGACCGGCTTACCGGCAACGAGGTCTCCCCCACCACAATCGTGTTGTCCACCACGGCCTTGACCCATTCCAGATTCACCAGACAATACCTGCTGCACAAAGCGAAATGGACGGGTTCCAGCAGCGTGGCGGCCTCGCGAAGGCTCCCCCATACCTTCCACGCGCCGTCTGCGGTGTGGTAGACGACCTCATGGCCGAGCACCTCCACGTATTGCACGTCGTGTGAGGAGAGGAAATGCGTCTGGGTGCCGATGGTCAGGGACAGGGTCACGCCCTGGCGCTTGGCGACCAACGCCTCCGCCTTGCGCATCTTCAACGCGAAATCGAAATAATCGAACGGCTTGACCAGATAGCCGATCGCATCCACGTCATAACCCATGGCCGCATACTGCGCCATCTTCGTCGTGAACGCCAACACCACCTGACCGTCGAGTTCGCGCAGCCGGCGCGCCACGCCCAGACCGTCCGTGCCCGGCATCTCCACATCCAGAAACACCACGTCGAACGCGGCCCTGTACCCCTCGAGGAACGAATCGCCGTCCGTGAACCGGGTGACGGCGTAACGCGACGCGTCGCCCCCGTAATACCGGCCGACCGCCCCCGCGGTGCGGGCCGCGTCCTCATCGTCGTCATCGACGACCGCAATGGAAATCACCACCACTCCTTCCACGGCCAACAACTCACTGACACCAAGCCTAACGCCTCCAAGCCAAGCAAACGGCACGTTCCACCACAAAACCGAACACCCGACGGACAGGAGATCCCTCGACTACGCTCGGGATGACGACGGACGGAAGATTCCTCGACTACGCCCTGCGGGCTTTGCTCAGGATGACGGAAAGCATGTTTGAGACGATGCTCTTTCGTCATGTTGAGCGGAGCGCAGCGGAGTCGAAACATCTTGGAGATCCCTCGACTACGCTCGGAATGACGGAGGGAGGATTGTCAACGCAGGACGGGATTAATATACTTACGGTTAGTATACTAATCGTGAGTATACTAACCGTAAGTATATTGATCTCTGAAAAACATTGGGGAATCTTTCCTGGTGGAGCGGCAGGTGCCGTTCGGCGAGTTGCTTACCAAATCACACAAGGCACGCTACGTTATCCGCAACCTGCTCTTCGCCCATTGGATACCGATTCATCAGCAACCGCGCCACCTCACCGACTAACGAACGACGAACAGAAGGAACGCCCAACCGGAGAGACGAAACCGGATAGCGCCCGAAGGATTCCGAATGTCGCTCGACTTTATCAAGCGACCACCCATGCCGCATAGGGATTTCCTCAGCTTTCTATCAACTTAATACTTAATACATCAACTTGATAGAAAGTATTAAGTTCATTGGTATGTTGGCCATCAAGTCGACGCACATAAAACATGTTCCATCCTAAAACGTGTAGGTTTACACATTTTAGGATGATAAAATGTGTAAACCTACACGTTTTAGGATGAAAGGGCGGAGATAATGGCGTTGCAAAGAGCCTTGATGAACGACCTCATCGCTTGGAAGAGCTCCCCCGACCGCAAACCTCTGCTGCTGCGCGGAGCAAGACAAGTCGGAAAAACATGGATCGCCACGGAGTTCGGACGGCAGGAATTCGGCAGCGTTCTTCGCCTCGATTTCATGAACGACCAGAGCGCCTCGTCGTTGTTCGAAGGCAGCCTGAATCCTGCGCAGCTCATTCGCAAAATGGAGGTGCTCGCCGGCCAAACCGTCGAAACAGGCAGGACTCTGATCGTTTTCGACGAGGTACAGGAATGCCCGCGCGCCCTCACCGCGTTGAAATACTTCTGCGAAGACGCACGCGAACAGCACATCATCGCCACGGGTTCGACCATGGGAGTGGCGTTGCATCCAGGCACATCCTTCCCCGTGGGAAAAGTGGACATGATGACGCTACATCCGCTCAGCTTCACGGAATATCTTCGGAATGCCGGCGAAACGAAAATCGTGGACGCGATAGAGACAGCGGCACTTGACGATCTCGAATGGATATCGCCACTGTTCTCCGATATGGCGACAAGTCTGCTTAGGGAGTACATGCTGGTCGGCGGCATGCCGGAAATCGTGGACCGCTATCTGCACGACAAGGATTTCACCGCCGCGAGGCAGCGGCAGCTTGAAATCCTCACCGCCTACGACAACGACTTCTCCAAACACTCGGACAGCCCCAACACCGCGGAACGGACGAGACGCACCTGGCAATCGTTGCCCGCACAGCTCGCGAAGGAGAACCGCAAGTTTGTATACAACTTGATACGAACCGGTGCCCGAGCCCGGGAGTATGAGTTCAGCCTGCAATGGCTGACCGATTATGGAATCGCCCATCGTGTTCCCTGCGTGAACGCCATGCGCAAACCGTTGCGGGCGTATGAGGATGCCCACGCCTTCAAAATCTACGCCCTTGACGTCGGACTGATGGGAGCCATGGCCGGAATCGACGCGTCGACCGTGCTCTCCGACGATTCGCTCTTCACCGAATTCAAGGGCACGCTCACCGAGCAATACGTCTGCCAACAACTTATCGCCCAAGGATTCCAGCCATACTACTGGGCGAATCCTGACGGTCGCGCCGAAGTCGATTTCGTCATCAGCAGCAACGGCATGATCCTGCCCATCGAGGTCAAGGCGGAGCGCAATCTGCGAGCGAAAAGCCTGCATGTCGCCGTGGCCAAATACGACATCCCCATGTCCGTCCGGACCAGTCTCGCCGAATACCACCGCGAGGATTGGCTGACCAACGTGCCGCTATGGGCCATCGGATGTGTGAATCGCATACGGCAGTAAGGGACGAGATTCCTCGACTTCGCTCGGAATGACGAAAGGGATTCGCTTGGAATGACGGCTTCCGTCATGTTGAGCGGAGCGTAGCGGAGTCGAAACATCCCGGAGATTCCTCGACTACGGCTGCGCCTCCGCTCGGAATGACGGAAGGAGGATTTCGAATGTCGCTCGCCGTTGTCAAGCAACCCCATCCTGAATAGGACTTTCTATCAACTTTCTACTTACTTAATACTTATCATGTTAAACCGATAGAAAGTATTAAGTTTGTTATTATGTTGATTATCAAGTTGTCACACGCAGGAGTATGCCATGGGCGAGCAAGAATTGAACAAACTCATAGCTCACATGAGACAGATAGGCAACGACACACAGACTTGCGAGGTTAAGGAATCGGTCGGCGGAATACCAAGGACGCTTACCGATACCCTATCCGCCTTCTCGAATGAGGGTGGTGGCACGGTGGTGCTTGGCATCTCCGAGAAAGAAGGATTCATCCCCGCCAAGGGCTTCGACGCCCGACGCGCACAGGAAGGATTTGTGGCAGCGTGCGGAAAACTGACGCCAGTGGTACGCCCGTTGTTGGAAATCGTTCCTTTTGAAGGCTCTGACGTGTTGGTGGCCCATATCGACGAGATGCCGGCAAAAGACAAACCGTGCTATGTCACAGAACGCGGCCGTTACCAAGGATCGTTCATTCGCAGCGGCGACGGAGACCGCCGTCTGACGGCATACGAGGTTGACAGGCTACTTGAATCACGCCAACAACCGACTTATGACGATGAAGTCGTGCCCGGCGCAACCATCGACGACCTCGATGCCACGCTCGTCAACGGACTGCTCGTACGACAGCGCACTCTACATCCACGCGTATTCGCAACGCGAGACGACCAATCGATTCTCACCAGTCTGCATGTGCTGCGCAACGATAACGGAGCGATGCGCCCGACGCTGGGAGGATTGTTGGCGTTAGGGACATTTCCTCAGCAATTTTTTCCACGTCTCAACATCACGTTCACTGCGTTTCCGGGGGTGACCAAAACCGAAACCGTGAGTGACGAGAGACGTTTCCTAGACGCACGCACATTAATCGGTCCCATTCCGGTCATGATTGACGATGCAATCGCCGCCGTGACCCGCAATATGCGCACTGGAGCCGTGATCGGAGGCACGTTCCGCCGCGATGTGCCGGACTACCCGCAAAAAGCGGTACGCGAAGCAGTTGCCAACGCGTTGATGCATCGTGATTATTCGCCTGACGCACGAGGGGCGCAGGTGCAGGTCAATCTTTACGCAGACCGTTTGGAAATCCTTAATCCAGGCGGATTATATGGTGCCGTCACCATAGAAAACATCGGCACATTCGGCCTCTCCTCCTCGCGCAACCAATTCCTCTCCACCATTCTGGAAAGCACCCCAGATCCAGACGGTGGATTCATCGTGGAAAACAAAGGAACGGGATATCAGGTCATCACTGCGGAACTGGCCGCCGCGCTCATGCCACCACCACAACCACGCAATAGCTTGACGGCATTCAGTTTGACGTTCGAAAAACGTCGCCTGAGCGCCTCCGAACGCAATCCTATGGCGGCCAACAATCTGGACGAGGCAATCCTGACACTGCTCGGCGAACGCAGCTCGGCATCGTCGCGCGAGATTACGGCGGCCTCCGGCATGTCACGCCCCACCGTCATCAACCATATCAATGCATTGATCGAACAGGGGCTAATCGAACCGACCGAACCCAATCGCAGCCCCAAACAGAGATATCGGCTGGTTCGAAAGGAATAATCTGAAAGAGATTCCTCGACTTCGCTCGGAATGACGAAAGGGATTCGCTTGGAATGACGGCTTCCGTCACGTTGAGCGGAGCGTAGCGGAGTCGAAACATCCCGGAGATTCCTCGACTTCGCTCGGGATGACAGAGGATTGGAGATCCCTCGACTCCGGCTGCGCCTCCGCTCGGGATGACGGAGGGATTACTTGGGATTACAGGCTCCGCATGACATGGCGCAAGCCATGTCATGGAATATAGACGGCCCGTCAGGGCCGACCTAGGCGGAGCGAAGATGACGAACGAAAGGGCCAGATAGCAACGAAACGGGCGGCACCCGGATGGTTCCGGATGCCGCCCGTATGGCTACTGGGTTGGATTCCCGACCGTTAGGGGCGGGAATTCAGGCTCAGGCCTGGACCTCGATGGTGGCGGCCTTCTTGCGATCGAGGAACTTCTTGATCGCAAGAGCGCTCAGGCCGAGGAACAGGACCGCGGTCACGCCCCAAGCCACATACATGGCCGTGCGCCAGATCGGAGTCGTGGTCTCCGGCTCGCCATCCGCGTACTGCCAGCCGTTAGCGGTGGTGTACAGGATGTTGTGGGCCGCGGTGCGCATCGCCTGGACCGAGGTGGCCGAGGTGTCGGTCACATGGTTGGTGATGTCCGTGGTGGCCAGCATGATGTCGTTGCCGTTGCGGATCAGCTGATCGGCGTTCTGGTAGCCATAGCCACCGAAGTAGTCGGTGAGCACCATGCCGCGGAAGCCCCACTCGTCGCGCAGCACGGTCTGCTGCAGGGCAGCGGTCGCGCCGGCGTAGTTGGTGCCGATGTAGTTGAAGGAGCTCATGACGGCGGTAGCGCCACCATCCTTCACGCTCATCTCGAAGGGCTTGAGGTAGATCTCACGGATCGACTGCTCGTTGGCCCAAGTGCACAGCATCTCGGTACGGTTGGTTTCCTGGTCGTTGAGCGCGAAGTGCTTCATGAACACGTACACACCCTGTTCCTGAGCACCGGCGGTCTGCTCGGCGGCCATCACGCCGGAGAGCAGGGCATCCTCGGAGAAGTACTCGAAGGTACGGCCCGAGAAGGCCGAGCGGTGGATGTTCATGGCGGGAGCGTACCAGCCGGCCACGTGCATGTCGTGGGCCATCTGGCCGATCATGTCGCCGAACTGGCGGGCAAGATCACGGTTCCAAGTGCAGGCGAATGCCGTGGAGGCCGGGAAGCCGATGGAGCCCACGCCGGTGAAGTTGTTGTTCAGCGAGGCCGGGCCGTCGGCGTCGGTCATCTGAATCTTACCGATGGAGTTGATGGCCGGGGTGCCATAGCCGCCGTTGGCGATGAGGTTGTCCATATCGTCGACGGTGAGCTGGTCGAGCATCTCGTCCCACAGCGGATCGTCATAGTCCAGACCGTACAGGTCGGCCAGACGCACGCCGTTGTCAGCACCGGTGGTCGGCATCTCATCCGAGTCGTCGTTATAGTCGGCCGGATCGTAGATGTCGTTGTTGATGAAGGTCGCCTTGTCCTCATCGGACATGCTGTAGTTGGTCGGCGCGGCGGTGGCCTCGGCGTAGTTCGCGAAACCGTCGGCGCGGGACAGATAGGTCACGTCGCCCTCGGCGTACTCGAACTGGTTGGTGGCCACAGTCTGGTCGCCGTCGTGGGTGTTGTCCTCGGTGTCATAGGTGATGGTCTCATCGACCGTCACGGTCTGCTCATCGATCACCGTGTGGGAATCCGAGTTGATAGACACCACATAATCGCCCGCCTCAAGCACATAGGCCTCGGCGTTCTCGGAATCGTAGGACGCCATGTCGTCGTCCTCGAACTCGATCGAAACGGTCTGGGACTCACCCGGCTCAAGCAGGTCGGTCTTCTCGAAGTCCACCAGGTTCACGGAGGACTTCTCGATGCCGCCGTTGGTGTACGGCGGGTTGTAGTAGACCTCGACGACTTCCTTGCCCGCGGTGTCGCCCGTGTTCGTGACGGTCACATCGAAGGAGACGGTGCCGCCGGAGTAGGTCACATCACCCATCTCCTGCTCGAAGGTGGTGTAGGACAGGCCATAGCCGAACGGGAAGGCGATCATCTCGTCGTAGTTGATCGCGCCCTCGTCGGCAGCCGTCTCATAGAACTTGTAACCCACGTAGATACCCTCCGTGTAATTCACGAAGTTCGGGGTCACCTCGGTGGTCTCGCCGGTGAAGCCGGTCACGGAAGCGGCCAGCTCGTCGACGTTGTCGTAGGCGAAATCGCCGAAGTTGTTGTAAGTGACCTGCTGGGTGAGATCCTTCACGAAGGTGTCGGAGGTCTTGCCGGAGGGGTTCACGTCACCGGCGAGAACCTCGCCCAGGGCGGAGAAGCCGGTCTGGCCCGCCGGCGGCACCCACAGCACGGAAGAGATCTGCGGATAGTCGTCCAGGAAGCCCAGCTGGAAGGTGTTCGCGCCGTTGTAGATCAGCGTGACGTTCTCGAAGTTCGAGGTGACCAGATCGATCATGTCCTGCTCGGTCTGGCTCAGCTGCAGGAAGTGCTCGCCGGCCTCGAAGTCGGCGTAGTCCTCGGAATTGTTGGTGTAGGTGATGCCTTCGGCGGTCATATCCATCGGCAGATCGGCCCCCTCGCCACCCACACGGGTGATGACGACCACGGCCTCATCGGAGAACGCCTTGGCGTCCTCGATCAGAGAATCGGAGTACTGGGCGGCCGGAACCTCAGGCAGGGTCCAATCCTGGGCCCACATGCCCACCACCGGGCGATCGGCGCGGTATTCGGTGTACAGGTTGATCAGATCCTCGTTCACCGTGAAGCCGGCCTCGTCCAGGCCCTGCAGAATCGAGGTGGTCTCGTACTGGTCGGACATGGAGCCGGAGCCGGTACCGCCGTAGACGGGCTGGGTGACGCCCCAGCCGAACACGTTGACGTTCTTGTCGGCCAGAGGCAGGGTGTCGTTCTCGTTCTTCAGCATCGTGATGGCCTCGGCCTCGACGTCCTTGGCGAGATCGTTGGCCGCGGCGACGGTGTCGTCCGAAAGCATGTACTTGGTGACGGTGGCGTTGTTGAGCAGCGTGGCCAGCGGACCGGTCAGCATCATGGACACCGAGGCCACCACGGCCACAAGCACCACGAGCCAGGACTCGGAATGGACCAGTTTGCGAACGCCGACGTTCTGCACGGTCTTCTTGTTCACAGCGAACGTCACGATGATGCCGAGCACCAGGAACACGCCAATGGCGATCAGGTACGGCGTCAACGATCCGATGACGTTCATGACATCAGCCATGTTGATGGAAAGCATGGTATGTCTCCTCCATTTCTCATTGCATTGCAGGGGCAGAAGGAACATGCATCCTCGCTGTTCTTGTGGAAGTCCGCAATGACGACACATCCTCATGCCTTGGTAACGATTCAAACAAATTCCACGTTCGGTTCACCAAAGACACGCCCAACCTGTCGGTTCCGATGCATAATCTGTCATCAAAACGACCACTTATGCCATAACGCATGCGTATCGGCGCGTTCATGCTACACAACCCCGTCCCGCACCCGTTGCGGCCCTGTATCGGCAGGCCATGGCCTAGGCTTAGTGGAGGCAGAAAGGAATGTTATGCGCGCGATACGTATTGGTGTGGTCGAGGACGACCCCACCCATTGCCAGCGTCTGCTGGACTATCTCAACCGCTATCAGGAGGAATCCGGCGAGCGGTTCACCGTATCCGTCTTCGACGACGGCGCGAAGATCGCGGAGAACTACGTGCCCATGTACGACATCCTGCTGATGGACATCCAGATGAAGCAGATGGACGGCATCGACGCCGCCCGCGAGATCCGCAAACGCGACGACTCGGTGGTGATCGTGTTCATCACCTCCGCCCCCCAATACGCCATCAACGGCTACGAAGTGGGCGCGCTGAGCTTCCTGCTCAAGCCCGTGCCTTGGTTCGGATTCCAGCAGGAGATGGCGCGTTCCATCGCCCAGGTGAGGCGCAACACCGACGAATCCATGCTGGTGGACACCGGCACGTCGTCGCTGCGGCTGGTATTGGCCGACATCGTCTATTTCGAGTCGATCCGCCATACCATCGTCATCCACACGCTCAGCGGCAAGCTCTCCATCTCCTCCAGCCTCAAAAAACTTGAGGAGCAGTTGGAGGGCCGTAGCTTCTTCCGTTCGAACTCGTGCTATCTGGTGAACCTCGACCATGTGACGGGCGTGCAGGAATCCGACTGCGTGATGTCCACCGGCGAGACGCTGCGCATCAGCCGCCCACGTAAGAAGGAGTTCCTCGCCGCGCTCACCAATCACGTGGGTACCGGACGATGACCGTCGAAATCACCAACGCCCTGCCGGACATCCCCCGCATCTACACGGCCATCAGCGAATGGCTCGCCTGCATGGTGTACGTGGCCGTGGTGCCGCGCACCGTCTCATTGCGACGCACCCTGTGCATGGGCGCGCTCGGGCTGGCGGTGCTGATCGGCCTGCAGTATTTCGCCGGCACATTGCCCATCACATTCTGGATCCTCGGCATGTGCCTGGCGTTCGCGGCGATGTGGGCGATTGTGCGCTTGGCGTCGGGCATCGGCAAACGCACCGCGCTGTTCCTCACCGCCCGGGCCTTCGTGCTCGCCGAGATGGTCGCCTCGCTGCACTGGCAGATCGACTCGTTCATCCGCCCCAGCAGCGCGCCGCTCTGGCGTCTGCAACCCGTTCTGGCGCTTATCGGCATCTACGGCATCTGCTTCGCCGGCGCATGGCTGGCGGAACGACACAGCTTCCGCGGCGATGAGACGATAACCCCCACCATGCGCGATGCGGTCACCACCAGCATCATCACCATCATCACCTTCGCGATGAGCAATCTGAGTTTCGTCTCCACCAACACTCCGTTCTCCGGCACCGTGGGCCAGGAGGTGTTCTATATCCGTACGCTGGTGGATCTGTGCGGATTCCTCATCCTCTACGCCCAGCAGGAGCAGATCCGGCAGACCCGAGCCACGCTGGAGCTCGCCTCCATCAACGCCAGTCTGCAAAGCCAGCATGCCGAATATCTGCAGTCCAAGGAGAACATCGAGGCGATGGGAAGGCTGGCGCACGACCTCAAACACCAGATCGTCGCCCTGCGTGCGGAACTCGATCCGCAGCAGGCCTCGGCCCAGTTCGAACGGCTGGAGGCCTCGGTGAACGAATACAGCGCCCAGCAGCATTCCGGCAATCCGGTGCTCGACGTGATCCTGACCACCAAAACACGCACCTGCGCCGATCGCGGCATCACCTTCACCGCCGTGGCCGACGGCAAACTGCTCGCCGGTATGGATTCGATGGATATCGCCACCTTGTTCGGCAACGCGCTCGACAACGCCATCGAGGCGGCGAGCCGGGTCGCGGACCTCGAACGGCGCATCATCAAGCTCGCGTTGTTCCAACAGGGCCAATTCGTGGTGGTCCGTGTGGAGAACTACTTCGAAGCGCCGCTCAAACACGACGCCATCGGCAATCTGACCACCACCAAACGCGACAAAACCGCCCACGGCTTCGGCGTCAAATCCATCCGCCATATCGCCCGCTCCTATGGCGGCGAACTGACCATCACGCCACAGAACCACTGGTTCGAGCTGCATGTGCTGATTCCTCTGCCTCTGGCCAGAATCAGCTGAAATTCGCACCGACGGTGCAACAATAGAGGCATGAGCGATCTCAGTGCGTTGAATCTCGAACCGGGCGACATGGTCGGCGGCTACACTCTGGTCTCCCGCTTGGGGGCGGGTGCCATGGGATCGGTGTGGCGCGTCGTCGACGGCGGCGGGCAGTCCTATGCGATGAAGATCCTGCGCGACTCGCTGGCCGATGACGACGCGCGGTCGGCCGCTGTGCAGGATCCGAATCTCAAGGAGCATGTCACCGCGCGCGAGCGACTGCGACGCGAGGCGATGGCGCTGCGCAAGGTCTCACACCCCGGCGTGTGCGGCATCGTCGATATGGAATTGGACGACTCGCTGGCGTTCATCGTCACCGAACTCATCGACGGCCGCAACCTCAGGGACGACGTGGCCGTCAACGGCCGCTACACCGGCGACGACCTCGAACGTCTGGCGCGCAAGCTGATCGAGGCGGTCAAGGCCGTGCATGCCGCCGGACTGGTGCACCGCGACATCAAACCCACGAATGTGATGGTGAGCGCCTCCGGCCCGGTGCTGGTTGATTTCGGCATCGCCATGGGCGCGGGCGAAAGCCATGTGACCCGCACCGGTCTGGTGATGGGCACTCCCGGATTCATCGCCCCGGAGATCATCGACGGCGCGGAATCGGACGAGCAGACCGACTGGTGGTCGGTGGCCTCGGTGTTGGCGTTCGCCGCCACCGGTGCCCCCGTATTCGGCACCAAGCCGATGATGGCGGTGCTGGAGCGCGCCGCCTCCGGCAACCCCAATCTCACCGGGCTGCCCGCGAACACGATGGCCGCGTTCCGCTCCGCCCTCGCGCCGGATCGCACGCAACGGTGCTCCCCCGACCAACTGCTGCACGCCATCGCCGTGGACGCTTTGCGGCCGCTTGACGGAGGCGACCGTACCGGCGAGTCTGCGGAGGTGGTGCACCCTTTTGAGCATTCCGCGGCAGGTGCCGCGGCCTCTGCTCTCGTATCGGACGTCAATCCCCGCATGCTGTGGCGCGACGAGGACGACGCCGACATCATCCGCACCGAGGCGATGGGCGAGACGGCCGCGACCCATGCGACCCACACTGGCGATGCGGGCGATGCGGACACCGTCACGCTGGAAGAAACGGCCGCGACCACCGCGATGGACCCGCGGGCGCGACGGCTCGAGGGAACGGCGGTGATGCCGCGCGCGACGACACCACTCGAACAGGCCGGTGCCACCGCCGTGCTGCCGGCGGCGCAACCGCCCGCGTCGATACCGGTACAAGGGCAACAGTCGTGGAATCCCGCCGATCCCGCACCCACGGCGGTGGATCCGACGATCCGACCGGCCCTGCAGCGCGTGATCGATCAGGCCGCCCAATCGGTGCCCACCGAGGCGATCGCCCTCGCTCCGGCCGTCAATCCCGCCGACGTGCGGCGTGGCCGTCTGCTTAAGCGAGGCGTTCTGCCTCTTTTCGTGCTCGCGCTGCCCTTGGCGGTGTTGGCCATGCCGCTGCCGCAGGCCGCGCTGATCGCGGCCGCGGCGCTGCTGTGGCTGCTGCTCACCGCCGGATACAACACCGCATCCCAGCTGGAACGCGAGTCCAAACGCGGCGGCGCGCGTAAAGGCACCGATACGATGCTGCGCGTGGCCGCTCTGCCCTGGCATCTGCTCAAGGGGCTGCTGGCCGCCATACCGCGCGCGCTGGCGATGGCGCTGATCGTCGTGGCGCTGACGGCCGCAGGCGTGTGGGCGCTGGATCTGCCGTACGCCATGGTCGACCTGTCCGTGGGCGGATGGGTGATTCCGCTGCCGACCCTCACCGACACCGCGTTGTCGTACACCGGACTGACGCTGGCCTGCGCCACGACGGTGGGATGGCTGCTGACCGTGTTCGGTCCGCGTTCCATGATGGTGCGGCTCGGCGCCGGCGCGCTGCGCGGCGGGCGGCGAGCGGACAAGACCACGACGGGAACAGCGGCCACGCAAGCCGCGCCGCCCGAGTCCTCGCTCTGAAGCGCCCCGTCCGACCACCCGTTCCCTTGCCGCGCTATGCGTCACGCCATTCTGCCGGACCATCCTGCCAGACCATCCCGCCGCCCACAGATCCCCTTGCGCACCACAACCCATATCCTTCCTTCTCGTACCCGCCCCACTGCCAACCCGGAATTCACACGATTTCCATACCATATTCACACCGTGCACGCGTTCGGCCGAGGCATAATACGGCATCTGCCGTTATCATGGGGGCGAACAGACGTACGGGAGGAATGTCATGGCAGATCAGAAGCGTCAGGCGAAGCGCGCCACCCGCGCCGAACGTCGCGCGGCCGAGGCGGCCGCCGAACAGGCCCGCGCCGAACAGGCGGAAAGGGAACGCAAGCAGCAGACCATCATCGGACTGGTGGTGGTCATCATCATCATCGTGCTGGTGGGCATCGCCGGATTCGCGGTCTGGCGCGCCACCCACTCCAGCGACGCCGACGCGCAAAGCTCCAGCGTGACGGTCGAGGAGGCGTACGACGCGCTGCAGCAGGTGAGCGACAAGCCCGCGAACGCCGACGACCAGGGAGGATTCCTCATCTCCCAGAACGGCTACGGCACCAAGGTCGATAACGTGCCGACCCTGTCGATCTACATGGAGCCGCTGTGCCCCGGCTGCGCCAGCGTGAACCGCCAGCTCGACCCCACCCTGATCGAACTGATGAACGCCGGTCAGCTCAACCTTGATCTGCATTTCATGACCTTCCAGGATTCCAAGAGCACCGACGAATACTCCACCCGCGCGTTCAACGCGGCCGTGTACATCGCCGAGCATGACGACGACCCCGACCATCTGCTGGGCTATCTGGCCAACATCTACGCCGAGGACTTCCAGCCCGGCGAGCTGGACGACTACACCTCCGTCAGCGACGAGCAGCTCAAGGAGCAGGCCATCAACGCCGGCGTGAGCAGCGAGGTCGCCGATGCGGCGTTCAGCGGCGAATACGAGTATCAGGAGTGGCTGAAGGCCTCGGATACCTACACGATCCGCCGCGAGGAGCTGTTCTCGTCCTCCGGTTCGTTCTCCTCGCCCACCTTGACGATCAACGGCACCTACTGGTCGTTAAGCGATCTGTCGCTGGCCGATATGAGCATCGTCGACGGATTCCTCAAGTCGATCGGACTTGACGCCGACCAGGTCGGCGTGGCCGGCGAGCTGCCATCCATCGGCGCCGATGGCGAACCCATCTCCGTCACCACCGAGTGAGTTCGCGCACAGCGTCAAGCTTCACCACGGTTTCTACCGTAAACGGGTACTATCAGCCGCGGGCGCGGACAATCCGCCAACGCCACGGCGCAACGGAATTGACCGCGCGCCATCTGCTGGTATGCTAGTCATTTGTTCGGTCGACTCCATGTCGGCGGAACAGCCGCCTCTTTAGCTCAGATGGCCAGAGCGGCCGCCTTGTAAGCGGCAGGTCGTCGGTTCGATCCCGACAAGAGGCTCGTCGCGCGGGAAAACGGCGTATCATGAAGGTACGTAGTGATTCTGCGTGAGATTCTTACCTTGGGTAAGTGGTCCAGGAGCCTTCCCCCCAAATTGTATGGCTTCCTGGATAGGGCAAGGCATCCCCCCAACCAGTCCTTGCCCACACAGGGGGCGGGACATCCCCTTCTCTCCCGCCCCCTTTTTCTTCGCCCTTCATACTCTTTTTCTATGGGTTAACGGCAAATGTGCGCCTAACCGTTCGTCCATACCAGGCGCGATCAGTGTGGACGGAATGACAGTCACCGACCATTCATCCACGGTGACACATTCTTAAGTGTGGATGGATTGATAGCTGCTGACGGTTCATCCACGCCGAGCGCGTTCACCGTGGACGGAGCGGCAGTTGCTGGCCATTCGTTCACTGTGACGCTTCCCTCACCGTGGACGGAATGATGGTTACTGACAGTTCGTCCACGTCTGGCGCATTCTTCAGCGTGGATGGATTGGCGGGTATGGACCAAATTGTGTGTCTGGCTGTTCCTGTTGTTCGGTGGTGTCAGGGTATCGGGTACGGGGTGCGGGGTATGGGCTGTGGGGTGCGGGCTGTGGGATTCGTTCCGGTCTATGCCGGTGCCGCAGGCCATTGACGTGTTCGATACGGGGTATCTGCGTTAGCGGTAGTGGATTTGATGGGTTGCGGATGTCGATCTGCGTTAGCGGTAGTGCCGCATCGACGTCATAGCCGCCATCGTCGTTGGTATTCCGCCACGCATACTCGGCGGTAGGACATAAGGCCACTACCGCTAACGCAGATCGAGTTTCGCAAAGGCCCAAATCCACTACCGCTAACGCAGTTGGACTCAATCCGACCAGCCTCACCCTCGGCCCCACAACGTCGCATCCGGCTTCTCGGGGGACGACGGCCAGATGGCCGCGGATCCGCTCGAGAAAGATCACGGTCCGCTCCTCAGGCTCCAGGGTCTTCCGGGGTTATGGGCCAAATTGCGCGTCTGGTGGCTCTCAGTATTCGGTGGCACCGGGATAAGAGACACGGGTGTGGAATTCTTTCCAACCTGTGCCGGCACCGTACCGGTTGGAGATGCCGGACTCCTCTCCCACGCACGCCCGTAGAGCGCCTTTGGCGCAGTTCTTCTGTGTCTTGTTGCGGTTCGCTCCCACGCGCGCTTGTAGAGCGCCGGTTTCGAACAGATCGTCTAAGGTGAGGTCTGTTCGTTCCCACGCGCACTTGTTATAGCGCCTCGACCGGTTCGTCCGTGACGGCTTTGGCGACGCGCCACGCCACGCTCCGCTGGCGTTCGGTGTGTTGGCGGCGAAAGCGCGGATATGGCGAAGACTCATGGGTTGTGGGCACATTGGGGACGCTGGCGCGATTATCCGGCGTCGGACAGCCCCGGCCATTACGATGTAAGCCGTACCGCTCGCGAATGGAAAGAGGACTATGGCACGGCGATGGACCCCGCAACGGTTTGTGCGACTGCGACGGGCGCGCGTGATGGCATGCGTGGCCGCCGTGGTGTTGTCGTCGGGAACCGTATTCGGCATCACCGCGCGCAAAGCGGTGGCGCTGAACGTCAACGGCGAGACGACCACGGTCATCACCTATGCGACCACCACCGCCCGACTGCTCGAGGAGCAGGGCATCGACGTGAAAACCCATGATCTGGTGGAGACCTCATCCGGCGAGACGCTCGCCAACCACGCCGTCGTCACCGTGCGCAGCGCCTACCAGACCACCATCACCATCGACGGCACCGAAGTGCCGTTCTGGACCGTGGCCACCAGCGCCGACCAGCTGCTCGGCTTCTTCGAGGAGAACAACGCCAACGCCGCCAAGGTGACGGTGAATATCGACAACGTCTACAACCAGCTCACCGGCGGCCTGGTGATCAACGAATCCGGCCCCGTCACCGTCATCGCGGACGGCACGAGCTCCGTGGCGCCCAACGGCAAGCTGCCCGCCATCTCGATCCTGGATTCCAAAGGCATCACGCTGAACAAGGAGGATCGCGTCAGCGTCGAGAGGAACGATGGCGAGACGATTCTGCGCGTGCAGCGCGTCACCCACGGCGAGGAGACGCGCACGGTGGAGATCCCCTTCGACACGCAGACCATCATCGACTCCAACCTCGCCTCCGGGCAGAGCGAAATCCGCCAGCAAGGCGAAAACGGCGAGAAACAGCAGGTCTACGACGTGACTTATGTGGACGGTGTGGCCGAATCGGAAACCTTGAAGTCGGAAACCGTCACGCGTATGGCCGTCGACCAGATCATCGCCGTCGGCCCGCAAACCACCAGCGATCCGACCGACACCGGCAACGGACAGACCGACTCCGGTTCGAACACCACACAGGACGAGTCCGACGCCGGGGACAGCGACTCAGGAAGCGGCGACGCCTCTGGCGGAAACGGCGGTTCCGAAACCGGTGGAAGCGACTCGGACTCCGGAACCACAGGCGGCTCCTCATCCGGAGGCACATCCTCCGGCGGGAATACGGGCGGATCGTCGTCCGGCGGTTCCTCGTCCGGCGGATCGTCGTCCGGCGGATCGTCGTCCGGCGGATCGTCGTCCGGCGGATCGTCGTCCGGCGGTTCCTCGTCCAGTGGTTCCTCGTCCGGAGACTCCTCCAGCGGTTCGTCATCCGGGGGTTCGTCGTCCAGCGGCTCCACAAGCGGCGACGCGTCGCAGGGGCGTCTGTGGCATCCGACCCCGGCGCAGGCGCAGACCTATGCGGCGGGCGCGGCGGCGCAGCGCGGCTGGACCGGCAACGAGTGGACCTGCCTGTACAACCTGTGGATGCGCGAATCCAGCTGGCTGTGGTACGCCGAAAACCCCTATTCCGGCGCCTACGGCATCCCGCAATCCCTTCCCGGCGACAAAATGGCCACGTTCGGCGCGAACTGGCGTGACGACGCCGCCGTGCAAATCGACTGGGGACTGGCGTATATCGCCCAACGCTACGGCAGCCCATCGCAGGCATGGGCCCATTCCGAAGAGGTCGGCTGGTACTAGCCGACCGCCCGCAGCAACGAAACAGCACGTCGCCCAAAGGAACGCAAGGCATGAGCATGAACGATCTTCACCACGATGACGCCGCGGCCGCCGGCCCGCAGGAGGCCGGCCGTCTGCTCGGCGCGGCCGACATCCGCCGCATCGCCGCGGACGCGGGCATCAGCCCCACCAAGAAGTTCGGACAGAACTTCGTGATCGACCCCGGCACGGTGCGCCGCATCGTGCGCGAGGCCGGCGTCACGGCCGACGACCTCGTGATGGAGGTCGGCCCCGGATTGGGCTCGCTGACCCTGGCGATTCTGGAAACCGGCGCGACGATGACCGCCGTGGAGATCGACCCGCCGGTCGCCGAGCGTCTGCCCGGCACCATCGCCGAATTCATGCCCCAGGCGGCCGGGCGGCTCACCGTGGTCAACCGAGACGCGCTGGCCGTCACGCCGGAGAATCTGCCCGACTTCGCCGGCGAGAGGTCATTCACGCTGGTGGCGAATCTGCCGTACAACGTGGCCACGCCGATTGTGCTCACCCTGCTGGAACGCTTCGCCAACCTCGATTCCTTTCTGGTGATGGTGCAGAAGGAGGTGGCCGACCGTCTGGCCGCCGCGCCCGGCAATAAGATCTACGGCACTCCCAGCGTCAAGCTCGCCTGGTACGGGCGGGCGGAACGCGCGGGCGTCATCGGCCGCAACGTGTTCTGGCCCGCGCCGAATGTGGATTCCGCACTGGTGCGCTTCACGCGATACACGCCGGCCGAGGCGGCCGAGCTGGGATTGGACGGCGACGAGGAGATGCGCGCCCGTGTGTTCCACCTGATCGACGCGGCCTTCGGACAGCGGCGCAAAACCCTGCATGCCGCGCTGAAGCATGAGGTGCCAGGCGAGGCCTTCGAGTCCGCCGGCATCGATCCGACCCGCCGGGGCGAGACGCTCACCGTCACCGAATTCGCCGCGCTGGCGGCCGCGGCGCAGGAGGCGGAGCGATGATCGACACTGATATCATCGGCCGCACGGTGCGTGTGGACTGCCCGGCGAAAACCAATCTCACCCTGCATGTGGGAGCGCCCCGGGCGGAATGGGGTGGGCGGCACGAACTCGACACCATCTATTGCGCCATCAGCGTGTGCGATACCGTCACCGCCACCGCGAAAGCGCCCGGCACTGGCTTCTCGCTGTCCATCGAAGGCGCGCATCTGGGCGACCTGGCCTCGTCGGGCAGCGACATGCGCCGCAACCACGCCGTACTGGCGTTGTTCGCCATCGCCGAGGCCGCGGGGCGAGATCCCGATGTGGGGCTGACCATCACCAAGCGTATTCCAGTGGGCGCGGGATTGGGCGGCGGTTCGGCCGATGCGGCCGCCACCCTGCTTGCCGTGAACCGTCTGTGGGAGTTGGATTGGCCGCTGGAACGACTCAGCGAGATAGCCGCCACCTTGGGCGCGGATATGCCGTTCTGCCTCTTTGGAGGCTATGCGCGTGGAACCGGATTCGGCGAGCGGCTGGAAATCTTCGCACCCGACGGCGAGCAGGCGCGTGAACTGGCCGCCCAAGGATTCCGCGGCCACGTGTTGGTCGGCGCCTATCAGGCGCAGTTGAGCACGCCGGAGGTGTACGCCGCCTTCGACCATCTGGGAACGGACGGCACGTTGAGCAACCATCTGCAGCGCGCGGCCATCAGCCTGCATCCGCGCAGCGGACAGGCCATCGACGCGGCCGCGGGCGCCGGCGCCTCGCATGCCTTCCTCTCCGGTTCGGGGCCGTCTGTGGTCGCTTTCGCGCCCGACAATCGGACCGTGCGGGCCATCACCGACGTGTGGAGGAACGAACGGCTGGTCGACCGCATCATCGTCGCCACCGCGCCGGCCGCCCCATCGATCAGCGTCACCCAGTGACGCTAAGGTTACAAGCAAAGCGGGATGCAAAGGAACGAATATGACGCAGCATGATGAACGTCAGGCGCGCAAGGAGTATGTGCGGCAGCGCCAACGACTCGTATTCACGGTCAGCGGCGCGGCATTGGCCGTGGCTCTGGTGATCGCGCTGCTGTTCTTCTTCCATGTGTTCGGACTCGGACTGAAGGAATCGCCCGTGGTCCAACCGAATTACGGCAACACCGCGCCCTGCGCCGTCGACGGCGAGGACGGCACCAAGGCCACCTATGTGGCCAACGGCCAGGTGACCGTGCGCGTGCGCAACGGCACCGACCATATGGGTCTGGGCAGCGCGGTCGGCAACGCGTTGGCGAACCGCAACTTCACCATCCAGGTGGTGGACACCTATTCCAGCAGCAACGTGACGCGCACCGTTCTGTATTTCGGCAAAAACGCCATCAACGAAGCGTATACGCTGGCCGCCAACTTCACCGATGCGACCATGGTGATGACCGCCCGCGAGGACAAGCTCATCGACGTGGTGATCGGCGCCACCTTCAACGATTTGAGGGATACGGACGAAGTGCCGCAGGCCGGCGCTGAGATCACCAGCATCGAAGGCTGCGTGGCCGCCGACTCCATGACGGATCTGCCCGAAGACACCGAGCACACCGCCGTCTGAACGGATTTCGCCACCCTGAGCGACAACCGGCCGATAGGCACGTCATCCTGAACGAAGGCCGTTGGGCCGGAGTCGAAGGATCCCGTAATCCGTAACGCCGAAGGTTGAGGAGATCCTTCGACTCTGGCTTCGCCTTCGCTCAGGACGACATAAAAAGGACCGACTCGGCTTCGCTCAGGATGACATAAAAAGGGCCGACTCCGGCTTCGCTCAGGATGACATTCAAGAGGACCGCGCCGGGAGAGGCATATAGGGTGTCTATGACTGGACCGAGGCGTACCAGGATTTGAGTTCGGCGACGGCGACGTCATGCTCGACCGGGCCGTTATCCAAGCGGTATTCAAGCATATGCTTGTAGGCGCGGCCGACCATGGGGCCGGGCTCCAATCCGAGCAGCTCCATGATCTCGTTGCCATCCACATCGGGGCGGATCGCGTCGAAATCCTCCTGCTCCTTGAGCACGCGCACGCGCTCCTCCATCTCGTCCATCGCATGCGCGAACACCGCCGCCTTGCGACGGTTCTGCGTGGTCGCGTCGGCGCGCGTCAGACGGTTCAGACGCTCGTAGAGATGCCCCGCGTCCTTGACGTAGCGGCGCACGGCCGAATCGCTCCACGGCTCGTCCACATAGCCGTGGAATCGCAGATGCAAATTCACCAGCTCGCTCACATCCTCGACCATATGGTGGTCGAAACGCAGGGCCTTAAGCCGTTTGCGGGTCATTTTGGCGCCCACCGCGTCGTGGTGGTGGAAACTCACCTTGCCGCCGGGTTCGAAACGTCGGGTGCGCGGCTTGCCGATATCATGCATGATCGCGGCCAAGCGGAGCGTCAGATCGGGCCCGGGCACCGGACCGTCCGCGTCGGTTTCGAGCGCGATGGCCCGCTCCAGCACGATCATCGTATGCTCGAAAACGTCCTTATGGCGGTGCTTCTCGTCGATCTCCAACTGCAGGGCGGGAATCTCCGGGAACACCAGGTCGGCCAGGCCGGATTCCACCAGCGCCTCAAGACCGGCGCGCGGGCGGTCGGACAGCAGCAGTTTGACCAGTTCGTCGCGCACGCGTTCGGCGGAGACGATCGCGATGCGCTCGTTCATGCGGCAGATCGCCTCGGCGGTTTCGGGGGCGATGGTGAAGCCCAGCTGGGCTACGAACCGCACGGCGCGCATCATGCGCAGCGGATCGTCGGCGAAGGACTGTTCGGGATCGACCGGCGTGCGCAACACGCCCTTGGCCAGATCGCCGGCGCCTCCAAAGGGATCGACGAATTCCAAGTCGGGCACGCGCAGCGCCATCGCGTTGACGGTGAAGTCGCGACGCGACAGGTCGCCTTCGAGCGTGTCGCCGTAATTGACCTCGGGTTTGCGCGAGTCGGGATCGTAGGTGTCGGATCGGTAGGTGGTGACCTCCACCTGCACTTCGGTGCCGTCGGCGCGTCGGCGCATGGCGCCCAGCGTGCCGAATTTGCGGCCCATATCCCAAAAGCCGTCATGGCCCCAACGGCGCAGGATCGGTTCGAATTCCTCGGGTTTGGCCGAGGTGCAGAAATCCAGATCATGGCTGGGGCGGCGCAGCAGCACATCACGCACCGGCCCGCCGACCAACGCCAGCTCATACCCCTGTTCAGCGAACAGTCGACCAAGTTCGATGGCTTCGGGCCATACTTCGAAATCCAATTGGCACCCTTCCTGGCTGTCTTTTTTCTGCCCTACCAGCATACCGTTACCCCACCTGCACACACAGTTGAGTAAGGTGGGTAGCATGATTACGCCCGCCGACCTCGCCCGCATGCTCGCACATGCCGCCGATGCCGCGGACAACTATACCCAAGATCGCCTGCTGTACACCTCGCAATCCGCGGATGGGACGACGTTCGCCGCCTCCATCACCGTGCGTGGGTCCGGCGACACTCCGGACGCGACGCAAGCCGCGCAAGACGAGACGCAGGCCTCCAGCTCGACGCCCACGCCATCCGGTCCCACACCGAAGATGATGCCGCGCCGCCGATCGTCGGACGGCCCCACCACCTTCGCCTCGTTGGATGCGCAGGAACTGCCGGTGGTCCGCGAATACTCCGCCGGCGGGCTGGTGTTCGACGATCAGGGCCGCGTGGCGATCATCGCCAGGCATTCGCGCAGCGGGCATCTCGAATGGTGCCTGCCGAAAGGTCATATCGAAAAGGGCGAGACGCCCCAGCAGACCGCCGTGCGCGAAGTGCATGAGGAGACGGGGATCCTCGGCGAGGTGATCGACTCCATCGCCACCATCGACTACTGGTTCACCGGCACCACGCAACGCGTGCACAAACTCGTGCACCATTTCGCGCTCAAACGCATCGGCGGCGAACTCACCGTCGAAGGCGATCCGGACCATGAGGCCGAGGATGCGATCTGGGTGGATTTCAAGGATCTGGACGACGTGCTGAGCTACCCCAACGAGCGCCGCATCGCGTGGCTGTACGCACGCAAAATGAACAGGCAGGCTGACGAGTGACCCTACCAGCTTTCCCCACGCACGGACGAAACCGCAACGCGTCACGATTCCACCGGCTGGGTGCCGCCGCATGCGCGTTCGTCTGCGCCGCCATGCTGTCCATCGGCATGCTCGGCGCCCCGCCCGCATACGGCGATGAAGGCGAAACCTCGCAGGCGGAATCCACGCAGACCACGCAGACCACGCAAACCGATGTCGCCGATGCCAGCACCATCACCATCGACCAGTCCACCGCCGTGGTCAGCTCGACATCCGGCTACCATCTCGTCGCCACCGTCACCAACCGTACGGAACAGGACCTGCCGGCGGGCACGCTCACCGTCTCCACCAACGCGGCGTACACCTTCGTTTCGCGCACGGATATTCAGGATTGGGCGGACGGACAGGCGAACATCCCCACCCCCAACGAGTTGGGCACGGTTCAGGTCCCGACCCTCGCGATCGGAGAGTCCGCCACGGTGAGTCTCGACGTGGACAGCGCGCAGACCGCGCTCAGCTCCATCGCCACCTGGGGACCCAAGCCCTTGCGCATCACCTATCAGACGCAGGAGTCGACCGAGTTCCTCCACACCTTTCTGACGCGTTCGTCGGACGGACTGTCCATGCAGCAGACGCCCGCCATGGGACTGACCGTGGCCATGCCGCTGACCAGCGACCAATGGCAGACCGACGACGAAGCGATCGACGATCTCATCTCCGGCGATATCGACGGCGCGGATGACGAGGAGACGGCGTCCGCCGCGCGTGACAAGGCCGCGCAGGCCGTCGTGACGCTCGGCACCGAAGACAGCAAAGCCGTCAAAGCCCGCGAACAGGCCTTCGCCAATCATCCGATGCTGCAGATCGTCGCCGACCCGTCGTATCTCAACGCGGTGCAGATGCCGCCGCAGGTCGCGGGCATCACCCAACCCGGCACATTCGACATCACCGACTACGCCGCCTACGACGACGCCGACGCCTACACGCAGGCGGGCGTCTCCACCGATCAGTGGAACGCGCAGGCGGCGCAGGCCCTCTACCGAACGGCTTTGGGCGATGAGAACGCCTCGGCCGCCACCTACGCCTGGCAAGGCGAACGCGACTGGAGCGCGCAGGCGCTCAACCAGGCGGCGCAGCAGGGATACGACACGGTGATCGCCACGGCCTCCTTCGACCAGGACGAAACCGACACCGTGCACACCGGCACCTATACGGTGCACACCAACGCCGGCGACGTGACCGTGCTCAGCGAACAGCGCGAACTGGGCAAACTGGCCAAGGGACAGGCCCTCAGCGAGACGACCACGGCCGAGACCACCGACGCCGGCCTGCTCGCGCGGTTCATGGCGCAAAGCGCGTTCTACCAGATGGAGCAGCCCTACACGTCGCGCAACCTGCTGGTCACCTTGGACGCCGACGCCGACGCCGAATGGATCAACCAGCTGATGAGCGCCGTGGAGCAGGCCTCATGGCTGTCCCTCACCGATCTGAGCACGATGGCGGCCGCCGAAGCGTATGACGAGTTGGATATGGATCAGGTCGGCAATAGCGATCAAAGCGCCACGGACGCGCTGGCCGGCACACTGGCCACGCTGGGGGCGACGCGCAGCGACATCACCCGCCTGCGCACGGCCATTCTGGACGACGCCGACACCACCGACGGCAACGATTCAGGCTCGCGGTCCAGGGAGTCGACCAGCGCCGACGAATGGATCGCCATGCTGTTAAGCGCGCATGACATCATGGCCCTGCACGCGCTGGGCGCCGCGGACGGCAGCGCCGCGCGCACGCAGATGACCGAAGGGCTGCAGCTGCTGTCGAACACACTGTACGATTCGGTGACCATCACACCCTCCGAATCGGTGACCGTGGTGAGCGAATCCGCGCAGATGCCGGTGACCGTCAGCAACACGCTGCCGTACGCCGTGCGCGTGCGCGTCTCGTCCCTGACCGATTCCATGCAGATCGTCACCTCACGCATCGCGGACGTCACCGTGCCTGCGAAGGGCGAGGAGCAGGTCACCTTCACCATCCGCGTCTCCACCTCCGGATCCGCCACCGCGACCATCGCCTTGCAGGACCGCGATGGCAACGCCTTCGGTGCCACCCAGAACACGCCCATCACCAGCGTGCTGCGCATCAGCGACATGAGCGGATTCGTGATCATCGGTTTCGCCGTGCTGCTGGGCGCGCTCGGACTGTGGCGCCAATTTCATCGCAAGAAGGATGCGAACGCATGAGTTCTTCCGTCGGACGTAATTCGCTGATCATGGCCAGCGGCACCGCGGCCTCGCGCGTGACCGGGCAGATCCGCACGATTCTGCTGGCGGCGGCCATGGGCACCACCGGCCTCGCCGCCAACGCCTACCAGGCCGGCACCATGATCCCCCAAGCGGTGTTCACGCTGATCTCCGGCGGCATCTTCAACGCCGTGCTGGTGCCGCAGATCGTGCGCACCTTGAAGGAGCGCGACGCCGAGGAACGGCTGAACAAGCTCATCACCCTGGCCATCACCCTGCTGTTGGGCATCACGCTGCTGATGGCCGCCGCCACCCCGCTGCTGACCAGACTGTACGTCAGCGGCGGCGAGGATATGCTGGCGCTGACGACCGCCTTCACCCTGTGGTGCATGCCGCAGATCTTCTTCTACGGCCTCTATACGGTGCTGGGCCAGATTCTGGCCGCAAAGAACCATTTCGCCACCTATGCGTGGAGTTCGGTGGGCGCCAATGTGATCAGCTGCGCCGGATTCACCGCCTTCATCCTGCTGTTCGGCAAAGCCAACGAACAGCCCCTGGATTTCTGGACCGCCGACAAGGTGACGATGACCGCGGGCGTATGGACGCTGGGCGTGGCTTTTCAGGCGCTGATACTCTTCATCCCCCTGCGTCGCGTCGGCATCCGGTACCGACCCAGCTGGGGCGTCCATGGCATCGGTCTGCGTGCGATGGGACCGGTTGCGGTGTGGAGCTGCGCCATCGTGGTCGTCGACCAGATCACCACGATGGTGAACACGCGTATCATGTCCAGCGCGCCGGCCGCGGCCCATGAGGCCACCGGCATTTCGCTGTACGACGTGGCCGGCAACGCCACCTATCAGAACGCCTTCACCATCTACGTCCTGCCATATTCGCTGATCGCCGTTTCGGTGGGCACGGCCGTGTTTCCGAAGATCTCGGCAGCCATCGCCGAACGCCGTCTGGATTTGGCACGCAACGATCTGAGTTATTCGCTGCGCACCGTGGGCGTGCTGATGCTGTTCTTCACCACGGCCTTCGCGGTGATGCCGGCGCCGATCACGCTGGTGCTGCTGCCCTCCATCAGCGTCAAGGAGGCGCTGCTGATCGCCTCGCCGTTGATGACGCTGGGATTCGCGTTGCCCATCACCGGCGCGTTCATCATCATCCAGCGCACGTTCTACGCCTTTGAGGACGGACGCTCGCCATTCCTGTTCCAGACGTTGTATTCCGTCATTCAGCTGACGATCATCCTGCTCGCCACGGTTTTCGTCGATCCCACCCGCTGGGTGTGGTGCTTCGCCCTTTCCGCGGTCATCGCCTATCTGGTGTCCTTCCCACTGCTGGTGATCCGTTTGCGGAAGCGCTTCGAGGGAACCATGGATGGCAGGCGCATCGCCACAACCTATGGCAAGGCGATACTCGCGGCGGCCGCCGCGATCGCCGCCGGACGTCTGCTCAGCGGCCCCGCGCAATCGCTGCTGGGCATCAGTCTCGACGCGGACGACGGCACCATGAACTGGTTCCAGGCCGTGGGCCTGTGCGTGCTGCTCACCATCGTGATCACCGTGGTGTATGTGGGCGTGCTCTGGCTGACGCGTTCCGAGGAGCTGCTGGGCATCGTCGATATGGTGATGGGCAAGCTGGGCCTGCGCGCGTCGGGCACCCGCGGGGCCGATGACGGCGACATTACCCCTGACGAGTCACATTCCGGCGATTTTCCGCCCCAAACGGCCAGTCCCATGGATAGAATGACACCAGCGATGCCGCACGAACCGGCAGACCATCATGTAACGGAGTCGAAGGGTACTATGAAACCGCAGCTGGGAGATACCATCATCAGCCGCTACACCTTGGTGTCGCTGTTGCGCGACGAGCCTGGTGTGCAGGCCTGGCGAGCCAATGACCGTATGCTGGCTCAGGATTGCCAGCTGTTCATCATCACCGACGGCACATCGCTGCAGACCGTCAACAGCATCGCCTCGACCATGGCTCTGACGCCGCAACGCCAGCATGTGCAGGTGCTGCAGCTGCACCAGAACGATGAGACCTCGCTGATCGTCACCAAACTGGACGAAGGCATCTCGCTGAGCGAATATATGAGGCTGGGGCACCAGCCGCTCGGCAACGCCGCGATCCGTTCCATTCTGGGCGAGGTGCTGCAGGTCGCGCGCACGCTGATCGACGCCGGCGTGCCTGCGGTGCGTCTGACCACCGATACGATTCGTCTCACCTCTTCGGGTATTCAGCTGGCCGACGCTCCGCTGGGACCGATGATTGTGAATCCTTCCGTCACGCTGGTACCGGCCGCCGAAACCGACCGGCAGGGTGCCGACGTGCCCAGCACCACGGCCATCCGCCAGATCGCGGCGCTGTTGCTGGCGTTGCTGACGCGCACGCCCAGCGACCAGTGCACCGCCGAGATGGCGCGGGACCTCTCCGATGACATCCCCGGCGAATTCCGTCTGATCGTGCGCCGTGGTCTGGCCGTGCGGGATGCCGACGGGGGCGAATTGGCGATGGAATCCTTCGCCGAGCTGGATGCGCTGCTGGGCGAATGGACCGCGTTGCGCGAGCTGGGTGACCAGGATATCGTGCTGCCGCTGAGCGATGGCGGATGCTCCATCCAACAGGTGCCGCTGATGCCCGTTGACCCCGGTTCCGTCCATGAGCTGCCGGCTTCCATGATCAGCGCGGAGCATATGCCCGATCTCTCAATTGACACTTCGTCAAATTCTGTCACCATGCCTAGGGGCACCGAATCCAGGCCCGACGTTCTGGCCAAGCCAGGCGCTTTCGCCCAGAACCATAACTTCAGATCATGGGATTTCACCCTCGGAGGTGGCGACGCCGCCGACGACTGGTATCCCGCCTTCGATGAGGGGACCTCGCCCGCCACCGCCACGGACGGCGCGCAATTGACCGTGCCGATCTCCGTCGGATCGCTGGACGACACCGCGTTGATCACGCCGCAATCCGAAATCGAAGCCACCAGCCGCATTCCGGTGATCGGCGAGGATGGACAGCCGAAGCCGATGGTGCCGATGTCCACGGCTCAGCTGGAATTGGAGGAGGAACAGCGCCGAAGCCAAGCGGCGATCACCCCCGCTCCCCCGAGTTTCACCCCGACCCAGCAGCCGGAACAGAACGACGACGCGCCGGATGACGAGCCACTTGCCGACGAGCGTCTGTTCGGACGTCTCACCACCAAATTGGTGGTGGTGATCGTGGCCGCGGTGATCACCGTCCTCGCAGCCGTTCTGGCCGTGTACGCCTTGCGGCCGAATTCGAACACCGATGGCATCGTCGACGACACGTCGAACAGCACCTCCAACTGGCCGCAGATGGATCTTGAGAAGGTTCCGTTCGGCAATAGCGACACCACGCAGGATTCGAGCGATTCGAGCGATTCGACGTCGAACGGCGAGACGGACGGTGATGGCTCCGATAGCGCCAACACCGATACGGATACCGACGGGGGTGAGGGAGCTGATGACTCCACCGGCTCCGATACCGAGCCGATCACCGCCGACCGCGAGGTGAGCGCCGTGCCGGAACCGCGACATGAGAACGATACGGCCTTCACCATCGTCAGCCAGAACTTCCTGACGAACCCCGCCGGACAGCAGGGCTACGCCTTCCATATGCGACTCGACCAGCCGCAGGACACCTATCGTATGACGATCACCATCCGTTCCTCGGGCGGTAGGGGCTACATCATCGCCAACAGCGATTCGGATCCCACCCAAGGCGAACAGGTGGCCGATTTCACCTTCGCGGAGGGCGGCACCACCGAAGTGCGTTTCACCCGTGTGGTGAACACGCAGGATCTGCTGCTCTGGGTGCCGATCGACAGCCTGCCGAATAACCAGCTCTACATCGAGCGCGTGGAGGTGTTCTAAACCCGTATACGGGGAGGTGTTTCCAACGCCTCCCTATAGATCCCTCTCCTGTTGTTCCATGAGGCGAGTTTTCCGTATCTCTTAGGCGAAGCATATCTTGCTGTCATCCTGAGCGGAACGCAGTGGAGTCAAAAGATCTCCGATTGACGAGATTGGAGATCCTTCGACTTCGTTCGCTTCGCTCAGGATGACGGAAAAGGCGCGTTTAACCGACAGGAACGGGCGTGGTCCGTAAAGACTACACCCACTGGGATTCGGTGGAGACGGTGGCTTCACTTCCGGGGACAAGAAGCGAGAGGATGCGGTCCATATCCTCCGGAGAGGAGAACACAATTTCGATGCGACCATGCTTGGCGGTGCCTTTGATGGCCACCTTGGTGTCGAAATGGTTCTCCAGGCTCTGTTGGATCGCCGAGCCGACCCACGGATTGGTTTTGCTGGTTTTGACCTTCTTGGGCTGCTCCCCCGCGGCGACCTTCATCGCCACGATCTCTTCGGTGCTCCGCACCGACAGTCCTTCGGCGATGATGCGCGTTGCCAGCTTATCCATCTCGTCGACGTCGGTCAGGCCGAGCAACGCGCGTGCGTGGCCCGCGCTGAGCACGCCCGCGGCGACTTTTTTCTGCACCAATGCCGGCAGATTCAGCAGACGTAGCGTGTTGGCGATCTGCGGACGGGATTTGGACACCGATTTCGACAACTGCGCCTGCGTCAGACCGAACTCCTCGATCATCTGCTGATAGGCCGCGGCCTCTTCCAAAGGGTTCAGCGCCACGCGATGCAGATTCTCCAGCAACGCGTCACGGAGCATATCGTCATCGGATGTGGTTTTCACAATGGCCGGGATGGTCTCCAAACCCGCCAGCTGCGAAGCCCTCCAACGACGCTCGCCCATAATCAGCTCGTATGGACTGTCCATCGCGCCGACGGAATGGTTGCCGGATTCGGCCTGAGCGCCGGACTGTTGCGCGGCGGCGATTTGCTCGGCGGGACGCCGGCGCACCACAATGGGCTGGAGCACACCGACTTCGGTGATCGAGGCGGCCAGCTCGTTCAGATCGTCCTCATCGAATACCGTTCGCGGCTGATGTGCATTGGGGCCGATCTCGTTGAGGCTTAATTCCGCCAGATAGCCCCCCTCAACGGGATTGAGCTCAGGTTCGGCCGCGTTATCGGCTGTATCCTGCTTCAATGTTTCACGTGAAACATCCTTCTCCGTTGTTTTCGCCGCGCTATCGGCGGTCGTTTTTGTCGATCGCTTGGAGGTTTTCGAGCCGATTGAAGACGTCGACGCTGTGGGTTTCCCATCATCGGAGGCCGTATCGGACGCCGTCGCGACATCGGCGCCACCAAAGAACAGATCGCTGGGATGGGTTATCTCATCGAGTGCCGGCATCGAGGCGCGCTTGGAACGCGCGGATTTGGCGGAGACTGATTCCTTCGCCGAGTTGTTCGCGGTGGAATCCGCTGTTTTGTTCCGCACTTTCGCCGTCGTACTCGTCATAGGCGCAGGCTGTTGCGTGACGGGCTGTTCGGTAGGCGTCGCTGTGGCCTCCACCGGATTTTCTCCGGGCAATGCCGGGAACAGCGCGCCCAATCCTTTGCCAAGTCGGGATTTCGAAGTCATGCGTTATTCCTCCTCGCATCAATCGCTTCCAACACGCTCGGGGAACGACGTGCAATTTCCAATGCCGCCTCGCCGTAGGCGATGGCGCCCATGCCTTTGGGATCGTAGGTCACCACGCTTTGGGAAAAGCTCGGCGCCTCGGATATCTTCACCGTCCGCGGTATCGTCGCGTCGAGCACGATGTTGGGGTAATGTCCCTTCACCTCGCCGAACACCTCACGGCTGAGCAAGGTTCGTTTATCGAACATCGTGATCAGCATGGTGGATACCAACAGCACGGGATTGAAATGCTGCTGCACCAAACCGATGGTGTTGATCAGCTGCCCCAATCCTTCCAAGGCATAATATTCCGCCTGAATGGGGATCATCATCTCGGTGACCGCGCACATCGCGTTGATCACCAGAAGTCCCAGACTGGGTGGGCAATCGATGAACACATAATCGTAATGGATGTCGGGATCGTCAAGGTAGACATCCAACGCCTCTTTAAGCAGCGTATTGCGATTCGGCAGTTCAGCCACTTCCAATTCCGCGCCACTGAGGTCGATGGAGGCGGGCACCACATCCAAAGTGGGTAGCTGCGGGCATGTGGACACCACCTCCGCCATAGGGAGTCGTCCTTCCAGAACCTCATATACCGACGGTTTACCCGACGTATGGTCGATTCCCAATGCGGTGGAGGCGTTGCCCTGCGGATCCATATCGATCACCAACACATGGGCTCCGTTATCGGCAAGTGCGGCGGCGACATTCACCGTGGATGTGGTTTTGCCGACACCGCCTTTCTGATTGGCGACGGCGATGCGGCGGGTACGGGCCGGACGCGGGAACCGGGCATGTTTCAATGCGTCATAACGCGAGGACTCCTCCGCCATCTGCATCCCCACCGACGACGAGTCGCTGTCAAAGATACGCTGCAACGTATCCGACGCTGATTCCATCGGCTGCGACGTATCATGCGAGCCAGTCATCGTACCTCCTTGACCATGGGACTTGTTCCAAGTGTTCCTATGCGTATGGACATGGCGAACCACTATCCACAGTTATCCACATAAATGTGGATAACTGTGGATAACTGTGGATTCACGCACGGAAATTCCGAACACCCCTTCTTGTAATCGTTGATATTGCAATGTTTTCTAGATCGTGGACAACGCTGTGCAATATTGTGGATAACTTTTTGAACTCGACAAAATGTGGATAACTCGGCTACCGCTTATCCACCAGCACCACGTGGGTGGGTTCCAGCCCATCCCCCACAGGCGCCTCCACAACCCGCGGACGCTGACCACCATATCGTGCGATCTCCTGTGACGCCTTGGTGAGCTCCGCCTGAGCGGAACGTCCTTTCAACGCCACCAGTCGGCCATGCGGTTTCAGCAATGGCAACGTCCATCCGGAGAGTTTCGTCATCGGTGCCACGGCGCGACAGGTCACCACATCAAACGGTCGAACGCGGTGTTTACGGATATCGGCGATCACTTCCTCCGAACGGGCACGCACCACGGTCACATTGCGCAGTCCGCATTCCTCCACACATTCCTTCAGCCATTCCACACGGCGTTCCATTGGTTCGACCAACGTGAATCGACATTCCGGCAGACAGGACGCAGCGACGATACCGGGAAATCCACCACCGCTGCCGATATCAGCCACAGTGGCATTGGCTCGGTCACCGATCGACTCTCGTATGAACGGCACGATAGCGGCGGAATTGAGAATATGCCGCTCCCAGAGAATATCGACATCCCGCGGACCGATCAATCCTCGTGGCTCACCTTCATTGGTGAGTTTCACGTGAAACATCGTCATCGCAGGCAATGCGTCACCCAGCACATCGACAAGTATGGATGAGCCATCAAGCTGATCGGTCATAGATCCCCTTCCGACGTTCAGCAAAAGAGGGAGTCATTGACTCCCTCGATGTTTCACGTGAAACCTCTTACTCGTCGATGGCATCCTCAATGGAATCATCAACGATTTCGTCGATCATCTCAGCGGATTCAGCAGAGTTCTTGAGATACACCGTGACGTAACGACGCGGTTCCTCACCATGGGAGCGGGACTTCAATCCCTCCTCACGCACCACATCATGTACGACCTTGCGCTCAAAGGAGTTCATCGGCTTCAGGTCGACCGGCTCACCGGTCTCCTTCACATCGTCGATGGCATCCAAAGCGATATCGCGCAGACGCTGGCGCTTGCGCTTCAGGAATCCGTCGACATCCACGATCAGATGCGAACGCTCACCGGTTTTCTGCTGCACGGCAAGTCGGGTGAGCTGCTGCAGAGCGTCGACCACTTCACCATTGCTACCGATCAGATGCTTGATATCGGTATCGTCATCCGCGACGATCTGCACCATCGGACGACCGTTGCGCACACCCATCTCGATGTCGCCTTCATAATCGGCGATATCAAGCAAACCCTCCAGATAATCCGCGGCGATATCAGCTTCATCGTTGAGCTGATCCATCGTCCTCTCGTCGTCTTGAGCCATATCAATACTCCTTTATGCGGCGGTCAAGTCCATAGCTTTTCAGTCTAGTCGTGTTCCGGTTCGACGATGCCGACGGTTATGGAACACTTGGTGTTTCACGTGAAACACCATCACGATCGATGTTCAGTTATAGAGTCATGGCCGCCGAAGAACTCGGCGGCCATATCACGGTCATTTCTTCTTGCGCTTACGCTGGGGCTGCTGGCGCTGATAGCCCTGGACCTGCTTGCGCTCCGCCTCTTCCTTGGCCTTGATCAGCGCCTCCTCTTCAAGGGAGGGCTCTCCGGCACGGGCGCGCTTCTCGTTCTCATGCTTGTGGTCGCGAATCTTCTTCGCCTCCGCAGCGGGCGAGCCGGGAGTCGGGAAAGCGTAGACCTGCCACATGGAACGCAGCAAATTGCAGATGTTGTTGGTCAGCCAGTAGACCAACACGGCGAACGGCATGACAACGCCGGAGAAGATGTACATCACCGGGAACACCCACAGCATCATCTTCTGCATGGTCTCGGCCTGCTTGTTGCCGGCGTTCGGCGCCATATTGCGCTTCATGTTGTTGTACTGCATGAACCACATGCAGGCGCACATCAGGAACACGAAGATACCGATGATGATTTTGCCGTGCGTGGCGGAGCTGTTGAAGGTGTCGGTGACGTTCACGCCGAACACCGTGGTCTGGGAGAATTGCTGGGCGGTCTCGACATCGAAGGCGCCCAACGCGTCGCGCTTGCCCTCGGCGATGTAGGGAATGGCCGAAAGCGTGTAGAACATGCACATGAACACAGGGCCCTGCACCAACATCGGCAGGCAGGAGCCGGCCGGATTGGCGTTGTTGTCCTGGTACAGCTTCATCATCTCACGGCTCATGGCCTCTTTACTGGCCTGGTCCGTCTTGCCTTTGTACTTGTTCTGAATGCGCTGCATCTTCGGCTGGATCGCCTGCATATTGCGCATCGACAACATCTGCTTGTAATAGATGGGGAAGATGCACGCATGCACCACCAGCACCAGGAAGATGATCGACAGCACCCACGAGAAGCCGATCGGATTCATACCGATGGCGACCAGCAGATTATGGAAGATATCCATGATCTGGGTCATCAGCCACTCGACCGGCGTCAAAATCTTGTACAGCCAGCCCCAAAAGCCGCTATCCAGAAGGAATTGATCTGTATTCATGATGGAATCCTCTACTTGTCAACCGGTAACGGCGTCAATCGTGGCTCTTCGTGGGCTTTCGACCAACGGAACCGGTACAGCACGGAATACCGTTGGGGAACATCGTCGATGCCGCCTCGGCTCCACGGCCTGCATCGCAGCAAACGCAGCACCGCCAACACGCCACCCCGCCATGCGCCGTAACGCCGCAAGGCTTCGATCGCGTAGTTGGAGCAGCTGGGGTAATAGCGACAGCACGGCACGGCACGGTTGACCGACCAGTGGCGCTGATACCAACGCACCGCCCGGATCATTCCTCGTGCCGCCATACTCATCGCGCATCCACCGTCTTCCTGGCGATGGCGCCAAACGAGGAGCGAACCTGCTCATCCAACGATTGGAAGGAGGCGGTGGCGGCTGAAGGCTTGGCCCTCATCACCACATCGCATCGTTCAGGCAGCTCATCTTCGTATTGGCGGGCCAATACGCGGAACCGACGTTTCACCGCATTGCGGGCGACCGCATTGCCAACCGATTTGGACACCGCAAGTCCCAAACGACGCTCCCGCAACGAACTGGAATCGTCGCGCACCACAAAGTGCACGACGATATCGTTCCGGGATACTTTACGACGCCGTTTCAGTACGGTGACAAAGTCACGATGGCTTTTCAGCCGCTCCACTTGCGTGTGCCGAGCCGAATGGATCAGGCGGAGAGGGACTTGCGGCCCTTGGCGCGACGACGGTTGATCACAGCGCGGCCGGAGCGGGTGCGCATGCGCAGGCGGAAGCCGTGCTTCATGTGACGACGACGGTTGTTCGGCTGGAAGGTCCTCTTCATGGTTCTTAGTCTCCTAGGTCATTCAGCCACGCTTACGCGCGGCTCTCACGTGAGTCAAGCTCTACCAAGGTACTCTTACCCCTGCCCCGAAGTCAAAATCCCAGACGGGTCGTTCACATTTCCTCAGGGGCCCCTAAAAGGGTATAGGGCGTGGTTTCGTTGGAAAATAGCCCCAACAGGCTCGAAAGTTATCCACAAATTACACGAATGTTATTCACATTTGGGCTATTCCAACACGCGCGCCGGTGGATAACTCGACGAAAAAAGAGTAAACATAGCCTACTGTATTACTTCGTGTGTTAGTTCTGCTTCGAGAGGAAGGGCCACTATGGCAGATCAGCCGAATGACCCCGCCATCGAAGCGGCGCGAATATGGTCGGATGTTCTGGCAATTATGAAAGCCAAGCCTTCGCTTACCCCCCGCCATCGTGGATGGTTGGAGGGGGTGGTGGCCGAAGGCGTGTTCGGACCGACCATCGTGTTGTGCGTGGAGAACAACGCCACATTATCCGCGTTGCAGGGCGAATTGAACGATCCTCTGCTCAGCGCGTTGAAGCTGGCCACCGGACAGGATATGTTCCCCGCCTTCAAAGTGGCGCCGCCCAAAGTGGAGCATGAGCCCCGGCTCGACACGCCTTTCCCCGTCAGCGCCCCGCCCTCCATCGACGATATGGGCCACGATCCCTTCGGATCGGCGCAACCCCTGCCCGAGCCGACCGCCGCGCCCGAGCCGCAACCGCGGTATTCGGTGGGGCATAAGGTGGAGCGTGATCCGGAAACCCACCTCAATAAGAACTTCACCTTCGATTCCTTCGTGCCGGGCGATTCCAACCGCTTCGCAAGAACCGTGGCGTTGGCGGTGGCCGAGGGATCGGGGCAGGATTTCAATCCTTTGTGTATCTATGGCGGATCCGGATTGGGCAAAACCCATCTGTTGAACGCCATCGGCAACTACGCGCTAGTCAAGGACCCCTCGTTGAAGGTGAGATACGTCACCAGCGAGGAGTTCACCAACGAATTCATCGAAGCGTTGCAGGATCCCAGCAAGAACCAGGGCCAGATCAACGAATTCAATCGTCGGTATCGCCAGGTCGACGTGCTGCTGATCGACGACATCCAGTTCCTGGGCAATAAGGAAGCCACGCTCGACCAGTTCTTCCACACTTTCAACGCGCTTCATCAGGCGAACAAACGCATCGTGATTGCCTCCGACGTGGCGCCGAAGAATCTTAAGGGTTTCGAGGCCCGCCTGATCTCGCGCTTCGAATCCGGCTTGACCGTGGACGTCAAGCCGCCGGATCTGGAGACGCGTATCGCGATTCTGCGTATGATCGCCTCGATCAACGGGTCGAAAATCCCCAGCGACGTGCTCGATCTGATCGCGGAACGCTTCACCGAGAACATCCGCGAACTCGAGGGCGCGCTCACCCGCGTCACCGCGGTCGCCTCCTTAAGCAACCAGCCCGTCACCCGGCCATTGGCCGAGCAGACGCTGCAGGATTTCTTCACCACCGATGTGGAAATCAAGCCGGCAGACATCATCGGCCAGGTCGCCAAATACTTCCACCTCACCTTCGACGATCTGGTCGGGCGCGCGCGTACGAAGAATGTGGCGCTGGCCAGACAGATCGCCATGTATCTCTCCCGCGAGATGACCAGCATGAGCCTGTTCGATATCGGCCAGGTGTTCGGCGGCAAGGACCACACCACGGTGATGCACGCCTATAACCGCATCAGCACGGATATGCAGGAGAAACCCGAGGTCTATAACTACGTTATGGAGCTCACCATGCGCTTGAAGCAGCATTCCGGCGAATAGTCGTTTTCTTTTCTGATCAAAACCCGGTAGAGCAATATTCACGAAACTCAGAGGGATTGTTGTCTTTTGAGATCCTTCGACTCCACTTCGTTCCGCTCAGGATGACGAAGAAAGTCACGTTCCGCTCAGGATGACGAAAATGGTCGCTCAGAGCGACGGAGAAATTCGTTCGGACACGAAATCTCTTAGAATCCGTTTCACAGACGAAAAACGGGCTTTTTTCGTTTCCTGGATCGATTGTGCTCGACAAGGGCCTTTCGGGCTCCCCGTTTTCGACGCAACACGCCGATGATCCGCCCCTTTATAGGCCTAAGTTATCCACATACTTATTCACAAATGTGGGTAAACTCGGCGGATAACTCGTGGGATAACCCCTAAATTTCGGTGGATAACTCGTGTATTACTGCATTCCGATTGTGGATAACTTCAAATCCGAAAATCCCCGGTGGATAACTCGGCGACTTATCCACATTCTATACAGGGGTTATCCACATTGCCGAGCCTCTTCTGAGCCCTTGCAAACAGCCGCCGGCACCCACTTATTCACATTATCCACAGCCCTTATTGTTGTGACTACTTACTGTTCTTCTGAATTCATCATCATCGTCACAATAGGGCCCGCCTATCGCACGTTCCTGACTTGCCCAACCCATGGCTAGAATGTTCACAGCACCATCGAAGCGAAACGAGGCATCATGAAAGTCGAAATCGATTCCGCGGCACTGGCCGAAGCCGTAGCCTGGACCACCCGCGTCATCGACTCCCGTCCGTCGAACCCGATTCTCGCGGGCATCCGCATCGAGGCCGCCGATGGCACTCTGCGCCTGAACGCCTTCAACTACGAGATCTCCGCACGCGACCATATCGAGGCCGGTATCGATGAGGCCGGTTCCGTGCTCGTCCAGGGCAAACTGCTCGCGGATATCACCAAGGCGCTGGCCGGCGAGAAAACCTATCTCGAAACCTCCGACGCCACGATGACCATCAGCTCCGGCAAGTCGACGTTCACGCTGCAGCTGATGCCCGACTCGGAATACCCCGATCTGCCGGCCGTGCCGGACAAGCTCGGCCAGGTCGACGCCCCCACCTTCGTGCAGGCCATCGCCCAGGCGTCCGTCGCCGTCTCACGTGAGGAGAACCGCCCGGTGCTCACCGGCGTGCGTGTGGAATTCCAGGGCGACAAAGTCGTGATGACCTCCACCGACCGCTTCCGCCTGTCCCGCGCCAGCTTCTCGTGGACCCCGCAGAACATCGACACGACCACCACCACGCTGGTGCGCGGCTCGCTGCTGCGCGACGTGGCCCGTTCGCTCAACGAACACCAGAACGTGGTCATCGATTTCAACACGGAGAATCCGTCGCTGCTCGGTTTCGAGAACGCCGGCCGCGTCTCGACCTCGCAGCTGATCGATGGCGAATTCCCGGCCGTCGACCGCCTGTTCGCCGACGAATACCCGATTCACGCCATCATCGACAAGCAGTCGCTGATCGGCGCGATCAAGCGTGTGGCCCTGGTGGCCGAGCGCAACGCCCCGATCCGCATGGTCTTCTCCGGTCAGGAGCTCACCCTGTCGGCCGGCGCGGTCGATGAGGCGCAGGCCACCGAAACGCTGGACATCGATATGGACGGCGAGGACATCACCGTGGCGTTCAACCCCTCCTATCTGATCGAAGGTCTGAACGCGATCACCGAACCCTTCGTGCGCATGAAGATGACCACCGCGGTCAAGCCCGTCGAATTCAACGGCCAGCAGGAGGCCGATTCCGAGGAATCCATGGACTACCGCTACCTGCTGGTGCCGATGCGCTTCAACAACTAGTCCCCATGCATGTCTCCCGTCTCGCCCTTGACCGCTTCCGCTCCTGGCACCAGTGCGTGCTGGATCTGAACCCCGGAGTGAACGTGCTGCAAGGGCGGAACGGATTGGGAAAAACGAATATCGTCGAAGCGGTGGAAGTGCTGTCCACAGGCGGCAGCCACCGCGCCTCGTCCTCGCTGCCGCTGATCGAACGGGGGCAGACCAGCGCGGTGATCCGCGCGAACGTCGAGGATGGGGATCGCACCACCACCTATGAGGTGACCATCGCCTCGCGCGGTGCGAACCGCGGACGCGTCAACGGTGGTGCCAGCGTGTATATGCGCGATATCGTCGGCCGCGTGCCATGCGTCACCTTCACCCCGGAGGACCAACGCATGGTGGCGGGGGATCCGGCCACACGACGTGGCTTTCTCGACCAGGCGGGCGTCTTGCTGACGCCGGGATACGCGGCCTTGACGCAGAATTTCGCGAAAATCGGCCGCCAGCGGGCCGCCCTGCTCAAGCAGTTGGGCGACCGCGGCGCGAACGGGGCTTCCGGCGCGGTCGCCAGCATGAACGACGCCGTGCTGTCCGGATTGGAGATCTGGACCGGGCAGTTCATCGAAGCCGGCGTGGAACTGACGAAACGGCGTCATGCGGTGGTGGAGCAACTGGCCGAACCGTTCGCGCGCATCTACGCCGAACTGGCCGGCGAAACCGAACAGGTCGAACTGCGTTACGCCCCCTCCTTCGACGAGGTGATGGCCTTCGACGATCCGGCCCCCCATATATCCCAGCATTTCCAACGCATCTACCCCGGTGAGGTGGCGCGCGGCGTGAACCTCATCGGCCCCCAGCGCGACGATCTGGCGCTGGAGCTCAACGGCATGGCCGCGCGCGAATACGCCTCCAACGGGGAGATGTGGACCATGGCGTTGGCGCTGAAAATGGCGCTGTTCGAAACCGTGGCGCGGGTCACCGACGTCACGCCGATCGTCATCCTCGACGATGTGTTCGCCCAGCTCGACGAGCATCGGCGCAACCAGATCATGGCATTCGCCGCAGGGCAGCCGCAGGTGCTGATCACCGTCGCCGCGGCTAGCGATATGCCCGAGCTGCCCGGAGCCAAAGTGATCGATGTGGCGTCGCTGGTCGGTGGCGATGCGGATGAGACGGCGGTCGTGGAGGATCCCGGTCGGGTCGCTGATGACGCCGATGCCCGCGCCCGCGAAGTTCGGTCCGCCGAGGCTGGAATCGAACGGACAGTCGATGGGCAGGCCGCGCGATGAAACCGCCGGTGGCGAAAAGCCTGCATCTCGACGAACGCAAACTCCCCGCGCAGGTGTTCGAACGGCTGGTCAAACGCGGCGAACTGCTGCGCGACCGCCAACGCAGACGCGAGGAGGCCTGGGAGAATTTCGGCAAGGCTGGGCGCGATCCCAAAGGCTTGGGCGACGTGCTCACGCAGATCTCGGGCGACCCCACCTGGAATACGAATCTGATGGTCGCCAAACTGCGCAACCATTGGGATCAGGTGGTCGGCGAGAATATCGCCCGTCATTCGCAGGTCGCCAGTTTCGTCGACGGCGTGCTCGTCATCCGCGCCGAAACCGGCGTATGGGCCACCCAACTGACCTATCTCATCCCACAGCTCACCGATGTGGTGCGCGAACGTCTCGCCGGACTCGAAGTGCGCGAGATCAGGGTCACCGGGCCTGCCAGCGCACAGTTCAAGCGGCGGTGGGTGCGTTAAGCCTCCGGCGGATTTCCGCCGCGTCTTCCCGCGCCATCATGCGATCGGAGGGCGCCACGAATCGGCCGAAAAGGCTTTGTATACCGGGCTTACGATGAAAACGGGCCTGTAATGGCAACGTCCCCACGGACGAGTAGAATATCGCACAGTATGGGTAAAACGCTCTGAGGGCCGATTTTGTGCGTTCTGGGGCGAGATGCCTTGGCGATAACCCTTCGTACGAAGGCAGGAAGGACAACCTGTGGCGGATTCGCAGGAACAAGCGGCAAGCAAAGAAGACGAACTGAACGCTGCCACCGAACACATCAACACCATGGAACTCAAAGAGGGGGAACTCGACGAGTCCATGACTCCCGAACACTACGACGCCTCCGATCTGCGCGTGCTCGAAGGTCTTGAGGCCGTGCGCATCCGTCCGGGCATGTATATCGGCTCCACCGGCCCGCGCGGCCTGCACCATCTGGTGTACGAGATCGTCGACAACTCCGTCGACGAGGCGCTGGCCGGATACGCCAGCCATATCGAGGTGTCGATTCTGCCCGACAACGGCATCCGCGTGGTCGACGACGGCCGCGGCATCCCCGTCGACGAGGTGCCCGGCGAAGGCATCTCCGGCGTGGAGACCGTGATGACGAAGCTGCACGCCGGCGGCAAGTTCGGCGGCGGCGGATACGCGGTGTCCGGCGGCCTGCACGGCGTGGGCATCTCCGTGGTGAACGCCCTCTCCACCCGCGTGGACATCGAGGTGCGCCGCCAAGGCTTCCACTGGACGCAGACCTATATCGACCAGAAGCCCACCGCCCGCCTGAAGAAGGGCGAGCCGATGGCCGAGGGCGAGTCCACCGGCACCACCGTGACCTTCTGGGCCGATCCGAAGATCTTCGAAACCACCGTCTACGATTTCGAGACGCTGCGTTCGCGCTTCCAGCAGATGGCCTTCCTCAACAAGGGGCTGAAGCTCAGCCTCACCGATGAGCGCCAGGCCGACCAGGCCGGAGACGAGGTAACCGGCGACGGCGAGAACGTCATCGAGGAACTGCACCAGTCCGTGACCTACCAGTACATGAACGGCATCCAGGATTATGTGGACTATCTGGTCAAGTCGCGCAAATCCAATCCGGTGGAGGCCGAGGTCATCAGCTTCGAGGCTGAGGACCTGAAGCTCGGCATCTCCGCCGAGATCGCCATGCAGTGGACCACCGCCTACTCCGAGGCCGTGCACACCTTCGCGAACACCATCTCCACCACCGAAGGCGGCACCCACGAGGAGGGCTTCCGCGCGGCGCTCACCTCGCTGGTCAACCGCTACGCCCGTGAGAAGGGCATCTTGAAGGAGAAGGACGAGAACCTCTCCGGCGACGACGTGCGCGAAGGCCTGACCGCCGTGGTGTCCGTCAAGCTCACCACCCCGCAGTTCGAAGGCCAGACCAAGACGAAACTCGGCAACTCCGAGGCGAAGACCTTCGTGCAGCGCGTGATGACCGACAAGCTCGGCGATTGGTTCGACGCCCACCCCGGCGAGGCGAAGAACATCATCCAGAAGGCCATCGAGGCTTCCCGCGCTCGACTGGCCGCCAAGAAGGCTCGCGAGAACACGCGCCGCAAGTCGATTTTCGAATCCGCCGGCATGCCCGACAAGCTCAAGGACTGCCAGTCGAGCAATCCGGAGGAGTGCGAGCTGTTCATCGTGGAGGGTGATTCCGCAGGCGGCTCCGCCATCCAGGGCCGCAACCCGATCACCCAGGCCATCCTGCCGCTTCGAGGCAAGATCCTCAACACCGAGCGCGCGAGCCTGGACCGCATGATGAAGTCCGACACCATCGAATCGCTGATCACCGCGGTCGGCGGCGGCTATGGCGAGGATTTCGACATCTCCAAGGTGCGCTACCACAAGGTCATCATCATGGCTGATGCCGACGTGGACGGCGCCCATATCGCCACGCTGAACCTGACCCTGTTCTTCCGCTACATGCGGCCGATGATCACCGCCGGCTATGTGTATGTGGCCATGCCGCCGCTCTACCGCCTCAAATGGACCAAGGGCGCGCACGATTTCGTCTACACCGACAAGGAGCGCGACCGCGTGCTCGCCGAAGGCAAGGCCGCCGGCCGCCAGCTGCCCAAGGGCGAAGGCATCCAGCGCTACAAGGGTCTGGGCGAGATGAGCTACCAGGAGCTGTGGGAGACGACCATGGATCCCGAACGCCGCATCCTGAAGCAGATCCACATCGAGGACGCCGCCGCGGCCGACGAGACCTTCTCCATGCTGATGGGCGACGAAGTGGAGCCGCGCCGCCTGTTCATCCAGCGCAACGCCCACGACGCAAGGTTCATTGACGCATGATCGCAATCTTTCCTTCGGAAAGATATAAGCGATCACGCGCGAGTCGGCCGAAGAGGGAGTCCAGTGGACTCCCGTGCCGACGGAGCCAGCCTTATAACAAAACGCAACCACCCGCAGCCCAACCCGTCATCCTGAGCGGAACGCAGTGGAGCCGAAGGATCCCTCGACTTCGCTCGGGATGACGAGAAGAGGCTCGGGATGACGAGCGCGAATAACCACTTGAGTAAGGAATGACTTTGGCAGACGAAAACATGAACAATGAGGCCGCCGAACAGCCCGTGCCGGACGGTTCGCTGGAACCGCTGAGCCCGCAGGAGGCGGACGATACCGACTACGGTCTGATGAGCGGTGAGCGCATCCAGCCCACCGACCTGCAGAAGGAGATGCGCGAATCCTATCTGGCATACGCGCTTTCCGTCATCGTCGAACGCGCCCTGCCGGACGTGCGCGACGGTATGAAGCCCGTGCACCGGCGCGTGGTGTACGCGATGTACGACGGCGGCTACCGTCCCGACCGCGGCTACAACAAGTGCTCGCGCGTCGTGGGCGACGTGATGGGCAAGTACCATCCGCACGGCGACTCCGCCATCTACGACACCCTGGTGCGTATGGCCCAAAGCTGGTCGATGCGCAACATGCTGGTCGACGGCCAGGGCAACTTCGGCTCCCCCGGCGACGACCCGGCCGCCGCCATGCGATACACGGAATGCCGTATGGCGCCGCTGTCCATGGAGATGGTACGCGACATCGACAAGGACACCGTCGACTTCGTGCCCAACTACGACGGCAAAACGCAGGAGCCGACCGTGCTGCCCGCACGCTTCCCGAACCTGCTGGTCAACGGCTCGTCCGGCATCGCCGTCGGCATGGCCACCAACATCCCGCCGCACAACATGCGCGAGGTGGCGGACGGCGTGCATTGGGCGCTCGACCATCCGGAAGCCTCCCGTGAGGAGCTGCTCGAGGCGCTGATCGCCCGCATCAAGGGACCGGACTTCCCCACCGGCGCGACCATCCTGGGCCATAAGGGCATCGAACAGGCCTACCGCACCGGTCGCGGCCTGATCACCATGCGCGCCGTGGTCAATACGGAGGAGATCAAGGGCCGCATGTGCCTGGTGGTCACCGAACTGCCCTACCAGGTGAACCCCGACCGACTGGTCGTCTCCATCCGCGAGGCCGTGCGCGACGGCAAGATCCAAGGCATCGCCGACATGCGCGACGAGACCTCCGGCCGCACCGGCCAGCGCCTCGTGCTCGTGCTCAAGCGCGACGCCGTGCCGAAGGTCGTGCTCAACAACCTGTACAAGCATTCCCAGCTGCAGCAGACCTTCGGCGCGAATATGCTCGCGCTTGTCGACGGCGTGCCGCGCACCCTGAGTTTGGACGCGTTCATCCGCCACTGGGTGAACCACCAACTCGACGTGATCGCCCGCCGTACCGCGTATCTGAAGCGCGAGGCCGAGGAGCGCGACCATATTCTGCAGGGCTACCTGAAGGCCCTCGACATGATCGAAGAGGTCATCGCGCTGATCCGCGCCTCCAAGGATGTGGAGACCGCACGCACCGGCCTGATGGAGCTGCTCGGCGTGGACGAGATCCAGGCCGACGCGATTCTGTCCATGCAGCTGCGCCGCCTCGCCGCGCTCGAACGCGAGAAGATCGAGGACGAGCACAACGAGCTGATGCGCAAAATCGCCGACTATATCGACATCCTCGCCAAGCCGGAACGCCAGCGCAAGATCATCGGCGACGAGCTCGACGAGATCGTGGCCAAGTATTCCGACGAGCGCCGCACCAAGATCCTGCCGTTCAGCGGCGAGATGAACGTCGAGGATCTGATCGCCGAGGAGAACGTGGTGGTCACCGTCACGCACTCCGGCTTCATCAAGCGCACCAAGGCCGACGAATACCGCGCCCAGCATCGCGGCGGCAAGGGCATCAAGGGCACGCGCCTGCGCGAGGACGATGTGGTGGACCACTTCTTCCTCACCTCCACGCACAACTGGCTGCTGTTCTTCACCAACAAGGGCCGCGTGTACCGCATCAAGGCGTACGAGCTGCCCGAGGGATCGCGCGACTCCAAGGGCCAGCATGTGGCGAATCTGCTGCAGTTCGCCTCTGACGAGACGATCCAGACCGTGCTGTCCATCCCGGATTACGAGGTGACGAAGTATCTGGTGCTCGCCACCCGCAGCGGCAAGATCAAGAAGACCGCGTTGGCCGAATACGATTCGCCGCGTCAGGGCGGTCTGATCGCCGTGCGTCTGATGGCCGACGAGAACGGCGAGAACGCCGACGAGCTGATCGGCGCCCGGCTGTGCAACGCCGAGGATGACATCATCCTCGTCTCCAAGCTCGGCATGAGCCTCAAATTCCGCGCCGACGACGACCAGCTGCGCCCGATGGGCCGCCAGACCGCCGGCGTGCAGGGCATGAAGTTCCGCGAAGGCGACGAGCTGCTGGCCATGGATGTGGTCTGGGGCGACACCGACAAGGATCTGCTTGTGGTGACGAACGAGGGCTTCGCCAAGCGTTCGGCCATCAGCGAGTATCGTCTGCAGGGCCGCAACGGCTTCGGCGTCAAGGCCGTGCAGCTGGCCGAGGGGCGCGGCTCCCTGGTCGGCGCGCTGGTCGTCTCCGAGGACGATCAGGTGATGGCCATCATGAAGTCCGGCAAGGTGATCCGCTCCGATGTGGCCGAGGTCAAGCGCACCGGCCGCAACACCCAGGGCGTGACGCTGGCCAAGCCCGACAAGGGCGACGAGATCATCTCCATCGCGCTGAACGCGGAGAAGGACGATGAGGACGAGGCCAAGGACGCCGCCGATGCGACGGCAGCGGACGCGCAGTCGGCGGAATCCGCCGCACCTGCCGCTTCCGAGCCGAGCGAGTCTGCTGAGTCTGCTGAGAATGTGAACAACCCGGAAAGCGCCGAATAATCGTCGCGAAACACTGGTAGCCTCGGCTTGAGGAGCTTCAGGTACAGCGCGAGAAGGAGTCCGACGATGAGCGAGAACATCGTAGACAACGAGTCCGAGATCGAGCATCCGTTCATGGACGATCAGAACGATCAGGAAGGTCACGGAGAGCACGGCGACCATGGCGAGCGTGAGCGGGCCGGCGCGGACGAGAAGCACGAGCCCGTCGCCCGTGTCGCCCGGTCGGCCTCCAAAAGCGCGTCCGCGTCCCCGTCCGCCAGCCGTCCGCGTCCGGTGCGTCGCGGCACTCCGCGAGCCCGCCGCATGAACCTGTCGCTGACCCGCCTCGACGCGTGGTCGGTGGCCAAGGTCACGTTCATGATGTCGATCGCGGGCGGCATCATCCAGGTCGTCGCCACGGCGATCATCTGGCTGATGCTGAACGTCGTGGGCGTGTTCGACCAGATCACGCAGATGGTGTCGTCCACCGGTCTGGACGCCGGCGGACTCGATCTGGAGAACGTGTTCACCCTGAGCACCGTGCTCAGCGCGGTGACGATCTTCTCGATTATCGAAGTCGTGGTGATCACTTTGCTGATGAGCATCGTCGCGCTGATCTACAACGTGGTCAGCTCTTTGGTCGGCGGCATCCACGTCACCCTCGGCGACGACTGATCCGACGACTAAGCATTGTGATGTTGTGATATAGGGCTCCTTCCCAAGGAAGGGGCCCTTCGCATACTGCCGGGCGCGATGGTTGGTTCGCGCGGAGGAGTCTCATACGGCAGGTCGAACACGTCAGGTTGCGACGCCGTCGTTGAGATATTCGCCGATGCGGGATGGCAAAGGCCACCTATCATTCAATCTTGCGTCAATCTATCTTTCAATCTTTCATTTGATAGATTGAAAGATAGATTGACATGTGCCTATTCGTCTGTGACGATTGTGGTTAGGGGGCCGTCACTATGGTTCAGGCATGCAACAGGAACCTCGAATATCGTCCTTTGCCATCGTGGGTGAGTATCCCATCGTCCTGCAGGTTTTTGAGTAGGCGATATGCAGTGAGATAGTTGATGTCGAACAGTTCCATCACCTGCCGTGTGGTGATGATGCCGTTATTGGATTTTGCCAATGAGAGGATTTGGTTCCGGTCCCGATCGGTAGAGGGACTGGCGTTGTTGCTTGTGACGACGATGTCGACTGCCGTATCTGGGCTGTCTGCCAAAGAGTATAGGTCGGCGTCGCATGTCACGGTGCCATCGGCGACCAGCGCTTCGAGCGCGGCGGTGATACGACCTAAATCCAGTGTGGTCGCCTGTCGTATTTCAGTGATGTTGATTTGCCCAGTGGCGCGTATCGCCGCCATGACAAGGAAATCCTCGGTGTTGAGACGGGTGCCTCGCCGTTGTTGAGCTTGATCGAGCATGTCCATGAATCGCGCATCTGGTGTACTCTTGCGCAGGAAGACCACTACGCGCTCATTGGTGGATTGTGAATAATCGGGGAACGGACGTCCTGTTGCTGCGGATCCCGCATAGATTCTGTCCACTCCTCGCCCGGTGCGTTCGACATATCCGCAACGCTTCAATGCATCGGTGAGGGCTCGATTGCGGGGGGTGGGCGTCACGGTTAACAGATTGCTCGCGTCGATGCCGCGCATGAACCCGCCGGGACTTGAGATGGTAAGCCCTATTTCGTCAAGTTGAATATGCACAGGTGCGAGCATAGAGTAATCGCGGTGGCATAGGGCGTTAAGCATCGCTTCCCGCAACGCGTCGCGGTTGTAATCCATGATGTCTTGCTGGGTCATGCCTACCATGCGCTCAGTGGCGTGATTCCATGGTTGCATCAGCTCGTTGAGGCGTGGGATGGCCCGTGTCAGCGGCAGTTGAAGCGTTTCGTCCACGGCGGGTGCGCCGTCCCGCATTACTTGGAATACGACGGTTGCGGTTGGTATGCAACGTTTCAGCGCTTGTTGTTCGCCAATCATCAATAAGCCGGTTATGGTGGGTGTGCTTTCGCCGGTTTGCGAATTGTTGGTGCGGAACCCCAGTGCGCCGTCGAATGTCGCGTCATCCAGTTCAAGCAAGCTTGTGTCGGCGCCCGATGAAAGGATTTGCTCGCGAAGTGCATCCCGGGCGTATGCGTCGAGGTCGTCCAGTCGGGCGCCCGGCGCTGGTTGCGCACTGTAATCGTACTGCCCGATTGATGACAGCCGCGATACGAACTCATATGGATACATGGTCACGACTTCGGGAGTACCGTCCATCTTGATGACGCGATGTGTGACCCTGCCTGCGTTGGAGCATATCAGTTGGGTGCTAGCATCCACGCTGATTCGTACGATGGTCTTGTCATCCGCTTGGATTAGCGAAGGGCGTACCTGTATGGGCGGAACGGTGTGGTTGAACAAGTATGCCGCCAATTGGTCGATGTTGCGATGTTGGTGTGCGACTCCTGTGGGTGTTCCGTCATCCTCGATGCCGAGAAACAAATCGCCGCCGTCCGTGTTTGATAGCGCCACTACGTTATCCACAATTTCGGTGTTAGAGATTGCTCGGGAGGTTTCGCTTTTGAATTCGATGGTCAGGCTTTCCTGTGTTGGTAGCGACATGTTCATCCGATCTGCGGTTGGTTGCCTAATCTATCTTTATTCTATCATTCAATCTATCATATAGGGGGTGGAATGATAGATTGAAAGATAGATTGTGGTGAACGCTGCATTCGGGAAGCGTGGGCGCTTCGTTATGTCAAATCGTTGCGGATGGGCGGCGCGCTACAGTGGGAGGGTGATCGCATATCTGGGTCTGTTCTCCACCTCGTTCATCATCGCCATGGTGTTGTGGCCGTTCGCGGCGGCTGTGCTGGCGCTGCCGATTCTCGCGGGACTGTACCACCGTCATCATCGCCTGCGGCTCACCGCCGATTCCTTCGGCGGAGCCGGTGGGAATCCGGAAACGGGCGAGTGAGCCTCCAATTCGAGTCCGAACCGGGTTCGGTGTGTCGGATGTCGGTTCCGGTTGCATTTGTCTGAAATCGGACTATGATGGCGGTTTGTCCGAGTTCGGACAAATGGATGTCGCATATGGACGGGAGGCGAGATATGGCGGGCGATACGTCGGCTCAACCGGAGCATGATAGGTCGGTTGTGCCGGAACGCGGCATACCGGCGTTGCTGGAGCGGTTCAACCAGATGTGGAAGGAGATCGACCACGCCTATCATGAGGCCGCCCGGCGGTCGGGTCTGTCCGACTGCGGATTCTGCGTGATGTACGGACTGATGTGCTCCGCCGCGCCGATGCCGCAGAAGGAGCTGTCAAGCGATTGGCAGTACAGCAAGCAGACCGTCACCTCAGCGGTACAGCAACTGGAGCGTCGTGGACTGATCATGATCCGTCTGGCCGACGGCAGCCGACGCGACAAGGTGCTCGAACTAACCGAGGACGGACGAAGCTTCGTCGAACGCAATGTGCGGCCCATCGCCGTGGCCGAGCAGACGGCCTTGGAGGAGATCGGCGAAGACAACGCCGAATTGCTCATCGACCTGATGCGGCGGTACACGTCGCTGCTCGACCAGACCATCCGTCAGTAGACGGCAACCACCAGCCGCCATGGGGCGGCGTCAACCATGTATCGAATGCGGATACGAAAAGGAGTGAATACCCGCATGAGAGTACTGTTCCGATTTCTGAAACCCTATAAGGGCCTGATCGCCGCGACGTTGTTCGCGCTGCTGCTCGACGTGGCGGGCGCGCTGCTCGTGCCCACGATTCTGGCCGAGATGATCAATGTCGGTGCGGACGGAGGCACCGAACACATCCTGCCCATGGGCGTGGCCATGCTCGCCATCACCGTGGTCTCCGGCGCCGGGGCGCTGGGCGGCAGCTACCTGTGCGCCAAACTGTGCGCCAACGTCGGCCGCGATATGCGCGACGCGATCTACGATTCGACGCTGCGGTTCTCCGACGGCGACTTCAAGCGCTTCGGCACCGGTTCGATGATCACGCGCACGCTGAACGACATCAACGTGGTGCAGCAGACCCTGATGATGAGCTTCCAGATGCTCATCCCCGTGCCCATCATGTGCGTGATGGGCATCGCGTTGTCGTTCTCGATCGATGCGATGATGGGATGGGTGCTGCTCGTCGTGGTGCTGGTGGTCGTGGCGCTCACCGCCGCGGCCGTGCTCAAGGCGGCGCCGATTTTCGAGCGTCTGCAGCGCTTCATCGACCGCATGAACACCGTGCTGCGCGAGAACATCACCGGCGTGCGCGTGATCCGCGCCTTCGGCCGCGACCGCCACGAACGCCAGCGGCTCGATACGGCGTTCTCCGACTATGCGACCAGCGCGATCCGGGTGAACACCCTGTTCGCCGGACTCGACAGCTTCTCGTTCTTCCTGATCAATATCGTGATCGTCGCGGTGATGTGGCTCGGCGGCGACCGTGTGGGTGCGCATGCCATGCAGATCGGCGACATCACGGCGTTGATCGAATACGCGGTGCTGATTCTGTTCTACGTCATGATGGCGGGATTCGTGATGTTCATGGTGCCGCGCGCCTTCGTGTGTCTGAATCGCGCCCGCGAGGTCATCGACACCACGCCCGATATCACCGACCCGGAAACCTCCCGCCAGGAGCGGAATGCCGCCGTCGATCCCGCCGTCGAAGCCAAGTCGGACCTTGACCTGGCGCATCCCAAGGTGGCGTGCTTCGACCACCTCACCTTCCGTTTCGCAGACGGTGCCGAAGACACCCTACAGGACCTCACCTTCTCCTGCCGGCGCGGCCAGACCACCGCGATCATCGGCCCCACCGGCTCCGGCAAGTCGACCATCGCCCGCCTGATGTTGCGTCTGATCGACGCGACCGACGGCCGGGTGCTGATCGGCGGACGCGACGTGCGCGACGTGACCCAGCGCGAGCTGCGCGACCGCATCGCCTACGTGCCGCAGAAGGCGTGGCTGTTCTCCGGTACCATCGCCGACAATCTGCGCTACGGCGACGCGAACGCCACCGACGAGGAGCTGTGGCATGCGCTTGATGTGGCGCAGGCCGGATTCGTGCGCGAACTGCCGGACGGGCTGAACACCCGCGTGGCGCAAGGCGGCACGAACTTCTCCGGCGGCCAGCGCCAGCGTCTCGCCATCGCCCGCGCCCTGACCAAAAAAGCCGACCTGACCATCTTCGACGATTCGTTCTCCGCGTTGGACTTCGCCACCGACGCCGCCCTGCGCAAGGCCTTGGCGAGCGAGATGGACGATGCGGCCATGCTGATCATCGCCCAACGTGTGAGCACCATCGTGCACGCCGACCAGATCGTCGTATTGGAGGACGGCAAGGTGCAGGGTCGCGGCACCCACGAGGAACTGATGCGCGACTGCCCGACATACCGCGAAATCGCCTATTCGCAGATGCGTGTCGCCGAGGCGGGAAAGGAGACGGACCGATGAGCCAGACGCAACAGCAGGATATGACGCAGGAATCGCAGATCAACGCCGTCGCGGGCGCCGCGGACGATGAGGAGCTGGAGGTTCCTCGCGACATCAAAGCCACCATCGTCCGCCTGTGGGATGTGGCCAAGGAACAGCATTGGCGCATCTTCGTCGTCTCCGCGTCCATCGTGTGCTATGTGGTGGCCGCGCTGGCCGGACCGATGTACACCGCCTATCTGCTCGACCTGCTGTGGGAGAAGATCCAGGCGGCGTTCACACGCGGCGAAAACTTCCGTATCGGTTGGCACGACGGCGGTATGCAGATCGCCATACTGCTGCTGATCTACACGCTGGAATGGGCGTTCTACTCCACGCAGACCCTCATTATGGCCAGCTTCGCCGAACGCATCAACCTGAAGCTGCGCAACGCCGTGGGCGACAAGCTCACCCGACTGCCGCTGCGCTACTATGACGCGAACCAGCCCGGACGCATCATCAGCCGCGTGACCAACGATCTCGACAAGATGAGCGAGGTCATGCAGACCGGTCTGCTGCGCCTGCTGGTGGCCGTCGGGCAGGTGACCGGCGCCGTGGTGATGATGGTGGTCATCAATGTGTGGCTGGCGTTGGTGTTCGTGGTGTTTGCCGCGTTCTCGATGCTGGTGACGCGTCTGGTCTCGCGCAAGACGCTGGTGCTGGCCGCCGAACGTCAGCGCGCGGTGGGAGTGCTCACCGGCCATGTCGAGGAGGCCTACAGCGGTCGTGCCATCATCCGCTCCTTCAACCAGGAGGGATCGAGCGCCGCGCGCATCCACGAGGCGACGCGCGACGTGGCCGACGCGACGCGACGGGCCGACTTCATGACCAACGCGATCAGCCCCGCCATCCGCCTGATCGTGCGCCTCTCGCAGGTGGCCATCGCGGTGATGGCCGGTCTGATGCTGGCCGCCGGGCAGCTCACCGTGGGTGTGTTCCAGGCGTTCTTCCAATACATCAACCAGGCGAGCGAGCCGCTCACGCAGATGTCGTTCACCATCAACAGCCTGCAATCCGCGCTGGCTTCGGTGGAGCGTGTGTTCGACATCCTCGACGCCGACGAGATCGAGCCTGAGCCGGACGAGCCGGAGACGGTGAGCGAGCCGGTGAGCGGCCGCGTGGACTTCGAGCACGTGCGCTTCGGCTATGACGCGGACCGCCCGCTGATGAAGGACGTGACCTTCACCGCCGAACCCGGCCATCGCACGGCCATCGTGGGCGCGACCGGCGCCGGCAAAACCACGCTGATCAACCTGCTCATGCGCTTCTACGAGATCGACGGCGGGCACATCCGCCTTGACGGTGCGGACACGCACCGCATGAACCGCGCCGACCTGCGTGCCAACTTCGGCATGGTGCTGCAGGACGCGTGGCTGTTCGACGGCACCATCGCCGAGAACATCGCCTACGGGCGGCCCGAGGCGACGCGCGAGGAGATCGTCGCCGCCGCGAAGATGGCGCGCGTGGACTACTTCGTGCGCACGCTGCCCGAGGGCTATGACACCCGCCTGGCGAATGACGCGGAGAACATCAGCCAAGGCCAACGCCAGCTGCTCACCATCGCGCGCGTGATCCTATGCGATCCGAAGATCCTGATCCTCGATGAGGCGACCTCGTCGGTGGACACGCACACCGAGCAGGAGATCGGCAAGGCGATGGACGCGCTGATGCACGGGCGCACGAGCTTCGTGATCGCGCACCGCCTGTCGACCATCGTGGACGCGGACCTGATTCTGGTGATGGACCACGGCACCATCATCGAACAGGGCACGCACCGCGAGCTGTTGGCCGCCGACGGCGCCTACGCCCGCCTCTACAACAGCCAGTTCGCGTAGCGGAAAACGGTTGATAACGACACTTTTTCGCATTTATGGTGCGCGACGCTGTTAGATGTGGAAGAGTCCTTCGCCGTTCTTGACCGTTTGCCCCTCGGAGGTATATCCTTAAGTAGATACATTCGGAAAGGTGGTGGGGATATGGCGACCATTGCGAAGTGGGGCAATAGCGAGGCGATTCGCATTCCTAAAGAGATCCGCGACCAGACCGGATTGCGCGAAGGCAGTGAGGTCACCATCGAAGCCGACGGAGGCAATATCGTCATCAAACCTAAAACCGTCCGTATCACGCGGATTGGCCGATATGCGGTGCCGAATCTCGCAGATCTGTTTGCTGATTACCACGGTGGTTACCAGGCGAAGGAAGACGGATTCGGCGACCCTGTCGGAGCGGAGACGATATGAACGGCTTTCGCAGAGGCGACGTGGTCGCGGCCGATCTTGATCCGTCGTCCGGTCATGAGCAACGCAAACGACGGTATCTGCTCGTGGTGAGCAATGAAAGCTACAATCGAGTATGCAACCTCACCATGGTCTGTCCGATCACTTCAACGGATAATGGATATCCGCTGCATGCGGAAGTCCATCCGATTTCTCCGGATTTGCAGATTGAGGGCTTTGCTCAAGCCGAGCAGTTGAAGGCTCTTGATTTGAAATCCCGTAACGCGCAACTGGTTGGCTATGTGCCGCAGGATGAGTTGGACGTCGTGCTGGAACTGGTGATGGCTTGCTTGGTGTGATTGCCCTGCAGGTTTGGCCTGTCGAACTTCGGAATCGACAACGGCATCCGCTCCATCCCCCTCTATGCGGCCTTCTGCATCCAACCCTGATAGGCATTACGAGCTTCCTCCTGGATTTCATGGATGGTTTGTCTGGTCCTGCGGTGACGGGGGTATAAAATCCGAATCCAAAATGGTGTAAAATCCGAATTGAAAAAGGTGTAAAAACACAAATGGAGACAGTATCGCGGCTGCTGTGCGCGCAATTACAGGCGTGACAGACGATAGATAAACGATGGTGGGGGCAACGGAATGAGTCCGTTGCCCCCACCATCGTTGAGGCGTTATGCGCCAGAGTCCTATGCGTCTGGCGGCAGGATACGTCGATCAGAGCACGCCCTGGGCGACCATCGCGTTGGCGACCTTGACGAAGCCTGCGATGTTGGCGCCAGCCATCAGGTCGCCCTCTTCGCCGTACTCCTTGGCGGCGGCCAGCGACTCGGCCACGATGGACTCCATAATGCCCTTGAGCTTGGCGTCGGTCTCTTCGAAGGTCCAGCTCAGTCGGTAGCTGTTCTGGCTCATCTCCAGACCGGAGACGGCCACGCCGCCGGCGTTCGCGGCCTTGGCCGGGCCATACAGCACGCCGTTCTTCTGATAGACGGCGATGGCCTCCGGAGTGGAGGGCATGTTCGCGCCCTCACACACCACGGTGCAGCCGTTGGCGACCAGCGCCTCGGCGGAGGCCTCATCGATCTCGTTCTGGGTGGCGCAGGGCAGGGCGATGTCACACTTGACGGTCCACACGCCGGCGCAGCCCTCGTGGTACTCGGAGCCGGGCACGCGGTCGGCGTACTCCTTGATGCGGCCGCGGTGGCCAAGCTTGATGTCCTTGACCACATCGAGCTGGATGCCGTTCGGATCGTAGATGTAGCCGTTGGAATCGGAGGCGGTCACGACCTTCGCGCCGAGCTCGGTGGCCTTCTCGGTGGCGAAGATGGCCACGTTGCCGGAGCCGGAGATGGCCACGGTCTTGCCCTCGAAGGAGTCGTTCTTCAGAACGCGCAGGGCCTCCTGCGTGTAATAGCACAGGCCGTAACCGGTGGCTTCGGTGCGGGCGAGCGAGCCGCCGAACTCCAGGCCCTTGCCGGTGAGCACGCCGGAGTACTCGTCGCGGATGCGCTTGTACTGGCCGAAGAGGTAGCCGATCTCGCGGGCGCCCACGTTGATGTCGCCGGCCGGCACGTCGGTGAACTGGCCGATGTGGCGCTGCAGCTCGGTCATGAAGGCCTGGCAGAAGCGCATGACCTCGGCGTCGGACTTACCCTTCGGGTCGAAGTCGGAGCCGCCCTTGCCGCCGCCCATCGGCAGTGTGGTCAGGGAGTTCTTGAGGATCTGCTCGAAACCGAGGAACTTGATGACGCCCTCGTTCACGGTCGGATGGAAGCGCAGGCCGCCCTTGTACGGGCCGATCGCGGAGTTGAACTGCACGCGGTAGCCGCGGTTCACCTGCACCTTGCCGGAGTCGTCGACCCAGGCCACGCGGAACTTCACCACGCGCTCGGGCTCCACGATGCGCTCCAGCACGCCGTTCGCCTCGTACTCCGGATGCTTCTCGATCACGGGCTGCAAGGTGTCCAACACCTCGTACACGGCCTGCAGGAATTCGGGCTGATCGCCGTCGCGCTTGGTGACCTGGTCATACACGCGCTTGACGTACTCGTTGGTAAGCATGCTTGCTCCCTTGGGTTCGGGTTATCAATAAGACGGTTCCGATTGTAAGCGCGCGTGTTCCGCCCGACAAGACCCCGCCCAAATTACGGTATGAGCCTCGCCTTCGGGCCGTGTACAGTGGTCAGCGAGACGGATAAGGAGTTCATCGATGCTGACTGTCGCCATTGTCGAAGATGATGATGCCGCCGCGGACAAGCTGCGCGCCTGCCTCGATATGTTCGCGCAACGCACCGGCAACACATTCGATGTGCGCCGTTTCGTCGAGCCCACTTCGTTCCTGGAAGGCTACAAACCCAGCTGGGACATCGTGTTCATGGACATCGAAATGCCCAATATGGACGGACTGGTCGCCGCCCACCGGCTGCGCGAATTGGACGGCGGGACGGTGCTGATCTTCGTGACGAATATGGCCCAGTTCGCGGCCAAAGGCTATGAGGTGGACGCGCTCGACTACATCATCAAGCCCTTCTCCTATGCCGATTTCGAACGTAAGATCGCCCGCGCGGTCAAATTATGCGACAGCGAATCCGACGATTCGGTCATCATCTCCCAGCGCGGCGGCTCGCAGCGCATCCGCCTGCGCGACGTGTCGTACGTCGAGGTGCGCGGGCACAGCCTGGAATTCCATACGGAGAACGGCGTGGTCGCCGGCACCGGGTCTTTGCAGGAGGCGGAAGCGAAGCTGAAACCCCACGGCTTCCTGCGCTGCGGCAAGCCGTATCTGGTCAACCAGCGCCATATCGACGCCATCAAAGGCAACGAGGTGCGCCTTTCGGACGGCGGATCGCTGCCCATCGGCCGCGCCTTCCGCAAATCCTTCCTGCAGGATCTCGCCGACAACCTCGGCGATGATCGGTGGATGTGAGGCAGGACGCGATGATGCATGATACGGCCGCGCTGTTCGGCACCGGAGATGTGTGGGCACCGCTTGTGGGATTCTTCAACACCGTCGGATTCCTGTTGGAGCTCGTCACGGCGTTGGTGATGTTCGTCTGGCCGCTCGAGCGCCGCCCGCGGTTCGTCTGGCGTGCGGCCGCCGCAATGCTGGTCATGATGGCGGTGTGCATGGTGTGGGATTCCCTAGCGTCCGAAGGCACATGGTGGCTGATTGCACGGTGCTTCCTCATCTACGCGATGTGCTGTGCCGCCTCGCGCGTCTGCTGGCGCGTCAGTTTCACGCAGGCGCTGTTCTATATGGCCGCCGCGGCCGCGCTGCAGCATGCGGTGTACCGTGGCGCGCGCGTGCTCTCCACCAGACTGCACATGGTGTGGGAGGATGCGGCCTGGATCGACACCATCGTGTATGCGGCGCTGGTGGTGCCGTTGTTCGCGCTGGGGTATTGGCTGTTCGCGCGCCCGCTGGTCGGCAAATCCATCGAAGGCGTGGCGAGCGGCCGTATGCTGCTGTTGTTCACCGGCATGGCGATCTGTCTGAACATCTTCACCAACCTGTATCACCATTACGGATCCGGAAGCGTGGCGTTCACGATTTTCTCGCTGTTCGACCTGCTGACATGCGTGTTCATGCTGATGTTGCTGCGCGAAATCGTGGAACATGAGAACGCCGAACGGGACGGCGCGATGCTGCGTCAGCTGATGAACCAGCAGAAGGCGAAACTCGACAGCGACAAGGCGACCATCGACCTGATCAACGTCAAAACGCATGACCTGAAAAGGCAACTCAACCTGCTGGAGAACCGCATTCCGCAGGAGGAGATCGACGATCTGAAATCGCTGGCCGGCATCTACGACGCCACGGTGCGCACCGGCAACGAGACGCTGGATGTGCTGCTGTCGAACCGTTCGCTTGTATGCGAGCAGCGCGGCATCCAATTCGACCGCATCATCGACGGCGAACGATTGGAATTCATGAAGCCCGGCGACATCTATTCGCTGTTCGGCAACGCCGTCGACAACGCGATGGAGGCGGTGGAGCATATCGCCGATGACGGCCGTCGGTGGATCCGCATGACGGTCCGCGCCAACAAGGGCATGGTGGTGATGCATATCGAGAACCCTTATGACGGCGCCTTGACCTTTCGGGACGGATTGCCACAGACGGTCAAAGCCGACAGGCACTACCACGGTTTCGGGCTCAAATCGATGCGCATGGTCGCCGAACAATACGGCGGCGCGCTTTCGGTCAAGGCCGATGAGGGAATCTTCGCGGTGAACGTGGTGCTGCCGATTGAACGATGACATGCGATCGGTGCCGTAAGGCCGGTGGCGTTCGGATCCGACGCATTCTCGATGCAGTTCGTGACTCGAAAAACGTCGGTTGCGCATCGGGCGTTGAGCATGGGGCCGGACTCGGAGAATCTAAGACTACGGCGTGTTTTCGCAGAGGAAAGCACCGTCGCAACGAGATTCAAGGAGGATGAGATGTTCAAACGAACGAACCTATGGCGCGGTCTGACCGCCATCGGTGCGTTGCTTCTCGCGATCGCCATCATGGCGGGATCGATTATGGAGACCTACCGTGTGTCGCTGGACGCGTTCGTCGGCACCCGCAGCCAGCGCACCGTCACCGACCAGTCCGCTGACGAGGGCGACAGCTGGACCTACCAGTCCGAGTTCACCTCGGCCGAGGAGGCTTACAACGGTTGGCGCGACTTCGCTATCGAGGAATCGCAGGAGACGATGGCGCTGCTCAAGAACAGCGACGACGCGCTGCCGATCGCCTCGGACGCGAAGATCACCATGTTCGGCGTGCGCAGCTACGCGCCTGTCTACGGCGGATCCGGCGGTTCCGTCACCGACGGCAACTCCACCGTCGAGATCACGCAGGCCTTCCAGGAGCGCGGCTTCCAGATCAACCCCTCCATGCTGCAGGCCTATGAGACGTATTTCGCGGACAAGGAGTGGACCACCCCGCAGTTCGGTGGCGGCGTCCTGCCGGAATACGCGGAGATCACCAAATACGACGATCCCAGTGAACTCAGCCTGGACGAACTCGCCCAACTGAACCCCGACTACAACTCGCAGTACGGCGAATACAACGACGCCGCCATCGTGGTCGTCGGCCGCCCCGCCGGCGAGAACGGCGACGGCTACTATCCGGGCGAGGAGGGACTCGCGGAGGGCGTGAACACCGTGACCGGCAACATCCTGTCGCTGTCCGACGAGGAGATGGCGCTGGTCGACGAGGCCAAGGCCAACTTCGACAAGGTCATCGTGCTCGTCAACTCCACCAATCCGATGGAGATCGCCAACCTCGAGGACGACCCCGACATCGACGCGATCATGTGGATCGGCTTCCCCGGCGCGTACGGCTTCTACGGCGTGGCCGACATCCTCAACGGCACCGTCTCCCCCTCGGCCCATCTGGGCGACGTGATGGCCAAGAACACGGCCCTCGCGCCGGCGATGGCGAACTACGGCGACATCGCCTGGTCGAACGCCTCCGACTTCTCCGAAGACGCCGCCGTGAACTCCTACCTCATCGAATCCGAAGGCATCTACACCGGCTACCGCTATTACGAAACCCGCTATGCGGATATCGTGATGGGCAACGGCGGCGAGGAGGCCTCGGCGGGCACCTACGCGAACGCGGACGGCACCGTCTCCACCACGGATGGCACGTGGGAGTACGGCAACGAAGTGGTGTACTCCTTCGGACACGGCCTGAGCTACACCACCTTCGAGCAGACGCTCGATTCGGTGGAGATCGCGGGCGATAAGAAGACCGCCACCGTGACCGTGACCGTCGCCAACACCGGCGACGTGGCCGGCAAGTCCGTCGCGCAGGTCTACGCCTCTGTGCCGTACACCGACTACGACAAGGAGAACGGCGTGGAGAAGTCCGCGATCCAGCTTATGGATTTCGAGAAGACCGAAACCCTTGAGCCGGGCGAATCGCAGACGATCACCATGGAGGTGGACCTCGCCAACCTCGCCAGCTACGACGCCTATGGCGCCGAAACCTACATCGTCGATCCGGGCGACTACTACTTCGCCCTCGGCGACGACGCCCACGACGCCCTCAACAACGTGCTTGCTGCCCAGGGCTACACCGAATCCGACGGCATGACCGCCGCGGGCGACGAGTCCAAAACCTACCAGTGGACGTGGGACGGCGACGTCGACGCCGACACCTTCTCGGTGTCCGACAACGGCACGGCCATCACCAACCAGCTCACCGAGGGCGACTACGCGATGGACTACAACGCTTTCGAGGAGGGCATCGTCACCTACCTGACCCGTTCCGACTGGGACGGCACCTTCCCGACCACGTACTCCGGCCTGACTGCCAACGAGCAGGTCTCCGAGCTGCTCAACAACGACTTCATCGAACTGAAGTCCGGCGACGACGTCTCCGACATCACCGTGGGCGACACGTCCAGCGAGCTGACCCTCAACGATATGAAGGGGGCCGACTTCGACGACGAGCGTTGGGACGAACTGGTGGGCAAGGTCTCCGTCGAGGAGTTCATGAGCTTCGCCGAGAACGCCTTCCATGCCATCGGCGCCATCCCCTCCGTCGGCCTGCAGGACATGCTTTCCGACGACGGTCCCGGCGGCTCCGACTCGCACTACCTCAACGAAGGCCAGTATCAGGGCGAGGCGTTCGCGGACGCCAATGACGAGGCCTACGCCGACAAGAGCTCCCGTGTGGCGCCCTCCCCCGTCAACCTCGCCTACAGCTGGAACAAGGAACTCTCCTACCGCAACGGCGAGCTGATCATCGGCGAATCCAGCCTCGTGTTCAACCTGCCGATCATCATCGGACCGGGCATGAACCTGCATCGCCACGCCTACAACACCCGCGGCCACGAGTACTACTCCGAAGATCCGGTGCTTTCCGGCTATGTCGGTTCGGCCGTGGTGCAGGGCGCCCAGTCCAAGGGCACGCTGGTGAACGTCAAGCACGCCGCGTTCAACGACCAGGAGATCAACAGGTCCGGCGTGGCCGTGTTCATGAGCGAGCAGAAGGCCCGCGAGATGGAGCTGCGCAACCTGCAGCAGGCGTTCGAAGCCAAGGGCAAGCCCGCCTCCTTCGAAGCGGACGAGTCCAAGGCCGACACCTACACGCAGGGCGCGCTCGGCGTGATGACCTCCTACAACCGCATCGGCGCGGTCGCGTCCAGTGCGAACGCCGCCGTGATGGTGAACATCATGCGTGGCGAGTGGGGCTTCACCGGCTACAACGTCACCGACTTCACCTCCGTCTCGCCGCATGCCGCCCCCAAGGAGTCGATCCTGGCCGGAACCACCGCGTTCTGCGGCTTCGGCAACCAGGGCGTGAGCTATTGGGACGCCGAAACGCTCAGCGGCGACCGCGATGTGCTGCTCGCCATCCAGCAGGATGTGAAGTACGCCCTGTGGGCGCTGGCCAACTCGAACGCCATGAACGGCGTGAACTCCACCACCCACACCGAAAACGTCATGACCTGGTGGCGCGCGGCCTATATCGCCGCAATCGCCGTGACCGGCGTCGTGACCGCCGCAGGTGTCATCGGCTACACGGTCGTGCGCGTCCGTGGCGCCAAGTCCGTCGCCGCTCCCGCCGGCGCCTCATCCAAGTGAAGGAACTGATATGGCAAAGTCAATCGCATCCCGTGTTCCCGAACTCATCGCGGCTGTCGCGGCGGTGGTCGGACTGGTCGTCTACCTCATCACCTCAACCACCGGCTATCTGGCCGGCAAGGAGATGAACGTGCTGCCCATCGTGTGCACCGTGCTCGCCGTGGTGGCGCTGCTCGCCATGGTCGCGGCCGGCCCCCGCCTGGGTGAGCTGGCCAACGACGCGCTGCTCATCGCCTCCGAGGTGCTGCTGGTCGTCTCGTTCGCGCTGTTCACGCTGGACCGTGTGAGTCTGGCGGCGGATATCTACTTCATCCCCGTCAACTATCCGGCCAGCGAGCAGAGCGCGCTGAACATCTCGCTTGTGGGCGTGGTGGCGTATCTGGTGGCGATCGTGCTGCTGATCGTCAAGGCGTTCACCGCCAAGACCGCGCGCGGCACGGCCTCGATCACCATCGAAGACGGCACGGCGCCTGCCGTGGCCTGACGCGAACACATAACCGAATAGCACGGAGATTCCTCGACTCCGCTTCGCTCCGCTCGGAATGACGAAAGTTGTCCCGAGCGGGCCTTCCTCCTGTCATCCTGAGCGGAGGCGGAGCCGGAGTCGAAGGATCTCCCGTCCCGTCCCTCACTACGAAAGACATACGACCATGAAGCATCTTGATTTCAACGCCGACTGGGCCTGGCGGCATCTCGACACCGACGAGCCGCTTGCTCCGGTCACGCTGCCGCATGACGCGATGATCGGCGAAAAGCGGCACGAACTCGCCCCCAGCGGCCTGAATTCGGGCTGGTTCGAGGGACGCGACTACGAATACGTCAAACGGTTCACGCCCGACGCGAGCCTCGCGGGCCAGACGATAATCCTCGAATTCGAGGGCGTCTACCATAACGCCGAAGTGTGGGTGAACGGCGAACAGGCCATGTTCCGCCCCTACGGCTATACGAACTTCCATGTCGACCTGACCGACCGCGTGCGCGTCGGTGAGGAGAACGAAATCCGCGTCATCGCACGCAATAGCGACCAACCCAACAGCCGCTGGTATTCCGGCGCGGGCATCTACCGCCCGGTCGTGCTGTGGACCGCCCCGCGCGAGCATATCGCCCTGGACGGCGTGAGCGTGCGCACCCTATCCATCGACCCCAAAAACGATTCCGCACGCATCGAAATCACCGTGGAGACCACCGCGCCCGGCGAGGTGCGTGTTCACTGCCAGCCGTTGGGCGAGTCCGATGCGGCCGCCGGCTGCGCAGCGGAGTCGACCTGCGTCACGCGGGAATGCCGCATGACGTTGGACGTGCCCCAAGCGCGCCTGTGGTCGCCCGAACATCCGAACCTGTACGCCGCGCACGTGAGCTATACCGCCGATTCGGGCGCGGCCGACGAACTGGGCGTGACCTTCGGCATCCGCACGGTCGAGTGGGGGGCGAACGGCTTCCTCATCAACGGCGAGCGGGTGATCCTCCAGGGCGCGTGCGTGCACCACGACAACGGCGTGATCGGCGCGTGCTGCTATGCGGACGCCGAGGAGCGCAAGGTGGCGCTGATGAAGGCGCAAGGCTACAACGCCCTGCGATCGGCCCACAACCCCTGCTCCAAGGCCATGCTCGACGCGTGCGACCGGCAGGGCATGCTGATGATGGACGAATACATCGACCACTGGTACATCCACAAAACCCAGCACGACTATGTGGAACATTTCGACCAGTGGTGGCGGCGGGATCTCGCGGACATGGTGACGAAGGACCGCAACCATCCCAGCGTCATCATGTACTCCACCGGCAACGAGGTGTCGGAGACCGCGCAGAAACGCGGCATCGCGCTCACCCAGGCGATGACCGACCATCTGCATGAGCTCGACCCCACGCGCCCCGTGACCTGCGGTGTGAACATCTTCTTCAATTTCCTGAGCTCCGTGGGTTTCGGCCAGTATTCCGACAAGAAGGCCGCCAAGGAGGCCGAGGCCGCAGAAAAGCAGCTCGCCGCAGGTGTCGCGCCCAAGAAGCACAAGGCGGTCGGCTCCGAATTCTTCAACAATATGGCCGGACTGTTCGGCGCGGACTTCATGAAAACCGGCGCGACCCTGCCGTTCTGCGACTGGGTGACGCGCGACGCCTACGCCGCCATGGACGTGGCCGGCTACAACTACGGCATCAAGCGTTACCGTCACGATTTGAAGAAGTATCCCGAACGGCTGATCCTCGGTTCGGAAACCTTCTGCTCGGACGCCTACCGGTTCCGTGAGATGGCGAAGCGCAACCCGCGCCTCGTCGGCGATTTCGTGTGGGCCGGCATGGACTATATGGGCGAAACCGGCGTCGGCGCGTGGGAATACGAGGATTACGCGACGCTCGACATCGGATTCGGCTGGCTCACCGCCGGATCGGGGCGTGTGGATCTGACCGGCAAGCCGCTGGGCGAGGCGCTGTACACGCGCGTGGCGTTGGAGGCCGAGCCTGGGCCGTATCTGGCCGTCTGCCCCGTGAACCACACAGGCGACAAGCATTCCCCTAGCGCGTGGAAGATGAGTAACGCCACCGATTCGTGGAGCTGGAACGGGTGCGAAGGCCGTGCCGCGAACGTCGAAGTGTATGCGCGCGCCGCCTCGGTGGCGCTGGTGCTCAACGGGCGTGAAGTTGGGCGCAAGGCTTTGCGGGACGATTGCGTGGCCCGCTTCTCGTGCACGTACGAGCCCGGCACGCTCGAAGCGGTGAGCTATGACGCCTCCGGGCGCGAGATCGGCCGTCGCGCGCTGACCAGTGCCTCGGCCGCCACCGAACTGCGCGCCGATGTCGAATACGCGGGGCGCGAGCTGACCTTCGTGCGTGTGAGGTATACCGACGAGCACGGCATCGTCAAGCCGCTCGAACGCGGCACCCTGCGCGCCAGCGTCGCCGGAGGCGAACTGCTCGGCTTCGGTTGCGCGGCGCCGTTCAATAAGGGCAGCTTCGTCACCGGAGAAACCGGCACCTACTACGGCGAGGCGCTGGCCGTGGTGCGCGCGGACCATGCCGACCGTGCCGGAGAGGCGGCCGGAGCACCCGCCGTCCTCACCATCACCGACGGCACCCACACCGCCGAACTCACCATCGCAGGCGAATAACGAAAGGACCCATCATGTCGGTGCATGAATCGACCGATTCCCAGCAGAGCGTCGCCACGCGGCCGACCAATCCACTCGCCGCATGGTGGGAGCGGTTCGGCGCGAAACACAAGCTCGTCGCGCAGTTCGTGATGTTCTACGCGTTCTCGATGTTCGTCACCGTGCTGCAATACGTGATGCTCACATTCCTGCCCGACCTGTTCTACCGGTTCACCGACTGGTGCGAGATTCCCGCGCAGCTCATTCACTTGCAGCTCGGACCGGTTGACACGTATGTGTTCGACTATCCGGTGACCGGCGACGCGACCGGCGGCATGGGGTATTTCGCGGCGTTCGCGATCACGCTGTTCGTCGCGCAATGCGTGAACTTCCCGATGCAGCGCAACATCACTTTCAAATCGAAGGGCAATGTGTGGTATCAGATCGCCTGGTATGTGGTGGCGTTCGTGCTCATCACCATCGTGTGCAGCTTCCTGATGGGGCTGTATGTGCCGCTGTGCAAGCAGTTCTTCCCGCCCGCCGTCTACAACATCCTCATCACCGTGATCAACGGCGGCGTGCAGATGGTCATCTACTTCCCCATCTACAAAATCATCTTCCCCGAAGGCGATGCGAAAGGCGAGGCGAAATAACGCTGGATTCTCGACTCATCCGCGCGCCATTCGACCCGGTTTCGAGTTTGGTGTGGCGGGGTGTTGGGCCGGGCTTGAGTAGAACGATTGATTTTTGAGTTTGGTGTGCGAAATCGGCATTGCCTGGCGAATCCGACACACCAAACTCGATTTCGCTCTGTTGAAGACGGGATTGAATGAGAAAGGGACGCCCCTTCTGGGGCGTCCCTGATTGCAATGAGAGAGAAGGAGTTACTGTTTGTCGGCGTAGTCGTCTGACTGTACGGTGACCACCGCCTGCTTGCGGCGACGCAGTATGCTGATCGTGGCGGCAGCGCACAAGGCCACCACGCCGATCGTCACCACGCCGTCAAGCGCGTACACGCCCCAGCGCCACAACGGAGTCACCTTGACGATTGTGGAGTTGGCAGACAAGCCGTTCATCGCGTTCGAGCGAGACAGCGCGTAGCTGATGTTCTTCGCAGCGTGCTGCATGTTGGCCACCACGCCGTCGGTCATCTCCGCGTCCGACAGCTTCCACAGCTCGTTGTCGGTGTTGAGCCACAGATCCGTGCCGGCCTCCAGACCTTCGCGCAGATCTTCATAGGCGAACACTGAATACGAGGCCTGGTCGGTGACCACGAAGCCCTTGAAGCCCCACTCGTCACGCAGTGTGTTGGTCAGCAGGCCCTTATGGCCGCCGGTCCAACGTGAGCCGATGCGGTTCATCGAAGCCATCATCGCAGAAGCACCACCGTTGCGGACGGACATCTCAAACGGCTTCAGATACAGCTGGCGCACAGTCTGCTCGTTGGCGAACACCGCCAGTCCCATACGGTTGATTTCCTGGTCGTTGAGTGCGAAATGCTTCACCGTGGAGACCACGCCCTTCGAAGCCGCCCCGGCCACGACCTGCGCGCACAGGTCGCCTGAAAGGAACGAATCCTCGGAGAAGTACTCGAACGCTCGTCCGCCGTAGGGGGAACGGTGGATGTTGCAGGCCGGGCCATACCACACAGCCACGTTGAGGGCGATGCTGTCCTCGCCGATCGCGGCACCGAATCGTTCGGCCAAGTCGGCGTTCCAAGTCGCGGCGATCACCACTTCGGGCGGATATCCCATGCCGTTTTCGCCGCCGACCAGCGTGGAGGAGATGCCGGCGGGGCCGTCCTTGTCCACTGTGGCCGGGAGCTGGGTGGAATCCACAGACTTGGTGGCGTAGCCACCGACGCGCACCAGCTCGTCGAGCTCGTCGACGCTCATCTGCTCGATCAGTGCGTTCCAAGCATCGTCGTCATAGTCGGTGTCCATCAGCATGGACACGTTGAGTTCTCCGTACGAAGAATTCTCCGCGTCGGTGACAGGCTCGGATTCCGGTTCGGTGGTGGTTGTGTCGACGGCCAGTGCGTTCACGAACTCCTGCGGCGCCTGCCAAGTGCCGTCGGCATAGGTTTCGGGCCAAGTGCCGGTCCAATCGGAACGGCTCAAATAGGTGAAGGAGTCGTCGTAGGCGGTGAGGTCCACATCTTCAAACTGGTTGGTAATCGCATTGCCTGTGGCCGCGGAGGTGGCGTAGGTGGTGTTGTCCTGCGTGCGCACGGTGGTCGAGGCGGCGAACGAGGCATCGCCTTCGGCATCCATGCCATCTTCGGTGTCGAAGCCCTTGGCCGCCAGAATGTTGTTCAGCGCCTCATGCACGTCGCTGCCGGCCGCGAAGTAGTAGTCGCCCGCATCGACGATGTAGGTGCCTTCGCCTTCGGCGTCGTAGACCTTCATCGACTCCTTGTCGACATGCACGGTGACGGTTTCGCTTTCACCGGGCTCGATTTCACCAGTTTTGGCGTAGCCGACCAGTTCGGCCGAGGCTTTCTCGATGCCGTTGGACTTGTCGTAATCGGTGTAGGGCGACTGCATATAGACCTGCACCACATCCTTGCCGGCCACGTCACCGGTGTTCGTGACCGTCACGGATATATCGAAGCCATCATCGGTTTCGCTCATCTTGTAGTCGCTCCACTCGAAATCGGTATAGCTCAGGCCGTAGCCGAATGGATACGCCACCTGCGTGGTGTAGTCATAGTTCGCGGCATCCTCGTTGCCGAGCACCACATCCTCATAGCGGGTCTCGTAGTACCGGTAGCCCACGTAGATGCTTTCGGCATAGGTCATGTAGTTGGTGGAGAAAGCTTCGGAGCTGTTGGCGATGGTATACGATCCGGAGTTCGCCATAGACGGCGCGGATGCCAGATCGGTCGCGTAGGTGTCGGGCAGATGTCCGGAGGGATTCACGGTGCCGTTGAGCACCTCGCCCACCGCAGTGGCACCGGTCTGGCCGAGCGCGCCGATCCACAGCACCGCGTCGACATCGTCGCTTTCCAGCGCCTCCAGTTCCATCGGGTTGGACGTGTTCAACAGCACCACCACGGTGTCAAAATGGTCAGCAGCCATCTCAAGCATCGCGCGCTCGTCGTCGTCCAACTGCAGGTAGGTGTAGCCCGACGTCAACGGCTCGGAAGGCAGATCCTGGCTTTCGCTGCCGGAACGGCCGATCACCACCACGGCGGCATCGTTGTAGGAGGCGAAGGAATCGAGCACCTCATCCGTATACACGTCGACCGGCACCTCGTTCACCGCAAACTCGCCCTCGCCATACGAATTGGTGGCGGTTTTGCGGTAGTCCTTGCCCGCACCATTCTCGTAGAAATCAGCCAACGTCTGGTTCACATCGAAACCGGCATCCTCGAAGGACTGCAACAACGTACCTGCCTTGGAAGCATCGATGGAACCGGCACCGCCGCCTCCGTACACCGGATCGACGGAATTCTGCCCCAGGACGGAGATCTTCGCGCCATTGGCCAGCGGTAGCGCGTCGTTCTCGTTCTTCAGCAGCGTCGCGCCCTCGCGTGTGATATCCGTGCCGATTTCACCCAACGCAGCCTCGCGCTCCTCGTCGGAGGCGTAATCGGACGTGAAATGCTCGGTGGTCTCATCCTCCGCCGACACCACTTTGGAGGTCGGCTGGTTGAAATATACCGAAATCAGATCTGAGTATTTGTTGGCGTACACATTGCCGATGGCCGTCGCTACCGCCAGAATGACCGCGATGACGATCATGCTTATGGAAACCGGCAACGGCAGTGGCTTCCTGCTTTTATGCTGCGAATCGTTCATGATTCACTCCTTGCTCTCATAGCGGCTTCCTTCATTGGAAGCGGACGATGTCATCGTAAAAACAAGCGCGGCAAGTAATGTCCGCCTTGTCGCGAACAACCGTTTTTGGGCGTGAACACCCTATCTGGAGCATGATTCGCACAGCTGGCAGCCGCTACGATGGTTGGTGTTGACATTGACTCATGCCAAAGGAGGTGGGAGACGGTGCCGGAGAGCATGCGCGTCGCCATTGCGGACGATGAGGAACGGATGCGGGAGACTCTGCGCGACTATTGCGCGCGTTATGCGGATGAGCACGCCCTGCGACTGGAAGTCGACGATTTTTCCAGCGGCGACGCGCTGCTGCTCGACTACCAGCGCGGGCGGTACGACATGCTGCTGTTGGACGTGGAGATGCCGGGGGCCGACGGACTGGACACCGCGCGTCGAATCCGCATGCAGGACGGGGATGTGACCATCGTGTTCGTCACCAACATGGCGCAGTATGCGATCAACGGCTATGAGGTGGCGGCCGCGGACTATGTGCTCAAGCCGCTGTCGTACTACGATTTTGCGCTGAAATTCACCAAAGCGAGGCGTTTGTCGCAAGGCAGGGCCGATACGGTGATCGCCATCGATACCGTCGACGGCATGCGTTCGGTTTCGGTGGGCGATATTCATTACGTCGAAGTGTTGGGGCATTACCTGCTGTTCCATACGGCCGAAGGCGTGCATAAGGCGCGGGGCGTGATCACCGGCCAGACGGAGACACTGACACCCTACGGTTTCTATCGCATCCACAAAAGCTTTCTTGTGAATCTGCGGCATATCGATACCCTCACCGCCTCGACCGTCACATGCGCGGGAGCGACGCTTCCGGTCGGCAGAACCTATAAAGCCGGACTGATGCAGGCCTATCTCACGGTGATGAGCGGCAGGTCGCTATGAGTGATTTGTCCGTTTTGAATCTGGACACTGTATGCACGTTCTTCAGTTCGTTCCGCTTCGTGTTCACCGTACTGATCGCAGGATGGATTTTCGTGCGAGATATACCGAAACGTCGCTGGTACTGGTGGCGTTTGGCGGCCTGTGTGATGCCGGGAGTCGCCTTATCCATGATTCATCCGATTGGATTGGTCTACACTTCCGCTGACGGTTGGACAGGCATCAGTCCATTCTTGTTCGCGCGTCTGTGGATATTCCTGACTTTCCTGTGGGCGTTGCTGACCATCGTGTGCTGCCGTGACATCTCTTGGACGAATGCGATGTCACGTTGGCTGCTTGGCGTGTGTGTGGAGCGTTTCGTCACCGCATTTGTGCATAACTGGCTGTTCGTGGTGCTGTTGCCGCAGTTCAGCGACCAGCATCCGCTGGCCTATATGGCGATTTGCGTAGTTATCTACGCGCTGTTCTTCGCATTGGCCAGCCGGTTCGTCGCACCGGTTTTCAATCGCGATATCGTTCCCTCTGGGCAGGAGGATTGGCGCCTGTGCGTGCTGTATGTGGTGAACTACACCATACTCAGCGCCATATCCGGCATTTCCATGAGCGTCAACGAGCGGCATGTGCCGAATCTGCTCGCACGAATCGGTTCCGATGAGGGATTGGCTGTCATCCAGCGGTTCAGCGCCACTACAGCCGGTGTGATCGCCATTGTGATCCTCGTGTTCCAGTACACGATCTATCACATTACGGAATTGCAACAGGAAAGCGCCATGCTCAATCTGCTGGCCGAACAAAAGACGAAGCAATATCGCACGCTTAGCGAGAACATCGATTTCATCAACCACAAAACGCATGACCTCAAACACCAAGTGGCAGCATTGGAATTCGCCGGCGATGAGCGACGCACGCAGATGGTGCGCGAGGTGCAACAGGCGTTGAATCTTTATGATTCGATTGCTAATACGGGTAGCGAGGCGTTGGATGCGTTGGTCACCGAGCGGAACTTTTTCTGCACACAGCACGACGTTCGACTTTCCTGCATGCTTGGTGGCTGCGATTGGGATGCTGTCGATGTGGTGGATCTGTACACCATCATCGGCAACGCACTTGATAACGCCATCGATTATGTGATGCGGTTCGACGATGCCGACAAGCGTGTGGTGTCCGCCAGCGCGCGGCAGCGTGGCGATCTTATCGTCATATCCGTCGACAACCACTTCGAGGGAACTGTCGAGATGCGGGACGGTCTGCCCGTAACCACCAAGGCCGATGCCGCTTCGCATGGCCTCGGTCTCAAAAGCATCCGCCATATCGCCCGGCGTTACGGCGGTGACATCCTGGTTGCCGCCGAACCGCCGGTGTTCACTGTGCAGATTTCTCTTGTTGCCTCGCGATCGTGATTCCGCCGTTGCGGACTGGGTTGTTCGGCTTCGTTCGTGCTGATGGGGGCGTTTTGGGAGCGGATTTCGAGTTTGGTGTGTCGGGGTGTTGGGCCGGGCTTGGGTAGAACGATTGATTTTTGAGTTTGGTGTGCGAAATTGGCCTTGTCTGGCGAATCCGACACACCAAACTCGATTTCGCCTTCTTTGAGGCGACGTGAAACCGTAGTTTATGGGGTGCTTCGTCTCACAACGGCGATGTCACTTTAAATATACATTCTAAAATGTAATGTTAAACTTACATTATGGATATCGGGACAGCACGTAATGCCGGTGAGGCGCTGAAACAAGCTCGTTTGGCGGCCGCGATGACGCAGGCCGAACTTGCCGAGCGCATTCATGTCTCCCGTAAATGGGTTATCGACGTCGAGTCCGGTGCGAATACGTCTTTCCATTTCGACATGTATCTCAAAGCCATCCAAGTTCTGGGCGGCTCTATGACAATCGGTGGCGCAAGCGAGTCGACGGATGGCCAGAGGCGGTCCGCTGCAGGCGATGATGATCGAGACGCCGCCATCGCGGATTACTTCAATCGCCTAAGAAATCGTGAATCCCGTTACGAATCAGTGCTGGGTGGTGTGCGATGACCATGTCGTATTTGAACGTATATGTGGAGAACGAATACGCGGGGCGTCTGACTCAAGACGCGTCAGGGCGGAGAACATTCGCATACGATGCGAGTTATGCCGGTTCGCCTGTATCGCTGTCGATGCCTTTGCGCAACGATGCCTACCGTCAGAGAATCGTCGATTCCTTTCTATGGGGCTTGCTTCCCGACAGTGAAGAGGTGCGCAATGATATGGGTCGGCGATGGGGTGTAAGCGGTGCCAATCCGTTCGCGCTTTTGGAACATATGGGGCTCGATTGTCCTGGAGCGGTGCAGTTCGCCGCTCCAGGAGGTGACGCGATGACCATGCCGGAGCATTTGGTGCCGGTGAGCCGTGCGGATATTGCGACCAAACTCAAGGCGCTGCGCACACGAATCTCAAGGGACTGGGGCAGTGGTCGGGAACATTGGAGCCTTGGCGGGCAGCAATCCAAGTTCGCATTACGTAAGCAAGATGACCGGTGGTTTATTTGCGAGGGAGCCGCGGCGACCACTCATCTGCTGAAACCAGGAATCCCCGATCTGCGATTGCAGGCGTTGAATGAATTCGCATGCCTTTGCGTGGCGCGTGTCTTGCAGTTGGATGCCGCACATGTGGAATACGAGGAGTTCGAGGGCGAACCGGCCATTGTGGTTGAGCGGTATGATCGGCTGATTGATGCGCATGGTCGGGTGCTGCGAGTCCATCAGGAGGATTTGTGCCAAGCCTTGGGCATTCCGCCCTATAAGAAATATCAGAGCGAAGGCGGTCCCACGGCTGTTGACGTCATCTCGTTGTTCAGACGAATCGGTGGAGCTGATGTTGGGTATAACATCACGCAGTTTTTGCTTCTGCTGTTCTTCAACTATCTGATGGGCGCGCCTGACGCGCATGCGAAAAACTATTCCGTACTGCTGCATGACGGCGAGGTGCTTTTGGCTCCCGCATATGACATCGCATCAGGGCTGATGTATGGCGAGGATTATCGTTTCGCCATGAGCATTGGTGGCGAAAACCGTTTTGGATGGGTGGGTAGACGAGAGTTGCTCAAATTCGCGCAGCAGGCCGATGTTGATTCTGATGCATGTCTGCTGCTCATGCGGGATTTGGGCGAGAGGATTCCTGATGCGATGAGCGATGTGTTTCGTGCGCATCGGGACATCCCGGGTATGGATGAATTGCGGCAAGCGTTGGAACCAAAAGTCGTCGCCTTGTGCGAGTTGACGCTAGCCAATCTCTCGTACCGATAGGTGTCGGAGATCCTTGCGCCGCCGCTCAGGACGACGAAGCAGGCGGCTCTTGAAGTAACACAAAAAGGGACGCCCTTGGTGGGGCGTCCCTGGTGCAATGAGAGGAGAAGGATGGTTACTGCTTGTCGGCGGAGTCGGCGTCGTCTGACTGGACGGTGAGCGTCGCCTGCTTGCGGCGGCGCAGGATGCTGATCGTGGCGGCGGCGCACAGGGCCACCACGCCGATCGTCACCACGCCGTCAAGCGCGTACACGCCCCAGCGCCACAGCGGCGTCACCTTGACGATGGTGGAGTTGGCGGACAAGCCGTTCATCGCGTTCGAGCGGGACAGCGCGTAGCTGATATTCTTCGCGGCGCGCTGCATGTTGGCCACCACGCCGTCGGTCATCTCCGCGTCCGACAGCTTCCACAGCTCGTTGTCGGTGTTGAGCCACAGATCAGTGCCTGCCTCCAGGCCTTCGCGCAGATCCTCGTAGGCGAACACGGAATACGAGGCCTGGTCGGTGACCACGAAGCCCTTGAATCCCCACTCGTCGCGCAGCGTGTTGGTCAGCAGGCCCTTATGGCCGCCGGTCCAGCGCGAGCCGATGCGGTTCATCGAGGCCATCATCGCGGAGGCGCCGCCCTCGCGCACCGACATCTCGAACGGCTTCAGGTACAGCTGGCGCACGGTCTGCTCGTTGGCGAACACCGCCAGTCCCATACGGTTGGTCTCCTGGTCGTTGAGCGCGAAATGCTTCACCGTGGAGACCACGCCCTTCGAGGCCGCTCCGGCCACGACCTGCGCGCACAGGTCGCCTGAAAGGAACGAATCCTCGGAGAAGTACTCGAACGCTCGTCCGCCGTAGGGGGAACGGTGGATGTTGCAGGCCGGACCGTACCACACGGCCACGCCGAGGGCGATGCTGTCCTCGCCGATCGCGGCACCGAAGCGTTCGGCCAGATCGGCGTTCCAAGTCGCGGCGATCACCACTTCAGGCGGGTATCCCATGCCGTTTTCACCGCCGACCAGTGTGGAGGAGATGCCGGCGGGGCCGTCCTTATCCACCGTGGCCGGAAGCTGGGTGGAGTCCACCGACTTGGTGGCGTAGCCGCCGACGCGCACCAGCTCGTCGAGCTCGTCGACGCTCATCTGCTCGATCAGCGCGTCCCAGGCCTCGTCGTCATAGTCGGTGTCCATCAGCATGGACACGTTGAGCTCCCCGTAGGAGGAATTCTGCGTATCGGTGACCGGCGTGGACTCCGGTTCGGTGGTGGTCGTGTCGACGGCCAGCGCGTCCACGAACTCCTGCGGCGCGGTCCAGGTGCCGTCGGCGTAGGTGTCGGGCCAGGTGCCGGTCCAGTCGGAACGGCTCAGGTAGGTGAAGGAGTCGTCGTAGGTGGTCAGATCCACGTCCTCGAACTGGTTGGTGATCTCGTTGCCACTGGCCGCGGAGGTGGCGTACGTGCGGTTGTCCTGCGTATGCACTGTGGTTTTCGCCGCGAACGAGGCGTCGCCTTCGGCGTCCATGCCGTCGTCCACGCCATAGCCCTTGGCCGCCAGAATGTTGTTCAGCGCCTCGTGCACGTCGCTGCCGGCCGCGAAGTAGTAGTCGCCCGCGTCGACGATGTAGGTGCCTTCGCCCTCGGCGTCGTAGACCTTCATCGACTCCTTGTCGACATGCACGGTGACGGTTTCGCTTTCGCCGGGCTCGATCTCGCCGGTTTTGGCGTAGCCGACCAGCTCGGCCGAAGCCTTCTCGATGCCGTTGTCCTTGTCGTAGTCGGTGTAGGGCGACTGCATGTAGACCTGCACCACATCCTTGCCCGCCACGTCGCCGGTGTTCGCGACCGTCACAGACACGTCGAAGCCGTCGCTGGTTTCGTTCATCTCATAGTCGCTCCACTCGAAGTCGGTGTAGCTCAGGCCGTATCCGAACGGGTACGCCACCTGCGTGGTGTAGTCGTAGTTCGCGGCGTCCTCGTTGCCGAGCACCACATCCTCATAGCGGGTCTCGTAGTAGCGGTAGCCCACGTAGATGCTTTCGGCGTAGGCCATGTAGTTGGTGGAGAAGGCCTCCGTGCTGTTGGTGATGGTATAGGATCCGGAATTCGCCATGGACGGCGCCGACGCCAGGTCGGTCGCGTAGGTGTCGGGCAGATGTCCGGAGGGATTCACGGTGCCGTTGAGCACCTCGCCCACCGCCGTGGCGCCGGTCTGGCCGAGCGCGCCGATCCACAGCACCGCGTCGACGTCGTCGCTTTCCAGGGCCTCCAGCTCCATCGGGTTCTGCGTGTTCAACAGCACCACCACGGTGTCGAAATGCTCGGCGGCCATCTCAAGCATCGCGCGCTCGTCATCATCCAACTGCAGATAGGTGTAGCCCGACGCCAGCGGTTCGGAGGGCAGATCCTGGCTTTCGCTGCCGGAGCGGCCGATCACCACCACGGCGGCGTCATCATACGACGAGAAGGAGTCCAGCACCTCATCCGTATACACGTCGACCGGCACCTCGTTCACCGCGAACTCGCCCTCGCCATACGAATTGGTGGCGGTTTTGCGATAGTCCTTGCCCGCGCCGTTCTCGTAGAAATCGACCAGCGTCTGGTTCACATCGAAACCGGCGTCCTCGAAGGACTGCAGCAGTGTTCCCGCCTGGGAGGCATCGATGGAGCCGGCACCGCCGCCTCCGTACACCGTGTCGACGGAGTTCTGTCCCAGAACGGAGATCCTCGCGCCGGTGGCCAGCGGCAGCGCGTCGTTTTCGTTCTTCAGCAGCGTCGCGCCCTCACGCGTGATATCCGTGCCGATCTCTCCCAGCGCGGCCTCGCGCTCCTCGTCGGAGGCGTAATCCGATGTGAAATGTTCGGTGGTCTCATTCTCCGCCGACACCACTTTGGAGGTCGGCTGGTTGAAATACACCGAGATCAGATCCGAGTATTTGTTGGCGTACACGTTGCCGATGGCCGTGGCCACCGCCAGAATGACCGCGATGACGATCATGCCTATGGAAACCGGCAACGGCAGCGGTTTCTTGCCTGTGCGCTGCGAATCGTTCATGATTCACTCCTTGCTCTCATAGCGTCTTCCTTCATTGGAAGCGGGTGGTGCCATCGTAAAAAATCCGGACGCGGGCGAACGCCGCTTTGTCGCGAACAACCGATTTTGGACGTGAACACCCCGTGCGGGCCAGCGCATGCGGGGAACGGACGCTACCATGGTGGGTGGTGGCATAGGCCACGCCAAAGGAGGTGAGCGGGCATGCGGGAGGCCATGCGCATCGCCATCGCGGACGATGAGACGCGGATGCGCGAGACCCTGCGCGACTATTGCCGGCGGTATGCGCACGAGCATACGCTGGAACTGGATGTCGACGATTTTCCCAGCGGGGACGCGCTGCTGCTCGACTACGAACGCGGGCGCTACGACATGCTGCTGTTGGATGTGGAGATGCCCGGCGCCGACGGATTGGACACCGCCCGTCGGATCCGCGCTCTGGACGAGGATGTGACCATCGTGTTCGTCACCAATATGGCGCAGTACTCGATCAACGGATATGAGGTGGCGGCCGCGGACTATGTGCTCAAACCGCTGTCGTACTACGATTTCGCGCTGAAATTCACCAAGGCGAGGCGTCTGGCTCACGGCCGCGCCGACGCCGTGGTCGCCATCGACACCGTCGACGGCATGCGTTCGGTGTCGGTGGGCGACATCCATTACGTCGAGGTGCTCGACCACTATCTGCTGTTCCATACGGTCGAAGGCGTGCACAAGGCGCGCGGCAGCATCAACGGGCAGGCGGAGGCGTTGGCGCCGCACGGCTTCTACCGCATCCACAAAAGCTTCCTCGTCAATCTGCGGCATATCGACACCCTCGCCGCATCGACCGTCACCTGCGCCGGCGCGACGCTTCCGGTCGGCAGAACCTACAAGGCCGGACTGATGCAGGCCTATCTCACGGCGATGAGCGGCAGGCCGCTATGAGTGGTCTGTTCCCCTGGAATCTGAGCACCGTGTGCACGTTCTTCAGCGCGTTCCGCTTCGTGTTCACCGTATTGGCCGCCGTGTGGATCTTCTCGCGCGGCGCGCCGAAACGGCGCTGGTATCGGGGCCGCCTGGCCGTCTGTCTGCTGCTGGGCGTCGGGCTGTCCGTGATCCAGCCGATCGGGTTGGTCGCCACCTCCGGCGGAGGCTGGGGCGGCGTCAGTCCGTTCCTGTTCGCGCGCGTCTGGATCTTCCTGACGTTCCTGTGGGCGCTGCTCGTCGTGGTCTGCTGCCGCGACATCTCCTGGACGAATGCGATGTCGCGTTGGCTGCTGGGCGTATGCGTGGAACGGTTCGTCACCGCCTTCGTGCACAACTGGCTGTTCGTGGTGCTGCTGCCGCAGTTCAGCGACCGGCATCCGTTGGCCTATATGGCGATCTGCGTGGTCATCTACGCGCTGTTCCTCGCATTGGCCGCCCGGTTCATCGCACCGGTGTTCGATCGCGACATCATCCCCTCCGGTCAGGAGGATTGGCGTCTGTGCGCGCTGTATGTGGTGAACTACACCATACTCAGCGCCATCTCCGGCATATCGATGAGCATCAACGAACGGCATGTGCCGAATCTGCTCGCGCGCATCGGCCCCGACGAGGGATTGGACGTCATCCAGCGGTTCAGCGCCACCACCGCCGGCGTGATCGCCATCGTCATCCTCGTGTTCCAATACACGATCTACCGCACCGCCACACTGCAGCAGGAAAGCGCCATGCTCAATCTGCTGGCCGAACAGAAGACGAGGCAGTACCGCACGCTCACCGAGAACATCGACTTCATCAACCACAAAACGCACGACCTCAAACATCAGGTGGCGGCGCTGGAATTCGCCGGCGACGAGCGGCGCAGACAGATGGTGCGCGAGGTGCAGCAGGCGTTGAATCTGTACGATTCGATCGCCAATACCGGCAACGAGGCGTTGGACACGCTGATCACCGAACGGAATTTCTTCTGCACGCAGCACGGGGTGCGTCTCTCCTGCATGCTCGGCGGCTGCGATTGGGATGCGATCGACGTGGTGGATCTGTACACCATGCTCGGCAACGCGTTGGATAACGCCATCGACTATGTGATGCGGTTCGACGATCCCGACAAGCGCGTGGTGTCGGCCAGCGCGCGCCAGCACGGCGATCTTATCGTCATCTCCGTCGACAACCATTTCGAGGGGGCGGTCGAGATGAGAGGCGGTCTGCCGGTCACCACCAAGGCCGATGCCGCCTCGCATGGTCTCGGCCTCAAAAGCATCCGCCATATCGCCCGTCGATACGGCGGCGACATCCTGGTCACCGCCGAACCGCCGGTGTTCACCGTCCAGATTTCCCTCGTCGCCTCGCGGTCGTGAATCCACCGTTGCGGACTGGGTTGTGCGGCTTCGTTTGTGATGATGAGGGGCATACAGGCCGGGTTCTCGAGTTTGGTGTGGCGGGGTGTCGAGCCGGATTCGGGTAGAACGATTGATTCTCGAGTTTGGTGTGGAAAATTGGCTTCGTCTGGCAAATCCGACACACCAAACTCAATCTCGTTTGGTGACTGGATCGTCTGCAAGGTGCCCGCATTTATGGTTGCTACGCCTCCAAAAGCCAATCCACGGCGTTGACGATGCGAATGCCTTGTTCGGTCGTTCCGGCGCTGAATCTGTCTAGAGTGAGCACCATGCGGGGGTACGCGTCGGACAGCCCAAGCAGCGGCCGCAGTTCGCGCGCGCGGGTCGATTCCTCGAGCATGCTGAGCGTGACCTGTATGTAGATGCGCTCGTCGGCCCGTTGCGCGACGAAGTCGATTTCGCCATCCGATGTTTTGCCGATGCTGACGTCATAGCCGCGGCGCTTCAGTTCCATGAACACGATGCCCTCAAGCTGGGCGCCGTGGTCGGAATCGGCGAAATGATTGACGAGGTTCCGCAGTCCGTTGTCCACCGGGTAGAACTTGCGCTGGGGGCGGAGCAGCGCCTTGCCTCTGACCGCGGTTTGCTCGGCGTCGTAGATGGCGAACGCGTTTTTCAAAGCCTCGATCTGGTTTTCCATGGTGGTGAACGTCGTGCTCACACCGGAGGATTTGAGCGCGTTGTACACATTCCATGATGAGAACAGATTGCCGGATGTGGAGAACAGATAGCGCGCGATTTTCCTCACGGTGGCGGCGTCCCGGAAACCGTATCGCTGGATGACGTCCTTGTTGACGATGGACTCGTAGACGTCGTTGAGGGCGCTGATGATGCGCGGCTGATCCTGGATGTCGTCGTTCACGAACACGGGCATGCCGCCATATCTCATATAGCGCTGGAACAGGTCGTCGTCGGTCGTGCCCCACCCGGTTTCGCGAAACTCCTTGAACGATAGTGGGTATACATGGATCTGCACATACCGTCCGGTCAGATGGGTCGCCAGTTCGCCGGAAAGCAGCGTCGAATTCGAGCCGGTGATGTAGATGTCCGTGTTGGGGCGTGCCTGCAGTTTTCTGACCACGAGTTCCCAGCGGGGGATCTCCTGCACCTCGTCGAGCAACACGTAGAACGGTCGGCTGTCATCGCTGGCGGTGATGGCCTTGCGCGCCTCATCCAACAGGGTTTCGGCGTCATAGTCGATGGGCAGCCAGATATCGTCGAGTTTTCTGGAGAAGATGTTGTGTTGCGGAACGCCGTCGTCGAGAAGGGTTTGTTCCAGCATGGCGAGCAATGTGGATTTGCCGCATCGCCGCACGCCTGCCAGTATTTTGACGAAACTGGTGTCCCGATACGACAACACTTGCCGGAGCAAGTCGTTCCTTGCGATGCGCATGGTCCTCGTACCTCCTCCATACTGGAGTTTTCGCTACTTTCAGCTCAATAACTTCAGTATACTGTAGTTTCTTATAAAGATACAGCCCAAACTTTAGTATGCTGAAGTTTTGATTTGTCTCCAGAAGCGGCAAACGTGGAGATGCGCGCCACGGTGGTCTACTACAGGACAGACGGCGCGTGGAAGGTATGAAGCCAGTCTCACGGAGGCGATCGCCATCTTGGGCGCGGTATTGTGGAGGGAGGGCGAACGACGCGTGCGAGGGAGCGGAGGCCGGGATGTTCAGAGTCGCTGTGGTCGAGGATGAGGATGATGCCGCCGACAAGCTGCTTGCCTGCCTGCGCCGGTACGCCGACGAGCATGACGGAATCGCGTTCGATACGGCGGTGTTCGAGGATCCGGTCGGGTTTCTGAAAACGTTGAGGGCCGGCGAGTGGGACGTTGTGTTCATGGATATCGAGATGCCGCATATGGATGGTATGGAAGCGGCCCACCGTTTTCGTGAGATCGACCATGACGCGGTGCTGATCTTCGTGACGAATATGGCCCAGTTCGCGGCCCAAGGCTATGAGGTGGATGCGTTGAGCTACATCCTCAAACCCTTCTCCGCGGCTGAAGTGGACCGTAGGATTGAGCGCGCCGTCCAGCTGCGCAACCGTGATGCGGAGTCGGTTCTTGTGGCGCACCGCGGCGGCACGCAGCGCCTGCTGCTGCGCGACATCACGTATGTGGAGGTGCATGGCAGAAGTCTGGCGTACCACACATCCGCCGGTGTGGTCACGGTGAACGGCAGTATGAAATCAGTGGAGGGCGAGCTTGGCGGGCGCGGATTCCTGCGGTGCGCCAACCCGTATCTGGTCAACCAGCGGCATATCGCCTCGGTGGGCGCCTCCGCAGTCACGCTCGCCGACGGCACGGAACTGCCGATCGGTCGCTCCTTCCGTCAGACGTTCCTGGAAGCGCTGGCCAAGGGTTATGGGAGGGGCCATGCTTCCTGACGCGCTGGCTGCGGTGACTGACATCGGATTGAACGTGGTGATGCCGTTCCTCAACGGCTTCATTTTCGAGTTGCTGCTGTGTGCCGGACTGTTCGTGTGGAAGTCCCAGAAGCGTCCGGGATTCGCGCTGCGGGCATGTGCGATGGTATCGGCGACCGTCGCGGTGGCGGCGGGCACGTACGTGTGGTTCCATTTCCCCTCCTATATGCAGTTGTATCGGGCCGCCGCGTCGTTGCCTGCGGCGGCTTCGGATATGTCCGCGTCGCATCGGTACGCATCCGTGATGCTGCCCATCGTGCGTTTCATCGTGCTGTATGCGCTGTGCTATCTGACGATTCGCATGTGTTTCGTCATCGGCAGGAGACTGGCGGTTTTCTATACCGCGGCCGCCGTGGCGATGCAGCATTTCGTGTACTGCCTGGCGTTGATCGTTGCTCGGATGCTGCCCGATCCATGGTCGGATGCGCAGCAATGGCAGGGTAAAGTCGCGTTCTTCGTATTGTCTATGATGACGACGTTCTTGGGATACCGGGTGTTCGTCCGTCCTTTGGAGCGGCTTCCCGAGCAGATGGCTGGTCACGGCGTGCTATTGCTGTTCGTGGGATTGCTGCTGTGCGTCAATGTGTTCTCCTGTCTGTTCGCCACATTCCAAGGACTCCCCGACGGGGTGACCACGCTGATCATGCTCACCCGATTGGTGACCTGCGCGTTCGTGCTGGCGCTGCTGGCCGTAATCGCCGGGCGGGAATCGGCCGAACGCGACGGCGCGGTGCTGCGCAGTCTGCTCAGCCAACAGCAATCGCAGCTCGCCGCCGACAAGGAGACCATCGACCTGATCAACATCAAAACGCATGACCTCAAAAAACAGCTCACCATGTTGGGCGGGCGAATCTCCCAAGAGGAGATCGACGAACTGAACGGGCTGGTCGGCATCTATGATTCCGCGGTGCGCACCGGCAACGAGGCTCTGGACGTGCTGCTGGCCAATAGGTCGCGGATCTGCGAACAGCGCGGCATCCGGTTCGAGCGTATGATCGACGGCTCCCGAATCGGCTTTATGAAGCCCGCCGATATCTACGCGCTGTTCGGCAACGCTCTCGACAACGCCATGGAGGCCGTCAGCGCGATCGACGACCCGGACCGCCGGTATATCGACATGTCCGTATGCGAGCAGAAGGGCATGCTGCTGATCCATGTCGAGAATCCGTATGAGGCCGACCTGCTGTTCGACGACGGCCTGCCGCGAACCACCAAATCGGACCATCGCTACCACGGGTTCGGCATGCGTTCGATGCGGATGATCGCCCAACAGTATGATGGCGTGCTGACGGTTGACGCCGCCGATGGGGTGTTCTCCGTGGACATACTGCTTCCGCTGCAATAGGAGGTCGACGCTGCCCCGCCGGGTGTCTCTGCGTCATCCATAACGCGAAATCTACAGGTTATTCGAAAACCGCTTCCGCCTGTTTTCACGCTCGCACAATGGAGTCATCAGCCTGATGCGAGGTGGCATGCGGATTCTCCGACGAATGGTACGTCGCCGAACGCGGGCGTTTCCGGCCGAAGTTGGTCGGAAGACCATGAGACAAGGAGACGAACATGAACGGGAAAACGCTCGCTCTGGTCGGCCGCATCGTCAAAACCGTGGTAAGCGTGCTTTTGGCGGTGGTGCTGGCCATAGCCATGATGCTGGTGAATTCGCTGGTGCCGCAGTACAGCAAGATGGGCAACTCATTCATCGGAGGCATCAACCAGCATTTCGACAACTCCGCCGTGGATACGACGAACGTCGATCTGGACTACAACAAGGCCGACTACGACAGCGAGTCCATCAAAGCCGCCGAAGACGAGATGGCCGAGCAGATCGCCGGCGAAGGCACCGTGCTGCTGAAGAACGACGACCAGACGCTGCCGATCGAACGCAGCCGCACGCTCAGCTTCTTCGGCGCCAGCAGCGCGGGCGGTCCCAGCACGATGTCCAGCGCGGGCTTCGGTGGAGGCGCCACGGTGACCTCCGTGTTCTCTGAAGATGGGTTCTCCGTCAACCAGACGTTGGCGGACTATTACGAAAACGGCAACGGCAAGGACTACGGCCTCGCCTCAGGTTCCATCAGCTTCGGCGACGACGAGGACTTCAGCATCAACGAGGCGCCGCTGTCCGCGCTGGAAAGCGAAGCCGGCCTGCTCGACTCCGCCGAGGGCACCCTGCCCGTTTTCGTGTTCAGCCGCGTCGCCGGCGAGGGCCGCGACATGCCGCGTTCCATGGTCAACCATGCCGACAATCCGGAGGATCAGGCGAAAACCTATCTGGAACCCGACTCCACCGAGCTGGAACTGCTGGACTATCTCAACTCCAACTTCGACGAGGTGGTGCTGCTGGTCAAATCCAACGCCACGCTGGATCTGGACTGGGTGGCGGACTATCCGAACATCAAAGCCATCGTCTATTCGCAGGAATTCACCACCGCGCTGCCGAAGATCTTCGCCGGCGACATCAACCCCTCCGGTCGCACCGTCGATACCTACGCCACGGACGCGCTCGCCTCACCGGCCGCACAGAATTTCGGCGACTACCAGTACGTCGATGAGAACGGCGAGCTGACCAAGTACAACTATGTGACCTACGAAGAGGGCATCTACGTGGGCTACAAATACTATGAGACCCGTTACGAGGACGCGGTGCTGGGCCAAGGCAACGCAGGCGACTACGACTATGCCACTGAGGTGCTCTACCCCTTCGGATACGGCCTGAGCTACACCGAATTCGAGTGGAGCGACTATGAGCTGACCCGCGACGGCGACGAGTTCACCGCCGAAGTCACCGTGACCAACACGGGCGACGTGGCCGGCAAAGACGTGGTGGAACTCTACACGCAAAGCCCGTACACGGGCTACGACAAGGCGAACAAGGTGGAGAAGCCCTCGGTCGCGCTGGTCGGCTACGGCAAGACGGACGAGCTCGCCCCCGGCGAAAGCCAGACGGTCACCGTCACCTTCGATAAGGAGCAGCTCAAGTCCTACGACTACACCACGGCGAAAACCTACATCTTCGACGCGGGCGACTACCGCATCACCGCCGCCTCCGACGCGCATGCGGCCATCAACAACATCCTGGCCGACAAGGGCATGACCGCGGCGGACGGCGTGGTCGGCGAGGTCGGCGATCCCGCTTTCGTGGAGACCTACACCGCCGAGAACACCGATGTGGACGTGACCACCTACGCGAACGATTCCGACACTGACGCCGAAGTGACGAACCTCTTCGACGACGCCGCGGGCGACGCCACGTACCTCACGCGCAACGACTGGGTCGGCACCTTCCCCACCCACGACGGCGAAGCATCCGACGTGGTGAGCACGTGGGGCAACGAGGTCAACGGCGAGAACGCCGACGGCACGCCCGCGTCATACCTGTGGGTGAAAACCGCCAGCGACGAGCTTCTCGCCCAATTGGACGGCACCGACTCCGGCACGCCCATCGACCGCGATTCCATCACCGACACCCCCGTGTACGGCGAAGAGAACGGTCTGAGCCTGATCGACATGCGTGGACTCGACTTCGACGACGCGCAATGGGACGATCTGCTGGATCAGCTGAGCGAAGAGGATTACGAATCGCTGCTGCTGGACGCGGGCTACGGCGTCAACGCCATCGAATCCGTGGGCAAGCCGTTCAACATCGACGCCGACAGCGCGGCGGGTCTGGTGTACGGAGGCACCGGCAAAACCTTCCCCGTCGTCATGATGCTTGCGCAGACCTGGAACCAGGAGCTGGCCGAGGACTACGGCGAGATGATCGGCAATGAGGCGCTGCTGGGCGGCGCGGACGGCTGGTACGCGCCCTCCATGAACATCCACCGCACCCCGTTCTCCGGGCGCAACGGCGAGTACTACTCGGAGGACGCGTTCCTCTCCGGCACCGTCGCTTCGCGCGAGGTCTACGGCGCCGCGACCAAGGGTGTGTACGCCTATATCAAGCACTACGCGCTCAACGACCAGGAGAACCACCGCGGCGACCGCGAAGGGCAGTACGGCCTGGCCACCTGGTCCAACGAGCAGGCGATCCGCGAGATCTACTTGAAGCCCTTCGAAATGTGCATGAAGGTCGATGACGTCGAGCTCAATTATGTTCAGCGCAACGCGGACGGCACCTATGAGAACGCCACCCGCACCACCCCCGCCAGCAAGGCCGTGATGTCGGCGTTCAACCGCATCGGCGCCACCTGGACGGGCGGCTCCTACTCGCTGATCGGCGGCGTGCTGCGCAACGAATGGGGATTCCAGGGCATGGTGATCACCGACAACGCGAACACCGGCGTGTTCATGAACGGTTACCAGATGTGGGAGGCGGGTGCCGACACCAAGCTCACCCAGCAGGTGATCGACCCCACGGGATACGAGCCCGACTGGACCGATTCGGCCACCTACAAGTACGCCCGTGACGCCGCGCACCGCGTGCTGTACACCGTCGCGAACTCCAAGGCGATGAACGGCGCCATGCCGGGCAGCGAACTCAAGCAAGGCATGTACACGATCACCGTGGTCCAGATTGTGATCAACGTGGTGCTGGCGCTGCTGATCGCCCTGCTGCTCTTCTTCTCCGTGTGGCGTTGGCTGCCGAAGACGATTGCCCGCAAGGCCGCGCGCAAGCAGGCCCGCCGCGACCGCAAGGCCGCGAAGAAGGCCGCGCGTCTCGCCAAGGCGGAGGCCGCGCAGTAAGTAAACGTACCTTTCCGTTTCTCTCCGCAAGGGGCGGGGCGCCCACAAGGAACCCGCCTCTTGCGCATCATATTCAGTGGGTAGATTCCCCATCCCGGATGGAACCTATCCTGTCATTCCGAGCGGAGTCGAGGAATCTCTTGTTCATGGAGATCCTTCGACTCCGCTCCGCTTCGCTCAGGATGACGAGTGGAGGGAGGCTTTGCTTCACTGGAGATGACGGGCGGGAAGGAGGCTTTGCTTCGCTGAAGATGGCGAAGGAAACCTCCCAATCGCCGCATATAATGCGAACATGCCGACAATCGTGGGTCGGCGGCGGAGCGGAGAGGAGCGCCTGTGGTCACTATCGCGATCGTGGATGACGAGGCCGCCGACGCCGCGCAGACCACGGAACTCGTGGACCGGTACTACGAGCGTGACTCCTCGCGCTACGCCATCACGCGTTACGCCGACGGCGAGTCCTTCCTCAACCAATATTCCGCGCAATTCGACGTGATCTTCCTGGACGTCGACATGCCCGGCATGGACGGCATGGAGGTCGCGACGCGCCTGCGCGAGCTCGACGCGCATGTGGTGCTGGTCTTCACCACAAAAGTGGTGCGCTACGCCGCCACCGGCTATGACGTGGACGCCATCGGCTACCTGCTCAAACCGTTGAAATACTTCCCCTTCGCGCTCAAAATGCGCAAAATCGAGGAACTGGTCGCCCAACGACGGAACGTGACCGTCACCCTCTCCATCGAAGGCGAGACGCACTTCCTCTCGTCGCACGATATTCAGTACGTGGAGGTTATGCGCCATGAGGTGACCTACCACACGGCCGACGGCGCATGGAAGGTGTGGAGTAGCCTCAAGGAGGCGACGGAATCGCTCGCCGAGGCGAACTTCGCACCCTGCAACCGCTACTGCCTGGTCAACCTCGAATGGGTCAAAGCCGTGGTCGGCGACGAGGTGATCGTCGGCGGGAACAGACTGCCTATCAGCCGCGCGAAGAAGAAGCCCCTCATGCAGGCGCTCGCCGACTATTACGGAGGGCGGGGATGATGTGGAATTCTTTCGTCATTGAGTTACTTTGCGCCACTGCCGTGTTCTCCGGCGGAATCGGCTGGCGCAGGTCTTGGCGGCTGCTTGCGATTCCCATGGCGGCTGTGGCGTGCGCGGCGTCGATGCCGCTGTTTCTCACTCCATCGGAGGGCTTCTATGCGTGGAATCCTGACCGTGTGGTGACATATCACATATTGTGCGCGATTGTGGTTGTCGTGCTTATTCGCTGTTGCGCGCGTGCAACTTGGCTGGAATCGATAATTGTGGTGGTGCTGGGCTATGCGGTGCAGCACATCGTTTCCGATGTGGTGATGGTGGCGTGTTTCGCCGCAGGCTGGAGCGTTGAAGAAAGTTACTCCTGGGGTTGGGGAGTTCCCAGACTGCTGGTGTTCGCTTTCGCGTATGCGCTGGCGTATATGTTTATCGGGCGGCGGTTCCGCGTCAGTCATGACAGAATCCGCGACGGCAAAGTGTGGGTTTTGGCGAGCGTTTTGGTGCTGCTGCTGATCATTGTTCTGAATCAAGTGTTGATTCAATCGTTGCCCGCGTCGGTATCCGCCGCAATGTTCTTCTATGATCTGCTGTGCTCTCTGCTGAGTTTGCTGGTGCTGCTGCTGGTGTCGGCCAACGATCGTCTGCAAGCCGACCTGCTGTTGCTGCGTCAGATGGATAGGCTGAAGCGAGAGCACTACGAACTTTCCAAAGAAACCATCGATCTGATTAACGTCAAATGCCACGATTTTCGTAAATCAGTGGCTTCGTTGTACGCGCGCGATGGTGTGCCTCCTTCTGCGGCGGCGGTGCGTAAGGCGGAGGATAGCCTGCGCGTGTATGATGCGATCTTCCAGACGGGTAACGAGGCGTTGGATGTGATTCTCACTGAAAAAAGTCTGTACTGTTCCGCACATGGCATCACATTGAGTTGCATGGCGGATGGCCGTGCTTTAGGATTCCTTGACGACTCGGACCAGTACTCCTTGTTCGGCAATATTCTCGACAATGCCATCGAAGCGGTGGAACATCTGGATGATGTCGATCAACGAGTTGTTGATATAACGGTGAAAACCGCGGGTGGAATGTTATCGATTGAGGAACGGAATTTCTATCAAGGAGAGCTGTCGTTCGAAGACGGTCTTCCGGTCACCACCAAAGGCGACCGACGCTACCACGGTTTTGGCATGCGTTCCATTGCCGACCAGGTGCGACGCCATCAAGGTCAGATGACGGTGCGCGCGCAAGACGGGGTGTTCGAGTTGTCGATTGTTCTGCCCTTGCCGTAGACGTTGTATGCGCGGCGAGCAGTCCGTGCGTGATTGCCTGCAGTTCGTGCGTTCTTCCAAGAGTCGCCCTGCTTATGGCCCATACAGTAAAGCTGTGTCGAAACACAGGACGGAATCTTGCGATTCGACTTCCATATCAGCGATGAGGCCGATTCATGAGCAGAAGGAGATCGATTGTGGCGGCGTCGAAAACAATGAGGAAGAAAATGTCGAACAAGGTGTTCCTCGCCTTGTGGATTCCACTGGTGGTGGTGCTTACCGTATTCACATTGGTGGCCAACATCGTCATCGGTACATTCCACAGCACTCTTGAGAACTATGCGGGTTCCGGTGCGTATGTCCCCCAAAGCACAAGCGAGAAGGACGATTGGGACACCACATACTACGAGCGGAAATATGACACCATTGAGGAGGCTATGGCGGCCTCCACGGGCGTGATCAATGAGATCTCCGATGAAGGTATGGTGCTGTTGAAGAACGACGGCACATTGCCGTTGAATTCAGGCAAAGTCACGCTACTGGGCCGTGGCGCCGCAGATCCGATTTATGGTGGCACAGGTTCCGGTCATACGGAAACGGACGAGGTCATCGATATTAAAACGGGCCTGGAAAATGCGGGATATGAGGTGAATCCGGTTCCTTACGACGAGCTTTACGCGTATGCGCAGGAGCATTCCACCGAAAACGGCGGCCGTATCTCCATCTCCTTCCTGTCCGGACAGGACGAGTCCACGTACTATATCGGCGAGATGCCGGTGGACCAGTATTCGCAGGAGTCGCTGAATTCCTTCGAGGAATACTCCGACGCGGGCATTGTGGTGATCGGACGTGTGGGCGGCGAAGGCGGCGATCTGCCCCGCGATATGGAAGGCTGGGACGAGAACTACGTCGAAGGACAGCATATTCTCGAACTCAACCAAGACGAGAAGGATCAGATCGCCCTTGCCAAGCAGCATTTCGACAAGGTGATCGTGCTGGTGAACGCCTCCACGTCGCTGGAACTCGGCGAATTGGAGGATGATCCGGAGATCAACGCGATCGTGCAGACCGGTGCCCCGGGTGCCACCGGTTTCAGCGCCATCGGCAAAATCCTGTCCGGCGAGGTGAATCCGTCCGGCCACACCGTCGACCTGTTCGCCGCGGACTTCACGCAGGATCCGACATTCGTGAACTTCGGCAATAACGAGTACACGAACGATTCCGAGGATTCCGAAGGGTATTTCGTGAATTACGAGGAAGGAATCTACTACGGCTACCGCTATTACGAAACGGCCGCAGAAGAAGGGTTCATCGACTATGACACGGCCGTCGTGTACCCGTTCGGATACGGCCTGAGCTACACCACCTTCGACTGGGAAGTGGTGGGCCAGGAGCTCGGTGACGTGGACGGTGACATCGAATTGCAAGTCAAAGTGACCAATACCGGCGATGTCGCAGGCAAAGATGTGGTGCAGATGTATTACACCGCGCCCTACACCGTTGGCGGAATCGAAAAAGCGCATGTGGTGCTCGCGGATTTCGTCAAGACGGACGAATTGGAACCGGACGAGTCTGAAACCGTGGAATTGTCGATGCCGGTCGAGCAGATGGCCTCCTATGACTATCGTGATGCGCGATCCTATGTGCTCGAAGCCGGTGCCTATCAAATCAAGCTGCAAACCGACTCCCACCATCTCAAGGATGGCGTTCCGGCAATCGATTACACGGTTGAGCAGACCGTGGTTTATGGGGAAGGCAATGCGCGCGGCAGCGATGAAACGGCGGCCGTCAACCTGTTCGACGATGTGTCCGAACCTTTTCTGGAGGGAAGCAAGACCGTGCTTTCCCGCGCCGACTTCGCCGGAACGTTCCCGCAGTTTCCCGATGAGGCGGATATGACCGCCTCTGAGGAGACGCTTGCCGCATTGCAAGGCTACGATGCCATCAGCGTCAACGCCGAATCGAGTGCGGAAATGCCCACCACAGGTGCCGACAACGATGTGCAGTTGTCTTCGCTGAGAGGCAAGGATTACGACGACGAGTTATGGGATCAGCTTCTGGACCAGCTCACGGTCGATGAGATGAAGGATGTGATTCTTGACGGAGCATATCGTACGGGCGGCGTCACCAGCGTCGGCAAACCGGGAGCCGTCGATTTCGATGGGCCTGCGGGTTTCAGCTCATTCATCAACCCGGACAGACACGGCAGTGCATTTCCGACGGCCGCGCTGATCGGTCAGACATGGAACACCCAGATTGCCCATAAGCTCGGCCAGGCCGCAGGAGACGAGGCTCTGACGTTGGGAATCAACGGATGGTATGCGCCGGCTGTGAATCTCCATCGTTCGCCTTTCGCGGGGCGTAATTTCGAGTACTACTCAGAGGATCCGGTTTTGTCTGGCGTGCTTGCCACGGAAGTGACCAATGGCGCTGGGGAAAAGGGACTGTACACGTATACCAAGCATTTTGCGCTTAACGATCAGGAGACCAATCGTGACCGAAACGGCATCCTGACTTGGGCGGATGAGCAAACCATTCGTGAAATCTATCTCAAGCCGTTTGAAATCGTGGTCAAAAACGCGGAGGTTTCGGTGCCTTATCTCACCGAAAGCGGCCAGCGTGAGACCGCCACCATGGGCACGCTCGGCATCATGAGTTCGTTCAACCGAATCGGCAATACGTGGACCGGTGGTTCGCATGCGTTGTGTACCGACGTATTGCGCGGCGAATGGGGCTTCGCGGGCACCGTTATCACTGATTTCTCGTTGAGCGATTACATGTCTCCCGATCAGGCCATAGCGAGCGGTACGGATCTGCAGCTGACTTGGAAGGCTCTGAAGCCTATGTCCGACACCACCAGCGCGGCCTCAGTGCGGAATATGCGCAATGCCATGCACAACATCCTGTACACCACCGTGAATTCCAATGCGATGAACGGAATCGCTCCTGGCGATTCGTTGAAATATGAGCCGGCTTTGTGGGAGTGGCTCGTCTGGATCGTGACGGGCGTGCTGGTGCTGCTTATCGCAGCCTCGATTGCATGGATGGTGATCCGCGTGCGTCGCAATCGCAAGCCCAAAGCGGTGCTGAGCGTGACATCCGCCGGGGCGGGCGAATCGCTCGGTGTGTCGGATGCTCCGAACCAATCGGCCGAATAAGGAGGTGCCTGTCATCTAATCAAACGTTTCTCTCGCATTGCATAACGAGAAGCGGGGATGCCTTGCCGGCATCCCCGCTTCTTCAATACGAGCGATGCGTTCCGCCATTCTTGGACTGACGGCGCATCGCAATCAAACGCGGCTACTCGGCTACTCGGCTACTCGGCGCGGGCGATCGCCTGCTCGTAGTCGCGCGTGCTGCGCAGTAAGTAAACGTGTTCTCCCGTTTCTCTGTAGGGGGCGTCCACAAGGTGACCGCCCCTTTTCGTTATCCATCAGTGGGGGCTTCTGTCTTTTACCGCCAATGGCGGTAAAAAGTGGCGGTAAAACATTCGCGTTGAGACGCGTGTGGGGGCTTCCGTCATTCCTGACGAAAGCCCCCACCCATGAATCATGTGGCGCGGCGATCCACCGCAATCAAATGCGACTACTTGGCTACTCGGCGCGGGCGATGGCCTGCTCGTAGTCGCGCGTGCCCTTGAAGACCTCCTTGAGCCAGGGGTTGACGCCCTGCTTCTTGGCGCGCACCAGAATGTAGGTGAGCGCGGCGATGTTGGCGACCAGCGCGACGATCGAAACCGCGAGGTTCACGTTCGGGTCGTTCACGGACTGGGTGGAGAACACGGAGTAATCCTGGAACATCGGGAACACCTGCGCGAACATGCACCACATGGCGAGCGTGTTGGCGCGGTTCTGGATCCATCCACCCTTGTTCCACAGCGCGTTCGCCACGGTGGGCGCGAGCAGTAGCGCCAGGCCGCAATACCAGGCGTGGGTGGGCAGGCAGTTGTAGGTGTAGCAGAAGTTCCACAGATCGTAGGCGACGATGAACACCCAGGTCATGTCGGGCCAGAGCATATCCTGCTTCTTCTTGCTCACGTAGATGCCGAACCAGCCGGTCATGCAGGCGATGTTGATGAGGCCTGCGACGCCGTTGAACACGTTGTGCCAGCCGCCCATCAGGGTCACGCCTTCGGTGGAGACCCAGGTGGTGCCCCATGCGCGGATGGCGGACTCGAAGTCGGAGACGACGGCGATGAGGATGTTGATGGCCACGATCACGAACGGGAAGCATTTGAACCATTCGGACTTGCCGATGCTGCCCCACTTGTATTTGAGGGCCATGAAGCCGATGCAGCCGGCGGTGGCCGCGTAGAGCTTGGCGTAGTGGAACCAGCTGGTCATATGCACGTAGGTCGGGTTGGTCAGCGCCCACTCGGCGCCGGCCGCGGCGGCCACATAGATAGTGATGAAGTATACGGTGAGGATCGCCGGAATCACCACGAAGGCGACGATACCGCCGGTTTTGGTGCGGCGGGCCAGTTCGTTGGCGCCGAGCAGACAGCAGAACACGAGGATCCAGCCGATCCATTGGAACACGGCGTTGTCGCCGTAGACCTGGAACAACATAGCGTTGACCTTTCTTCAATCTCTTGGGTTCCCGCCCATCGTCGGGCGGGGCGTTGGCAGTTCCGTCGGCAACACGCTGTTGACAGACTGTCAATTCCTAACGCACAGCAGTATATCCCCGTATTGACGAACTGTCAAAAACAGTGCGGCAAGGCATTGATGACGCTCCTGCTATGCCTCCCCCTGCCAGGCGTGACGTCGGTATTCGGCAGGACCACAGTGGAACTCATCCATAAACGCGTTGCGGAAGCTCTGCGCGTTTGCAAACCCGGACCGCTTGCGGATGTTCGAAACGCTGCTCTCGGTGTTGACCAGCAGATCGCACGCCACATGCAGGCGCACCTGGGTCAGGTAATCCTTGAACGTCGTGTTGGAATACCGTTTGAACATGCGGGAGAAATGCTCACGCGAATAGCCGAACTGCTCCGCCACCATGGCCACGGTGAGATGCTCCTGATAGTGGGTTCTCGCGTATTTCCAGATTTTATGAATCACGCGCGCGTCCGACAGCTCCCGCACGGCCTCGGCATCGCCGGTAGGCGCACCCGGAGTCTCGCCCGGAGTCTCGCTCGGAGTCCCGCCCGGCGCCCCGCCTGCCCCAGTTGAGGATTCGAAGATGCGGGCCAGCAGCGAAAAGAACAACGCGTTGGCGGTGAGGTAGCGTTCCGGTCCTCCGCCGGTGATGGCGAGATAGATTCGGTCGCAATACTCGGCGATGGCCCCGCCGCTCTCCCGCTCGATCGCCACGTAATCAAGCGCGTCCTGCATCCGGTTCACAAACGGCATGATCGCGATCAGCTCCTCCGGGGCGAGCGTGACGGACAGCGCCTGCGGCGCCACGTCCGGTCGCGCCGGGTCTTCGAGCAGCTCCACCTCGTGCAGGCAACGCGGCGGAATGAGTTTGACCTCCCCTTGCCGCACCAGATGTCGGCGGTGGTTGAGGGTGAGACTGGCGCGTCCGCGTCGTGCGTAGATGATCTCGAAACCGTCGTGCCAGTGCAATCTGGCTTTGTCGAACCCCTGATGCGCGAGCACTCGCGCCGGAAACTGCGGCGAAGCGAGCATCAGTTCATGGCGGGTCTCGTCGTCGATGTACTTCATGGCCGTCTCCTTCGACGCGCGCCCGTATGCCGTTCGCAAGTCCGTTCGGCAAGCGTCGGCGGTCGGGCCGTCGCATCGCCCGTCCTTGTAGCCAAGGGTAGACGCTGCGGCGTGAAGGTTCGGTCCGCAAAGGGCAGCCGGTCACAAAAGCGACTTTTCTCCTCACAAAGTCGCCCGTTCGCCGCTGTCCGATTCATTGCCGCTCTCTTACGATGATGAGCGTCGCGGCCGAGCCGGTAAAGACGCCGGTGGCGCGGACCGCGCATGTTAGGAGGACACCATGGGTGAATCTCGTGCGAACATCGCACGTCCAAACGAATCGTCCGGACCGGTCGAACCGGCCCCGCGCTCGCCGCAGAACCGGGTGCCGGGCAAATTGGTTGCGGTGTGCGCCATCGGCGCCGTCGGAGGATTCCTCTTCGGCTACGACACTTCGGTGATCAACGGCGCGGTCGACGCCATCGCGAGCCCGGATTCCGGATTCGCGCTGACCAGCGTGATGAGCGGCCTGTCGGTTTCCACCGCGCTGCTCGGCTGCGTGTTCGGGGCCTGGTTCGCCGGCGCGGTCGCGGATCGCCTCGGCCGCATCCGCGTGCTGGAACTCGCCGCCCTGCTCTTCGTCGTCTCGTCCCTGGTGGTGGGATTGACCTCGAGTTTCCCCGTATTCGTGCTGTTCCGCATCGTCGGCGGCCTCGGTGTGGGATTCACCTCCGCCATAGGCCCCGCGTACATCGCCGAAATCTCACCGGCCGCCAAACGCGGCTTCTTCACCAGCTTCCAGCAGATGGCGATCGCGCTGGGCATCATCGCCTCGCTGATCGTCAACGACGCCTACGCCATCTCATCAGGCGGTGCCGCCCAGCCCTTCTGGCTCGGTCTGGATGCATGGCGTTGGATGCTGATCACCACGGCGGTGCCGGGCGTCATCATGTTCTTCCTGTGCCTTACCCTGCCGGAGACGCCGCGCTATCTGGTGATGAAAGGCCGGATCGACGAAGCACGGAAGATTTTGACCGACGTGTGCGGCGACCAGGACGCAGACGCCACCATCACCAAAATCGACTCCTCCTTCCAAGGCGCGGACAACGCTGGCTTCGGCGAGCTGCGCGGCAAGACCTTCGGTCTGAAAAAAGTCATGTGGATCGCCATCGTTTTCGTGCTGCTGGCCCAAGCCAACGGACAGAACATCATCATGCTGTACGATTCCAGCCTGTGGCGCATGCTCGGCTTCTCCGAACAAGCGTCGCTGAGCATCGCGGTCATCCGCGCCGTGCTGGCGGCCGTCGCCACGGCCGTGGGCATGCTGCTCATCGACCGCGTGGGCCGACGCGCGCTGATGAAATACGGCACCATCGGCATGACGGCGTTCCTGGCTATCGTGGCGGTCGGCTTCTCGCAAGGCCAACTCATGCCCGACGGCACTCTGACGCTGCCCGTCTCGTGGGCGTGGATCTCCATCATATGCACGTACGCGTTCTTCCTGGTGTGCTGCGCCACCACCAACGTGGCGGTGTGGGTCATCATCAGCGAAATCTTCCCCAACCGCATCCGTGCGAAAGGCGAGGCTGTGGCCACCGCCGCGAACTGGATGTTCAACTTCGCCATCACCACCATGTACCCGCCGATGCGCGACGGCATCGGACTGGGCGCAACCTACGGCTTCTACGCGCTGATGGCGCTGCTGGGCGTGGTGTTCGTCATCAAGTTCCTCCCCGAAACCGGCGGCGTCGAGCTCGAAGACATGAAGGCGGAATAATGGAGACCATGATGAACAACGCTATCGGGCGCGGTCCGGCCGACCTGTACGAGAAAGCCCCCGGCGGAGGCCTGACGGACGCGCAGGAACGCTTGGCGCGAACGTGGACGTTTCTGGATGAGGATCTGCCGGACGACTCCTCGCCAATGTACGAGCGGCATCCGGAGTACATCGACTACATCCGCGAGCATCGGCTGAGCTATGCGGGCGGCGATGTGCGCCGGTATGATCTGCGCCAACAGCTGCCGAACGACGTCGTGGCCTTCACCGACATCCCCTACATCGGCGACGGCGCGCGGGCGCACCTGCTGGACGTGTACCTTCCCAAGGAGGCGTACCTGCGCGGCGACGCGGACATCCCCACGATATTCGACATTCACGGCGGAGCGTTCTTCTACAGCTTCAAAGAGATTATGAGCGTGTATGTGGCGCAGCTCGCCAGCCGTGGATTCGCGGTGGTTTGCCCGAACTACACGCTTGCGCCAGGCGGCGATTTTCTCGACATGCTGGCCGACGTGTCGGCGGCGCTGAGCTGGGTGGGGGAGCATGAAGGCGAATACCAGCTGAACCGCTCCCAACTGTTCCTGTCGTGCGATTCGGCCGGCGCGCTGCTCGGGCTGTTCCTGCTGGCCACGCAAGGAGACGAGGAGCTCGCGCGGCTGCTGGGGCTGGATCGGCGGAGTGCGCCCATGGCCTTCCGTTCCGCGGGATTCTGTTCCGGCATGTTGAATTACGACCATCTGTTCGACACGGCCGTGCCGGACAGCAAAGGACTGTTCGACAGTCTGTTGCCCATGTTCGACCGACTGAGGGAACGGCTCGACGGCACCGCGTTCGAGCGGACCGAGAATCTGCTGGAGACGCTCGACAGGGTGCCGCCCATGTGGTTGTGCACCAGCACGGACGACTTCCTTGAAGAGGACAGTCTGCGCATGGCTATCACGCTGCGGCGGTTGGGGGTTGACCACCAGCTGGTCGATCTGCGCTCGAGCAACGGGCGACGGCTGCCGCACGACTATCCGCTGATGACATGGGATGACGGCGCCGCGCCCTGCATGGATTCCATACTGACGTTCTTCCGGGAACACATGTCTCCTCGGATCGACATCGGCGACAGCATGTAGCGGGACGTTCGGCGGGGCCTCATCGAGTATGTGGCCCCGCCGTGGTTGTGAGCTGTGGGGCTGTCCGTCGCCGCACCGTGTTCTAGGATCGGTTCCGTCGACGGTGCTTATTCGGTCATGCCGATAGTGTGGCTGGTGCGGCTCGGACATACCGGTGAATCGCCGGAGGGCGGCCGCCATTTCAAGGAGCAATCATGATCGAAGGTTTTAAGAAATTCATCGCCCGCGGCAATATGATCGACATGGCGGTCGGCGTGGTCATGGGCGGCGCGGTGACCACCGTGGTCAACAGCATCGTCAACAATCTGATCAACCCGCTGATCGCCATGATCTTCGGCAAACCCAATATGGACGGCCTGCTGGCCTTCACCTTCAACAACGCCACCATCTCGTTCGGCGCGGTGCTGGGCGCGGCGCTCAACTTCCTGATCATCGCCGTGGCCGTCTACTTCTTCGTGCTCGTGCCGATCAATAAGATCCGCGACATGTCCGCGGCGATGCTCGCCTCCAAGAAGGCCGCCGGCGACAGCGAAGCGGCTGAGGAGCAGCAGAAGACGCTGAGCCCCGAAGAACAGACCGTGATCCTGCTTGAGCAGATTCGCGACCAGCTGGCCGCCGCCCAAAAACCGCAGAGGTGACGTTGAGGGCTGGGGCTGAAGCTGAGGACGCGGAGTCTGGTTGAATTGCGTCTAACTGCGTTACGGGTAGTGGATTTAGGCCTCTGCAAAACTCAATCTGCGTTAGCGGTAGTGGCCTTATGGCCTACCGCCGAGTATGCGTGGCGGAATATCAACGACGATAGCGGCTATGACGCTGATATGGCACTACCGGTAACGCAGATAGATGTTCGCAGGAGCCTGAATCCACTACCGGTAACGCAGATATCTCTCTGCCTGATCACTTGGGGAGGCGTTGGACCGGAAACCATGGCTCAGTCATGTCTACAGATGTCTACTGAATGCACGTCAAGGCATTCCGGCCTTTACCGAGACATTCGTGTGGGAAAACGGAAAACCCGCAGAATCGTTGAGATTCTGCGGGTTTGCACTGTGTGCTGCGAGTGGAGCTAGCCGGGTTCGAACCGGCGACCCTCTGCTTGCAAAGCAGATGCGCTACCAGCTGCGCTATAGCCCCGTATATTGGCCGGAGCCGCAGCACATAGAGAAAAAAAGAGCGGCCGAAAAGCCGCTGCAGTTTTTCTGTGGGCCCGGGAGGACTTGAACCTCCGACCTCATCCTTATCAGGGATGCGCTCTAACCACCTGAGCTACGGGCCCGTTTTCGCGCACTTCAAAAGCGCACAAGAAGCTAGGATACCAGCCGAGGCGGATATGTCAAACGCGTCGTGTCGTGCCGTGTCGCGGCGTGTTCGACCTGGCGGAGAATAGGAGTATGAGATTGAACGTGGATGGGCTGGAAATTGAAGTGACCAGGAAATCCATCAAAAACATGTATGTGCGGGTCCGCCCGCCGGATGGGCGCGTGACCATATCCGCGCCATACCGCATGCCGCAGCGGCAGATCGAGGATTTCATTCGGCAGCATCGCCTGTGGGTCGATCGCCAGCGGCGAAAGATCATCGACGCGCATAGGGAGGGGTTGGCTCGGATCGGCGCGGTGCCGGAAGCTTCTCGCGACCCGGCGGCAGGCAAATCCGCAATGTCTGGGGGAGCTGGCGCTCCATATCATTCGCAATCCGTCGAGGACGGCGAACGCCCCACCGACCCGGCCCTGATATGGACCGAACAAAGACGGCGTGAAGCTGCGGCCGTCATCGAATCGGCGTTGCCCGCGTTGCTTGGCTACTGGGGGCCGATTATCGGACGTACCCCCACCCATGTCACGCTGCGTCTGATGACGTCGCGATGGGGGTCATGCACGCCGAGCACTGGGCGCATCCGCCTCAACCTGCAGTTGGGACTGATGGAGCCGCGGTTTTTGGAGTATGTGCTGGTGCATGAGATGACGCATCTGTGGGCGCGCGGGCATGGCGCGGAGTTTCAACGGAGGATGGATGAATATCTGCCCAACTGGCGGCGGACCCGGCGTGAGCTCAACCGCCAGGCGATCGTCTGACCTGCACCGAGTTGGCACTTGGGGCCTCCAGTTGGCACCCGCCTTGCGCATCCGGCAGATAGAATCGTTGATATTCCAACGACTCTCTTCCATCGTGTTTGCAGACGGGTGCCAACTGGAGGCCCCAAGTGCCAACTCGTTGCAGACCGGTTACTAGCTGAGTGGGAGTTGCCTGTCATCCTGAACGGAAGTAGGTTTTCCTGCCATCCCGCGGAGATGCTTCGACTCCGCTCCGCTTCGCTCAGCATGACGAGGAAAATCACCGTTATCCTGAACAGGATGGCGCGTTTCTTTCACCGTCATCCTGAGCGGAGCGCAGCGGAGTCGAAGGATCGCATATCGCCAGTTGGTCAAGGGATCCCTCGGTTCCGCCTCTCGGGGCTTCGCTCGGGATGACGGGAAAGGAAAGGCCTCCCATCCAAGTTCACACGAGGAGGGGAGGCCTTGGTGTCCGCGATGTCCGCGACGTTCGCGATGTCCGCGAATCGCCCGCTTACGCGAGGTGCGAACGCATGAACCACTGGAACTTCTCAAGCTCCTGCACGTGGTCCTGGATGATGTTGGAGGAGACGAGATCCAGCTCGTCGAGCTCGGCGATGGCCTTGCGGTCGTCGGCGATGAAGGCGTCGTAGTAGTCGATCAGCGCCTTGAGATAATCCTCGGTGGAATTGCGGCCGTCGAGATCGAAGGCCTTCCACGTGCGGTTGCGGGTGATGGCATCGGCGCGGCCGTCCGGCGTGCCGCCCATCGTGGCGATACGCTCGGCGGTCTCGTCGGCCTGAGCCAGCACGGCCTCCACTTCGGGGTCGAGCATCTCATGCACGGCGATGAAGTTCGGTCCGGTCACGTTCCAGTGGGCGTGCTTCAGGACGAGCGCGGCCTCCTGCTCCTGGCTGAGCCTGTTCTGCAGGATGGCGATGGCCTTTTCCGAAGCGGCCTCATCGAGCCCGGGAACCACGAATGCAAGTGTCATGATGACTTCCTTTCTTTCCTCGTGGGAAATGGGTAGTACCGATTCTACGGCCATTGGACCGCCGATGTGTGGACCGGAGGCGAAATGAGAGAAAAGTCACTCGCCGTGTTCGTCGCGCTTGCGCACCTCGATGGTTTCGATGCGGCGGCCGTCCACCTTGGTCACCACCATGTCGTAGCCGTCGTCGGAGTGCAGCACATCGCCCTCCTCGCCCATCTTGCCGGTGTGCGCGAGCATATAGCCCGCCACCGTCTCGTACGGTCCGTCCTCCAGCTCGATGCCGGTGAGGTCCTCGAAATCCTCCAACGTGGTGCCGCCCTCGATGGTGGCCACGCCGTCGACGAAGGCCTTGCTGCTGCGGCGCTCGCCACCCTTCTCGTCGGGCAGGTCGTATTCGTCGCGGATATCGCCCACCAGCTCCTCGGTCATATCCTCCAGCGTGACGATGCCGTCGGTGCCGCCGTATTCGTCGATGACGACGGCCAGATGGATGCCGCGCTTGCGCAGCAGCTCCAGGCTGGGCAGCAGGCGGGATGTGCCGGGCAGGGAGATGCCTTCGCGGGTCACGTCGCGCACCAGCGCGGCGTTCGGGTCGCGCACATCGAGCAGGTCGCGCACGTGCACGAAGCCGACCACATCATCGAAATCCTTACCGGTGACCGGATAGCGCGAATACGGCTGGTCTCGCACGAACGCGGCGGCCTGCTCGATCGGCTGGTCGGCCTCAATGAACACCACGTCGGCGCGCGGGCGCATCACCTCGGCCACGATGGTTTCGGACGCGTCGAACACGTCGTCGAGGATCGTGCGTTCGTCTTTGCTCAGCGAGCTGTTCGAGTTGACAAGCACGCGCAGCTCCTCGTCGGAGACTTCGGATTCGGTTTCGTTCGGGTCGAAGCCCAGCAGGCGCACGATGCCGTTGGTGTTCTTGCCGATCAGCCAGATGATGGGCTTGCATACGGTGGCGAACGCGTCGATCGCCGGCACCACGGCGCGGGAGATCGACTCAGCCTTCTGCATGGCGATGCGCTTGGGCACCATCTCGGAGATGACGATGGAGCAGTACGAGATCACCAGCGTGAGCACCACGGTGACCAAGGGGCTCGCGACCGCGCTCGGCACGCCCCAGCCGGTGAGGACCGGCACGATGAACGGCGCGATCGACGAGGCGCCGAACGAGGCGGACAGGAAGCCGGACAGCGTCACGCCGATCTGCACGGTGGACAGGAAGGTGTTCGGATCGCGGGCGATTTTCGCCACGCGCGCGCCGCGGGCGTCCTCTTGCTCCATCTGCTCGATCTGCGAGCCTCGCAGGGAGACCAGCGCCAGCTCAGTACCGGCGAACACGGCGCCAATCAGGAGGAAAACGAATATCAGTACGATGTTCAATCCAAGTGACATGTCTCCACACTAGGGCGTGGGCACGTCATTGCGCTGCGGGCCTCAAAACAAGTTAATGTAACGCAATCACACGGAGGGCTAGGTATAGGGCAGTTTTCGAGAGGTCATAGAGGCCATATGCGTCCAGTGAATTGGACGGGATTGTGGGAATTGCGAATCCGTCCAGTTTGTTGGACGGAATCGCTGAAAATGTGAATTCGTCCAGTTTATTGGACGGATTTGCAATTTCTGCGGGTTCTTCCAGTTATTTGGACGCGATAAGGCGGTGGGTGGTGGGTTGAGGCAGTCTAGCGACAATGAGTTGGCACTTGGCCCCTCGAGTTGGCACCCAGCCTTGTCGGGAATGCCCAGCGCTTGGCGTCATTTCGCCAATCCGCGCAACGAACTTATGAAGCCGGGTGCCAACTCGAGGGGCCAAGTGCCAACTCGATGATTCATGCGTTTGCCGGATCGGATCAGAAGCTCAGCACTTCGACCTTGCCGGTGGTGAGCAGGTAGCGTGCGCCGGCGATCATCAGCCGCCCTTCGCCCAAGGCGCGCTGGATCACTTCGGAACGCTCGACCAGCAGTTCGATGGTGCGGGCCACATGAGCGCGCTCGAAATCCTCCGCCGTTTCCAGGTCGGCCTGCTGCGCCTCGAACACCGACTGGCCCACCTCGCGGATAATGGGCGAATCCTGGGCGGCGAGCATGGCTTCCAAATGGAGGATATGGGACTCCGGGTCGGCGTGTGCGGCGGCATCGGCGGCGTGGAAGCAGTCGCAATCGTCGAATTCGCGGGCCATCGCGTCGACGCCGTCGATGGCGGCCTTCACCGCGCCGCAACCCTCATGCCCGAGCACCACCAGCAGGCTCACATGCAGCTGCTCTATGGCGAACTCCAGCGAGGCGATCACCGCATCGTCCAGCACCTCGCCTGCGGTGCGCACGGTGAACAGGTCGCCGAGGCCTTGGTCGAAGATGATCTCCGGAGGCACGCGCGAGTCGGCGCAGGCGATGACGGCCGCGTCGGGATGCTGGCCATGGATGAGGCTGTCGCGCGTGACGCGATCCTGCCATGGGTGCTCCGGATTGCCCTCCGCGAAACGGCGGTTGCCCTGCAGCATGCGGCTCCAAGTTGCGCTGGCGGTCGATTCCTTGTCTTCCATGGCGTCCTCCTGTGGTGCGTTCGCGCACGGGCGGGTTTGAGAGCGATGCCCGTGCGACTTTTCCGAACATGGATGATGTTCGGTTAGTGCTCGACTTTCTTGAGTTTTCAACGTTTTTGGCGCTGTGAAGCGAACATGGTCATGTTCGAAAAGGTCGCACGTCGACGTCGCGTCAGCAGCCGCGTGCGAACCGCTTCATATATTCATAGCACTGCGCGGTCTGAATCGCGTCGGAAAGACCACGGTGTTCCTCCACGTCGGCGATGTCGAAACGCCGGATCAGCGCCTCCAGCTTATGCGTGCGCTCCTGCGGGAACAGTTTACGGCTCAGGCGCATGGTGTCCATATAGTCGTTGGGCAGAGGATGGCCCACCACCAGTTGCGCGTTATGGTTCAGAAAGCCAAGGTCGAAGCTGATGTTGTGGCCGAGCAGCACGTTGGAGCCGAGGCGGTCGAGGAACTCGGGCAGCACGGTTTCGATGGACGGCTGGCCGTCGAGCATCTCGTTGGTGATGCCGGTCAGCTGCGTGATGCGTCGCGAGACGGGACGGTCGGGGTTGATGAGCTGGGAGAATTCCTCAACCACCCGGCCTTCGACGATGCGCGCCGCGCCGATATCGATGATCGCATCGCGTGCAGCCGAGAATCCGGTCGTCTCCAGATCCAGCACCACGTACTCGTCCAGCCAGCAATCCAAATATCTGCCCATATCGCTCCGCTCTTTCGTCTATTGTTGTATCATGCGAATTATATATTTAGTGGTGTCTGAATCCGGAATTTTCGGAATCCAGACACCACTTGGTGCGATTCAGATGCAGATGCATTTAGTACTCTGCCAGACGTGTGCAACCCGTTGATTTAGGCTCACATATCGCATGTATACTTGCTTTGGTTTATGAGGCTGAAATAGAACTATTGTTCGGCTAGTTCATTATCAGCTTGCCATGATATATCGATAGTTTCTAAATCTTCGTTTAACATTTGGTTTTTGTAATAATTATCGAAATCAAATCGTATACGTTCATTTTCCGTTTTTGTGTGCTTTGTAAGCACACTATCTTCAAATTCAGACCAATGACTTAGCACCATGTCGCAAACTGCTTCCGCTTTTTCTGCGGTATTCTCTGGAGGTAGGTTGAAAGGATAAAATTGGTCGCAGACCTTGACGACTGCGTATTTACCGTAGCGCACAGCGTTCCCATAAGTCTCTTCATTTTTATTCTTTTTTGAAAGATTTTTCATTCTTTGTAAGACAAAATATCCAAACATGTATCGTCGGCAGTTTTGTCTTAATGTTTCTTCAGACGCATTTTGTTCATTTTCGAAGAATCTCTGGGAAAATAATTTGCTATTAGCAGTGGATCTTGTTGAGGCCACATCACCGTTTATCGCAATTGATAATTTCAGAAAATCTGTCCGATTAATTTTCTGGCTGTTGTCCACAAACTTATGCTTCAATCCTTCGTGAAATTCGCCAATTTTGTGTTCATAGAGTAATCCATAATCGGCGAAAATCTGGCGTTTGAAGAATTCTTGAAGCGGATCGTTAGCATGTCGATCTTCTTCTTTAACAGGCGTTTGTCCGTTGGTTGCCTTAGACAGCTCCCGAATGACCCTGTCATAATTATCGTTATGTCCATCAAACGTGATGATGCGTACGAGCACTTCTTTATCTTCGAGCTTGCTCTTTTCTTCGCTGTTATAGATTTCAGCTAATGTTGCAGCGGTCTGACCGCCATTGATGATTTGAGGATTGACTAAAGTCAATGTCGCCTGATCGACGACACCATAATTCTCATGGAAGTCAGATTGTGATGTCACGATTGTGATACCGTTGTTGTAAAGAGCGAACTCGTTCGTGCTACTGTTAATAATAGTTTGTTTAATTGCAGTATTAATTGATTTGTTACGTAACCCTAAGAAAGAGCGCGGGTTGTATTTTAATAATGCATTTTTGTATTGATGCATCATTTTTGCGATTTCAAGTGTGGAAACAAACAAAATCGACATTCGGCAATTTCCGGCAGAAGTTTTAATTCTATTTGTTGCTTGAGGTCGATGGTCTTTGTCTTCTAGGGATAATGGGACTTGTATTTCGCTGGGTCTTGAGCAAGTTCCCATGATTGAAGGAAGCAAAAGTTCGTCATATGTTTTTTTGTAATCGATTATTTCATAGTCGAAGTTTTGTAGTAGTCGTCCGATGACTTCTTTGCTCTTGTTGGAATGAGATTCTTTCAAATTCGCCAATATGATTACCTTGTATTCATATAGTTGTGGATTTTTGATTAATGAAAGAGCCGACTGCATTTTCTGAATTTTCCCATTAAATTTGGGCCCATCGGACTTTGGGGCAATGATTTCGCGAATGCTCATGGATGCAAGGTCTTCGTAAGAGATGTCCTTTCCTCCATCGAAATTCTTTTCTGTATTGCGAAATTTTGATTGAATCAGATAAATTACACGTTCTTCATGACTAATGTAGTAAGCGTCAATGCCTCCGTCCTGCGTTCCGTCTGTGATGCACTTTTCTCGGTCCTCAAATGTTTGGATGCCGAAACGAGCCTTAAGCAGTAAATGTATGTAGGCAAGGCTTCGTGCCTTTGGGTATTCTTCCGGTTTGCATGGATGGTATTTTTTATTCTCTGACGGAGCTTGATCGCACAAGTCATCAAGGACGCTTAAAAGGATTTCGTATTTGCTTTTCATAAAGTACCTTTTGTGAAGTTGTGGGTTTGTGTTCTTTTCGCCGAGGCACTATAGACCGCTTGCTTGTCTCATCTGCGAGAAGACACTCAAGAATAATTATAAACTTCACTTTGTCTGAGAGACTATTCTTATCTGTAAGTTGGACTCTCTTCTCGCGTGAAGAGACAGGTCAGCGGTTCTGCCAGATATTGCGTATCTGTTCTGAGTTGCCAATCGTGTGTCAATATCTGTGACGTAAGGTTGATGATGCGTGAATAGACCTTATTGTTTGGGGCAGTCCCTTATGCCGAGGTCGTCGGCGGCAATGACTTTGCCGATGCGATGGGGGATATCGGTAACCAGCGCATTGCCCATGCAGAAGGCCCGGTGGCCATCGGTCATGCCGTCTGCAGTCCAGCCTTTGGGGAACATCTGCAGTTGATCGAGCTCGTCGGGGACGAGACGACGCAGGCGGCCATCTTGTTCGACGACATGTTTGGTGCGGCTGGCTCCGGCTCCGCCTTCGCCGGTCAGGATAGTGCGGCTTGGGAGTTCGGGATTGTCGGGGAACGCGACTGGGCCTTCTGAATAGGTGTACTGGAATCCGTTGGATGCGGTGCGTAGTTCTTTCTTGCCGCCTTTAAGATAACGCCATGATTCCATCTTGGTGTCGTCAATCCAATACTGCGGCGGTACTTCAGAAGAGGGAACAAGCACCTCTCCTAAGGTTCGTTGGGGGCCGCTATACACTGAATCCACCCGGGCTGTGAGGATTTCGCCGTTGATCATTACGCCAGCGTTGGCGAAGACGCTGACTTTATCGCCTTTGCCAAACGTCTGAGTGATTTCATAAGGATCAGCGCCAATTTCAAAGTATCGGTGCGCGCGATTCCGTTCAGAGATTTGAATGGGGAATGCTCTCGCCAATACCCCGTTCTCAAACAAGCGGGAGTCGAGCTCTCCCCAATCGCTGTTGTATTCGGCGTAGATGTATACACGGCGGCGGCGTTGGGGCATGCCGTAATCGGCTGCATTCACCACATGCCACTCCACGTTGTATCCCAGTCGATTCAGACAGCATAGGATGATGGCGAAATCACGGCCGCGCTGGCTTGCCGGAGATTTCAACAGTCGGTCGACGTTTTCCAGCAACACATATTTGGGTTGGCGCATCTCCAATAAACGGTTGATGCTCCACCAGAGCACGCCTTTGTGTCCTTCAATGCCAGCGGATAGAGCCAGAGGCTTCGCCACGCTGTAATCTTGGCAGGGGAAGCCTCCGACCAGCATGTCGAAGTCTGGAATGGTCATTTCGCCGGCGTCGACTTTGTCTAGAGCCTTGGCGATATCCTCGTTGACGCAAGATCCCTCGCCGAATCGTTTCTCGTAGCAACGCCAAGCGAACTGCTTGCTTTCCTGCCCCATAGGCTCCCATTGATTGGCCCATACCGTCATAAAAGGACCCGCAGGTTCTTTGTAGAACTCTTCTCCCGGTTTGCCGTAGCCGTCTAGGCCAAGACGAAAACCTCCGACGCCGGCGAATAGCTCAGCGACCTTTATCGTCTTGGACATGGCAATCCTTTCGATCCGAACATACGTTCTACTTCAACTGTCAAATTATATGCGTTTCTCGCCCAAAGATCAACATGCGCGAGTCGGCTGAGATTACAGCAATTCTTGAATCTGCTGGAACATATAGTCCATGTTGAGCCACCAAGCTTGCTTTGTCATATAGTCATCAGCATATAGATGAAGTTTATCTAAGGGTCGATTCGTCCATTTTGCCGGTACGGGGAGCTGCCTGGCGTTATTCATGGTCACATGTTTTGTTTTGCCGTCTTTCATTTCGGTTGTTCGGTAAGGCGCGCAATATTGTGATTTGCCGGCATCAGGACGAAGATGAAGAATTCTTCCGCTGGATGCTTTGACAAAATTGTTGTGAACACGTTTGCCGCGGTATTCCAATTCGACGCCGTTACGGATTTTATTGACATCCTCTTCCCATACGGATTTGATGTCACCATCTAAATCGGCGGCGGGAACGCTCCAGAACTTTGCTCCTAAAAACCGCATCCCCATCGGGTTTTTGTCGTCCTTATCGGCGTTTTCGTTATCAAACACGAGCAATAAGAATCGCTGCGACTCAAGGTGCTCATATAATCTCGAATCCTCCCAGTCTTCAGCTGCCAATTCCTTGAAGGAAGGGATTGCTTGTACTTTGAAATTTTCCTGAGGTTTGCCGTGGAACAATGTAATGGTCTTGACGCGCACCTGCCCGTTGCCGAGTTCTTCCGCGTTCAGGTTGGTGTAGTCGTCGTCACTGCCAGATCCGATATCTGCTCCATTGAGGTTAAGCATGCGTCGAACCAGCATGTACGCAAGATTCTTCGGCGCTTTATTGGATTGCCAAACGAGGTCAAAATGTTCGGCAATCCGTTGCATGGTCTGATGTTCGTACGGGCGAAAATAGTCAAGAATGATATCTTCGACAGAGCGATTGCTCAGCATCCCCGCGTCGCGAATCAGACTTTGCGATTGCTCCTTTTTGAGTATGTACTCCTGAAGAATCGTTGTCATGAAGCCTTGCTTGAAGCAAAAGGCGCGGCTTTTTGCGTGAGCGCCATTGGCCTGCGTTGTGTAACGATAGTCGGAAGTGCCTTTAGTGCATGTTCCGAGGGTCGTGGTTAGTGACTCAGTCAGTTCATGTGCTCTGTTTTCCGCGATGAGAGTATGGATTGTATTCCAATCCTGCCGAATGCGCGCCATATGCGTATCGGAAAACTGAACAAGCCCTTCCTCAGGGAAGTCTGGTTCGTCGAGATCGTCGAGGGCGAAGAGATTAGCGTATTTGATCTGATATTTGCGACGGTCTTCCTCAAGGCCTTTCTGAGTAATATTCCTTCGCAGGTAGTGAATGACTTCGAGAAAGCGGTTTTTGTTCCAGAAAGAGCTTTCCTCAAACGAGACATTATGTTCGTCTCGGTAGTTGATGATGTTGAGCACAAGACGTTCCCCGGCCTTGTACTCCATGTGGTCTTCGGCCTGTTTGTAATCGATGGGCGTCACTTTGAGCTCGACGCCGGCCTCCGGGAAATCGGGGGCGGAGATATTGTCTGCAGGATGCTCGAACCAAACCTGTTCGACGACGTTTCCGGGATAGCCTTTGTTGTTGGGGTTCTTTGTGTTGTCCGCATCGATTTCGCCGAGCCTCATACCCACGGCATCGAGCGCATGGTTATGCACGGCTTTCTTGGTCTTGTAGATGCTTTTCCCGAACGTTGGAAACGTGACTTTGTCTATGGCTTTCTGATCGTGTGGATCCCCTTGGTATTGGGCCATTTCGCTGGTGTTGAGCCATGCCAGGGCTCGTCCGTCCTGCAATGTTTCACCGTGTTTGTCCGGGTAACACAGGAATGAGTCGATGACGTATTTCTGCCCGTCGTGTCGGCATTCAGTGCGGCAGAGTTTTGAGCCGACCGCTAACTCTTTATCGAAGAACCCCGTCAGCAGTCGTTCAAGCGCGTCGTAATCGCTTTCGTCGTCACGCCGTTCTGTTCCGGGGAAGGCGCATATTTGTCCATTGCGCTTTGGGTTGAGACAGAGAAAGGTCCCGTCCTCCCCCATGCAGATGGCTTTAACGATTCGTATCATTACCTGACTCCTTACGTGTGCTAGATGCAATAGTATCGCTGAAATGCCAACGTTTAGAGAGGACCATGTAACAAATAGAGCTGGTTTCGGGGGTGAATTGTCACATTACAGATTCGTTTTGGAAGGTGGCTTGTCACGTTATAGAGCCCGATTGGCGATCGATTTGTCACAATGAGGCCTGCGCACGGGGTGGTGGCTGAGAGTGGGGCGTGCGACTTTTCCGAACATGGGCCATGTTTGATTTTCGTGGTGTTTCGTTGAAATTCCAACGTTTGTGGGATGGTTATAGTGAACATGAGATGTTTGAAAAGGTCGCACGGATGAGTTGCGCAACGGTGCCCGTGCGACCCCGACCCGCAAAGGAGTTTCGACGATGACCGTCCCGCAAGAGATCCTGGACATTATGCGCACGCCGGGCGTGTATTCCTGCGATTACCCCGGCATGGCCGAGGCGCAGCGCGAGCAGCTGCAGCTGCTGTACGATTTCAACAACTCGCGGCCGGACGATCCCGAACGCCGTCAGGCGCTGATGAAAGCCTTGTTCGCCGAAATCGGCGACGACACCTACCTCGAACCGCCCGTCCACGCCAACTGGGGTTGCGGCACGCATTGGGGTAATTACTGCTACGCGAACTTCAACCTCACGCTGGTCGACGACGCCGACATCACCATCGGCGACCACACGATGATAGGCCCCAACGTCACGCTGGTGACCACCGGCCATCCGATCCGCCCCGATCTGCGCGAAAAGCTGGGGCAGTATTCCGAGCCCGTCGTCATCGGCCGCAACGTATGGATCGGCGCGGGAGTGACCGTACTGCCCGGCGTGACCATCGGCGACAACAGTGTGATCGGCGCGCACAGTCTGGTCACCAAGGACATCCCCGCGAATGTGGTCGCGTATGGGAGTCCCTGCGAGGTGGTGCGCCCGATCGGCGAGCGGGATTATGAGTTCTATTGGCGTGACCGGCGGTATGGTGCGTAGGGTGGACGTTACGGACAGGAGCGCTGTCGCACGGGTGGGCTGGGGATTGGCGTCCGTGCGAGGATTCCGAACAGGAAAGATGTTCGATTTCGTGGGTGGTTTCGTTGGAATTTCAGCGTTTTGTGGGTGGTGATGGTGAACATAAAATGTTCGGAAAGGTCGCACGGGTGGGAGAGGTGGGAGCGGTCGTGCGTTGACGAAGAGGGAATCTGGCGGGAGTGTTTGACGTGACAAGGGTTTGGCGGGTGGCGCGCTGCGCGCGGCGGGAAATGGAATGGCCGCGCGATGTGCGCGGCCATGCTGTGCTGCGAGGGTGATGCGCGGGAGCTTTGCTCCCCTTAAGCGCATCACCCTCGCTACGTTTGCGGCTGGGAAGCCCACTGGGCTTCCCAGCGGGTGAATCGCGCGCAGGCGCGATTCACCTACGCAAACGTCACCCCGTATTCTGCAGGCCGGCGGCCACACCCGAAACGGTGCACAGGATCAGATAGATGAACCCGGCCTGCTGGCTCTGGCTCAGCTCCTCCTTGTCCACCTTCTTACGCAGCGACTTCAAGGCCAGCACCTGCGTGACGGACAGCGCGTCGACGTACGGCGAGCGGATGCGAATCGCCTGGCCCAGCACATGGCGGTGCTGCAGCGGCCACTCGTCGCCCACGATCTTCAGCACCCACTGGCGGGTGAGCTTCATCTCATGCAGCACCTTGTCGCGCAGATCGTCGCGGTCGCCCAGCGCGAGGTACATCTTGGCGATGCGCTCGTCCGTCTTGGCGATCGACATCTCGATATTGTCGATGAACGTCGAGAACAGCGGCCACTCCTTGTACGCCTGACGCAGCGTCTCCAGATCGCCGAACTGCTCGCACGCCGAACCCAGGCCGTACCAGGCGGCCAGGTTCACGCGGGCCTGCGCCCACGCGAAGATCCATGGGATCGTGCGCAGATCGTCCAGCGACTTGGCTCCCAGACCGCGCTTCGCCGGACGCGAGCCGATCGGCAACAGGCCGATTTCGGTCAGCGGCGTGACCGTGGAGAACCACGGCGCGAAATCCTCGGTGTTGAGCAGGTCGAGATAGCGCTCATGCGAGACCTCGTCGAGCGCCGCGGCCATATCCGCGTACTTCTCGGTCATCTCGGTGTTCGTCTTCTCCACGCTCGGCGCGGACTGCAGCAGCGTGGCCGCCGCGACCGACTCGACGTGGCGTATGGCCAGCACCGGGTTGCCGTAGCGCGCGAAGATGACCTCGCCCTGTTCGGTGAGCTTGAAACGGCACTTGACCGAGCCGACCGGCTGCGCGAGCACCGCGCGGTTGGCCGGACCGCCGCCGCGGCCGACGGCACCGCCGCGTCCGTGGAACAGCGTCAGGTCGATGTCGTGCGATTCGGCCCAGCGGGCGATGCGTTCCTGCGCGGAGTGCAGGGCCAGCGTGGCGGAGGTGGGGCCGGCGTCCTTCGAGGAGTCGGAGTAGCCGAGCATGACCTCCATCTTGCCGCCGGTGACCTTCAGTCGGTTCTGCACCTCGGGGATCTTGATCATTTCCTCAAGCACATTCACCGAGTTCTCGAGATCCTCCAGCTGCTCGAACAGCGGGATCACGTCAAGGGTCGGCACATCCTGCGGGTTCGCGAAGGCGAGACGGTTGAGCTCGTACACGTCGCGCACATTCTGCGCGCTTTTGGTGAACGAGATGATGTAGCGGCGCGCGGCCTTCATGCCGTTGCGCTTCTGGATCGCGCCCAGCGCGCGGAAGGTGTCGAGCACCTCGTGCGTCATCGGCTGCAGTTCGCCGCGTTCGCCGTGCAGGCCGTGCTCGCGGATGTCGTCGAGCGCGCGGGCGTGCACCACGGAATGCTGGCGGAACTCCATCTCCACCATGTGGAAGCCGAAGGTCTCAGCCTGCCAGATGAGGTCCTGCAGCGGGCCGTAGGCGGAGCGCTTCGCGTTGGCCTCGGCCAGCGAACGCTGCACGACGCGCAGATCGGAGAGGAACTCGTCGCAGGAGTGGTACATGAGGTCCGCGTCGCGTTCGATGGTGTAGTGCAGGCGGTCGGCCATCACCAGCATCACCGCGCGGTGCGTCTCCTTGGTGGAGATCACCGACGCGCGCGAGGTCAGGCGTTCGCTCATCTCGCGCTGGCGGCTCCACAGGTTCTTGAGCTCCTGGCTGGCCGGCGTGGTCTCGGACTCCATGGTGAGGTTCTTGCCGACGGTGCGCGTGGCCTCCTCAAGCGCGCCGATCACGTGGTCGGAGAACTTGCGGGCCACCTGGCGGCTCACCTTGGCGGTGACGTTCGGGTTGCCGTCGCGGTCGGAGCCGATCCAGCTGCCGGGGCGGAAGAACGCGGGGCATGCGGGCGGCACGAGGCCGGCCTTGTCGCCCAGCATCCAGTCGTCGAAACGGCGGTAGACCTGCGGAATCGTGTGGAACAGCGTGTTGTCGAAGATGTCGAGGATGGTGTCGGCCTCCTCGACGGGCGTCGGCTTCTTCAGCGCGATCGGCGAGGTGCGGAACAGCGCGTCGATCTCGTTGAACAGGCGGCGGTAGTTCTCCTTCTTATCGGAGCCGCCGAGCAGCTTGTGCACCTCGAGCAGCTGGGCGATGCGGCGGATCTTGCCCTCCACGGCCTTGCGTCGCGCCTCGGTGGGGTGGGCGGTGAACACCGGATGGAACTCCAGATTGTCCAGCAGCTCCTTGGCCTTCGCCGGGCCGAGCTCGCCGATCAGCTGATGGTAGGCGAGGGTCATCTCGTTGACCGGATCGACCGCCTGGCTGTCGTTGACCTCGGCCTCGCGCTGGTGCAGCACGGAGACGCGGTAGTTCTCCTCGCTCAGGTTGGCCAGATGGAAGTAGGTGGCGAACGCGCGCGCCAACAGCTGGGCGTCGTGCAGGTTCATATTGTCGATGACCTCGACCGCCTTGGCCAGGCCGTCCTCATCCGGGTGCGGATCGGTCATGCCGCCGAAATGTTCGGCGCTGGCCTCAACGGCGTATTCGCGCACCTGATCGAAGGTGGCGAGCAGCTGCGGATCGTATTCGCCGAGCACCTCGCGAAGGATGCTCAGGCACAGCTCCATATCGTTGCCGAGGGATTCGGGAAGCTGCTGCTCATCGTGGGGCGTCGCGGCCGACGCCTCGGTGAGCGCGGATTGTTCTTGTGATTGTGACATATACTCTCCTTTGCCGAACCTCCGGTTGCTCGGTCTGGCGGTCGTCCGTGGCTCCTCCACGGTTGTTGAGGCCGCCCGTTGCGAGCCCACAGCCTTCGATTCAGCGTGGTTGCTATGTGCGGAACATTGTAGGCCCGCATAATCGCCATTTAGGTTACGAAGTCCACAATGTGCACTTTTCTTCCTTCCGCGTCATCCTGAGCGGAGCGTAGCGGAGTCGAAGGATCCCACCGTGCATAGCATGGGGATGAGATGCTTCGACTACGCTCAGCATGACGGGAGAAACGAATGCTCGGCATGACCGTCGGGCAGGGCGTGCGGTACACCTAGAAGTGTGACGAACGGGCATGAACATCAGCATGCGCATCAAGCGGAACCGGGCGCGACCGGCGCCTCCGCCGTGCGCAAATTCCACACGCACTCCATCCCCCTGGATATGGAGGATATCGAACGCGACTGGGACAAACCCGTCACCGAAGCCGGCATCGCAGCCAAAGCCAGCGTGATCGTGCGCGTCGGCATGCTCGACCTGAGCGCCGGCACCGGCAGCTTCCGCGTGCGCGAGATGATGCACCGCATCGCCTACCCGCTGGGCGTGCACGTGCGCGCCGACGTGAACCTCACCGACATCGAGGCCGCCTGCACCGACGGACGCGACCGCATCACCGAAGTCGTGGACCTGCCCACCACCGGCGTCAACACCGAACGCATCTGGCTGCTCGAGCATTTCGCCGACTGGTTCAACGTGAACCTCGGCACCGGCTCCATGTACCACGCCAAGCCGGACATCTCCGAAGAACTCGTCGAACACCTCGACTCCCCCGACGCGCGCCAATCCATCATGCGGGCCGTGGAAAAGGACCGCGAAGCCAAACGGGCCCAAGCGGAGCGCCTCGCCAAAGAGGCCGCCGACGCCGCCGCGGAATCCACCAAACACGGACACAAGCCCCCCAAAGGCGAATACGCCGAACATTTCGACTACGTCTCGTCCCCGCATGACGAAACGAGCGCAAGCCACGGCATCACCGTGAGGCAGGCGCACGAACGACTCGACCTCATCGAACGACGCAAGCCGCTCTACGCGCCCTGGTTCTCCGGACTCGCCTCCGCGCTCGCCTGCGCGGCCTTCGTGTTCCTGCTCGGCGGCGGCATCTACGACATGGTTGGCGCGTTCATCGGCGCGGGACTCGGCCAATGGCTGCGCCGCCGACTCTTCGCCCACCATCTCAACCAATTCTTCGTCACCTTCGTGTGCGTGGCCGTGGCGGCGCTCGCCTGCACCGGCGTATTGCGCGCCATCGGCTGGTTCGTCGACCCGGTCGCGCTCGAACACGACACCGCCTACATCGGCGCCATGCTGTTCGTCATCCCCGGCTTTCCGCTGATCACCGGCGGACTCGACATGGCCAAAATCGACTTCCCCTCTGGCATACAGCGCATCTGCTATGTGCTGTGCATCATCCTGATGGCCACGCTCGCCGGCTGGGCCGTGGCTCTGATCGTGCACCTCAATCCGGAAGGATTCGAGCCGCTCGGCCTCGACCCCGCGGTGAACTGCCTGCTGCGGTTCGTCGCCGCGTTCGTCGGCGTGTGGGGATTCTCTGTACTGTTCAACTCCCCGCAGCGCATGTGCTTCGTCGCCGCGTTCATCGGCGCCATCACCGACACCTTCCGGCTGGAAATCGTCGATATGGGCATGCCCGCCGAAGGAGGCGCCTTCCTCGGCGCGCTATTGGCCGGCCTTCTCGCCTCCGCATGGCGATCCTCCGTGCGCCGCGGCTGGCTTCCGCCGCATCTCGGCTACCCGCGCATCTGCCTGACCGTGCCCTCCATCGTCATCATGGTGCCCGGCATGTATATGTACCAGGCCATGTTCCACCTCGGCCAATTCGACACCCAACTCGCCCTCGACTGGGCCTTCCGCGCCTTCATGGTGATCGTCTGCCTGCCCATCGGCCTGGCGATGGCGCGCGTCATCACCGACAAATCCTGGCGCTACGACATTTAATTGCCGCGCGTACGGAGCGCCTCCCGCGTTGCTCCTCAGTCGCGGTACCCACTGTACCGCTTCCTTCGGTGCGCCTTGGAGTCGCACGCGTACGCGCGCCAATTCGACGAGGGGGCGCGGCTTTTCCACGGGCTGGGCATAATGGAAGGGTGAGTCTGCCCGGCTTGAGCAGTGTTGCCAGAAGACTGAACCATGGAGAGCGAAGCAGTGATTCGAATTGCCGTCGTTGAAGACGATCCGGGGTATGTGTCCGTCGTGGAGCGGTATCTCGCCCAATTCGAGCAGGAACGTGGCGAAAGCATCAGCCATGTGGTGTTCGATGACGGCGCGAAGATCGCCGCCGACTACCAGCCGGTGTTCGACATCGTGCTGATGGACATCGAAATGCCCGGAATGGACGGCATTTCGGCGGCGCGCGAGATTCGCTTGGTCGACCGGGACGTCATCATCATCTTCATCACCAGCATGGCCCAGTACGCGATCGAGGGCTACACGGTGCGGGCGCGCTCCTACGTGCTCAAACCCATCAACTACTACGGCTTCGCCATGGAGCTGCAAAGCGCCATCGACGACATCGCGCGGCGCGAGAACCGCGGCAAGTCGCTGATCTTCACCTCCAAGGACGGCATGCACAAGGTGCGCGTCAGCGACATCCTCTACGTGGAGAGCAAACGCCACGACATGTTCATCCACACGGTCGACGGCGTGATCCGCATCCGCGAATCGATGAAGAACCTGGAGGAGACGCTGCAACCGCACCATTTCGCGCGCTGCAGCGTCAGCTATCTGGTCAATCTGGCGCATGTGACCGGCATCGAGGAGGGCCGCGACGCCATCGTCGGCGGGGAGCGGCTGCCGGTCAGCCGGCAGAAGGGCAAGGAATTCATCGCGGCGATGGCCGCGTATGTGGGAGGAGGCGACCATGAGTGAGCTCGTCAACGCGGCGCTGACGAACCCCGTGCTGTACACGCTGTGCTGCGGCCTCGTCGTGGCATGCGCGCTGGCCCCGATGTCGGCGCGGACGGATTCACGCCCGCTGCGGGCGCGGAGGATCGCTTGGTCGGTGGTACTGGCCGTGGGCGTCACGATAGTCGATATCGTTTTCGTGGACGTCGAAACCGCCTGGACCGCCGTGGAGACGCCGATGTGTCTGGCGGCGCTGCTGGCGTTCACCGTCGCCGTCATGCGCATGGGCGTCACGACCGGAACGTACGTGGCGGTTTGGTCGCTGTCGTTGGCATCGCCTGTTTCGGAGATCGCCAGCCTGCTGACGCTGCGCTTCGACGGTTGGGTGCTGTGGTGCGTGCGGGTGGGCGCGTTGGTGGTGATGATGGCGGTGCTGTACGTCTGCTGCCGGCGGTGGCTGGCACCGCAGCTGCAGATGTCGGGACGGTATCTGATGAGCCGCCGCAAGGCGCTGTTCGCGCTGGTGCTTGTGGTGGTGTTCATGACGGCCGCCGACTATCAGGTGATCTTCTGGCTGATCGGCAGTTCCGAACCGTCCAATATGGTGCCGGCGTTCCGCGTGCTGGTGGAGGCGCTGTGCTGCATCGTGCTGTACCTGCAGAACGACATCGAACGCCGCCAGAAGGCGCAGCTCGAGCTCAATATGGTGCAGGAGCTGTGGCGGCACCAGCGGCACCAGTACCAGGTGTCCAAAGAGACGATCGACGTGATCAACCGCAAATGCCATGACCTCAAATACCAGGTCGCGGCGTTCCGCGCGACGCACGGCAATGCGGACATCGACCGTCAGCTGGGCGAGATCGAGCATTCGGTCGATGTCTACGATTCGGTGGTGAGAACCGGCAATCCGGTGCTCGACGTGGTGCTCACCGAGAAAAGCCTGTACTGCGAGGCGCAGCTCATCACCATGACCTGCATGGCGGACGCCTCGCGGCTGGACTTCATCGAACAGAGCGACCTGTACGCGCTGTTCGGCAACGCGATCGACAACGCGATCGAAAGCGTGATGAAACAGTCCGATCCCGACAAGCGGGTGATCCAGGTCTCCGTGCGTCCCGAAAACGACTTCCTGCTGATTCAGGTGCGCAATTATTGCGACGAGCCGATCGAGCTGGTCGACGGACTGCCGCTCACCTCGAAAACCTCCGAGCCCGGATACCACGGGTACGGCCTGCGCGGCATCCGCTACACGGCGGAACGCTACGGCGGCACGATGGGCATCCGCACGGACGGCAAGGCCTTCACCCTGCAGGTGCTGCTTCCGCTGCCGGTGCGTCAGCCGCGGCGGGATGAGGATCGCGAGCCGCAGGACGACAACCGCTAGCCGCCGGCCGCCAGCCAACGACCGCTAATCGCCACCGTAAGCCGTTGGCCGCGAGTCGCCGGCCGGTCGTCGGCGATCCGGCGACGGAAGTTGCCGCCATCGATACCAATCGTGCCATCCGGCACGCCTCCCACCTGAACGCTTCCTAAATTGGGTTGCACGTGGGCCCACCGGCCCCGCATCCACCCCAAGAGCAAAGAAGCAAAGGAGGGAAGAGCATGTCCGACAAGCGCAAGCATCTCGTGAAGAACGGCGTCATCGCCACGGCATGGCTGGTTATCGTCATGCTGGTGTTCAACACGATGCTCACCACATTCGGCAGCACCCTGATCAACTACATGGGCATCGGCACCGTCACGGCCGGCGGCGACGCCGAGGTGATGACCGAGGAGGAGACCCTGGCCGAGGGCCGTGAGGTCAACACCGAGCTGGAAAGCGAAGGCGCGGTGCTGCTGCGCAACGAGAACAACGCCCTGCCGCTCGAAAAGGGCAGCAAGGTCACGATTCTCGGCGCGATGTCCTACAACTACGTCAACGGCGGCACCGGTTCGGCCGGCGGCAAGTACGACGAGTACACCTACACCATGAAAGAGGCCTTCGACGGCAGCAAAACCGAAGGCGAGGGCGTGAGCACCGAGCAGTACCTCGATGTGAACGAGAAGGCGTGGAACTGGCTTGAGGAGGCCGTCGGCGGCGAACGCAACGCGGACACCACCGGCGAGTACGTGGGCCACACCGGCACCGGCGAGGAGACCACGTTCACCGGCTCCGACTACGCCGAGAACAAGGACGCCTACGGCGACGGCGATTGGGGCGGATACAAGCGCGTCAACGAGTTCTCCAAAAGCGTGTACGAGAACCATAAGGACGACTTCATGGCCGACGGATACAACGACACCGTCATCGTGACCTTCGGCCGCTCCGGCGCCGAGGGTACCTCCCCCGTCATGGATTACGACGGCGACGGCAAGGCGTCCACCGGCACCACCTACCTGCAGCTGAGCGAGGACGAGAAGGACCTGCTCAAGTTCTGCGCCGAGAACTACTCCAAGACGATCGTGCTGATCAACTCCTCCGCCGCGATGGAGCTGGGCGAGATCGAGCAGGAGGAGTACGGCGTGGACGCCTGCCTGTGGATCGGCCACCCCGGTGAGGCCGGCCTCGTCGGCGTCGCCCAGATCCTGACCGGCGAGGTGAACCCGTCCGGCCACCTCGTGGACACCTACGCCTACGACATGTCCACGATGCCGTCCTTCTACAACAACGACGACAACAAGTACACCAACGTCGAATCCATCACCACCGGCTTCGACAAGTCCAGCAACTTCGGCTACTACCAGTACGAGGAGGGCATCTACGTCGGATACCGCTTCTACGAGACCGCCGATGCGGAGGGGTATTTCGACTCCGAGGCGTTCACCAGCCATGAGTGGAAGAACGGCACGGCCTCCGGCTACGACGAAGTGGTGCAGTATCCCTTCGGCTACGGCCTGAGCTACACCACCTTCTCGCAGGAGGTGACCGATTCGGACGTCTCGCTTGAGGCGCACGGCACGAACAGCATCAGCGTCAAGGTCACCAACACCGGCGACGTGGCGGGCAAGCAGGTCGTGCAGCTCAACATGGAGGCGCCCTACGACCAGGACGACTCCCTGGGCATCAAGGGCACGGGCCTTCAGAAGTCCGCGAAGGTGCTGATGGGCTTCCAGAAGACCGGCCTGATCGAGCCCGGCGAATCCGAAACCGTCACCATCGAATTCGACACCGACGACCTCGCCTCCTTCGACACCTACGGCACCGGCGTGTACGTGCTGGAGAAGGGCGACTACAAGTTCCACATCGGCGAGAACGCGCATGAGGACGCCACCGATCCGGTGGAGACCTCCCTGGCCGACACCATCGTCTACGACGAGGACGGCGTCGGCGCGCGCGACAGCGACGAGCAGGTCGCCAGGACCTCGCTGGGCGACGTGGACGCCGGCGACGGCAACATGCTCGACGGCTACCTCAACCGCAGCGACTTCGCGGGCGGCATGGAGACCATCATGCAGCACGAATCCAGCTGCAAGGAGGAGGCGCTGAGCGACAACGCCGTGGCCGCGCTGGCCGTGCCCGCCAAGGGCTCGACCGACTACACCTACGAGACGTACGAGAACGGCGAGAAGGTGACCAAAACCGTCAAGAAGTACGTGGGCGGCGCCAGCTACCTCGCCTACTCCGACGAGGAGAACTGGGAGGGCCTGACCCAGGACGACGAACGCTACCTCTACGACGACGCGAACGAGGACCATGCCATCGAATACGGCAAGACCTACTACGTCGTGGTGGACGACGACGGCAACGCGGTCCAGGATGAGGACGGCAACTACCAGGTGACCGAGGAGGAGACCTCGATGCGTCTCGACATCGACGCGCCGATCCTCGCCGACCTCGACTACGACAACGAGGTCTGGGCCTATCTGCTGGACCAGACCACGCTCGAGGAGCAGATCGCCGTCGCCGGCGGACTCGGCTGGCAGACCCCCGCCGTCGAATCCGTGAACAAGGAGCAGGAGGCCGTGGTCGACGGCCCCGGCGAGTCCGGCAACGGCAACAACAGCTACGGCACCAACACCTGGTGGAGCTCCGCCGTGGTGAACGCCTCCACCTGGAATCCGTACCTGATGGAGAAGCTGGGCGAGGCATACGCCCACCAGTCCATCAAGAACGGCCTGTCGGGCGCCTACGCGCCGGCCATGAACACCCATCGCACGCCGTTCGGCGGCCGTAACTTCGAGTACTTCTCCGAAGACGGCTTCATCGGCGGCAAGATGGGCGCGGCCGAGGTCACCGGCCTGCAGTCCAGCGGCGTGTCCGTCTACATCAAGCACATGGCGATGAACGACAACGACACCAACCGAGACGGCAACATCACCTGGTTCTCCGAACAGGCGGCCCGCGAGATCTACCTCAAGGACTACGAGATCTGCGTCAAGGAGCTGTTCGTGGTCGACGAGGCCAACGAAACCGGCACCTTCGTCGACGGCGAGAACGTGCTCGGCATTATGGGCTCGCTCAACCGCGACGGCATCTCGATGTTCCACCAGGGCCTCTACCAGACGATCCTGCGCGGCGAATGGGGCTTCAACGGCCTGGTCATCACCGACGGCGTCGGCCCGTACCCGTGGGTCATGACCCCCGGCGCAGGCCTGTTCGGCGGCGTGGAAGGCCAGCTCGGCGGCTCCGCCGTCACCGCCTACTACGACCAGGAAGGCGACGCGACCTCCACCAACTACGGCAAGTACCTGCTGCGCAACTGCACCAAGCACATGCTGTACCAGAACGCGCGTTCCGCCACCTCGGCCGCCAGCACCGACAACAGCGCCTGGAAGACCTGGATGGTCGCGGGCGATGTGGCCTTCGGCGTGGCGATCGTCGCGGTCGTGGCCACCTGCATCGCGATCCCCGTGGTCCGCAGCCGCAAGGACGCGCGCGCCAAGGTGACCATCTCCGGCGAGTGATCCCCCACGAGGACGCATAACCCCGCATGCACATGCGCATGAACATGCGCAATCCCAACGGGGCGCGTCCTCCGACCGGGCGGCGGCGCAAGCCCAAGCCTCACGCGGCCAAGCCCCGCGAGGTCAGGTCCCTCGCGAAGCCAGGTCCCTCGCGAAGCCAAGCCCAATGGGCCGGCCTCGCGAGGAACGGCCCGGCGCAGCCCGCGCCGCCGCCCGGTTCCAACACATCGAGAGAATTATCAAGAGGAGCATTATCATGACGGACGCAACCGTCGGCACCGCAACGCACGCGGACGCCTCCCCCAAACAACCGGGCAAGCTGAGCCTTGCCTTGAACAAGCGATTCCACTTCCTTGACCGCGGCTCGAACCTGCGCACCGAAATCGGCGCCGGCTTCGGCTCGTTCAGCATCGCCGTCTGCGCGCTGCTGCTCAACACGCAGGTGATCGGCGCCTCCTACGGCAACTACGCCGGCCCGTACCTCGCGCTGGCCGTGGTCTCCTTCCTCGGCACGGTCCTGCTGGGCGTGCTGTGCAACCTGCCGCTCGTGCAGTCGGCGAACATGGGCCTGAGCACCGTGCTCATCTCCATGATCACCGCGAACGAGGGGCTCACCTACTCCAACGTGCTGGCCATCACCTTCGTGGCCGCGGTCATCTACTTGGCGATCGCCGCGACCCCGGCCCGCCGCCTGTTCACCGACCTGCTGCCGGAGAGCGTGCGCAAGGCGCTGCCGGTCGGCATCGGCATCTACATCATGATGACGGCGCTGCGCAGCTCCGGCATGATCACCGACGAAGGCCAGCTCACCGACACCACCACGCTGGGCTCGCTGCAGACCTACTACCTGTGGCTGATGGCCGCCGGCGTGCTCGTCTACGTGCTGTACCTGTCGTTCCGCCACCACTGCGCCCTCACCAAAACCTACTGGCTGCTCATCGCCGCGATGTGGGTCGGAGGCATCCTGTTCTTCCTGGACTCGTTCATCGGCGGACAGACCGCCACGACGCTCGTCTACGAGCGTGTGAACACGGTGGTCGCCACCGACGGCGCCTCCCCGTACAACATCGTCACGGGCATCCAGTCGATCGACCTCGGCGCGCTGTTCACCAGCGGCTTCGACTTCAGCGGCTTCACGGCCAAGGGCGGCAACGTGCCGCTGGTGTTCATCCAGGGCGTGCTCAGCTTCCTGCTGATCGGCATGTACACGAATATGGGCACCACGTCCGCCGCGGCGCAGGCCGGCGGCTTCGAGATCGACGAGCGCGTCTCCTCCCGCGTGCATCTCATCGGCGCCGCGCTCAACGTCGTCGCTCCGGTGCTGGGCGCCTCCCCCACCTCGGTGGGCGCGGAATCCTCCGTGGGATCGCGTGACGGCGCCAAGTCCGGCCTGAGCTCCCTGGTGGCCGCGCTGGGCTACTTCGTGTCGATGTTCGCCTGGGTGTTTGTGCTGCTCACCGCCACGAAGACCAACGGCGTGGGCATGTGGATCTCGGAGACCGAGACCAAGCTCGCCGCCTACGTGCAGGACGGCTTCGTCTTCGCCGACTTCATCATGGTGCTGGTGGGCGTCTCGATGCTCAAGGGCGTGCGTGATGTCGCGGCCTCCAAGCTCGAGGAGAGCCTGCCGTTCCTGGTGGCCGTCGCGGGCATCGCGGTGGCCGGCAATATCGCGCTGGGCGTCGCCTTCGGCGTCGTATCGCACATCATCGCCATGCTGGTGTGCAAGCGCGGCAAGGAGCTCACCCCGGCCACGCTCGGCCTCGGCGCTCTGCTGCTGGTCTACGGCGTGTTCGCGCTGATCTGAGACTTACCCCTCCCTCCTCCTCCAATAACACGGCGGGGCCGTTCCAGTGTTCGGAACGGCCTCGCCGTTTTCGCGTCGCCGCCGCGCAACACCGCGTCATATCTCGTCATATCTCGCATATCTCGTCAAGCCTCGTCACACCTCGTCAAGCCTCGTCACACCTCGTCAAGCCTCGTCAGGCCTCGTCAAACGAACTTCGTCTTATCTCGTCATACCGCGTCAAATCTCGTCAGGCGAACCTCGTCAAATCTCGTCATACCTTGTCAGGCGAATCTCGTCATACCGCGTCAAATCTCTTCAAATCTCGGCAAGCGAATCTCGTCAAATCTCGTCATACCGCGTTAAATCTCGTCATACCGCGCAATACCTCGTCACGCCTCGTCAGGCGAACCGCGCCGATAACTCCTCGGTGCGGTCCTTGCATGAAAATAACGAGAATGGGTGTTCTTCACGGTCTCCAAGGAATCGGATCCAATGCGACGATCTCCCAATCGGTGCCGATTTTACCCATATCCCGTTTGAATCCGGGATCATTGCAGACATCGCAGTATCCTTCTGGTCCTCCGTACACTTTCACCACCCGATCGCCGTCGCGACGGTTGCAGCGGATGAGAGCTCCTACCATGCGCCACTTCCTCCTTCGATTCAATCTGCGTTAGCGGTAGTGGAAATGAGGGGCTGCAAAGGTCGATCTGCGTTAGCGGTAGTGGGGGGTTTGGCGTTATCCCGTGTATGGTTGTTGGAATACCGGGCCAGATACATGGCGTATCGCCCAACCCCCACTACCGCTAACGCAGATCGACCTTTGCAAGACCCCAAATCCACTACCGCTAACGCAGATAGGCTTGTTTACGCGATATCATCGATGTCGTCGTGGCTGCTGCGGGCTCCGTAGTCATTGTGGCCGGCATGGTCGTCAAAGTCGCTCCGTGCGCCAAGGTCATCTTCCAGGCCATCTTCCGGTTCATCCCCCGTACCCAATTTCGTGTTCTGACCAAGCGCCGCCAAGAGTTCCTCCTCCATCCCCAGCCTTTCCCATAGCGGCCGCATACGCATGCGTCGTCCGTCGCATAGCTGCCGTATGGATTGGCGTTCGGTCACAGGAACAACCACCCCCGTCTGCCGTTCGATGCTCTTCGCAACGCGTTGCGCCAGTTTTTCTTCGGCTTCGTCGTCGCCAAGGTTGAGCTTGGTGATCTGCGAATAATCCCACCCTTCGTCTTCGATGAGCTGCTGTCTGGTTACGTCGGCCAGCCACTGCTCGGCGTGGTGCGCGCCCTCGTATTCGAGAGCCACGCGAAATTCCGGATAGGCCATGTCGATGAACAGGGTTTTCCCGTTCTTCGGGTTGCGTATGGGATGGTTGAATTCCGGGTGATCGAACCCGTATCTCATTAGCGCGATGCTTGACCGGGATTCCTGCGACGAGTCCGACCCCTCGCGCATGAGCCGCAACGCTCGCCGGCAGTTGCGCATGCCGCGAAAACCGCGTCTGCCCGCATTTTCCGGCTGCTCTAGCCATTCGTCCACGCTGTCGAGATACGAGATGAAGTCTGAGATAGACGCGCGCCGCAGCCTTCTGTCCCGCCGCATCATCGCATCGCCCAGCACGATGAGCTCCTCCAAGGTGATGATGGTTGACATCATGGCCCATGTGCACGCTGGTGAGGTGCATGTGAATTTGCGTTCGACGGTGGTGGTATCCAGCGGCCAGGGCCACGTCACGAACGATAGGTTGGCCGCCCGGAATCTGGTGTTGTGCGCCCGCGCCACGACGTAAAGTCTGTCGGCGCGTTGCACGCCCCGCGGCATCAGGGGTTTCTCCACGGCGAGTAGTTCCAGCGCGGTCGTCAGTGCGTAGACATACTGGGCCGATACGCGTTCCTGTGTGTCTGCGCAGGCTTGCATGCGCTGATGCTTGAGTTCCGTCAGGCCGGTGAGCGACAGTGATCGTTGGTTCATGCCACGACCCTATGGCAGGCCGCGCCCCCGCGTCCACTGCCTCTACGAAAATTGTGGATAAGTGGATAACTTCGGGGTGGAGCGTCGCGCGATAGGACCCCTACCGCCAGTCATCCTGGTTCGCTCAGCTCGTTGTGCCCGTGGCCATCCCGATCGGAACGCGTTCCTCACATCATTGCGAGCGGAGTGAACGAGGCAAACATCCTGCATCCTGTGAACCGTGTTTTGCGAACCGTGTTCCGTCATGCCTGCCTCGCATTCCGTTGAACCAACTGCCCGCGCTCGAGTCCATGCCCGAGCGCGAGAGCGGTGCGTCAGTACTTCATGCCCATGGCTTCGCGCACCTCGTCGAGCGTGGCTTCGGCCACCTCGTTGGCGCGCTTGTTGCCGTTCGCGAGCACGTCGCGGATGTAGTCCATGTCCTTGGCGAGCTCGGCGCGGCGCTCGCGATGCGGGGCGAGGAACTCGTTCACGGATTCGGTCACGTACGCCTTGAGCGCGCCAGCGCCCGCCGCGCCGATCTCGTCGGCGATCTCCTTGGGGTCGCGGCCGGTGACCAGTCCCGCCGTGGTGAGCAGGGCGGAGACCTGCGGACGGCCCGTCGGATCGAAGGTGATGGTGCGCTCGGAATCGGTGGGGCTCTTCTTGATGAGCTTGGCCGTCTCTTCGGCGGTGGCGCCCAGCATGATGGAGTTGCCGTAGGATTTGCTCATCTTGCGTCCGTCAAGGCCGGGGATTTCCGGCGCTTCGGACAGAATCGCCGCCGGCTCCGGGAACACGGGGTTCTTCTTCGCGTAGCGCTCGTTGAAACGGCGGGCGATGGTGCGCGTGATTTCGATATGCGGCAGATTGTCTTTGCCGATCGGCACCACGTTCGCCTTGCAGAAGAGGATGTCGCACGCCTGATGCACCGGATAGGTGAGCAGCAGGCCGGTCAGCGCATGGCCGGAGGCCTCCATCTCGGCCTTCACGGTCGGATTGCGGTGCAGTTCGGATTCGGTGACCAGCGAAAGGAACGGCAGCATGAGCTGGTTCTCGGCCGGCACGGCGGAGTGCGCGTAGATCATGGTCTGCTTGGGGTCGATGCCGGCGGCCATGTAGTCGAGCACCAGATTGAGCACGTTGTCTTGGATGTGTTCGGTGGTGTCGCGGTCGGTGATCACCTGGTAGTCCGCGATGATGATGTTGGAGTGCACGCCCTTGTTCTGCATGGCCACGCGCTGCTGGATGGAGCCGAAATAGTGGCCGAGGTGCAGGCGTCCGGTCGGGCGGTCGCCGGTGAGCATGGTGAATTTGCCGGGTTCGGCCTCCAGCTTGGCCAGCGTGGCGTCGGAACGCTTCTTCGCCGCCAGGAAGCTGGCGCTCATCTCGTTGCCTGCGGCGGTCAGCTGGATGTCCTGAGTCTCGTCCGTCATGGGTTCTTCCTTGTCGCCAAAATGTGTCAAAACCGTGCAAAATACGCTTTTAAGAGTAAATATGCGAGCCGACAAGCGAACGGAACACGACAAGTGGTACGCTTCTGTGTGATGAATTGATAGCAAGCATTACTCGCAGGGGGTCAGATGGGCCGCGGACGTCAGAAAGCCAAGCAACAGAAGATTGCTCGTAAGCTCAAGTATCTGACTACCGACACTGATTACGACGAGCTTGCCAAGGAGCTGAGCGAACAGGAGCCGGGCGTCGGCTCCACCGATCCGTTCGCCGATATCGACGATCAGTATGCCGACGTCGCGGTGGATGAGTCCGCCGACGCCGAGCCGGTCGAGGATGCTCCTGAGGCACCGGTTGCCGTCGGGGATGATCTTGACGAATACGCCAAGTGGGCCGCCGAAGCCGCCGCCAAGGCGACCAGCGGCGAAATGCCCGAGGTGAAGGCGAAGGCCGTTCCCAAGCCGCGCCCGATCCCGATGCCCATGCCCAGCGCCCTCAAAGCCAAGAAGTAAGGCCCGCGCAAGACGCAAGTTTTCCGGCCCTGCACGCGTAGGCTCGGCCAGTCCGGTATGCGGTTCGGCCGCCGGTTAGGTTATATAGCCGGTTTGTTATAGGGGGAGCAGGTCGCTGAGGTCGTCGCGCTCGCCGACCGCGCTGATATGGCCGGCCTGTTTCTCCTCGCTCCAGGTGGTGATGCCGGCGGCCAGTCGCAGCCACACGTCCGGATCCAGTTCGATGACGTCCGGCGGTGTGAGGTTGTGCGGGTCGGAGGCCGGGCCGTCCAGGATTTTGATCGCGCCCCATGGGGCCACGCGAACTTCCACGCCGGGCCCGGGCGCTTTGCGTTCCAGCAGATGCAGGGTGTATCGCACCGCCATCGCCATAATCGGCCGCGGCAATGCCGGCGTCACGCCCAGCCGCCCAGCCCGCGCCTGTTCTCCGGATATCCCGCCAATTACCGCTTCAGCCGCCTCGCGCCACGCGTGCCATGCGTCGCGTCCTTTGCCGAGATCTTGTTCGCGTATCACTGCCATGCTCCCATTGTCCCTTGGGCCGCGACCACCCTTCCGCTGCTGGTTGTCGTCGCGCGTGAAGTGCGCGACCTCACTTGGAATGATGAGAAGGAACGCATCGGCCTCCGCTCGAGACACCATGGGCGATGTCCGCTTGAGATTGCGTCAATTCCTTACGTTGAGAAACAACGTCTCCGCTCGGCGTGTCAGGTCAACAACGTTGTGATCGGGATGTTCCAACGTGGTCAGGTATTGGGCAATGTCCGTCAGTGACTGCTTCCCAAGCTCACGCTGTTCTTCGGTTATGGAGCCGGCCGCCAGCTTGCTCTCGGCTAGTCGGCGCAATTCCGTTGCATTCCTTGTTGCGTCCGTCGGATTGAGGTGCTTGTGAGCGACATCTGCCCCGCTGCGATCGACGACCTTCACTTCATCCAACAAACCGGAGGCAATCAAACATTCCAAGGTGTCGGGAATCTGCTGAGCGACCTGATCGTGGTAGGCGGGATCGCTCCATCGCCCGATGCCATAATCGCGCAACTGCTGCACGTATCGCTCTAAAATTCCGAGCAGAGACACCGGTGCCGGAACGGCCACAAAAACAAGGATCGCGTGGTAGCCGGCCTGGTGAAATGAGCGCAAAGTGTCCATATTGGCTTTCGGGTGGGCGAAAGTCGTTTCCACCACCACGCTGACACGGCGATCGCGCAAATGCTCAAGGCTCATCCGCACCCATGCGCTGGACGCCTGTGAGGTCAATTCCGGCATGCGCAGCGGTGCCTCGTCGAGTATGCGTGAATAGTCGGGATGGTATACACGAAGATCATCCCCATTCACTTCGACTACGCCGGGATGGCTTTTGCAAATCCGTTGTATGGCGCGGGTTTTGCCGGCTCCTGGCTGGGCTCCGACCATGTATAACGTTGGAGAGTCCGAAGGCTCAACTGGGTATGACGGCAGAATGAGCTCGTGAAAGATGGCGCGAATTCGGTCATCGCCCAACAAGGTCTCGGTCACAGCATTTGCTCCTGTGATTGCTTTGCGGGCCGGGCCATGGCGCTGGTGGCCATGTGATCACGCGCCATCTGCGCGCCGTTGATGCGGAAGTTTCGCATGTTGGCCGCGCGGGAGGCGAACTCCGCCGTCTTCGCCTCCACGTCTTTGCGACTATCGGCGTCGGTCATCGTCACTTCTTGGCGTACTCCTCGGATGGCGTCGAGCAGGGCGTTGCGCATTACCATGTCGTCGGTGCGGTTCGCCAAATATGTGTATTCGCCGACCAGGCGATTTGCGCTTTCGCGCATCGCGTCATAAATCATCGGATTGTAGTTTTCTGGTTGAGCCATCGCGCACCTCCTAGGCTCAAGTATCCTCCATCCTTCAAACAAAGTCTAGGTAAGCGCTTTCGAGATCCGGGGCCGATGTCGCTTACTCTTGTTGCGCTTGGTTGCGCTATGCGTTTCTTTCGTTATGCTCCGCTCAGAGTAGAGAGTGGGAAGGTGATTGATTTGGTTCGACAAGGCACGGAGACACTACCTCTTGGCGTACCCCGGATGGCACTGGGGCTGCTGGGTCGTGTCCAAGTTGTGGACTGTCTGCGTGTTGCGTTGTGAGACGGCTGCCGTGTGGGGTCCGGCTTTGCCGTGGGTGTCTGGAACCGCGTGATATCGCCATTGTGAGCGCCAACATCACCGCTGCAAACCATATGGTAACGAGTGCATCGCCATCATCGCTAGAAAACGCTGGATTGAAGCTCGCCAATCACGGGCTACAATAGACGATTGTTGACAACGTATGCATAAAGCAAAACGAATGTATACGGCCAAAACATGAAAAGTTCACGCCGGCGTGGATGCGGGTAAGCCAGCCCTCGTCATACTATTGACGGGGAACACACACCGGACGAACCGGAAGGAAAGTCAGAATATGACCGAGATCACCGCACCGAAATCTCCCGTGTCGGCGGAGCAGTTCGCCGATGAGATTCGCGAACAGCTCAAGTATGGTCAGGGCGTCACCGTTGAGCAGGCCACCCCGGCTGATGTCTACGTCGCGGCCTCGCAGGCCGTGCGCCGCCATCTGATGGATTCGTGGATGCAGACCCAGGCCGATATGGTCAACGGCAGCACCAAGGCCGTCGGCTACCTGTCCGCCGAATTCCTGATGGGCAAGCAGCTGCGCAACGCGCTGCTCAACGCGGGCCTCACCGAGCAGTTCGACACCGCCGTCGAATCGCTGGGATTCAATTACCAAGACGTGATCGACGCCGAGCACGAGCCCGGCCTGGGCAACGGCGGCCTCGGCCGTCTCGCCGCCTGCTTCATCGACTCGCTCGCCTCGCTGGGCGTGCCCGCCTTCGGCTACGGCATCCAGTACAAGTACGGCATCTTCGAGCAGGCCTTCGATAAGGACGGCAAGCAGATCGAGAAGCCGGACTACTGGCTGACCAACGAGGAGCCGTGGGGCCACATCGACTACAACCGCTCGCAGAAGGTCTCCTTCGGTGGCGAGGTCGTCGAAGAGGGCGGCAAGAAGGTGTGGAAGCCGGCCTGGTCCGTGCGCGCCGTGCCGGTCGATTACATGGTGCCGGGCTATGCTTCGGGCCGCGTGAACACGCTGCGTCTGTGGAGCGCGAAGTCCTACGATGAGTTCGATCTGCTCACCTTCAACCGCAGCGAGTACCTCGACGCCGTCCGCCCGCAGGTCGCCGCCGAGAACATCTCCAAGATCCTCTACCCGGAGGATTCCACCCCGCAGGGCAAGGCGCTGCGTCTCGAGCAGCAGTACTTCTTCGTGGCCGCGTCCATCCACGACGCGATCCGCGTGTTCTACCCCGGCCAGGAGAACCCCGACCTGACCACCTTCCCGAGCAAGATCTGCTTCCAGCTCAACGACACCCATCCGGTGATCGGCATCCCCGAGCTGATGCGCGTGCTGATCGACGAGTACGGCTACGACTGGGATACCGCCTGGGACATCACCACCCGCACGTTCAACTACACCTGCCACACGCTGCTGCCCGAGGCGCTGGAAGTCTGGCCCGCCAGCCTGATCGGCGAGCTGCTGCCGCGTCATCTCGAGATCATCAAGAAGATCAGCGAGCAGTTCACGGCCGAACTCACCTCCAAGCATGTGGACGCCGACACCATCAAGGAGATGGAGATCTACACCGGCGACTCCGTGCGCATGGCCTACCTCGCCACGTACGGCGGCTCGCACGTCAACGGCGTGGCCGAGCTGCACTCGCAGCTGCTCAAGGACGTCACGCTGAAGAACTTCTCCGACGTCTACCCGGACAAGTTCACCAACGTGACCAACGGCGTGACCCCGCGTCGCTTCATCAAGCTCGCCAACCCGCGCCTGTCCGACCTGATCACCGAGGGCCTCGGCACCGACAAGTGGCTGAGCGACCTTGAGCTGCTCAAGGGACTGGCTCCGCTGGCCGACGACGAAGAGTTCGTCAAGAAGTTCGCCGCCGTCAAGCAGGCCAACAAGGTCGACTTCTCCAACTACGCCAAGCGCGAGTACGGTTTCGACATCGACCCGAACACCATGATCAACACCATGGTCAAGCGTCTGCACGAGTACAAGCGCCAGGCTCTGAAGATCCTCGCCCTGATCGCGCGCTATGCGGACATCAAGAACGGCAACATGTCCGCCGACGAGGTGATGCCGCGCACCGTGGTCTTCGGCGCGAAGGCCGCCCCGGGCTACTATCTGGCCAAGATGACCATCCAGCTCATCAACAACGTGGCGCGCGTGGTCAACAACGATCCGGACGTCAAGGGCAAGCTGAACGTGTACTTCCCGTGGAACTACAACGTGCGCCTCGCCCAGCACCTGATCCCCGCCACCGACCTCGATGAGCAGATCTCGCAGGCCGGCAAGGAGGCCTCGGGCACCGGCAACATGAAGTTCGCCCTCAACGGCGCGCTCACCGTCGGCACGCTCGACGGCGCGAACGTGGAGATCCGCGAACGCGTCGGCGCTGAGAACTTCTTCCTCTTCGGCATGACGGTCGACGAGGTGGACGCCCTCTACGCCTCCGGCTACAGCCCCGCCGCCTTCTACGAGGCCGATCCGCGCCTCAAGCAGGCCATCGACATGATCTCCGGCGGTGCCTTCTCCAACGGCGACCGCAACACCTTCGCGCCGCTGGTTGCCGACTGGCTGACCAAGGACTGGTTCATGACCCTGGCGGACTTCCACGCCTACACCGAGATCCAGGCCGATATCGAAGCCCTGTACGCACAGCCGCTCGAATGGCACCGCCAGGCCATCCTCAACGTCGCCAACTCCGGCTACTTCAGCTCGGATCGCTCGATGGAGGACTACCTGGAGCGAATCTGGGAAACCGGTCCACTCAAGTGATGACGGAGCGTCCTCGTCGTTGCGGAGGGTTCGACGTATGTCAATACGCCTTCACCCTCCGCGCCTAGAGGCCGCACGCGTCATCACTTTCGCTCCGCTCGCCTGACCTTTACCGGGCGGCTGATGCCATAGTTCCGTAAAAAGTATTGCTGACGAATTGTCAGTGATACTTTTTACGCGGCGAAAAGGGGACTTCCGTAATTTGTTTCACTGACGAAAGCTCAGTGAAACAAATTACGGAAGTCCCCTTTTCGTTCGGCTCCGTTCATCCGGGCGGCGCGAAAGCGCGCCCGCCCATGCCGCCCGCCTTCCCTCCCACATCCGTCATCCGCCCGGTTCGTTCACCCGTCTCGCCCGGCCTATGCCCGCGGCGAGGCGTTTTTCGTTTTATGCGCTACACTTGCGCGGTGTGGGATTGACAGAGCCTTGATGCTTGCGTGTTTCGTATGGTCAAGGTGGTGTTGTCATGCTGTTCTTCGGTCGCAAAGACCGCGGCTCCACGCACCGTTCCGTTGAGGGCGGTGCGCCGGGCGTAGATGCCATGCCGGATGAGTCCCCCGTCACGGAGACCGTTGCTCCGGTTCGTTCCGCTGATTCCGTGCCGTCCGTCGTGCCTGTGGAGCCCGTCGCCCCCGCTGAGGCTGAGGAGCGGGAGGCGGAGCTTTCAGATTTTGATGAGTCGGTCGAGGATTCCGCCGAATCCGTTGGGACCGATGGGTCTGATGAGTCTGATAGGCCGTTGGTGAATTTGGCGGTGGTATTGGGCAAGAAGGCCGCCGAGGCGCGGGCTGCGGAGTTGGCCGCGAGGCGGGCCGCCGCCGAGGCCGATGGCATCGCCGGAGGGGACTCCGCTGCCGCTGTCGATGCCGCTGAAGCCGTCGATTCCGGTTCCGTCGGTGTCGGTTCCATTGAGGACGCCGCTGCCGCCGGGAATCCCGTCAACCCCGCGAAGCCCGTCAAGCCTCTCTCGCCGCGTGCCCGTCGTCGTTTGCCCGTCGTGGCCGCCGTGTTGCCGCATGCTCCGTTGGTGTGGTCGTGGTCCGATTGGTTGGCCGTGTGTGGGGAGGACCGTCGCCGCGCCGGCCGCGCGCAAAAACGCAGCGCCGCGTGGCTTGTGATCGCTCTGATTCTGATTTCCGCTTCCCTGTTCATCGGCCTGCGCCCCTTTGCCCTTCAGGCCTATAACACTTTGGATTCGGCGTATGTCGCCCGCGCGTTCGACGAGGAGGTGGCCCAGTGGCCTTCCGAGGAGCAGAAGGCCGCGTTGGAGGCCGCGGAGGCGTATAACGCCGAGTTGGCCGCGTCCCCGCAGACCGAGTTGGGCGAGGGCGCGGATCCGTTCGGTGACGATCCGGACGTGAGCCGCTCCCAGAGCGACGAACGCTACCAGAGCCTGCTGTCCCTCAATGGTTCGGGCGCGATGGCGACGATCGAGATTCCGAGCATCTCCGTGTACCTGACGATCGCGCACGGCACGTCGGACGAGGTGCTTACCAGCCGGGCCGGCCACTTGTACGGCACGAGTCTGCCCGTGGGCGGCGAGAATACGAATTCGGTGATCGCCGCGCATCGTGGTCTGCCGGATAAGCTGATGTTCACGCGTGTGGATGAGTTGCGTTCGGGTGATGTGATGTATATCCACGTGTTGGGTGAGACGTTGGGTTATAAGGTTTTCGACGTGCAGATCACGGATCCCGACGATACGACCTATCTGAGGGTGGAGGAGGGCCGTGACTTGTTGACGCTGTTCACGTGCACGCCGTATGGGGTGAATACGCAGCGTCTGATCATCCGTGCGGAGCGCGCGGTGATTCCGGATATGATTCCGGACTCGTCTGATGCGCCGGGTGATCCGGTATTGGTTGGATTGTTGGTGTTTTTCATGCTGGTGGTGCCCGCGTTGGTTGTTCTGCGTGTGTGGCGATGGTTCCGCGAACGGCATTTGCGCCCGTATCCGCATCCGCATCATGCGTCCGAATTGTGGTTCGGCACCCGTCGCCCCTCCGTTAAGGGGAGGATGGCTGGTCGGGGGAATCCTTGATGCTCTATGTGCTCGTAAGGAGGGCATAAAGGGTGTTGACGATGGGGGTGCGTTTCGTCAAGCATGGTTACAAAACGCACCCGAACTGCCGATTTCTGACCACCCTATTTGTTTCGATTTGCATTTTGACGGGGGGGGGGGTGACAATCATCGGGTGGCTTTGTCATCCCACTGGCAAATGCACCGTTAAGAAGATTGGAGAACATCTATGAAAGCGAATGCTTTGAAGCGTGTGGCGGGCGCGTTGTCCGCCGCCGCTGTGCTGGTCGCCGGTATGGCGCTCGGCACGGGTACCGCCAATGCGGCCGCGGCCGTGCCGCAGGACGGTGTCCCGTATATCCATATGTCGGGTCTGACCGAGGCGAACTCGGACAGCTCGACGTGGAGTCTGTACAAGATCGGCGATTACGTGTCGGTGGACGCGAAATACGCCGACGTCACGACGGTCGCCAATGATGACGTCAAGACCTTGCTGCGCGAGGCCATCGAGGCGGGCGATCCGACCGGTTACAAGTCCGACATCTACGACAAAGCCTCTGCGACGCAGCAGACGTACTATGACAATCCGGTGGCGTACATCTCCCAGCATATGGGCGACCCCGGCTATGCCGAGAAGCTGCGTAAGATCGCCGACGCGCTGGCCGATACCACCGTCGGCACCGGCCTGCTGAAGAACACTGGCATCGGTGCCACCGCGAAGTACCAGCCGACGGCAGGGAATATCGCTGACGGCGATGTGTATCTGACCCCGAAGCAAGGTGGCTCGACGGCTTACGCCTTGGGTGATTTCAGCCAGGGCGTGTATGTGATCACCAGCAACAAGACCATGAAGGACGAAAACCAAAAAGACGTGAACGCGGTGTCCACGATGATCGTTCCGTCCACCTACTGCTCGGATGCAAGCAGCACGGTCAAGGTGTTGCAGGGCCAGCAGTTGGGCGAGGTCGCGTTGAAGTCGTCCGACGGCAACACCCCGGACAAGAAGCCCGATCCCGTCGAGCCGGACAAGGATCCCTTCGAGTCGACCAAGAAGGGCGAGGTCGTGTGGAGCGACGCGAACGGCACGCTGGTGAAGTTCACGCTGTCGTCCTCGATCCCGTCGAACTGGAGCGCCAACGACGCGAACCACAACATGAAGATCTACGACGCCCCGCGCGCCGGCGTGACGGTCCTCAAGACCATCGCGGGCGTGAAGGACATCGTCGACAACAATTTCTCGTCCTCCCTGACATTCGACACTGGCAACAACGACATCAAGAAGGACGCCACCACGCTGGCCACGGCCGAGGACCTGACCCTCAAGGTCGGCAACACCACCCTGTCGACGACCGGCGCCACGGGCTACTCCTACTCACTGACGTACGAGAACACCGTCGTCGGTACCGACGACGATAACAAGTTCGTGGGCCAGGCCAAGGGCACCGGTGGTGAGGTCGTCAGCGGCATCCTCGAGGGCGACAAGTACTTCGTCGCGAACGTCGACCAGGTCATGAAGATCCCCGGCGTGACGGCCTCGGCCGATGTCGTGATGACGTACTACGCGTTCATCGAGTCCACCCAGTCCGGCGCGGTGAACGACTACCTGTTCAAGTTCGACGGAACCGAAGCCGGCAAGGATGAGGAACAGCGGAACACGACCGTCGACTACACGCTGTACAACGTCGGCCCGAAGAACAACTACATCGGCGTCAAGGACGCGACCTACCGCATCTACAAGGTCACGGTCACGCCCACCAACCGTGCCGCCACCCTCACCTACGCCAAGGGCAATCTGGCCGGCGAGGTGACGTCCGCCGCCGATGGTTCGGTGAAGTTCCCGAACCTGACCTCGGGCTACTACATCGTCGAGGAGACCAAGGTCGCCACCGGCTACCTGCAGTCGTTCGCCCCGACCTACACCATCCAGGTCACCGGCAAGACCGGCACCGGCGTGAGCGCCCAGTATGGCAAGCTGGCCGTCGCGGCCGTGGCGAAGGCCGATGCCGAGCAGATGGGCAATGAATTCTACAAGGATCTGGGTGGGTTGCTCGACCTGAACAACCAGTCCCAGACCCCCAATGGTCGGGATTACGTGCACAACGTCACGAGCCTGACCCAGCTGCCGATGACCGGTGGCGCGGGTATCGCTTTGAGCGTGGTCGTGGCTTTGGTGCTGGGTGGTTTCGGTCTGGCGTCCTATCGTCGTTCCCGTAAGGCCGCTTCGGTCGTCGCCTGACGCCGGGTGGCTCCCTTAAGGTTTTCCGGTCGTCGCTTTGGGTGACGGCCGGGATGCCTGTCCTGGTTGTGTGGCGGCCCATTTCCTTCTCTGCGGGCCGTCACGCTTTTCTCCTTCTTTTTCGTCGTCCCGGGCGGGACGGGGATTGTGGGGTTTCGTGTTCCTCGGTGTCGATGGTTCCGGGATCCTTCGACTCCGCCCTCACGGGCTCCGCTCAGGATGACGAAAAAGAAACACCCTTCGTCCCCGCCCGGGATGACGAAAGGAAACCCCTCCGTCCTCACGCGGGATGACGGGAAAGATAACGAGAGGAAGCGGCCCCGGCTTCGATGGGGCGGTCCCGGCCGGTGATCGGCTGGATGGTCCCCGACCCGAATGGTCGGGATGCGCTCGACCCGACTGGTTGGGATGGTTCCCGACCTGAATGGTGGGATAGGCCCGACCTGAATGATCGGGAAGGTTCCCAACCTGAACGGTTGGGATGTTCTCGACCCGACTGGGTTGGGATAGGCCCCGGCCCCAATGGTCGGGATGGTTCCCGACCTGAACGGTGGGATAAGGCCCGGCCTGATTGGTTGGGATAGACCCCAGCCTGAGTGGCTGGATGGACCCCGATCCGAATGGTTGGGATGGTTCCTGCCGTGAGTGGCGGGACAGGACCTGGCCCGGTTGGGTTGGGTGGCTCCTGCTTGTGGCGGGGGTGTGTGATGACGTTTCGCCTGGTTTGGTCCGGGTGGTTGTGGTTGTTGTTCGTCGGTCCGCCGTGAGGCGGGCTGTCCGGTCCGGCGGCTCGCATGGGGTCGTGGGATTGGTTTGGTTGATTGATTGAGGTGCCGTTCATGATGGATGCTCGTTGGTTGGAGGCTGTCGGTAGGGCGACGTGCGCTGTGGCGCGTAGGGCGTTGCCGTCCTTGTGCGCGTTGGCGATGTTGGCGGGTGTGGCCACGAGCGCCACGAACGCGTACGCCGAGGAGGCGTCCGGCGCCGCCACGGCCCAGACCACCACCGACACGACCGGTACCGCCGGCACCGACACGTCCGATACGACCGGCCTCACCGGTGATTCGACCGGCACCGCCGGTGATTCGTCCGGCACCGCCGGTGATCCGACCGGTTCGACCGGTTCGTCCGCTGATTCGTCCGACGCGTCCGATGCGACCGGTGCGGGCGACGCCGCCCCTCAGGGTGATTCGGCCAGCGACGCGTCCGGCACGTCGGACGCGACAGGCGCGTCGGATGAGCCGTCCGTCGTATCGGATGACACCGGCGACAATACTGGTGTGTCGACGGATGAGGATGTGTCCGCGGTGAACGATGACGGCACGGACGCCCAGGCGGCGAACTCCACGACGTGGGATCCCGCGACCGCGAAGGCGTACACGGAGTATGAGACCTCGCAGGTGAGCAACGTAATGTCGGACGTGTATCTGACGATGAACGGCCAGGCCACGACCTCGACGAAGACTGGCGCGGTCAAGAAGAACTATCGGTTCGTAATCGCGGATCAGACGAGTGAGGAAGGGCGCAATGCCGTCATCCGCACCACATTCAATTGCGGCAGTTTGGATGGCATGACGTTGCCCAGGAACTCCACGGAGCTGCGCACCCTCGCCAGAGCCTTGTCTCAGAATCAATCCCTGACCGATGACCAGTCCTTTGACTTCCTGATCAACAACTGCTTCGCGGGTACTCTCTATCGCGAGGACACGAACAACAGCGTCGTGCAGGGCTATAATCTGACAAATGTGGAGCTGCCGAGTGGCCAGGGGTACACGTACGACGGCGTGTGGCTGCAGTACGAGGGCCAGTTGCGTATGCGTCTGGCGTGGATGGGCACGATCACCGACAAGACGACCGGCAGTGCAAAGCGGTACGTGCTGGCCTACGACGAGGACAAGACGTACAACCAGCAGTGCACGCCGTGGACCACCACCAGGACGATCATCAACGAAACAAACTATACAACCTCGACGCAAACAGACACCGAGGCGACCAAGTGCATGCTGACGCAGGTGCCGACGGGCGCGAAGGTGGTGGTGTCGTTCGTGAACACGGGCAGCATCCGCGTGGGCTACCGCGCGTTGGATTTCGAGAACACGGGCACGGAGTTGAGCACGTCGGAGACTCCGACCGTGGTGTCGGGCGACGCGAGCACGCACGAGAGTGGTTCGATCTCGTTCCAGGTGACCAAGCAGTACGCGGGCAGCGTGCTGAAGCTGTATCTGCATGAGGGGTATTCCAGCGGCGGCACTTGTGATACAAGTTCGGACGCTGTGGTGTACGACAGTTCGGGCGGTAACGTCGACAAGAACAAGGTCACGGTCATGGCGTCGGGGGCGTTGAGCACGAGCACGAACGCGCAGTCGTTCACGTTGGACGCGACGGACGGGACGTTGGGCGCGACGTTTCCCGTGAATGACCAGAGCGTGAACACGCGTGGTTTCCTGTTGTGCGCGGAGGAGAGCATCACCGCGAGTGGCGGCGATCTTGGTAGCGTGACCGGCGACGGGGGCGTCAAAACTCATACGGTGCGGGTGACGTCGAGGGCCGACGGCCTGTCCGATAGCCAGGCGGGTATCTCTACCATGCGGGGCGCGGGACAGCAGTACATCGCCGCGCGGACGGCGCGCATCAGTGGTTCGAATGATACCACCGTTACGGCTGAGAACATGGTGCGTAACGCGCTCAACGTATCCGGTTTTGGCAATTCCGCAATGGAAAGGAACAACGATAATGAGATAACCGCTAGATTCCAGAACGCCGCGACTAATAAGAGCAGCTCTCTCCTCGGAGGGAACTCGTATAATTATACCACTAAGACTATTAGTAATTATGTCACGGATGCGAATTTCGAGTCGTCCTACGCATATTCGGTGCATAACGGTGGGACCATGCTGTTGATGGCGCATAACAGCGTGCGCTACGAGCAGTCGTCGACGAACGCGCCGGCGAATACGGGTTGGTCGCAGTTGCTGTCCAGCGTGGTCGTGTGCTCGAGGAACTCCGCCTCGACGTCGGCGTCGTGCGATGACCCAAGCACGATGCAGCGCGCGAATGTGCCCACCTATCAGGGAAAGAGCGGCGGCAGCTCTCCTACGGGCAAGGATCCGGACTTTTCCTCGTCGACCATGTGCGCGACTTCGACGTTGTCGGCCGGCGCGCTCAACGGCATCAGGGTCATGGTGTGCGAGCTCCCCTCGTATGTGCGCGGGACGGGCGCGGACCGTCATCGGTCGTTGATGTCGATGCATCCGTACTTCATCGTGCTCGAGGGCGTGACGACGGATGTGAGCGTGAAGCTGGTGTGGACGGCCGCGAACCAGCGCGTGATCAACATGGGCGAGTCCACCGGCGTCACGAGCATCGAGGCGCGCGTCGCGGAATATGACGGTGCCAACGGAGTGGAATGGAAGCGCGACAGCGCGGAATGGGAGTCGATCCACAAGTGGGACGACAAGCAGTTGCGGTTCAAATGGGACTCGTGGCCGAACGAGATCGCGGCCAGCAAACCGAAGGACAACGACAACCAGGAGGTTACAGGAGCCGATTACAGGGCCGGATACGGCGCGTTGTTCAGACTCAAGCTCGCGTTGGGATACACCAATTACACGATCACGGTCAGCAACACGACGGGGGATGAGATCGATCTGAAGTTGTCGGGCTCCATGCCCAACGCGGCTCCTCCGGGACTCAACGCCACCGCCGAAGCCAAAGCCAACCACAGCAGTTTCTGGGCGTTCGGGAGCACCCATCAGAACAATTGCTATTACGACAGTAGTGAGTCGGCCACCTCCGCCGACCGGTATGTGTACTGCTACGTGTACACGGTGAAGTACAAGTCGTCGACCAATCCGTACACGTTGAACGTGTCGGCCACGCCGATCGTGTACCAGGCGTTCTTCGACGCGGGCGAGAAGGTGACCGAGGGCAAAAACGATGGCCAGGTCGACTCGGATTCGATGCCGGTGAACGTGTCGTACAACCTCGCCGGCATGAACCCGTCGAAGGTGAGCCTCGAGGTACAGAACGTGACCCCCACGCGTGCGGGTGATCAGAACGGCACGAAATACTATTTCAAGGGTTGGGACGTCTATTGGTGCAATGCCGTTGCCGATGGCAAATGCACCACGGTCGGCGTGGAAATCACCGAGCTGGAATCGTTGGTGTCGAAGGTCGGTGGGTACCTGCAGCCGGGCATGACGATCCCGATCGGGGGGATCTCGATCCCGTCCAGCGCGGTCGGCGTGGTCCTGCGGGCCGCGTGGGACACGGACAACACGGTGCGCACGGTCACGAGCACGTTCGGCAAGGCGTACTACTACATGTCGGCAGATATGGGCAACGGCATCGTATCCAGATGGCAGCCGATCACCAACTGGGTCGGTACCGCTCCGTCGTTCGCGACCGAGAAGGTGTCGTTCATCATGCCGGTGCCGGACGACTATGAGAACAGCAAGCTGGCGACCACGTACAAGTATTCCACGACGGATTCCTACAAGCCGCCCACGACGGCGACCGCCGATGTCAATAGAGATTCGATCAACACGGCGAGGCTCACGGTGTCGTTGGTGTCGGACAAGTCGTGCAAGGATCTGCTGGGCGTTGATGTCTCCGATGCGCAGAAGGCCTTGTACTGCGATACTTTGGGCAACGACATCGCGAATGTGGACACGAGCAGGAAATACACGCCGAATCCGACCTCGACGTCCGACAATAAGTCGGGCACGTTGATGGTTGCGGTGTACCGCGTGGAGCAGCGGGTCGTCTATTCGGACAACATCTCGATGCTGCATGACGACTCGTTCAAGCCGACGCTGTGCTGGGACCTCAAGGAACATGGCTGTCGTTCTGTAGGGGACGATTCTGGTGAAGCCACTTCGATCGCGACGAAGTTGACGAATTATCCGGCGTACACGGGCCGTTACCTGTTCGACAGCTACTACCTGCCCCAGGCGGCCGCGTCCGACGATTCGACGGCGTTGACCGGCACGGAGCCGTTGCAGTGGGTGGTCCAGAACAACGCGAACCGTACGGTGACGTTCAACGGCTGGTCCACCCAGGCCTCGAACGGCAAGCTCGTGACGCCGGACACCACGGTGCGCAAAGTGTCCTACAACGCGGCCGCGGACAGGGTCGACTGGTACGGCCAGTGGACGGCGAGCCTTCCCCCGGTGAGCCAACTGCCATTGACGGGTACGAAGCCGTGGTGGATGCAGGTGATCGTGCCGGCGGTGCTGGTCGCCCTGCTCGGCTTGGCCGCGTGGCTGCGCTGGCGCAAGGGCTCGCAACTGTGGAGCAATCATGCCTAGCGTCGCCCTCCACCCGCTCCTGCCGGCTCCTGACGGTGCCGGCAGGAGCGTGGGCCGTTTTTCTGCTCCGCTTCGGTCGGTTCTAGCGGGCCTCCTGCGTTCTCGGGTACGGCCCGCACTGTATCTGCGGAGCGTTGCATCCGCCGCATGGATGGAAAGTTGAGTTAGGAGGTTGCGAATATGGCGCGTGTGCCTTTCTCTCGCGAGGAGCGTGCGTATCTGATCACGTTGCCTGCGGTGGTGGACGTCAGCGAATATCGGATCCAATATTCGACGCGGTTTCGCAACGAATTCCTACGCCGATACCGCAACGGCGAATCGGCGGTGCGCTTGTTTCGCGAAGCCGGGCTGGATCCGAAGATCATCGGCCGCAAACGCATCGAACGATGCACAAACCGGTGGATGGCGCTTCCCATCGAAGAACTGGGCGACGACGATCAGAACGACGACGGCCAGGGCTCGGGGGTGTCTTTGGCGCCCCGCGAAAGTGACGAGTCGAACCTCGCGCTCACGCGGTCCCTCACATTGATGCAGTCGCGCCGCATCACCGAACTCGAAATCCGCATAGCCTCTTTGGAACGCAAACTCGCCCGCTTGGCCGGCGACGAACTCGACGACGATTCCGACGCGGAGTCGGCCCCCGCCTCCGAAGAATCCAGCACCCCGGTCTCCGTCGCCGCCACCCGTGCCGGGCGCATCCGCCAGTTCTCCCACAGCATGGGCCGCCGCTAATCGCCCCCCGTGCCCTGCCCCTCTCCGTTTCGGGCCGGTGCGCCCATCCCCAACGGGTGCGTCCGCCCGGCCTCATCAGCCTGAGCGGAATATGGCTCTTCGTGGATCTTCGCATATTGCGTGTATGAATAGAGCGGATAGAATATCTTTTGATAAAGCTGGGCAGTGTCCAGTTCGTAAAAACCGTCTCTCTGTGAGGCGGTTTTTACGCATCTAGGGGAAGGGCCCAAGCTGTGGCCGGATAAACGTTTGATCCACGACTTTGTGGATGGAATGAGCCAATGGCTTTTCGCGCCTCAAGTTTTCTTTTTAATTCTGTTGCTCCAGTGCCGCACTCAACAGCTATCCATCGACGATGATTGTGCTCTGTGAGATGGACTCATAGCGTCGGCCCGACTATCGGACCGACGTTTCCTTATTTGGAGGGCGCAGCAAATGGAATTTCCCACGCACCGCCAGCCACCGGAAGAATGGGTGGACTGGCTCGATGGATGGGTCAAGGATCTCCGCGCGCAGGGGGCAACGGAGAGAACGATCGAGAATTGGTGGTATCTCGTCAGTCATTTCGGAATCAGCAGCGGTGTCGCACCAGGTGATGCATCCAGCAAGGATCTCATTGTATGGCTTTCTCGCGGCGTGACCGCAGCAGCCATGCGTTCGGACTGGAGTGCGGCAGCGTCGTTCTTTCGCTGGGCACAAAAGACACAGCTCCGAACCGACGACCCGATGGCATCAGTGCCTATGGCCAAGCGCGAAAAACGCATCCAACGCCCGGCACCGGACGAAGCCGTGAGAAAAGGCCTCCAATCCTCCAACCCTCGCGTGCGATTGATTGTCTCCCTTTTCGTGGACGCGGGACTCCGCCGATCTGAAGTCTGCCTGACCCACACACGGGATGTCGTCGATGACCTGCTCGGCAAGAGTCTTATTGTGCATGGCAAAGGTAACAAAGATCGCATTGTGCCGCTCAGCAGCGATCTCACGCGACAGATCGAAAACATTCCTCCAGGCTGGTTTTTCCCAGGTGAAGCAGGTGGGCACATTTGCCCCGACACTGTGTATCGCCTGACGGTCTCCGCGACCGGATGCACGCCTCATGCGTTCCGTCGTAAATTCGCAACCGATATGTGGAAAGCAACACGGGACGTTGTGCAAATCAAAGAGCTACTAGGTCACGAGTCTTTAACCACCACGCAGCAATACATCTTCAGCACCGCTGACGACTTGAGAGACGCGGTAACGCAGCTGCATGAGTTTCGGCAAAGACAAGCCATACAGTACTCGTTTGCGCAGTTCTAGTTCGAACTGACCGTGGTCAGCGATTCATCCAGCTGTCAGCATCGTCAGCGTTCGACAGTTGACGATGCTGCTGCCATTTTCTGAATTCTACTTGCTGCTGCTCCCATTGGCGTCGTTGTTCGGCCTCCGCCTCCATGGCTTTGCGCTCGGCGCGTGTGGGGCGTTCGATGAACCATTGGGTGACGATGCCGACGATGATGCAGCAGACGATGATGGCAATGACGTCCCAGCCCGGCGGTGTCTGTTCGGCAAACCAGAAGTACACCGCCAGAAGCGTGAGGATCACGCCGATGCAACCGGCGATCTTCTGCAGGATCAGAGCCAATGTGCGTAGAGGAGCGATGAGGAAGTTGAGAATGAGTCCCACGGCGGCGAACAGCAGCGTCAGCCCGATGGAAATCACCATGAAAATCAGCGCGACGGGCATGTGTCCTCCTCCCGCGACTCAGCTTTGGTAGCGGACAGTGTACCCCAGACCTTCAAGGTACAAGCCGATGAACAGTTGCGCCATGTTGAAGGTCTTCCAGTGTTCGATTGCGGTCGGTTCATCGGCGACGGCAAATTCTTGCTCGCTTTGATACCGGGGCAACGTCCATACGATGTTGGGGTCGGGACGGTTGCCTTCGCCGCGCTGCTCGCGTTCGAATGACATGGCCAAGTGCAGGTCATCCAACATGTCGGCACGGATTTCCGCCAGCGCGCCCATCAGCGTCCGCGTTGATTCCGATTCCGTTGACTGCTGCTCCAGTCGAGTGACCTCCGCTGGCGTCATGCCGACGAGTTGGGCGAGATCGTCGGTGGTGAGTCCTACGGATTCTCGGTAGGCTTGCAGTGTTTTATCGTTTGCAGTAGTTGTCGTGCTCATTTCTGCTCCTTTGTCGTGTGGTTGTTGATTTTTAAGTTAGCGAGACGATCGCCGCGCCGAAAGTCCAAGAGTGATGTGTGGACTCATCGCATGCGGTGGATACTACTGACGCGTCGATTTGCGCGGGGACCGATTCGGAGGCGACGGAGATGTCTTGGCGCTGTCATGGTCCGGCGTCCGCTCCTCAAGCAAGGCGAGCACATCAGCCGTCGTCTTTTTCTGATTGACCGCGTCCGCGCCCCGAGATTCCTGCTCGATGTCGCTCAGCATTTTTTCGTACTGCTGTTTCCAGAATTCATAGAGCCTGATGATGGTTTCGGGATCCTGGGTTTTCTTTTTTTGGAGGACATATCTCTTCTTATTGGACTCCTTTCGCCGCGCCTGGTATTCGGGATCATCTTTATGCCGCTCACGGTAACGTTGCGCCGCTTTGATTTTGCTCGCTCTGTATTCGGGATCGCTCTTTCTTTTCTGGTGGCGCTCCCTCCAGTATCCAAGCCGTCGTTCCCGGTATTCGGGATCGTTCGCCATGCGTTCACGGTAACGTTCGCGCGCGCGTTCTTTTCTGCGGTTTTCCCGTTCCTCGATTTGAGCCGCATCCAGTATTTCAGGCTGGGGACGCTGTTTGGCTGCCGCTTTCTCCTCGGCTGTCTTTTTCTTGACTGCTGCCTTTTTCTTTTCTGGTGGCGCTTTCTTCCTAGCTGCACTCTTCTCGGCTGTAGTCTTCTTCTCGGTTAAGGCAGGAGTGGAGGATGTTTTGCGGTGCCGCTCGTTGTAGCGGGCATGGTTGGCTCTTTGGCGTTCCCGATATTCGGGATCGTTCGCCATGCGCTCGTGGTATCGCTCGCGTTGGCGGCGGCGGATCTCGTCGCGGTGTTCGGCTTCATAGCGACGATAGGCTTCTCTCCGCTTGAGCCGTTGTTCCTCTCGTTGGCGGCGTTCGTCCCTTAGCTGTTCGGCAAGTTCGCTCTCGCTCGCAAATTCACGTCCGGTGCGCCCGGGCCGACGGTAGAAGGTGATGAAGTCGCTCCACTCGCCGAGGTCGATTTCGCTTTCGTTTTCGTCAGCCATGGTCACCACTCGTGTCCGCTGTCGCTCTCAGGAGTGGTCGAGGACGCGGCGGCATTTTCTCCGCCGTTTTCACCTATTTCGGGGTTGTTGGTTTTGTCGGCATCTGATTCCGTCTGGGGTTGACCGCTCGGCAGGATAAGCGCGCATGCGGTATCGCGCGCGATGCGCAGTTCCTGGTTGCTCATTCCAAGCGTGTCCGCCATCGTCCTGGTCGAGAATCCGAGGTCGGAAAGTTGCTTCGTCGCCGCGCGCAGCCGTTCAGCGGCGGTGCGAAGTTCTACGAGAGCGGCGGCCTCTTCCTTGATCGCGGTCTCCTTGCGCTTGAGCAATTCGCGGTCATGTTGCAGGACCTGCTCCGCGAGCTGCTTCACCATGCTTTTCCTCATCGCCATTGTTCTCCTCCTACGCAATGCGATTTTCCGTTTTCCCCGCCTCGATTTTGCGAAACGGGCTGATGATTGCCTCATCAGATTTCAACGTAATCGCGATCCGAAAAGTCGAGGAGGGGAAAATGCAGAAAACCGGAAAAACCCGCATGGTCTCGGGACATGGTTGCCTCCGACCCGAGGCATCGGGTTCGGAGGTAGCAAGCGACGCATTTGTACGTACAAATGCTGCCGGACCGTGCCGGTCCTCGCTTGCCGGGAGACCCGAACCCCATAGTCGGCGGAGCCTCCGAAGAGCGCCAACGGCGACTCGAACACAGCGAACGCAGAGCGGAACGAACCTCTGATGGGATGGGTCAGCGGCCGTCATCGGGGCGTGCGGAAGACCATCACGTTCAGCGATGAGGAGTGGGCTCAGCTACAGGAGACGTATGCCTTGGTCAAGGCTGATGCGCCGTATATGGACTTCGGCAGGTTCGCTCGTTCGTTGCTGTTGGATGGGCATGTCACCACGATCAAGGTCGCGACGGATCCGGCGAAAATCAATCGGGAGATCCGTCGTATCGGGCAGAACATCAATCAGATCGCGCATCAGGCGAACGTCTCGAAGAGCGTCACGCGGGAGCAGTTGCGCGCGGTCGAGGACGAGATGCGCACGCTCAACGACATGTTCTATCGGCTGGTCGAGCAGTATGCCGACGCGGTGTTGGAGGGGCAGTGATGGCCGTGGTGACGATGGGGAGGAAGGTCAAGACGCGATACACGTCGGCGACGCCGTTGGCCGACGCGATCAGCTATGTCATCGACCGGACGAAGACCGAGGACGGCGCGCTGGTCAGCTCCAGCTACAGCACCGAACGACATGACGGAGAGCGTCTCGCGCGTCCTATGGAAGCCGATTTGAGAGCCGCTCCGCAGGGCATCCGCCGGGACACCGTGTGGGCTATCCACCTTAAGCATTCGTTCGCGCCGGATGATCCGGTGACGGCGGAGCAAGTGCACGAGTTGGGTGTCAGGCTGGCCGAGGAGATCACCGGAGGTGATTTCAAATTCGTGGTCGCCACGCACACGAACCGGCCGCATCTACATAACCACCTCATCATCTGCGCCGCGCAGCAGATGGAGCCGCATCTGCATATGCGCCTGCCGAAAGACATCATCGACCAGTGGCGGCAGATCAGTGACAGGCTCTGTCTTGACGCGAATCTCAGCGTCATCGACCATCCCGAAACGGTCCAGGATAGGCGTGGCATGAGCTTCGCGGAGATCTACGAGCAGGCCAAAGGCAAGGGTGTCAAGGCCGCGATGCGCACCACCATAGATCTCGCCGCAGCCAACTCGCATAGCTTCGACGAGTTCCGTGGACTGCTCGAAGCGGCCGGGGTCAAGGTCGAGGCCCGTGGCGCACATCTGACCTACACGCTGCTGGAGTCGGGTTTCAAGGTGCGCGACAACCGGCTCGGCGAAGCATATTCCATGGGCAATGTCATGGCCCGTATGGCGAGGACCGCCGTGGTGCCAATCAGCTTCAACAGCTCACTGATTGAGCACAAAGATGGGGACCGGGTTACGGTGTGGCTGCCAGGAGCTAAACGGCAAAAGAAGATCACCATCCCGATGGATCGAATCGTGCGCGCCGGCAGTACCTGGCGCGCGTATCTGAGCGATGAGGCCACGCAGATCGTGACCGACCGTCGTGGCATATACGAGCAATCCTTGCCTGCCAGAGGCTTATACCAGTGGTTCGGACGCCCTACGGAGAGTCTTGGCAAGTCAGCCGAAACGAAGTTGGACGTCAGAGCCGGTGTCAGCGACGCCCAACGCCGCTACTACGTGGCACAGGGATATCGCATCGACCGGTTGCGTGAGGCGGCCAAGGCGTTGGACGCGGCCACACGATGGACCCGCGAAGCAGGCGGAGACGCCGACAAGGGCATCGAAATCCTGCGCGAAAGACTGCGCGACGAGCACGCGATGCTCCAGGCAAGCGTGATAGCCCTGGCCGACGCGATCGACAACGGCACGACCGAAGCGCAGGTCGAAGCCCGCGAGGAGATGACGTTGAGGGAGACGAGAGTCGCCCAATTGGAGGACGACCTTGGCTCCATCGAACGCCACGCCGCGCGCACGCGCGACATGGAATCAGAGGAACGGAAGCGGGAACGCGACCGGACCGTCAAACGCGGCCATCGCCTGTGACGGCCGATAAACAGAAAGGAACATCATCATGGCAATCGAGGAAATGGTTGAAAGCCAGGTCAAGGACATCGGCATCAGAATCATCGAATCCGGAGCGAGTCTCATCGTCCGGGTCGGCGCGGACAGCGCCAAAGGCTTTGCCGCAGCGGGCTGGAGGATCGTCACCGGAGGTGCCGGAATGATCACGGACGCCATCAGACACCAGATGGAGACGGGCAAGGTCAGCGAGGCGCGTCTGCAATCCATGGGCAAGGACGTGCACGACATCCTGCTGCCTGATGAAAGCCTCAAAGAGGTGACGAAATCACTACGCAAGGCCGGCATCACCTATTCGGTCGAAACTACCGGACAGGGATCCTACTATCTGCACTTTCAAGGCAAAGACCAAGATCATCTGCTGCACGCGGTCAACCGCGCTTTCGAACAAGTGGGGTTGACCCTCACCACGGAGATGACGACACCCGACCGAAGCATCACGGCCACGGCACCGTCCGAAACCACCGCACCGGAACGTGGGCTCCCCGAAAAACAGGTGGACAAGCAATCATCCGAACCAGAGCATCGGGCCGAAAGCCAACCGACCGGACGGCAGTCCGAGTCACGTCCAGATAAGTCCAAGCTGGGCAAGAAGACGCGGGCCGATGCGCTCAAGCTGCTGGACGAACGTGCGGCGGCCCATCTCGAAGCCGCGAAGCAACAACCCGCACGCACCCTCAAACCGGCCAAAAAGCATAACCGATAGGAGCCGTCATCATGGACATGGACAACACATCGATCGAGCGCGAAACACTGCTGCGCCGGACCGCGATCATACAGGACACAATCAACGGCATCACCAATCCCACGCCATGGCCCACACGTTGGTGGGCGATGTCCGGCGACCTGTTATGGACCGCCGGCATCGCCAACGCGAGCGGGGTCGACGCCATCGGCGTGGCCTACGAGCCCGGAGACATCGTCGTGCACCAACACACCATCCAAGGCGACTCGACACGATTGACGATGGGATTCGGCATCATGCAGCCAGGGGATACGGACCCATCCCGTCAGATTGCCAATGGCATCGCCCAATGGGCAAACGGGGCCAAACCAGACGTGAGAACAGTCGAGCAGCCGGGAGCCATCACGTTCCGCATCGACGGTAAGGCATTGCCGATGGGATGGGCCGAAGCACTTGCGCGCGCGGAGTCAAAGCCCGATGCCGGCCCCGACGCGGTTCGGCTCGCGCTGCTGCAAGCCGGACTGGAGCGAGGCATAGGTGAGCCGTCCTCCTGGTATCTTGAGGACAGTGGGGATGACCTGATTTCCATTGACTGGCATGTCAACGGCCAAGGCCTGGTCGACTCCTACGGGTTGCGCCATCTGCAATACAGTGACGACATGGGACCGCGATTGGAGACCATCGCCCACAGCGTGGCCCCAGCTCCCATCAGCCCGCCGCAAAGACTCGACGACAGCGAGTTGATGGCGCGCGGCCGGCAAATCTACAACCGTTACCAGACCAGCCGCAACCATAACGGAGGGCCGGACGCGTGGGACATCACGCATCATGTGGCGCGCGGAGGCATTATCAGGAGGGGAGAGCGGCCATTGCTCGACCGTCCGAACGACGGCAAGTTGGAGGATTGGGACACACTCATCGACCGCACGGCCTGTCAACTGCTCACCGATGGCCACGCGCGGACGCGCGAGCCGGGAGCCCGCGCCGCAACGTCTCCGACACCCAACGGACGGAAGGGATGGCCGAACGCATGGGTCGATAATGACGCCGCACGCCCGTACACTTTACATGCCCGAGACGGGCGCGAGTGGGACAAGATGATCATCCGCCTGCCCGCCGGCACAGTCATCGACGGACGCCGTTTGGACGGGTGGGCGTTCGACCTGTTCGCCTCCGACGCCATTAAACGGCAGAAGTCCGAAGGCAGGGACGTCAATGTCCGTTTGCGTCCGGGACGCGGCGTCGAACTGTTCCAAGGACGCGGCGAGAAGCGCCGCAGCGTCACCATCGACGATCCCGCGAAGCTGTGCGCCGCGATAGCCGAAGCGAGGAAAGCCGCCAAACGCAAGACGCCAGACATGCAGGCCAAACAGCCGCCCGCAGTCGACACGGCAACTCCGTTGAGCGAGGAGATGCGGAGTGAGGTCATACGGCTACGCGAGCAGAAAGACGATCACACAGCGGCGTTCGGACTCGCCAGATACGCGGTCGGCAATGCCTGGGAAAGCGTCGACCGGCTCCAGAACCAATTGATCGCGTATATGGACGCGGGCAAATACGATGCCGGACTCGCATTGAAAGCGACCAAGAGGGCCATCGATCGTGTGGCGGTCCAGCACGCACAACAGCATGACGTCCCGCAGGCGCGCAGCGTCGCCGATACCCGTTTCTCGGCCGAGGACCGGCGCGCGGCCGCGCTGCTGCTGCTCGACACCCTTGTCGGCGACCATAACGACCAAGACATCACCGACCGCCGGAACCCCATAAGGGAACGCGCGAAGGATGAGACGGAACGCAAGGAGACCGCGATCAAGGAAGAAGCCGCAGCCACGCAGGCCGAACCCGACGGAAAGACGGACAAAGGCGACCGCAGGTCCCTGCTGTCGATGCTGAGGGACAAAGCCGCAGAGGCATTGTCCGGCCAGAGGCACCGCAGCCAGGAGCACAAGCAAAAGCACAGTAGATAGGAGCTGCCGTGAACGAGCAGATTGTCTGGCTTGAGGGCACATTGGCCCAAAAACCAAGACGCATCGGAGACGAGACGATCCTTAAAATCAACGTCCGCTCCAGCGACGGAGTCCATCAGGTCACCGCCCTCGCCGTCGGCGACGCGCATCGCCGGAATCTCCAGGAGAGCCGTGCCGACACCGGCAGCGCGATCATACTCAAAGGACGATTGCCGGAAGCCGAAGACGGATGCGACCTCATCGTGGAAACGCTCGGTCTCACGCCCAGCCACGAGGGAGAGAACGAATCATGATCCCACGACTCAACATCGCGGTCGGCATCGGAAACGATCTGACTGATCTGACGGTCATGGCGACCCGGATGGGATGGACCATCACACATCACGCGGCTGACGACCTTGAGACGGCGCTGCTGGCCCACATGGCTTCGGCAGCCGATGCGGTGATCGCGCGGGACCAGAATCTCGCAATCTGCATGCCTCTGCCGTCATCCCCAACCGACGGTTCGGCCACCGGCTCGACCGGACCAGCCACAGACCGGCAAGAGCCCGGCCACAGTGGTCCGAAGGAACAGACAACGGACCGCCAAGAGAAGGATTCTCGAACCGCACCCACTGGCCTCAATGTCGGAACCAGGCGCGACGTTTTGGCCGAACTCGCCCGTCTGGAACGGCAGATCATGTCGTTCGGCAAACAGTCCGGCAGACAGCAGATAAGACAGCAGACCGGCACCAGAAAGGAGCAACAACCATGTTGAGGAAATCCTTGCCCATCATCCTGACCATGCTGCTCGGATTCTGGGCGGCCGACCTGATGGCCATGCAGATCCGCTCGGACATCGCCGCAGGCTCCGACGCATCCGCCATGATGGATCATCTCGCTATGGCGTTCCGCGCGCCGTTGCGCTTGAGTCTGGATCGCGTGGATCTGCTCTGGGGTTTGGGCGGCGCATGCGCGGTCGGCCTATACCACCTGTACCGGTGGAGCATGCGACGCACCTACCGCGATGGCGAGGAGTACGGTTCGGCCCGATGGGCGACAAGCGACGAGATGGCCCCGTACACTGACCGCAATCCATCGCAGAATCTGCAGATGACCGCGACCGAGGGCTTGAGCCTTGACACGGTCGGCACGAAACGCAATCTGAACGTGCTGATGCTCGGCAGTTCGGGCGCACGCAAGACCAGCGCCTACGTCATCCCAAACATCCTCAAGCGAACCATGCACTATGCGTGCACCGACCCCAAAGGAGAGCTGTGGGACTCCACCGCCGCGACGCTGCGCGACGCCGGCTATGACACCCGATGTCTGGACCTGATCGACCTAACGTGCGATACGATGTTCAATCCGCTCAAATATATCGACCCGATGAAGCCTGATGTGTCGATTATGCGGCTGGTGTCCAATCTGCTCGCCAACACCGACAGCAGCGAGGCCGAGAAACATTCCGGCGACGATTTTTGGGTGAAGTCCGAACGTGCGCTGCTCACGTCTCTTATCGCGATGGTCTACTACACCAAGGTCGATGAAAAGGCCGGTGAATGCAACCTGAACTCGGTCGTGGATCTCGCCGCCAAACTGCGCGCCAGCGAGGAGGACGAGAACATGATCAGCGAGGTCGACGCCAAGATGCTGGGCGCGGAGGAGGTGTGGAAGATCTTCGCGGCCGACGAGGACGCTTGGGACGAGCAGGCGGCCAGGACCGTCAGAGGATTGAGGTTCGCCGCCGACCAATACAGGCCTTTCACCCAGGGGGCCGGAGAGACGAAGAAGAGCATCATCATCTCGCTCGGCGTGCGTCTCGCCCCTCTCCAGGTGCACGAGGTGCGCGAAATCGTCAAGGACGACAACATCGGCATCGACCTCATCGGGGCGGATAAGTCCAAGCGCATGGCCATCTATCTGAAAATCCCCGACGAGGACACGACCTTCAATTTTTTGGCCGCGATTTTTTATCAGTGTTTGTTCGATAGTGTGTTCCGCCGGACCAGGAATATGCCGGACAAACGTTTGCCCGTCCCGCTGCATTGCTTTTTGGACGAATTCGCGAACGTCGGCCGAATCCCGCATTTCGAGCGTCTTATCAGCACCATGCGGTCACGCAATGTCGGAGCGAGCATCATCCTCCAGACGCTCGGACAGCTCAAAAGCATGTATCCGAAGGATTGGGAGACCATCACCGGCAACTGCGACTCGACTCTCTTCTACGGCGGCGGGGAGGAATCGACGACGGAATGGGTATCGAAACGGCTCGGCAAGCAGACCATCGACACCAGGGAGACCAGCGAAAGCCGGGGCGTGAACGGCAGTTGGTCCATCAGCCACCGACGCACCGGCCGTGAGCTGATGCTGGCGGACGAGCTCAGCAAGATGGATGACGACCTATGCATCTTCATGTTGCGCGGCCTGCATCCATTCCAGAGCCGCAAACTGGGATTCGACCAGCACCCCACCAAGCCCAGGTCTCGACTCAGGCATTCGAAAGACTGGCGGCCGATCGAGACAAGGCTGCCCTCCGACTGACGATAGAGGCCCGGCAATGCCGGGCCTCTGCTCTATCGTGTATGACGCTGTCTCCTGGCGTCTTCTCCCGCATCAGGCTGACGCTGTTGAGCGGTTTTCTTGGCCAGCAGGTCGAGCACGGCCGACCGGTCTCCCTTCGCGGGAGGCTGTTGGATTTCGTCGGACACCGTCAGACTGGGGTTCTCCTTCAACGCGAGATCCAACGCGGGCTTGATGATGCACTCACGTCTGACGTCGAGGGTCGCCCGGTAGAAGTCGCGGTGGAGATCATCGATGCCAGGCACGGCATCCACCACCCGATCGGTCGACTCCTTGCCCAAGCGCGGCCACAGTTCCGGCAAAGCACTACGAAACTCCCGCGCATAGTCGGAGAGCATGAAGTATGAGTATTTGCGTCGTTTGCCATGCACGTTCATCGCGATGGCCGGGGATTCGAGGTTGGCGTCGCGCATGAGCCGGGGATCGGCCAGACGTGCCATCATCTCATCATGGGACAGGTGTGGGGCCAGGGACGAGCCGCAATCATACACGGGTGCCGTGTCGATGATGTTCGCTTGGCCGTCGGCAATGAAACCCCAGTTGTTGGAGTGCCGGTCGTAGTTGCCGATCAGCGCGTCCACGCAGACGATCCGCTTGAATCGCTCCCACGCCCGCTCGCGGATTGCGGCGAGGTCGGGACTGTCATCGAGCACATGCCTGACGAAATCCCAGTCGGGGCGTGCCTTCGACCTGCCGCTCTCCCCCGGCATACTGATTTCCAACTGCTTGAAATGCACCAGACGCCAGGACGGGTCCATATCCTCCATGAAGTCGCGGCACGCGATGACGGACTGTCCCTTATACATGCCAAGCGACACCTCCTGGGTGGGGATGTCGGCCACGGCGAAGACGTTGGAACCGATGAACTCGTTGACGGGCACGTTGACGTAGCTGGTCCGCTCGGACTCTCGCTTGTCCGAATCAAGCACGTAGCCGAACTTCAACATATACCGGTGGCCATTCCAGTGCATGGTGCGCTTCTCGGCGGCACCGTCGTAGACGCTGACCTTCAGGTCGGCATCGGAGAAATCATGCAGCGTCGTATCAATCACGCGCCCACTCCTCACGCAGGTAATAGTTGCGCACCAAGGTCTCCTGGTCAAGGTTGTCCATCTCGCGCGTGGCCCCATCCAAATCATCCAGATAACGGCCAATCCAACGCTCGCCGCGCTCCATGGCTGCGATCAGGTCATCGATAGCCTCGGCCGTGATTTCAGGGATTTCAAACGGCCAGTCGGTCGGCTTTCGAATGATGGAAACGTCCATCGCAGCTCCTTTCCGCCAGTTCCGCATGTGATTCTCCTCATTATGTCACTTTCGCGGCCGTCGCGTCGTGAGATGCGCGGAACGCGCATCAGTTGATGTAATCGGGGAAGGGGTCTGGCTCCGATGGGGCCGGCACCTCCCAACCATCGTTTCCTCCGCCGGTGCCGGAGGTGCCTCCGTTGGAGCCGCTGCTGCCGCCAGTCCCAGAGCCGCCGGAGTATGAGGGCGTGTAAGACTGCTGCTGGTAGTACTGCTGCACCTGCGACTGGACTTGCGCTTCGGCCTCGGCTTGAGCCTGAGCAGCGGCAGCCTCGGCCTCTTCACGGGCCTTACGGTCGGCCTCCTCCTTCGCCTTCACGCTGCTATTCACGCTCTTGACCGCGCTAGCGATCGCGTCCGCATCCCGTTCCTCAATCGCTTTGGCCAACGCCTCGCGCGTGGCATTGTCGGAGACCTTGCCATCCGAGGCCGCCAGCAGTGCCTCGGCGTCGGCGATGGTCTTGTCCAGCACGCTTTCTTCGACCGCGTCCGCCGCCGCTTGGAGACTCTTCATATGATCCTCGTACCACTTGGCCGCCTCGCCCAAGCTCGCAGTGGTCTCGTCAAGACCCTGTTCGGTCTCCGCGTCGCACGCGGAGATTTCCGGCATATCCTGCGATATGGCGTCATTGAGCTCGGTCATCGTCGACACGTCTTTAAGCGTGGTTTCGTCGGTGTTGGCGACGGTCTTAGCGGCGGCGAGGGCATCGTAATAGGCCTCGGCGGCGGTTTGCGTCCCTTCGTTGGCTTCCGCGCATGTAGCGCGGGCACGGGTTAGACCGGCTTCGGTGCGACTCCTATCCCAGTGTCGCCACGCGACGCACCCACTGAACGCCGCCGCCGCGACGAAGAGCGCGATGAGGCCAATGGCAATGATCGGTCTCCATGAGAGGCCGGTCTTGACCGTGGCCGTGAAATCGGTCAGGTCGCCCGGTTCATCGAATTCATCGAAGACGTCTCCTACCGTCTCCGTGCGTGCCGGCACGGCAGTGTTTTCGCCGGTCGGGTCTTGCGGGAGCGGTGGCACCGGCGTGGGAGTGCCGATGATTCTGTCGATAAGCGCCCGGACGCCTTGCGGACGTGCGTCTTCCGGGCGTGGTGCGCCGCCGGCGGTGTCGAATCCTTCGGCCGCCGCCGTCAGCCCCCACATGCGGAGGGCTTCGTAGGAGTGCGGATGGTTGATAATGTCGTCGATCCATGGACGCCAGTCGGGGTCATTAGACATGGTCCATAGCTGCCATGAGGTCAAACGGGGACTGAGAAAAGGCTTATTGCTCATCGTGTGAATCTCCCGTAGAGGGGTTGCCGGACGTCTCCCCCGGCTGCATGATGACGTTGGCCAGCCATCCGTCATCCGTGCGCGTCAGTCCGACGGTCCAGGGCAGGTCACCGCCGGCGTACACGCTGCATACCGCAGTGTCTTCGCCGCCGGACAAGAGACCGGCCCTCCAATCGGACCGGGGAAGATCCGGCATCGTCTCAGGTTCGCCAAGGTCGAGGATTGCCGAGTGGACGAATGTCTCGGCGAGCAGCGCGTCTCCATCCTCCGATTGGTCGGTCCATGCTTGGAGGGCTGCGGGAGCGACCTGCATGCACGCCTCGGCAGCGGTCATGGCCCTCCCGTCGTCACCATCAATGTCGCCGCCCGCATCGGGGTGGACTATGGACGATTCGATTTCTGCAGAACTGGTCACGTCATTGTATGACTTGCCGGATAGGACAGCCGATGCGAGCAGCAGCAGGATTGCGAGGATGGATGCGCAGACAAGTAGAATGATGCGGATTTTGGATTGCTTGTGCATTGGCCGTCCAATCAGTGGATGAATTGTATGCCCGTGCCGGCGGCGGCGAGCTGGGAGGCGGTGATGGTGCGGGTGGAGACCACGCCGACGCCGCGCGCGTTGGCCTCGCTGATCAGGATCGACCCGTCATCGTAGACGGCCTCGACGATGCCGATGTGCCCGTAGGTGGCGTCGGCTCCGAGCACGCCGCGGTGGAAGCAGATCGCGTCTCCTGGACGTGGGGAGCTGCCGACCGAATATCCCAAAGCGATCGCTTTGCTGCCCCAGTCGCCGCCGTTGCCCATGTACGGGTCGACCGCCTTGCCTATCTGGGCACGGCGAATCGCAGCCCACCAGGTGCATTGTCCCCAAGCGTAGGTGGATCCAGGACTCAGATCGATGCCGGCGGTGCTGACATAGCCGGCCGCGCTGACCGTCAGCGACGGGGAGAGCTGGCCAGTCTGCCCAGATGAATCATCGAAGGTGGCGTCGCCTTGGTATTTGCTAATCAGTCCGGTGATTTTGGACACATAGTTCCGGGTCTCCGTGTAGGGAGGGATGCCGCCATGCTGGACAACCGCGCCCAGACCCGCATTATAGGCGGCAAGAGCGAGGGACAACGTGTCGCCCGACACCGCGCCGGTCCGTTTCAGCCCCTCAACCTGGGTGACGATGGAGCACATGTAGTTGCCTTGGCTCCATATCGCGTCGTGTGGATTCCATACGTCGGCCGTGCCGTCCCCATCGCCGTCCAGACCGTGCGCCGCCCATGTGGATGGCATGAACTGGGCGATGCCCTGAGCTCCAGCGGGGCTTTGCGCCTGGGGATCCCAACCGGATTCGGCCTCGATCTGCGCGGCGATGGCCGCTGGGGTAATCGCGGCGCAGATGCTGCCGGCGCGCTGGACATCCGAGACATATTCCGAAGGCACGTTTTTGACGCCCGCTTGGCCGGTGCCTGCGAACAGTCCGGCGACGCTGACGACAAGCATCACGACGGCGAGCACGCTCGCCGCTATGGGGATGAGCGGCATGCTGATCGACGCGGCGGCTGAGGCGATCGCGGACACGGTGCGAACAGCGACACCTCTAACGAAGTTGGCCGCTGCGACGGCGGCCCTGGCACCTGCTCGCGCAACGTCAGCTCCCGCCCGCGCCGCTCGCACGGGCGCTTTGCGGTGCCGCCACATGCTTTTGACGCTTGACGTGGCTTTGCCCGACGCGCGATATGCGGCGGATCGCGTCGCGGTGGCGATGCGTGACGCGTCGTCGGTATCCGCCTGCATGAGGCGGGTGTCCAGGTCTTTGAGCCGTGCGGATCCGGCACGCCCGACCCGGCCGACGCCGCCTGCCAGGGTTTTGCCCGTCGAACGCAGGGCGGCGATTTTGCCGCTTGCTCCGCCCTTGGCGGCACGTGCGGCGATACGGTCGCTGGCATTGGCCTCGATGATCTTCGTCGGCCGGCCGGAGTTCAATCGTCGCCGTGCGTGCGCGGCCGCTGCTCCGACGCCGTGGCGTAGCGTATTGGCGGTTTTCGACCCCGCACCGGCCGTCACGGAGGCGGTATCGTGGCCGATAATGTCCGCCGTGTCGGTCCGGTCGGCCGCGCCGGCCCATACGGAGGATGTGACGCCCGTCGCGCCATGCGATAGCTTGGCGCTCACCCGCGCGCCGGCACGCGCGCCCGCACGGACGGCGTGGACGGCTTTCGATGCCGGCGCACCCGCGTTGCCCCTCACCGTCACTCCCCGTCTTCAAACTTGGTGTCGTAGAGCGCGTAGAGCAAGCTGTCCTCGTTGATGCGCCCGTCGAACGGCACGTACGCGTTGCCGATCTTCATCAGCCCCTGCCCCGGCAGCACCGTCGTGAAATACTGACGCTGCTCATCCGACAGCTTCAGCAAGTCGCACAGGGCGTCCGCGTCGGTGTCGTTCTGACTCAGCAGCATAAGGAAGTCGGAGTTGGACAGCATGAGTCTGGCCCCGTCATCGATCAGCAGCTCCTCGATGTTCTGGGTAATGCCGGTGATGCCGAGCCCATACTTGCGCGCTCTTTTATAGAGGTCCTTGAATCGGCCGGCCGAGTAGTCGTTGCCGAAGAAGCGGTGGAATTCGTCAACAAACAACCAGGTGCGCCGTCCCTGGGCACGGTTGCGGACGACGCGGTTCCAGGTCTGGTCGATGACCGTCATCATACCGAAGGTGCGCAGCTCCCCCGATAGACCGGACACGTCGAACACCGTGAACCTGGAACGCAGGTCGATATCGGTCTGGCCATTGAAGCCGGACAGGGAGCCGCTGGTGTACGCGTCAAGCGCCAAGGCCAGCAGATGTCCCGCCTCCTCACCCGTGGCTTCCAGCGCGTCACGCAGGTCGGACAATGTGGGCTGGTCGCCGCCGCCACGCTCGCGGTAGGCGACGTACAATCCCATCACGCAGCGGTCCACCAGGCTCTTCTCCACCGCCGACAGGCCGGACTGTCCACCGATGAGGCTGCCGATCAGAGCGACGACCGAATTGGTCTTGTCCTTGACCGGATCGACGTCACCGGCGTCGTCCAGCACGATGTCCAGCGGATTGATGCACCGGTCCGCGCCGGCGCTGATGGGGATGACCTCACCACCGAACGCGTCGGCCAGAGGCACATACTCCTTTTCGGGGTCGATGATAATGACCTCATCATCACGGTTGAGATAGATCGAGCCAATCTCCTGCTTGACGGTGAAGCTTTTTCCGCCGCCCGATGTGCCCAGGATGAAGCCGTTGGAGTTCAGATGGGCGCGCCGGTCCGCGACGATCGGATTACCACTTCTGGCATTGGACCCGTAGAACACACCTCCCGCCTCATAGACTTCCTGTGTGGTGAAGGGGATCAAGATCGCGGCCGAATTGGTGGTCAGCGTGCGGCGCATAGGCAGTGGATTATTGCCTAACGGCAACTCCGCCACCAAGCCCTCCATCTGCATGTATCGCAGCGATTCAGCCTTGCACGACTGGCTGTTGACCCTCGCCTTGACGCTCTTGCAGGCCAGGTCGAGCGCTTCGAGGCTGTCGGCGCTCACACCGATCACGATGAGCGCGTTGACCAAACGCTGGTTGGTTTTCGACAGCTCCTCGCGCATCTCCGCTATCTGGTCGCGCTGGTCGGCCAAGTCATCGGGCAGATCGTCGGGGTCGAGCCCTTGCTTGCGGTTCTTGCGCCGCTGCTCGATGATCTGCATTTTGATCTCGGCGTTTTTGCGGCGCACCTGGGTCAGGCTCTCGCCACGGTCATAGGGGCGCAAGTGGATAGCCACATTGATGCGGGCGCGGATGGATGCCAGCTCGTTGACGAGCTGGTCGGAGAGCTCCGGCGGATAGTCCGAGATCCACAATGTGCGATGGAAATAGCCGGTGTCCGAATACGAGATCTCAAGATCAGCGGAACGCCTGGCATCGATCGCCCAAGGGCAGACCACGTCCTTTATGTCCTCATGTTTTTTGGCGTCATGCCGGGATTCACTAAACCTGAAATGGTCGCCCGGCCGAAGGATCTCCGCCATGAGGCGCAGCCGCTGCTCACGGTCGAGCCGTGTGGCGCGGCATTCGTCGATGCCGCGCATCTGCGCGATCACACTGTTGCATAACGCGTTGAGCGTGCCGACGGCGGTCTCTCTGTCGTGCTCCTCGATCGTGAGGGTGAGCAGTTTGACCGTGTCCGTGTCGCGGCTGGCCATCTCCAAGCGGCGCGTGACGATGCGATTGTAGTCGTCGCGGTATTGGTCCAGTCCGTCGCCGTGGGCATCCATGCGGATGTCGCGCAGGATCGCGTCGATGCCGCGCGTGCGCGTGATCGCGCTGATCTGCACGCATTGTCCGGCGTCGAACATGTTCAGGAGTTTCGCCCACCGGTCGATGATCTCCATCTGATGCGCTTCGGGGCTGAGCTGGTAGTTGATGTCTGCGAACACGATCGATACGCTCCACCGGTCATTGCCAAGATAGGCGATGCCGTTGCGTAGCATCGAGTCGAATCCGATCAGCTCCTTGACGCTATTCGGCACGCGCGCGGACGTTTTGGCGCGGCCCTTGCCTCCATGATTGATCATCGTGTGCGCTCCTTAATCGAGGGACGGGCTGATGTGCGATAGTCCTGGGCCCGGCCGCCCAACAGATACAGGTTGTTTCCCAGGTAATGCCTGACGACATACCCCAGATACTTTTCCGGCAGCAATCCCTTGGGACGCCACCAACCCCACGCCGCTATCGGAACCCCCGGCACGAACACGATGTACATGCACAGGTTGTCCGGCAGACCGACGACCACCCACAGCATGAAATACAGGCCACCACACACCACCGTCAGCAGGACGATGGCGCACAATTGCCGCCAGCTATGACCCATGAACACTTTCGATTCAATCGCGCTGATCTCACGGTAGACAGGCATCTGCAAAGCCATATCAACACCTCTTTCTATTCGCCGCCGAACAGCTTCTTGGCAACGCCATTGCTGACCATCACTATGCCGATCAAAAGCACCGACGACAGCAATAGATTGACGAAGTTATCCATAATCCAACCGGCCAGACTGTCGCCATCCTGGAATGATTCGACCGACATCACCTTGCCCACGAACGCCCGATACAGGATCACCGCGAGATACAAGGTCGCACATTGGAACACCAACGACGCGTACTGCTTGAAATAGTTGACACCCCACTGTCGGGTCTCATCGCATGCCACGAACGCAAGTGGCAGCGGGTTGAACGCAGTGAGCATGTAAATCTGCACGAAACGCAGCAGGACTACGACCGTGAACACGATCACCGCCGCCTTCGACGCAAGATAGGGAATGATCAACAACACCAGGCATGCTATCTGGCCGATGGTGCCCGCCGCGTCGATGGCGTCGCGCATCTGGTCGCCCAGTCCAAGCGAAGATTCATCCCCGCCGGTCGGAGCGGCCGCGGTGAACCCGTCCATGATGCTCTGCCCGATCTGATCGATCGCGGCAAGCAGCAAATCGCTGTGCTGCGCGGCGGTGAACACCAACGCGATCTTCAACATCGCGGCCGCAATCATCTTCACGCCGAGCTCGCGGTCACCATCCACTTTCGTGGACACCCGCGCAAGCTCCAACGTGAACACAATCGCTAGGACGATCGACGCGATCGGTTTGACGGCGGTGGACGCGATGGACAGGCTCAGCCTGTACATCTCAATGCTGTACTCGGCCGGCGTCTGCAAAAGCTGGTCAACGACCGACTGAGATACACCACTGCCGATCGAGTTCAGCAAACCCACCAAAAAATCGACCATGCCAACCCCATGCTACAGTGCGATGGTTTGGAACAACGCGGCGGCAGCAATAATAAGGCCTCCACCGACGACCTGCCAGACACCCGACTGGATCTGCGGACCGTTCTGGTCCTTGAGACCACCGGCGAGACTGATTACGCCCCACACCGCCCAAAGAGCGCCGCCGATAATCGCAAACTGGGCAAAGAGATCCAACGCGGATGTGACGATATTCTCGTTCATGACAATCCTTTCTGATTTTTACCACCACCACTATCGCCCCGTTTTGCAAAATCGAGGCGGGGAAAAAGCGCAAACTGTAGCTCCACCGCTTTACCGATTTCGGTAAATACCGAAAGACCGCTGAGCGGCAGGCCGAATATGCGAATGCGCGGATATGCATGGCATATCCGCGCATTCATTGGTCATGGCCGGCCACGGACGGGAATCATCCCGTGGCCGGTCGTGGTGTCGTCAGGCCGAATGGCGCGCCTGGCTGCCGGTGTCCCTGCGGCGGACGGCCAGCAGGCCGAGGCCTGCGCCGGCGATCAGGATCGCGGCGACGACCACGCCGCCAATCGCGAGGCCGGTGTCCGCCAGAGGCGGCTTGACCTTGGCGCTCCAATCGTCCGTGTTGCTGGTCACGCTCGTGTCGGCGCACATGAGCCGGCCCTCGATCTCGACTGTCTCAGCGGCGTCGGCGTCGGACGTGGCGTCGTCCGAGTCGGGGTCGAGCGGGTCGGTGGTGGCGGGGCACTCGAACAGCGGGACGCCGGTGACTTGGGCGCGGTCGGTGTGCTTGTCGGTCACGCCCTTGAGGGTGCCCTTGACGTCGACCGAGTCGCCCGGCTTGAGCACACGGGTGGACCAGTCGTCGGGGTATTCGAGGTCGACGACCTCGCCGTCGCCCGCGACGGTCTCGTCGGTCAGGTCGAGGTCCTTGGCGAGGTACCATGCTCCGTCGCCCGTGTCCGGATCGACGGCCGACGTGTTCGTGATGCGGAACACGATCGTCTTCTCCTCGTCCTTCGATCCGAGTTCGAGTGCGTCCTTGGTGTCGTCGCGGTCGCCGTCGGGCCAGCCGGATTCCTCGTCGAACTTCTCGATGTGGATGCTCGGCGCGGTGTCGGGCGTGTTGGTGCGCACGACGTTCGACGGACGCTCGACCCCGTTGATTGTCTCGACGAAATCGTTCTCGATGTCGGTGCCGAGCGCGATACGGCGCATGAGCGGGAAGGCGTACCATGCGGCCTCGTGCTCGGTGTCGGCGCTCACGAGCGACTTGTAGAGGTCGGTCGCGCTGACGGTGAACGTGCCGGTCTCCTCGTCCCAGACGGCCTCGAACAGGTCGCCGCCGAACTTCGTGGAGTCGAAGCCGGTGCCGGCAACCTTCTCGCCCGCCTTGGCGATCACCTCGCCGTCCTTGTACAGGTCACGGGCGAGATAGGCCGCCCATGCGCCCTGGTACTCGTCATGCTCGACGTCGAACGGATCGGTGATGCTCCAGTCCGTGACCTCGGGATAGGCGCGGTCCACGGGCAGGACGCTCGAATCGAGACGGTAGAGGAAGAGGCGGTCGAGCCAGATCGAGTGTCCATCAACTGAGTCGCCGTCCACCGACACGACCACGTCCTTGGACGGGTTGATCGGCCTCAAGGGGTTGCTCACCTGGTTGGTGGTCTTGCGCTGGTCGTTGAGGACCTGGGTGGCCTCGTTGACCACGGTGTAGCCGTCATCGACCTTGCTGACCACGAAAGGCAGCACGACCTGGTAGGTCTGGCCCAAGAGCGTCTGGTCGATGGACGGGTCCGCAAGCGGGTCGTAGGAGTCCGATTCGGCGTAGGCCTTCAGATCGGTCGGCTGGGGATCGCCCGGAACGGTCTCGCCCGTGGCCGGAATCGGGGTGTCCACCGTGCGCGCGAAGACGTAGGCCACGCCGTCGATGATCGCGACGTTGAACTTGTCGGTGACGTCCTCGCCCGAAGCGGAGAGCACCTCGATGTCCTGCTCGTTGACAGTGACGTACTCTTGGTCGTAGTCGTCGACGATGCCGGCCTTCCACACCTTGTAGGCGGTGTCCTTTTGGGTGAGATCCAGGGTGACGACGTAGTTGCCCGCGTTGGTCAGCAGCATGGTCTTGCCGTCGATCGACACGCTCGGGTCGCCCTGCTCGTCGGACTGGGTGTCGTCCTTGCTGGGATCGAAGTCCGGGGGCAGGTTGGTGACCTTGTTGGACGGGGTGACGCTGTTGTTGACCGTCAGCTCCCACCGGTTGTCGATGGTCTTGTCGGCAGGGGCGTCCTCGGAGACGACGAACTCGAACTTGAGGCGAAGACGCGGGTTGCCGGCCTTGCGCCATTGTCCGATCAGCTCCTGGTCCGTGACCGTGAGCGTGAAGCTGTGAGCCTCGTCGTCCCATTCGATCTGGTAGCGGTCGGCGTCGATCACGTCGCCCGTGTTCAGGTCCCACATCTCCAGGGTCTGCTTGCTCGGGGTGCCGTATTCGCTCATCTGGTCATGGAAGCTCACGCTTTCGACCTCGGTGCTCAGATCGGACGGCAGCTTGGGCTGCAAGTCGAGCTGGTACTCCACGCGTTCGCCCGGATAGACGACCTTGCCGTCGATGTCCTCCTGCTTGCCGCCCTGGCTCTTCTCCGCGACGACCTTCTTCTTCACCGGCGGGATGTAACCGCAAATGTGCGGCTCGTTCGTCCCGACGGTCTCGTTGTTCACGGTCTGGGAGCCGGAGTTCGTCAGCTTGACGCCGTCGGCGTCGTCGCAGAAGGTCAGCTCGTCGCCGGCCTGCTTGCCGTGGTCCTCGAGGACCTGGCTCGCGCCAGCGCCGTCCGCGAAGTTGACCACGCCGGGTACGAAGAGGGTGATCTGCTTCGGCTGGGCGAGTTCGACCTGTTCGGCCATGTAGTCCGCGTTCGCGGTGGCGGTGATCCTGGTGCCGTCCACACGGATCGTGAACCTATCGGTCACGTCGGTGCCGGTGTTGATGATGTCGGCCACGCTGGACCCCGTGTCGGTGGAGGCCGTGGCCTCGTAGACGCGGATCCGGGAGACGTCGCCCGTGGCGTCGAAGATGTAGTCGGCGTCCGCGTAGTCGTCGGCCAGCTCGATCTTCTCGACCTTGGCGAGGTTCGCCGCCAGGACGCCGTTGACCACGGACCCGACCTGGTCACCATCAAGGAATTTGAGGGTGTCCGCGCCGGTCTTGTTGGTCTCGTCCGGGTCGATCACGGCGTGCCACTGGCCGCCGCTGTAGCGGATCCACGACTTGTCCGGGTTCGGGCTCCATTCCTTGACCTCGGGTGTGTTCGAGGGCACGGTCTGGTCGTTCCACTTCTCCCAACCAGAGTTGGGCACGGTGACGGTCTGGCCCGGCTCGACCACGTCGGCGCGGAACGCGCCCGAGATGGTCAGACGAACCTCGCGGTCGGCGGCCTTGTTATAGGTGTCGGCCAGCAGGTCGGCCTTGGCGGTGACCCACACGCGGCTGTTGTCGCGATGCACGTCGAACAGGCTGGTGGAGTCCTGGCCGTCGATCGTGACCTTCACGCTCGCCTGGTCCAAGTCGATGTACTTCACAGAGCTCGAGAAGTCGTCGCCCAGCTCGTAGGAGGACATGTTCTTCGCGAGGTTCTTCGGCAGAGTGCCGTTGACCGTGACCGCGAAGGTGTCCTGCTGGACGAACGTCTTGCCGTCCGCGCTCACGCTGTTGCTCCAGTCGGGGTCGGACACCTGGCCGGCGACGCCTTGGTCCACGGACCACGCCTTGTCGGGCTTGGGGTTGCGCACGAACACCGGCGGCTCGTTCGTCGGCGTGGTCTCGTTGTTCCACGTCTCGGAGCCCGCGTTGGTCAGCTGCTTCTCGTCGGCCGCATAGTCCGCGTTCGGCGCGGACTTGACGTAGCCGCCGAGGTAGAGCTTGACCTTGCTGGCCGAGGTCTTCAACGCCGTGCCCAGCAGGAACGTGGCCTTGGCCTTGGCAGTCGTGGTGTGGGCCTTGGTATCCACCGTGATGTCGAACTGGTCGGTGCGATCCTTGCCGTCGACGTAGACGCGCACCTGGTCCTGATGGTCCCAGTCGATCCAATCGGCGCTGGCGCTCCAATCATCCGTGATGCTGTAGGACGTCAGCGGGTTGAGGAGGTGGGCGGGGATCTCGCCGTTGACCACCGAGCCGATCGCGTCGCCCGTCACGAACGTGCGGTTATCAGAACCCTGATCGTTGGTGTGGTTCGGATCCTCCGCATGCAGCGCGCCGTCCGCGTCCAGGACCCAGACCTTGTCCGGGCTGGGCGTGACCTTGCCGACCTCGCGGCTGTCACCGGTCTGGCAGGTCTGGTCGTCGCCCGTATAGCACGCCTTGGAATCATCCGGAATCGTATAGTCCGAACCGGTGGGCTTCGCACTCTGAGGCACGTTCAGCGTGTACCAGCGGCTCGCCGCGTTCTTCACATAGGCCTTGACGATGCGCTTGCCCGACTGGGAGTCGTCGACGCTGATGTCGGCGGCGACGGTCGCGCCGGTCTCGTCGGTCACGCTCACCTGCGACACATCGTCCGCGTCCGTGCCGCCGATCACGACCTGCTGGCTGGACACGTCGATGATGTCATAGAGCCAGAAATGCTGGGAGCCGCTGGAGTGCGCCTTGATATGAGCGGTGTACAGGCTTCCGGAGGCGATCTGGTTGTTCGCGTCCGTCACCTGGTCGCCGGCCGCGTTCGTCAGGGTCTTCACCGGCGTGGGAATCGTCGGAGCGTTCCACTTCTCGGCCGGATCGTTCTGACCCCAATGATCCACGGCGGCGGCCATCTTGCCCTGCTTGTCCGCGTGAGTGTCAAAATAATAATCGCCCGACGGCCACGACGTCCACGACGCATCAAGATCGCGATACGAGAACTTCGTCTGCGTGCTCGAGTTGTTCGCCGAGGTCCAGGTCTTCGTCACGCTCTTGGTCGTACCGTCCACACCACGCCAATGCAGCGTGCTCGTGCCGCTCACGTTCTCCACAATCGAGCTACCGTTATTCGACAAGGTGATTGTGTCCGACACTTCGCCGGTGTCACCGGCCTTCGTCGTCGTGCCAGACGCCTGGGTCGAAATGCTCAGGTCATAGTTCGGCTGGGCCGGCTGGTACTTATCCAAGACGATCACCACGATGGAGGCCGTGGAGGAGATGTTGTCCTCCATGATCGAATCCACCGATTTGCTCGCATCCTCCTCGAACGGGTAGGAAGTCTTATATTCGAAAGTTCCAGCGTAGTGATATGTGTTCGGCGCGACGTACTTGTTCCAATTGTCACGCCAGGTCTGCACGTCGTAGATGCCGGAGCCATTCCACACATCCGTCGCAGTGCCACCAGCGCCAGCCACGGCACCCACGGCCACGACGCGGCACTGGGCGTCGGCCTCGCCCGGATGGTTCTTCGCGAAGTTCGCCTCGCATTCGGCGCGCGCGTCGTCCAACGCGCCCTGCGCCTTCTCCCAGCCGTTGTACTGTCCGTCGCTATCGATGATGCTCACGCCCGCGGCGGCCATGGCCTTCGCGACCGACTGCACGTCCGTCGCCGGACCCCATGATCCGGTCTCGTCGTCCTTGTACTGCCAGAACTGCGCGGCAGCGCCTCCGCCACCTCCAGTGCCCGGACGGTTGCCGCCACCGCCATCTGCCAACGCGGTCTGGGCGGTCAGGCCTCCCGCAGCGAGCGTCGCCAACGCGGCCAGCACCGCCAGCGCCTTACGCCCGCCCTTCCTCACACATCCGCCGTCGAGGCCATGACCCCCCGAACGACGATCGAAAAGATCGAAACTCATTCGATTTTCCTTCCTCTAATTACCTAGGTCGACATCCATTCCTCTGGATGCCACCCCACTATCACCCCATTTCGCAAAACCCAAGCGGGGAAAAACACATTTTCCTAAATCGGTATTTACCGGAATACCGAAATACCGAAACGCGCATAGAAAAAGCCCCGCACAAGGCGGGGCTATGAGCGCAGCTGCTTAGTGAATAATCACGCCGTAATCAGGAAGAGTGCCGCAGTCGGTGGTGCATCCGTGTCCGCCGCTGACCGGACCGCCGCTCGACCCTCCTGAGCTGGAACCGGACGATCCACCACCCGAGTAGGTGGGCGTGTAGCTGTAGGAGGGCGTGTAGGACTGCTGGTAGTACTGCTGCGCCTGCTGCTGGGCCTGCGCGGCGGCCTCGGCCTCGGCCTGTGCCTGGGCGGCTGCCGCCTCGGCCTCCTCCTGGGCCTTGCGGTCGGCCTCCTCCTTCGCCTTGATGGAGTCGTTCACGCCTTTCACGGCCTTGGCGATCGCGTCCGCGTCCCGCTCCCCGATAGCGGTCTTCAAGGCCTCGCGGGTGGCGTTGTCCGTCACTTTGCCGTCCGTGGAGTCCAACAGCGTCCGGGCGTCGGAGACGGTCTTGTCCAACACGCTCGCATTGACCGCGTCCACCGCCGTCTGGAGGCTCTTCGTGTGCGACTCGTACCATCCGGACGCGTCGGCCAGGCTCGCCGTGGCCTCGTCCAATCCGATCTTGTCCGTGGCGGTGCAGCCCGCGTACTCGGGGGCCTCGGCGTCGATCGCGTCGGCCAGGTCCGACAACACCGCCGCATCCGCCACGGCATCCTCGGATGTCTCGACGGCATCCGCCGCGTCACCATTGAGCAGGGCGTTGTACTTGTTCATCGCGACTCGCACGGTGTCGGACGCTTCGGCGCAGACGCTTTTCGCCTCGGAGAGCTGGGCGTGATGCCACGCGGCCCATCCACCGATTCCCGCCGCCGCAACGACGACGACGCAAGCGGCGGCGATCGCGAGAATCAGCCACTTCGGACGCTTGGGATCGGGCGCGCTTCCCGTCTCCGCCGTTCCGGCTTTCGCGCCGTCGGCTAGGCCATGGGCCACGAAACCGGCGGCCACATCCTCGACCACGCTCGGAGTCTCCTCGGGCTCCATGTTCTTCTCGTTGGTCATTGTTCTTCCTTTCTTATTGTGTTGATTTTATTCCAGCCCTTCACTCCACGCGAGCTGCACGATATCCGGCACATGAACAGCCATCAGAAACTCCCTCCGGACAAACGTCATAGCGCTCCCGCGAGGATCCACAGATCGCCCGAGACCAAGCCGATCGCCAAGCCCGCCAGTAGGTTCACACAGCCCAGGACAAACATGAGATCGTCTAGGTCGTCCTTCAGGCCGTCGTCCTCGAACTCGCCCCTGACGCGCAGACGGGGATAACCGTGGCGTCCAATCCGACGCCGTCCGAACTCGTTCACCAGTTTGCTGAATACCGCTTCGATGAAGCACGCCGCCGCGACGACGAAAAGGGAAAACATCACATTGAACGACATCCGGCATTCCTTTCTTTTACCGATTTCGGTATTTCGGCGATTCGGTATTTCGGTTTCATTGCAAGTAGGCTTCGAGGGCGGCATCGATCACGTCCTGGAGTCGTTCGTTGCGGTCGGCGGCCCAGACCTTGAGCCGGCGCTTCATGCCGCGCCGCATGCTGACCGAGGTCTTGACCCATTCGTCGTCGCCCGCGTCGGCGCGCATCACATCCGCGGTGATCTTGCGCTGAGCACGCGGCTGGTAGGCGTGCGGCGTCAGGTTTTTCATCGTTCGTCTCCTTCCATGGCGTCCAGGAGCTCGGCGAGCACGTCCGTGTATTCGTGGAGTCTGGTGGGGCGGTGTCCCATGCTCTTTTTGATCTCCTGGCGTTTGCGCACGATGGTGTCGAAGCGGGGAGTGCCGGCTGCGTCTAACGCGGCGAGGGTGTCCGCGCAGGCCGTGGTGCTGGCCTCGGCCCTGACGACCAGCACGGCAGCCGGGATCGAAGCGGGAATGGAGGCCATGGTCGCCCATGCCTGCTGCAAATCGAGCGGAGAGTCAGATGTCGGTACGATGACAAAGTCTGCCACGCGCAGCGCTTCCTCCAGCAGCTTGCCTTGGGGCGGGGCATCCACGATGGCCAGACCCGGCCGGTCGGAGAGGCGGTCGCGCAGCCTGCGCAGCGTCGAGAGGTTGGCCGGCTCGACTGTCACCGCCTCCCAGATTTCGCCAGCCTCCGACGCCATCAGTGCCCATTCGCTCGCCGACGACTGGGGATCGGCGTCCAGGACCACGACAGGCATGTCGGGACGGCGCAATGCGTGGGCGTGGGCGAGATACAGGGCGGACGTGGTCTTGGCGACGCCTCCCTTGGCGTTGGCTATGGTGATGATCCTCATGATGGTTGCTCCTTACGATGGTTTTACCGACTTCGGTATTTCGGTGGTTCGGTGTTTACCGACGTGCCGTCGCGGCGAGGTGCCGTGCGGCGAGGGCGACCGCCTGGCCGATGGTGTCCGGGGACGCGACGACCCGCAGCTCGCCGGCCGCGCCCTGGGCGCGGACCTCCAACCCCGGTTCGCTGCGATGGTCCGTGTCACCGGTGATCTCGACCGTGACCGGGGTGACGGTGATCTCGCCGGTGGTGAGGTGGACGCTGATCTCGGTCAGGGCCTTGGCCCATCCCTGCCGCGTGCGCACGGACCGGCGGACACGACCGAACCTCGCGGCCGGGTCCAGCCGTCTGGCCTCCGATTCGATGGCGGAGGCGGCGTGTTTATTGATGGTCCTCATTGCCCGTCCTTAGAAGAGGGTGCCTTGCGCAGAGACCGGCTCTCTCCGCTGCTTTTTCTGACGCCACATCTGATGGCGCGCATCTTTGGCACAGATAATGATTTCTGGATGACCGGCGAGCCAATCACGCACAGCGGGCTGCGAGAGTTTGTGGATCCGTCGCGACGCAGTATCAAACGCTTTAGCTACACGTCGCGCGAGGATTGTGCGCTCCTCATAGCTGAGACCACCGATGATCGTGTTGTCACGGACCGGTGAGACCAAGGCGCGCGACAGGCAATCAACACGGAGGGGACACTGATCGCACAATTGCCGCCCCATGGCTCTCGCGGGACGGTCGAGCGAGTATTCGCCATCCTCACCTAAGACCATGCCCCACATACGGTCGGCGCGTTCGGGATCCTTGGCCGCGATCTGAGCGCACACTCCGATGCCGCTCATGACGCCACCTCCAAGGATTCTCGTGCGCCGGCGAACATGCGTCCGCCGTTCGCCGCGCGTTGGCGGGCGAGCTCGGCCATGTCCCGCTCACGCCGTCCGCGCTCTTCGCGCAGCAGGTCGGCGAGACGGGCCGCGATCGACGCGTTGTCGTCGCCTGCTTCCAGCCATGCGAGGACCTGGTCGGCGTGGGCGCGGCGGCGGGTCGGGTCGGGGTTGGCGTCGACGGCGCGACCGCAGTCGAGCAGACGGCGCACATGCGTGCAGCCGGCCGTGTGGACGTGCCGTGCGTCCGGATGCTCGACAGGTCTGACCGATGTGTGGCGTGCGACGGCGCGCTGCTCGATGGCCCGGTCGTCCTCGATCTCGTCCCACAGGCGGGCGAGCTGGCGGCCGGTGCGGATTCGTTTGGCCCACCAGTCGCGGTTGATGGCCCATCGCAGCGTCACGACGATCAGGTCGAAGGCGCTCAATGGGGCGTGCAGGGCCTGCAAGCGGCGATGCAGGGCGCGGATGGCCTTGCGGTCGCGGCCGGTCGGCTCGGGCGTGGTCAGTCCAGCGCCGGAGCGGATGTCGTGCAGTCGGCGCAGCAGCTCGTCGGCGACAGCATCGGATTCGGAGAGACCGTCGGTCGGGTCCGGCGCGGCCTCGACCTCGGCGAGGTATTCCACCCACTCGCCGTCCGCCCCTTCGTCCTCGGAGGCCTCCCCGCCGGGGAGATGTCCCGAAGGGACAGAGGGGGTATTTGTTGTTGGATTTGTTATATATAGGTCAGCCCTGTCACTGGTGACTAGTCTGGCGCTGTCACTGGTGACAGAGCTGGGGGTGTCGACCGGTTGGGGATCGTTTTCCGGCCCAGTCATTTTGATCGGGCTGGGTTTTGGCTTGTTTCCACCGTTTTCCAGCTCTATCATTTTGATAGGGCTGGATTTTTCGGATACTGATGTGGGCTCCTGCGATGGGGTTTTCCCGGCTTCGGCGCGGCGGCGCGCACGCTCCTCGCGGGCCTGGCGTCCGGGCTTCTCGGACACCTGCTCCAGGGCGACGCCCATGCAGCACTCCCACACGATGGGACGGTACTGCGCCTGGACCGGATTGCCACGCTCGTCCCATCGCGACAACTCCTGGTTACCCCGGCGGATCACGCCCGCCTTTTCAAGGTCCCTCAACGCGCGGCGCACGGATGCCTCGGAGGTGTGAGCCTCCAGCATCAGGGTCTTGATCGAGGGCCACGCGCTGCGCCCGTCGGGCTGGCAACGGTCGGCCAGGGCGATCAGCACCAGACGCGAGGTCGCGGTCGGACACGGGGCCTCACGCAGGGCCCAGCTCGTGCACTGCCAGCTCATGACGATCTCACCTCCATATGTTCGACATCGGCCGCGAGCGAGTCGAGACCGATGCTGGCGAGGATCGACCGCGCAGTGTCCGCGAGCTCGGGACTGCGACGCCAGCGAGCCATGCAGTGGTCGATGCGCTTATAGCCGATCAGCTCGGGAGGCAGGCCCGCGTGACGGAAGATGGACACCGGCCCCTCGCCCATGGCATCGAGCAGAAGGACCTGGATTTTGAAGTCCTCGGTGTAGGTGATGCGGTCCTCGGTCACACGACCGACGGCCGGCAAAGCATTGAGATAGCGAATCTGCGCGCGGGTGAACTTAGCCCTCATGCCATCCGCCTCCCGACTCATGGTCGGCGGCATCGGCTGCGTGGGCGGCGCGGCACATGGCCAGCACCCACAGCATCAGACCGGCCCACAAGAGCACGCCGAGCAGAATCGCGACGACCATCATCGCGCCACCTCCGATCCGGCGGGATGCAGACACATCGACACGTTGGCGCGTTCGCAATCCGTGACGGCTCCGACGATCCCGGCACCGATCTTCACGCCAAGTGAGAATTCGTTCGGCTCCATCGAGTCGCAGACCGCCGAGGACAGGCCCTCCGACACATCGCGCACCTCCGACGCGAGATCACGACGGCCGGCCAGGTACGCCAGCGCCACAATCTCGCGGACCGTCATATCACCGGTCACACGCGCCGCCAGCACGTCGATCGATCCCGCGTACATCGTCATCGCGTCGCTCATGCGCGCACCTCCGATCGAGTCGGCGCGGCAAGCGTCCATTCCAGCAGCGTCATGGCCGCATCAACCTCATTGGCGGCGTGTAACGCGGACAAAGCACAACCGACCGCTGCAGCAAGTAGCAATCCGGCTACGACTACGAGGCCAAGGAAACCCGCCGCTATTGAGCCGGATGCCGCGATGGCGGCAAGACGCTCCAGCCTGCGACCGCGCGCGCTGTAATGGCCCACCTGCGATAGCCAATAATGAGATTCCTCGGAATTTCCCACTTGAAAAACATTGTTTTCCCCGCCTCGATTTTCAGCAGCGGCATTAGGCTTACAAAAAGACTTGGTAAAGTCGTGCATTGTGATCACTCCAATCAATGCATGAGCAACAAGGTCGAATCCTGCAAGAAACGGACCTTGAAACTCGGATGATGATTACACCGCCGGTTTCTGGTGCGCCAACATCAGAAACCGGCATTTACTTAGACGATTAAGACAACACCTCCGATTCCTTGCGAGTGGACTCGATGACGAAATCAGACGTCAAGCCGTGCGCGCGAAACCATGCCAAATCCGGCTCCTGCCACCACACTTTCCCGTTCATCTTCTGCGTTACGGAAGCTTTGGACTGCCTAGTCTCATTAGCGATTGCCTGATAGGACCAGCCATGATCTTTCGCCCATTGCTTCAGCGGATTCATCACCACTCCTTTGTTAATATTAACTGTCAGTTAGCACTATAGCGGATAGTTTGACTAACCGCAAATCGAAGGACTAGAATCGTAAGTAATTCACGCTTAATAGTGCAACAAGAGGTTAAGATGACAGCAACAGATGCCGCACAAATCATCCGCGATGATGCTTTCGACGCTGATTATGCCGACAAAATCCTGCGCTTCAATCTACGCATACTCATGGGAGCATCAGGCGAAGGAAAGAATCAGTCCTACTTTGCGAAACTGTTCGGCATCACAACTGCCGGCATGAGCCAGAAACTCAGCAAGCCCGGCCGCCTGACCTATCAAGAAGTATTAATCATTGCGCACGAGCTACATACCACCGTTGCCGCGCTTTCAGATGACACCCTGTATCGCCAAACGCAAGCGATGTACGCACAAATCGAAGGATTGTCCGACGACATCCAAAGAATGACCAGCTCAAAAATCGCCGAATGGAAAGGCGAGAAACAAAAAGCCTCCGGAACCGAAGCTCCGGAGGCGATGGTACCCCCCGTGGGATTCGAACCCACAACCCACGAGTTTGGCGTGTGAATTGGCCTATCTCGCCAATCGGATGTCAGAACCCGTCATTGACAGATCAAACGGATGGTTCAGGCGCGCATTGGGCGCCATTGTGACAAACAAACGGGGGCCTCTGCGCGCAGAGAATGAACGAACTGCGCGCAGAGACCCCCGTCCTAACGGAATTGTGAAGTATCAGGCGGCTTCCGGAGCGGCGACCTCATCGGCCTCCGCCTCGTCCTCGGCCTTATCCAGACCCAGATCCACCGGCGAGGAGCTGTTCTCCCACGGCTCCTCCCACGGATCGTAATCCGGATTCTGCTGCTTGTAGATATACAGACCCACGGCAGCGGCGAGCAGCGCGCCGAACAGCAGCGCGAAGAACTTCCAACCGTTAGAAGACTTATTCTCCATGACGGCTCCTTTCCCTGAGGATGTTGGCCAGTCTGCCCATTCAGGCCGACCCTGCTCTCCATCTTAATCCCGCTGTTGTGACGATTGGGTGAGATTGCCGCAAGGAATAGCGCTTGTTGTGTCGGGCGGCGGCGGGTCGAATTCGAGCGCCCCCATATGCCGCCCATCCACCTGATATCCCTATCGATGGGCTTGCGCCGCCCCGCGTCTCCGGCCGCCTCGAAGCCCCCGACGGAACGCCTGAGGCGAAAGCGCGGGCCAGCCGATACCATGGAGCTCATGACACGATTCAGCATGTTCCCCCAGTCCCCCGTGCCCAGTCTGAACAAGAAAGCCATCGCCTACGAATGGAAGAACGGCGGGCCCGTGATCACATGGGCGATTATCGCCATCTGCGTGGCGGTGTGGCTGGTGGAGGTGCTGACGCGGCTGCTCATGCCGCAAGTCTTCTCCGCATTGGTCTCCGCCGGCATGGTGATGCCCGCCACGATGGTGCTCCGCCCGTGGACGTGGCTTACCTCGATGTTCCTGCACGCGCCCAGCATGCTGCATATTCTGTTCAATATGCTGGCCCTATATTCCGTAGGGCCGATTCTGGAGCGCATGATGGGCCACTGGCGTTATCTCGCGCTCTACCTGATCTCCGGATTCGGCGGCAGCGTGGGGCTGCTCGTATGGGCGCGGCTGACCGGCGACTGGTTCACCGCGGCCTATGGCGCGTCCGGCGCGCTGTTCGGCCTGTTCGCCGCGCTGCTGGTGGTGTATCGCCGCATCGGTGTGGATATTCGGTCGATGCTGATCTGGATGGGCATCAACTTTCTGATGCCGTTGGTGGTCGGCAATATCGCGTGGCAGGCGCATGTGGGCGGATTCGTGGTGGGCGGCGCGCTCACCTGGCTGCTGGTGTCCGGCGTGCCCGCGCTGCGCCGGCGTTCGTTCACCCAGCGCATGTGGATCTACGGTACGGCCATGGTGGTGCTGTTGCTGATCGTGGTCGTGGTCTGCACGCCGTATCTGTGGATGTGAGTCCGCGGATGTGACGCTGCCCCCCCGCCCGGCTGCAGCCCGCAAGAGTCATTCGAGGCGCGAAGTCTGGTGAAGCACGCATGCGGGGCGGTGTCGTGTCGATGTCCGGAGCGGTGCATCTGCGTTAGCGGTAGTGGATTTTCAGGCTTGCAGAGGTCGATCTGCGTTAGCGGTAGTGTGCTTTGGGCGATACATGAAGTATCCGCTCCGCCATTTCAACGGTTGTACTCGCGATAACGCCAAAAGGGCACTACCGCTAACGCAGATCGACCTTTGCGCTCTCTTGTTTCCACTACCGCTAACGCAGATAGTCCGAACCGGATAATCGACGCGGGTCGTTTGAGCCTCGCATCCGGACCGGAGCGGTGCCTCTGATGCATCATCCCAAGTGCAACGCAGTCTTCACTTCCGCCGGTGAATTACACGCGTGTAGTTTTCCACATCATGTGGAAAACAATGTGGATAAACCACGTAAGTTATCCACAGTTATCCCCACAGGTGAGTTGTGCACAAGTTATCCACCGAGCCAATGTGGATAATAAATCGTTGAAATTCCGCTGAAATTAGACTGTGGATAACTTAATGTGGATAACTTTTTCAACAGTGCATAACTGTGGATAACGCTTTCCACATCATGTGCGTAAGTGGATAACTCAACTCCGCGCACGGTGGATAACTGCCTTGCCCCCTGGTGGATAACCAACCTTGCCCGCAATCGACCATCATGTTTTACGGCACAATCCGACGGGGATAACAGAAGATCCCGTGAAACATGGGTAATCATCGTGTTTCACGGGATCTTCTGACTGTTTGCAATGCGTATGAGGGATGTGTCGTATTCGTGCCGTATGTGGCCATCGCAGCGCTATGCCATACAGTGTTTACGGTGCTACGATGCCACAGCATCACGGTGCTACAGCAGCAGTCGCGCGGAGGCGGCGGCGCCTCGGGCCACGGTGTCGTCGCCGTCATCGGCGTGGGTGATCGCCACCTCACGCGCGATGGGCACGGGGTAGGCGGCGATGCCGCGGCGGATCGCGGGCTCCAACAGATCCCACGATTTGGCCACGCTGCCGCCGATCACCACCTCGTCGATATCAAGCAGCGACTGGCAGATGGCCACGGCCTTGGCCACGCTGTCGCCGGCCTGGCTCCACAATGCCTGCGCGCGCTCGTCGCCGGAACGGGCCAAGTCGCCGATGGCGCGGGTGTCCTCGTCGCCTCCGGTGGCCTCATGCCACAGGCGGGCGATGCCGCGTCCGCCGGCCAGCGCCTCCAAATGTCCGCGCGCCCCACAGGTGCAGGGTACGTCGTCGAATCCGGGAATATGGCCGATCTCTCCGGCGGAATACCCTGTGCCGCGGAAGATGCCGCCGTTGAGCCACATCGCGCCGCCGACGCCGGTGCCGAGCATCAGCCCCAGCACGCTGCGCCGCTGCTCATCCTGCGGGCGGTTGGCCATCTGCGCGATCAGGAAGGCGTTCACATCGTTCTCCATCGCCACCGGCACGTCGCACCAGCGCTGCAGCGCGGTGCGGGCGTTATAGCCCGCCCACCCGTGGAAGGAGTCAGAGGCCGCGGTCACAACGCCATGCTCCGAATCGATCAGCCCTGCGGCGCCCACGCCGATCGCGGCGATGGTGGCCGGCTCTCCGGCGTTGGCCGTGGCCCACGCGCGCCCCGCTTCGGTGAGGGTGTCGGCCTGCCCCGCGCCCAAGTCGGCGAGCAGAGTGTCGGCCATCGCGCACGCCGAAGCGATCATCGCGTCACCGCCTTCGCTGGCGGGGGTCGGCGCGCAGGTGGAGGCGAGCAGCGCCAGGTCGGCGTCATACAGGCACACCATGATTTTGGTGCCTCCTATATCGATGCCGAGCAGCAGAGATGATGTCATCATTGGTCCTTTCTGATGAGCCGTGTCACCGCGTCGGCGCAGATCGTGGCACGTATGTTTCGGTGGTCGCACGGCGGGTCTCATAGTCGCCCCACGCGCGCTTGCATCACTGCGACCGCCTGCCCCAACAGCACGATATCGTCGCCCTGCTCGCATCGGCGGACGCGTGTGGGGGTGTGGAATTGGGATGAGGTGAGACGGTTGACGGTTTGTTCGGCCGCGCTGAGGAAAGTCTCGCCGACGATGTCCGCGGGGCCGTAGATGGCCACGTCCGACAGGTCGAGCAGGCTCGCCGGCACGGACAGCGCGGTGCCGAGCCGCTCGCCCGCGAGGGTGAGGATTTCCTGGCGCTGGTCGGGGTTGTTGATCAGCTGTGCATGGAGCACGGGTGCCGAGATCAGCGTTTCCAGGCAGCCGCGCTTGCCGCAGGGGCATTCGGGACCGTCCGGGTCGACGACGACGTGGCCGATTTCGCCGGCCGCGTGGCCGATGCCGTACACCAGTTTGTCGTCGACCAGCACGGCGGCGCCGATGCCGCTGGTGATCTGGATGAACAGGGTGTCGGGGCCGCCGTCGCCGAGGAAGCGCTCGGCGAGCAGCGCGGTGTTGGCGTCGTTGCATACGCGCGTGTGCACGCCGAACTCGCCTTCGACGAGGTCGCGCAGTTCGAGGTTCGCCCAACCGAGGTTGGCGGACAGCAGGACGCGGCCTTCGGTGGTCACGACGCCGGGGATGGAGATGCCGATGCCGAGCACGTGGTCGTCGGCGCGGTCGATGAGTTCGCGGATGGTGTCGATGACGTCGTCAAGGCTGACGGTGTTGGCGGCTTCCAGCGGAATCTCCATGCGGTGCACGATGCGGCCCTGCAGGTTGACCAGCGCGCCGCGCATGACGTACGGCTGCGAAAGGTCGATGGAGACGATGCGCCAGACGTCGGGGTCGATGGTGAGTAGGCGACCGCGTTTGCCGCGGCCTTCGCGCTCGTCGGTGCCGCTTTCGCGCAGAATGGCCTTGTCGAGCATGTCTGACGCGGCTTCGGAGGCGGCCACGCGGGAAAGTCCCGTTTGGCGGCCGAGCTCGGCTCGGGACATGCGGTTCTGCGGGAACAGCAGGTCGAACATGAGCAGACGGTTGATGACGCGGATATCAGAGGGGTCGGCCTTGGAGGCAGCGCGGGGTGCGTTCATGGGAACCTCCTTGATGGTGGGCGTGCGGGGGCATGGCATCTTTGCGAATGGCCGTTACAGTGTATCACAAAAGTAAGGAACTTAACAAATACGGTCTGTTGAAATACGAACGATTCGATAAGTGGGGCCGTGATGCCAATGCGCTGTCTTTCTGAATAAACGCTGAGGTTTCGGCCACTTGGACCTTAAATGTTCAGAAAAGAGCCCTTGATGATTTCGTGCTATTTGTAAATTTTCTTAACTGAAGGGAGCGAGTCGCGGCGTGTCGGCCCGTCGCAAACGCGCGGCGATCTCGCGCCGGTGGCGGCTGGAATCGCGGGTCGCGGCGGGACGTGCCCGCAAGCGATCGGGGGATGCGGCCGCAGCGATCGGGAGATGCGGCGGGCGGCGGACGGCGGGCGTGACTATGGGACGCGGCCATGGGACGCGGCCATGGGACGCGGCCATGGGACGCGGCCATGGGACGCGGCCATGGGATATGGCGGCGGGCGCGGCCGCAAGACTACCTTGCGGAACGTGGCCACGGGTACGTCCCGCGAAACGACGAAGGGGCCGACCCTATACGGAGTCGGCCCCTTCGCCGTGAACAGTCTTTGGAACGTCGCGCGCGGGAATCGCCGGTGGTCCGGCTGGCACGCGGCTAGCGCCACCACATGGTCATCAGGAATCCGACCATAATGATCGCGAACGCGATGGCCAGGTTCCACGCGCCGATATTCGGAATCGGCCAGGAGCCGGACGGCGACAGGTAATAGACCACGGCCCAGATCAGGCCGATGATCATCAGCGTGCAGAACAGCGGCACGAACCAGCGCGGATTCGACTTGGTGCCCTTGATGGACTCCTCCACGCGCTTGGTGTTCTCCGCCTGACGGGTCATCATGCGGCGCATCTGCGGGGTCAGGGTCGTCTTGTCGGCGGTGGCGTTGAGCACCGCCTGCACCTGCTCCATATCGATGCCGAGCGCCTCCATATCGGGGTCGGAGGTGTCCTCCTCCGCCTTGTCGTCGGCCTCGTCGGCGTCAGCGGCCTCGGCGGCCTCAGCCTCAGCCTCAGCATCAGCGGCCTCGGCGGTTTCGGCGTCGTCAGCCTTGGCCTCGGCGTCGTCCTCAGCCGTTTCGACAGCCTCGGCCGGGGCCTCGACGGCCTCGCTCTGTGCCTCGTTCTGGACTTCGCTCTGCCAGTCCTTCTGGTCGTTCGAGTCGGTTTCGTGCAGCTCTTGGTCAGCCATCAGCATAGTCTCCATTCAATAGGCTAAAAGTCATAATAGTGGCTACACTCGAAACTAGCGAACAACGCTCACAATAAGCGGGGAATTCATGGCAAAACATACCGGCAGGCACAGCGCGAAGCGCTCCTGGGTGGGGGGCATCGCCGTATTCGTCGTGGTGGCGCTAAGCGGGTATCTGCTGATGACGAATGTGCGCGTCAACCGCACGGCGGTGGTCACCTCCGACACCGCCGATCTGGTGGAGCAGGGTGTCGACGAGGTCAACCAGCTGCAGCAGGACATCACCGACCTGAGCTCCCAGATCGACACACTCACCGAAGTGATCGGCTCGAACACCGACGACGAGACGTCCAGTGACGGCGAGGACTCCAGTCTGGTGCTCCCGGCCGTCGAAGGCGAGGGCGTGACGGTTACCCTGAACGATTCGCCCCTGTGGGAGAACGCCATCAACAACTCCGGTTCGGCCGACAATATCAACGACTATGTGATCCACCAGCAGGATGTGGAATCGGTGGTGAACGCGCTGTGGGCCGGCGGCGCCACGGCGATGATGATCATGGACCAGCGCGTGCTGTTCAACTCCGCGGTGATCTGCTCCGGCAATGTGCTCTCGTTGCACGGCAAGAAGTACTCCCCGCCGTTCACGATCTCCGCCATCGGCGACCCCGAACAGCTGCGTGAGGCGCTGGAGGACTCCGAAGCCATCTCAATCCTGCAGGAATACGTGACCGCGTTCGGCATCGGCTATGACGTGAAGAATGAGGACAATCTGCAATTCCCGGAATCGGCAGCTCTACTGCAACCGCTAAAGTATGCCACGGTGAAAACTGAGGAAGATGAGGAATAGACGAATGAAACACGCCTCTTACAAAAAAGTCGCCGTGCAGGGTGAGCAGCGGCGGGGAATCGGCTGGCAGATCATCGGCATCGTGGCGGAAATCCTGCTCACCTTGGCGGTGATCTGCGCGCTGTATGTCGCATGGCAGATGTGGTGGACGGGCGTCGAAGCCGAACATGAGCAGGCGCAGACGCTGGAATCCGTCTCATGGAGCGAACCGGGCGAGGACGGCGAAGAGGTGACCATCGCGCAGGCGCAGGAGGGCGACCCGCCCCTGCAGCCGGAAAGCGCCGAGGAAGGCGACCTCATCGCCCAAGTGTATATTCCGCGCTTCGGCAGCAGCTGGCAGCGCAATCTGGTGGAAGGCACCACCCTCGAACAGCTCAACCGGCACGGACTCGGCCACTACACCACCTCGCAGATGCCCGGACAGGTGGGCAACTTCGCGATCGCCGGCCACCGCAACGGCTACGGCCAGCCGCTGGGCGACGTGGACAAACTCGAAGAGGGCGACAAGATCATCATCCGCACCGAGGATTACTGGTACGTCTACACATACACGAGCTATGAGATCGTGCTGCCCACGGACGTGTACGTGATTTCGCCGAACCCGGAGAACCCCAGCGAGGCGCCCACCAAACGCATGATCACCCTGACGACCTGCGAACCGAAATACACCACGCCCACCCACCGTTGGATTGTGTACGGCGAGCTGGAGTATTGGGCCAAAGTCTCCGACGGCGTTCCCGCCGAACTCGCCACCACGGACGAGCAGGGCGCGGTGAAATTCACCAGCACGAGCACGCAGTCGGCCGTGTCGCGTATCGACTCGCTGCAGCCGTTCATCCTCGGCGCGCTGGCGGTGTGGGCCGTGCTGTTCATCGCCGCCGCCATCGCCTGGCGTTGGCCGGTGCTGCGCCAGATCCGCTCCGGCGAACGCCGCCGCCCCGACGCCAGCATCTACGGTTGGCTGCTGCGCATCCATCCGGGTGTGCTGCCGGTGCGGCTGATCATGTTGGCGCTGCTGATTTTCGCGGCCGCGGCAGCCCTGTTCCAGTGGGGATTCCCGTGGGCCGCGGCCAACATCCCCGTCCTGCAGGAGATGTCGAACTTCACCGCCATCGACTAGTTGGCTGCGTGCGGTCGGCCTGCACGGTCGGCCTGTGCGGTCGGCCTGTGCGGTCGGCTGCGTGCGCCGGTCATGCGGTCATGTGTCCATGTGGCCATGCGGTCATCAGGCGTGTGATCATCAGGCATGTGGTCATACGGCCATCCGCCATACGGCCATCCGCCATACGGCGTATCCGGGCAGCGGGCGGCGCGTGGGCTTAGGATAGTGGACAGTACGGTTTTCAAGGAGCGATTATGACTGATTCGGCCCGCATCCTCGTGGTGGACAACTACGATTCCTTCGTCTACACCATCGTCGGCTATCTCAAAACCTTGGGCGCCACGGTGGATGTGGTGCGCAACGACGCCATCGACCCCACACAACCGGGTCTGCTCGACGAATACGACGGCGTGCTGATCTCACCCGGCCCGGGCGCTCCGGCCGAATCCGGTGCCAGCGAGGACGTGATCCGCCTGTGCGCGGCCACCCGCAAGCCCATGTTCGGCGTGTGCCTGGGATTGCAGGCGCTGGCCGAAGTGTACGGCTGCACGGTGGGCCACGCGCCCACCATCATGCATGGCAAAACAAGCCCGGTGGAGCATATCGACGATGAGATTTTCGAGGGCGTGGCCAATCCGATGACCGCGACCCGCTACCATTCGCTGGCCGTGGAACCGTCCAGCGTGCCTGAGGAGCTGGTGGTGACCGCGTGGACGCAGGGCGACCACATCATCCAGGGCGTCAAGCATCGCGATCTGCCGATGTATGCGGTGCAGTTCCATCCCGAATCCGTGATGACGCAGGACGGCTACCGTCTGCTGGCCAACTGGCTGGCGGTGTGCGGCCAGAGCGACGCCGTGGCCCGTTCCGCCGGCCTGCAGCCCAAAGTCGCCCGGTAGCCCATCCCACCCCCCTCCGCCATCCCGAGCGCAGCGTCTCGGTGGCGACGTACCAAGGATTGGAGATGTACGCCCCCTCTGTCATCCCGAGCGGAGCGTGCCTCCCCCCCCCACTCGTCATCCCGAGCGCAGCGTAGCGGAGTCGAGGGATCTCACTGCTGTTTACGCAATCTGAGATCCTTCGACTCCGCACTTCGTGCTCCGCTCAGGATGACGAGAAGGGGGGAGGCAGTTCAGTCGTTTGGCCGTCGGGCTTCGTTATTTGGCGTCGGCTACGGTCGGCCGCCGCCGAGCTACTGGTTCGTAGTGGTGTTGCCGGAGGTGTCGTCTGGGTCGGTGGTGGCAGGGGCCCGGGTGGTCAGCGTGATGGTCGCGCCCGCGTCGGTTGTGCCGGTGACGTCCTGCGCGGTCACCACGGCGGTGTCGCTGGACGAGCTGCCCGTGGCGACCTCCACGGTGAAGCCCTGCGCCTGCAAGGTGCTTCTCGCGCTCGCCAAGGTCTGCCCGACCACGCTGGGCACGCTCACCTGCTCCTTGCCCGTGGACACCCAGATGGTGATGTTGCCGCGCAATTCGATCGCGGTGCCCGCGCCCGGCTCCATACGGGTGACCGAACCGGCCGCCACCGAATCGGAGGTTTCATTCTGCACCACGACGCTGAAATGACGTTCGGTCTGCAGCAGTTGGAGCGCCTGTTCCTGCGTCTGCCCGGTGACGTCGGGCACCGTGGTCATACCGGTGGAGACGTACAGCGTGATGGAGGTGCCCTGCGGTTGCGTGGTGCCGGCCACCGGATCGGTGCGGGTCACATTGCCCTGTTCGATGGTGTCGCTGTCTTCCTGGCGCACCGAGGAATTCACCGTGAATCCGGCCTCCTCCAAGGCGTCGCGTGCGTCGTCCTGGCTGTAGTCCGTCACATCGGGCACCGACACGGACGAGGGGCCTGCGGAGAATTCGACGGTCACCGTCGAGCCGACCTCGACCTGCTCGCCGCCGGCGGGGGACTGGTCGATGAACGTGCCCTCCGGTTCCGTGGATTCGACGTCCTTGATCTCCGCCACGAGCCCCACCGCCTCAAGCTCCGATTGGGCGCGGGTTTTGGTGGTGGTGGAGTTGAACGTGGGCACGGTGACGGTTTCGGCGGTGTCATCGCCGCCGCCGTTCATAAAGAACACCACGCCGACGATGACGGCGATCAGCACGAGCACACCGACGATCGAACCGATGACGATCTGCTTCTTGCGCTTCGCCTTGGCCGCGGCCGCACGCTGTTCGGCGCGCGTTTTCACCGCGGTGTCGGCCGCGCCCGGAGCGATTGAGGACGGCACGCGCTCGAACTGGCCGGTGACGGGATTAAAGGCCTGCGTGGCGGCGGTTTCGGTCGGGGCCATCGCCTGGGTGGCGGCGTCCTGTTCGGCCTGCTTGCGCGCCTTCATATTCGCCATATCGGTCAGCGGATTGAACGCGGCCGCCACCGGCACGCCGCCGTTCATGTAGGTGAGCACATCGTTCTTGAACTCGGCGGCCGTGGCGTAACGGTTCTGACGGTCCTTGGCCATCGCCTTCGCGCAGATCGAATCCCACATCTTCGGCAGGCCCGGCACCACCGCGCTCGGCGGGGTGGCCACTTCGGAGACGTGCTGGTAGGCGATCGCCACGGCGGAGTCGCCGGTGAACGGCGGGCGTCCGGTGAGCATCTCATAGAGCACGCAACCCGCGGAATACAGGTCGGAGCGCATGTCGACGGTTTCGCCGCGCGCCTGCTCGGGGGAGAGGTATTGCGCGGTGCCCACCACGCCCTGCGACTGGGTCATGGTGGCGGCGGAATCGTCAAGCGCGCGGGCGATGCCGAAATCCATCACCTTGACCATGCCCTGCTCGGAGATCATGATGTTGCCCGGCTTGATGTCGCGGTGGATGATGCCCATGCGATGCGAGTATTCGAGCGCGCTGAGCACGCCCATCATCACCTGTTCGGCGTCGCGCTGGCTCAGCGGGCCGTTCACCTTGATCACATCGCGCAGGGTCTGGCCCTTGACGTATTCCATCACGATATACGGCAGATGTTCGGTGCGGCCGTTGTCGTCGACCACCGCCTCCTCGCCGGAGTCGTAGATGTTGACGATGTTCGGGTTGTTCATCTGCGCGACCGCATGCGCCTCGCGGCGGAATCGGCTCAGGAAGATCTCGTCGTTGGCGAGATCCGCGCGCATGATCTTCACGGCCACGGTGCGTCCGAGGCGCGTATCAAGGGCGACCCGGACCTCAGCCATGCCTCCGCGGCCGATGAGCTGTCCCAGCTGGTAACGGCCGTTGGCCAATGCGCTTGGCATGTTGCTCATTGCTGTTCCCTCCAAATCATCTGGTTCGTGCTCAGAAGAGTCGCCGCCGGTCGCGGCGCGCTGGTCACCCTGCGCGGAACCCGCGCGCCGGGGGTGACCATGGTGGTGTTGTCGTTCATTTCGGTCTGCTGGTCGAGCAGGCGACGTTCGATGCGTGCGAGCGTGCGCGAGACGACCAACGCGTCCTTTGGCCGGTCGAGCGGGTCTTTGGACAGCATCGACATCACGAATTGAGCCAGCTGCAGATCCGTCGAATCCGGCAGCGGCGGCACGGGATCGTTCACATGCGCGGCGGCGATATCGACCGGGGTGGCGCCGGTGAACGGACGATGGCCCGTGAGCCCCTCGTAGGCCACAACCCCCAGCGAATAGATGTCGGATTGCGGCGAGGCCTGCAGGCCCTGCGCCTGTTCGGGGGAGATGTACTGCGCGGTGCCCACCACCATGCCGTCCTGTGTGATCTGCGCTTGGTTGGTGGAGTAGCTCACGCCGAAGTCGGTGATCTTCACCTCGCCGGTATCGGAGACCATGATGTTGGCCGGCTTGATATCGCGGTGGATCACGCCATGGCTGTGCGCGATGAACAGGCCGCGGGCGGTCTGGATGAGGATCGGCAGCAGCTCGGTCGGCTCCATCGGGCCTTCCAACGCGTGGAAACGGTCCGCCAGGGACTTCGAGGGCACGTATTCCATAACGAGGAACCCGATGCCGTCATGCTCGTAGTATTCGAACAGCGCGGCGATGTTGGGATGCGCCAGATTGGCGGAATTATGCGCCTCGGCACGCAGACGATGCAGTTTGGCCTCGGCGTTGGTCACATCCGAGCGCAGCGCCTTGATGGCCACCTCGCGCCCGAGCTGAATATCGTAGCCCTTCCACACTTCGCCCATGCCGCCTTGCGCGAGGCGCGCGTCGAGGCGGTAGCGGCGGTGGATCAGCTGTCCTTCGATGAGTTTCATTGCTGTAGCGCCTCCTGCATCAGTGCACGCATAATTGGTCCGGCCGCGAGCGAACCAGTCACATCCACATTATGCACGACCACGGCGATGGCGATTTGCGGATCGTCGGCGGGGGCGAATCCGATCACCCAACCGTCGATGGAATCGTTGCCTTCGCCGGTCTGGGCGGTGCCGGTTTTGGCCGCCACGGCCACGCCGTCGATGCTGAGATTCTGGTTCGCCTTGGTGACCACCGATTCCATCATCTGCGTGAGGGTGTCGGCGGTGCTGGCGCTGAACGCCTCGCTCATCACCTGCGCGCTGGTCTCCGACAGCACGGTCAGATCGCTGGATCGCACGCGGTCCACCAAAGTGGGGCGCATCAGCGTGCCGTCGTTGGCGATGGCCGAGGCCACCATCGCCATCTGCAACGGCGTGGCGGTGGTGTCGCCCTGCCCGATGGAGGCCAGGGCGAGACGGTCGTCGGTCAGGTTCTGCGGGAACTGGGAGGCGGTGGCCGTCATCGGCGAGCCGGTCGAATCGGTGCCGTCGACCACGATCGAGCTGTTGAAACCGAGCTTTTCTGCCATCTCGTTGACCGTATCCGCGCCCAAAGCCACGCCCAGTTGGGCGAAGGCCGTGTTGGACGAATAGGCGAGGGCGTCCTCCAGCGAGATCGTGCCGTTCGTGCCCGCGCCTGCGGTGCTGGAGTTCGGCAGCTCGGTGGAGGTGCCCGGCAGCGTGTAGGTCGCGCCCGCGGGAATCTGCGTATCCGCCTGATAATCGCCGGTTTCCAGCGCTGCCGCCGCCACGATGGTTTTGAACGTGGATCCCGGCGGGTACAGCTCGGAGATGGCGCGGTTGAGCATGGGGTTGCTTTCGGAATTGATCAATTCCTGATAGGCGCTGTCGGCGGCCGTTGTGTCATGGCTCGCCAGCGTGTTCGGATCGTAGCTGGGCGTGCTCACCATGGCGAGGATGCGTCCGGTTTTCGGCTCGATGGCCACCACGGCGCCGTCGTTGGAGCCGAGCTGGTCGTAGGCGAGCTGCTGCAGCGTCGGGTCGATGGAGGTTTCGATGGAGGCGCCCTGGTTCTCGCTGCCGGTCAGCGCGGCCTTCAGCCGCTGCCAGAACAGGCTGTCGGATTCGCCGTTGAGCAGCTGGCCGCGCGAGGCCTCGATGCCGCGGTCCGCGCCCTGGCTGATGGAGAAGTAGCCGGTCACCGGCGCGTACACGTCGCCGTTGCTGTAGGTGCGCTGGTATTTGAACGCGTCGTTCACCGCCTCGGACGAGGCGATCACCGTGCCGTCCGAAGCGAGGATCGCGCCGCGCGAGACACCGAACTCATGGTAGAGGTTGCGGCTGTTGCGCGGATCCGCGTTCAGCTCGTTGGCGCGTATCGCCATGATGACGGTGGTCGACAGTCCCAGGACGACGAACAGCGCCACCACCGCGGTGAACAGTTGGCGCAGGTACTTGTTCATTGCGCGCCTCCCGTCACCGTGCGGGGCATGGGGATCGCCTCGGTGGCTCGCGTGCGCTCCTTGAGCTCGCGTTCGCGCAGGGCGGCCAGCGCCTCGTATTGGAAGGTGTCGCTGTTCAGCTCCGGTTCGGGTTTGTTGGCCTGGTTCGAGATCACCAGCAGCAGAGCCGCGAGGATGGAATTCGCCACCAGGCTGGAACCGCCGGCCGCCATATACGGCAGGGTCATGCCGGTGAGCGGGATGACCAGCGTGATGCCGCCGACCACGGTGAACACCTGGAAGGCCATGGTGAACACCAGACCGGAGGCGAGCAGCTTGCCGAAGCCGTCCTTGATCTTCATGGCGGTGATCAGGCCCGAGGCGATGATGAGCAGATACAGCATCAGCACGGCCATCAGGCCGGTCAGACCCAGCTCCTCGCCCACGGAGGCGTAGATGTAGTCGGAGTTGGCGAACGGGGTGAGCGAGGGATGCCCCTGGCCGAGGCCGGTGCCGAGCATGCCGCCGGAAGCCAGGCCGAAAATGCCGGTGACGATCTGGTAGGAGCCGCCGTACGCCTTGTTGTACTGCTCGTTGCTGAACGGATGCAGCCAGGCGTCGACGCGCGATCCCACATGGCTGAAAATGCTCGCGGCGAGCACCGCGCCCGCGGCGAAGGCGATGAAGCCGATGACGATCCAGCTTTTGCGGCCGGTGGCCACATACAGCATCGAAACGAACATGGCGAAGAACATCAGCGAGGTGCCGAGATCATGCTGCAGCACCAGCACGCCCATCGAGGCGATCCACACCACGATGATCGGGCCCATGTCCTTGATGCGCGGCAATTGCAGGCCCATCACCTTTTTGCCGCCGACGGCCAGCTGGTCGCGGTGGTCGAACAGGTACGCGGCGAAGAAGAACGCGAGGAAGAGCTTGGCGAATTCGCCCGGCTGCACGGTGCCCAGGCCGAACACGTTCAGCCAGATGCGCGCGCCGTTCGTCTCCACACCAATCACCGGCAGCATCGGGGAGAGCAGCAGCACCAGGCCCACCACCATGCTCACGTAGGAGAATCGGCGCAGCACGCGGTAATCCTGGAGGAACACGATGATCAGCGCCATCAGGACCAGCGCCAGACACAGCCAGATCAGCTGGCGGAAGGCCACGTCGGTGCCGTTCTGCTGGTCGATGCGCGCGATCATCACCGTGCCGATGGCCGTCAGCACCAGCACGCACGGCAGAATCGACTGGCTGGCATACGGCTGGAAGCGGATGCACAGTCCCCACACCAGCAGATACAGCACGCCGACCAGCGTCAGCATCGCGACGTACCTGGAGGGGAACCCGCCGGTGGTGCGCTGGAACATCTGGAAAAACGCGAGCACGCTGATCAGCATGGCGAACAGCAGCAGGGAGAACTGGCGCAAACGTAGGGCGATCATCAGGCATCATCCCCCTGCGAGGAAGTGCCGGAGTCCGAACTGTTCGAGCCGGCGTTGGAGGACGAGTCGGAATCGTTTGAGCCGCTGTCGGAACCGTCGTCCTGCTTGGCGGTGGCGTCGGGCGCGGCACCCATCTCGCCGGTCGCGGCCGCGTCGTCGTTCTCCTGCTGCAGTTTGGTCATCTCGTCGCGGATGATCTCCACATGGTTCTCCGCCTCGGTCAGACTGCCCACCACAATGCCCTGCTCAAGCTGGCTGATCCACGTCTGCGGCAGATCCTCAGTGTCGATGGAGGTGCGCTCCACCTCATGCGAGAGCTCGAAGCCGAACACATCCGTGGGCACGCCCTGGTAGATCGCGACCTTGCCGTCCGCATTGCCGACGTAATAGCGCGTCTGGCTCCACCAATAGGCGAGCCCGCCGGCCGCGGCCAACGCGATCACCGTCAGCAGGGCGATACCGGCCGCAATCAGACGGCGTCGGACCCTTTTCGTATGCGAGGCCTGCTTCTGCAGACTCTGCTCATGGCGGATGGCCTTGGCCACCTCGGGATCGTTGGGATCGGCCGTGATGCGCCCGTCAGGCGTCTGCACCACGGGAATCTCGCCGGTGTCGGGATTGTCGCGCTCGCCGCTCTCCTCGCGCACGGTGGACGGCTGGACCACGCGGGTCGTCGCCGCGGCGGCCTCGTCCTCGCCGGAGCGGGTTTGCATCAGCGCGGCGGCGCGCTGCGCGGGGGAATTGCCGTCACGCAGCGCGGGCGCCGAGGCGACAGGCTCGTTGACGATGTCGGCGATGGGCTCCAAACTGCGGCTGGCCGCGCCGCCGACCAGCGGCGTCTGATGCGGCAGATCGAAGGCGTCGGCGTCCAACGCCAGCGTCGCGTCCGCGATCACCGCGGTCACATTGTCGGTGCTGCCGGCCTTCAGCGCCATGGACACCAGCCGCTGCGCGCACTCGCCTTGGTCGGTGATCGTCGCCATCGCCTCTTCGATGGTGGAATCCTCCAGCACGCCGCACAGGCCGTCGGAGCACAGCAGCCAGCGATCGGCCGGATGCGCTTTGCGGATGGCGATGTCGGGGCGCGGATCGATGTCGAAATCACCCAGCACACGCATCACCACATTGCGCTGCGGATGGTTCTTCGCCTCGCCGGGCGTGATGCGGCCCGTGTCGATGAGATGCTGCACGTAGCTGTGGTCGCAGGTCAGGCGCTGCAGCCTGCCGTCACGCAGCAGGTAGGCGCGCGAATCGCCGATATGGGCGACCACCCAATAGCCCGCGACCAAAGCCACGGCGGTGACCGTGGTGCCCATGCCGGCGAGCTTGCGCTCGCGCTTCGCCTTGCCGACGATGGCGTCATGCGCGGCCAGAACGGACGCCTCCACCATGCGGGTGACGGTTTCGACGTCGCCGCCGGTGTCGTCCTGTTCGATATGGGCGAGCGAGCGGATCGCGATCGTCGAAGCGGTGTCGCCGCCCGCGTGGCCGCCCATGCCGTCGCATACGGCGATGAGATGCTCGCCCGCGAACGACGAATCCTGGTTGTTCGAACGCACCGTGCCCACGTCGGACACCGTGGTGGAATACAGGAACAATGGTTGGGAGGCTGCGGAAGTGGGCATGCGACTACCTCAGTTCAAAGGTGGTGGCGCCGATGCGCACCGGAACGCGCGCGGGCAGAATCGTCGGCGTGGTCAGACGCTGCTGGTTGACGACCGTGCCATTGGTGGACTGCAGATCCTCGATGGCCCACTGGCCGGAGGTGGGATCCACGTACACGCGCGCGTGATGCGAGGAGACGAACTCATCGTCCAACACCACGGTGTTGGTGGCGGAACGGCCCAGCGTGATCACCTCGCCGGTCAGCGGCACGGATGTGCCCGCCAGCGGTCCGTCGATCACGACGAGCAGGGTCGGCTCGGCGTTGGTGGAGGGCATATCGTGCGTGGGCGGCATGGTCACCCGGGGCGCGGGCGGCGTTTCCGTGACGGCCTTGCGCGCGCGACGCTCACGGCGACGGCGGGCACGCGACGGGCGCGGGCTGAAGGACTCGATGTCCTTGTGCAACGAGCGCACAGCCAGCCACAGGAAAACCCATAGCAGGATCAGAAACCCGTATTTCAGTAAAGCGAAAGTCAGTTCGGTCATAACGCTGGCTGACTACGCCTGCTCCTGCGCGGAAGCCCAATACAGGATGCGGGTGCGGCCGATGGTGATGGTGTTGCCGTCGAGCAGCGTGGCGGCGGGCACCTGATGGCCCTCCACATACGTGCCGTTGGTGGAACCCAGGTCGCGTGCGATCACGCCGTTCTCGGTCACGTCGATCTCGAGATGGCGGCGGGAGATGCCCGGGTCGTCGATCACGATGTCGCAGCCGGAGCCGCGGCCGATCACCGTCTGCTCCTTGGTGATGAGGTACTGGTTGCCGTTCACCTCGAGCACGGGATTGTCCTCGCTCTGGCTGTCGGTGGTCACCGGCACGGCGTTGCCCTGCACGGACTCGGAGGAAAGATTGAAGTTGCCCTTGGCCAGGTCGAGATCCTCTTCGAAGATCACCACCACCGGGCCCACGAAGGCGTAGTGCTGGCTTTTGGCGTATTCGGTGAGGTTGTCCGCCAGCTCGTTGGCGAGGGTCTCGCTGCCCCACGATTCGATGCGGTCGAAATCCGGAGTGCTCAGCTTGAAGCGGTATTCGTTCGGGGCCACCGTGCGGTCGCGGCCCACCGGCATGGCTTCGGCGTCGATTTCGCGCTCCAGCGCGCTGGAGAGGTCGACGGGCTGCAGGTCCTTGGAGCCGAATTTGGCGAATACTCCGTTGACCGCACCTTCCACGCTTTTCTCAAAACGGTCGAGAACGCTCATAGTCATCCCTTTCTATTCTCTGCATATCCTACGCGGCGTGTGGAACAGAGCGCAAAAACCGTCCGGATAATTGCAAAAGCTTCATTGCGCGCCGGCTCCGTCACGTCTGCGCCCTCCCTCATCACTCCGCGTCGCCCTCCCTCACCGCTTCGCGTTGCCCTCCCTCATCACTCCGCTTCGCCCTCCCTCGCCACTCCGCGTCGCCGCCCGTCTTCGGCCGGCCCTCGTGGCCGGCTTCGACCGATTCCGTCTCAGTGATCGGGTCTTGACGGGTCGGCTGTGGCCTCCGGCCGGCCTTACGCTGTGTCCGTGAGGCGCGCATCAGCCGACAACACATCGACATCCAAGCTCACGCGCTTGCGCCATGTCCGTGGGCGCGCATGCTGACATGATGGTGCCCGGATTGGCCTATCTGCGTTAGCGGTAGTGGATTTGGGACCTTGCAAAGGTCGATCTGCGTTAGCGGTAGTGGGCTTTACGCGATACACCGAGTATCCGGCCCATTATTTCAACGGTCATACTTGGGATAACGTCAAACGGACACCACCGCTAACGCAGATCGATATCCGCAACACCCGGAATCCACTACCGCTAACGCAGATAGGTCGGCAAGGCGCTACACGGATTGATGTTGTCACAGTGTCAATTTGGGTTGCGGGCGGCCTACAATAAATCCATGCAGTTCGCCCTGATTGATGAAAGCCGCTATGCGGAGGAAATGTCTCAGACGGTGATGCCAGCGCTCGCCGCCTGCTGCGACGAGGGATGGTTCGACCCCTCGGACGCCGAGCGCGAAGCCGGCTTGACGCCGCTGGCTCCGGGCGCGGATCCCTTCGCCTCATCGGCAGATGGATCCGCGGCCCACGACGGCAAGTTGCATTATCTGTGCTATGACGTGACCAAGTTCGCGAACCTGCGCGAGCCCGGCGCCACCGCCGCTTTCCGCGGGGCCGTCGTGCTCAGCCACGGGTTCACGGAGTTCGCGGAGAAATACAGCGAGATGATCTGGTATTTCCTGCTGAACGGATATTCGGTGTGCGCGCTGGACCATCGCGGCCACGGCAAATCGGCGCGCGACATGGACAATCCGAGTCTGGTGTGGATCGACGACTGGCGACGCTACGTCGCCGATCTGGCCGGTTTCGCCCAGACGCTCGGTCGCTCGTACGCCGACGGCCAGCCGTTGCATCTGTACTGCCATTCGATGGGCGGCGGCATCGGCGCGGCCGTGTTGGAACGCTACCCCGATCTGTTCGACAAGGCGGTGCTGTCGTGTCCGATGATCGCGCCCGCCACCGGCATGCCGAACTGGTTGGCCCGCACGCTATCCGAAACGATGTGCGCGCTCGGCATGGGACGCAGCCGCGTATTCGGCCAGACGGATTTCGACGGCACGCTCGACTTGGGGTCGCATCCGTACTCCAGCCATGCGCGCGAACGTTGGTATCACCAGATGCGCTGCGCCCACGCGGAATACCAGACCTACAGCGCCGCGTTCGAATGGGTGCGCCAGTCGTTGCGGCTGAGCCGGGCCGTGCTGGATCGCGAATCCTGCGCCGCCATCGAAACGCCGTTGACGTTGTTCCAGGCGGGGCATGACGTGTGGGTGCTGAACGAGCCCCAGAACCGCTTCGTCGAGCGGGTGCAGGCAGGCGGCGGATCGGCGCGGCTGGTGCGCATCGACGATTCCGAGCATGAGATCTTCTCGATGCCGAACGCGGTGCTGGGCCCGTATCTCGACCAGATACTGGAGTTCTTCGCGGAGCCGATTTCCGAGTCGGTCTAGTTTCGGCGGCTACGCCTTTGTGGGACGCGGCGCGCATCATCCTTTTGCGGCGCGGCCGCGGTCGGCAAAAAGTGACGGGTCCCAGTGCCATACTGGGGCATCGTGAGCGAGAAGAGCGAGAAAAGCGAAAAGAACGAAAAGGGCGCTGTGGGCAGGCGCGTGACCTTCGAGCACGCGCCGCGCGATCTGGCGGTCGGGGCCGCGCTGACGTTGGCCGGCGGCACGTTGTGGGGCGTCAACGCCACCGTCTCCAAAATCCTCATGGACCACTATCAGGCCGACCCGTTGTGGATCGCCTGCATGCGCGAGCTCTTTACAGGCGCGCTGTTCCTCGCCTGCGCCGGCGTCACGACGCCGCGGCTGCTTACCGGTGCCCTGCGTGACCGCAAATCGTATCCAAGATTCGTGGGCACGGCCATCGTCTGCGTGCTGCTCTCCCAAATCGCCTATCTCAACTCGATCGATTGGACCAACGCCGGCACCGCCACCGTGCTGCAGACCCTGAACCTGCTGTTCGTGCTGGCGTGGGTGTGCCTGCGCGGCCGCAGACTGCCGGGGCGGCGCGAAAGCGTCGGCGTGGCGCTCGCCTTCGTCGGCACGGTGCTGATCGCCACGGGCGGCGATCTGACCACGCTGACCCTGCCGCCGATGGGGCTGGCTTGGGGCCTTGCGAACGCGCTCGCGACGGCGTCGCTGTCGATTCTGCCCGCCTCGCTGATCGCCCGATGGGGCAATTTCACGGTCAACGGCATCATGTTTTTGATCTCCGGCATACTGCTATGCCCGATCGTGCGCCCGTGGGCCACCGCCCCGGCTGGGCTGGACGCGCTGGGTGTGGGGCTGATGGTGTTCACCGTGGTGGGCGGCACGTTCGGCGCGTACTGGCTGTTCCTGACCGGTGTGATGCGCATCGGTTCGATGCGCGCCACCATGCTCGGCACCGTGGAGCCGGTGACCGCGACGCTTTCCGCCGTGCTGCTCACCGGCGCCGTGTTCACGCCGACCGACCTCGCCGGCTTCGCGATGATCATCGCCATGGTGTTTCTGGTGCGCTGAACGCACGCTGAACATCGTCGGGCGAAGTGGCCGTTGCGTTGGTCGCATCGCCGCCGGTCTGGTCTGTGGAGTGTATGCGGCTTGGTCGGATCAGCTCTCCCCGCGGTAGCGCGCCATCATCTGGGATTGCAGCTGCTGGGCGCTGGGCGGCGTCCAAGTGACCGCATCCGCGCCGGCCTCGATGGTGGCGATGATGCTCTCGTCGCTCGCCCCGCCCGAGGCGAGGATCGGCGTCTCCGGATGGTGCGCGCGGATGCTCGCCACGACGGCCGCCGTGTTGTGCCCGGCGGCCACGTTGATGATGGCCGCTCCGGCGAGGATCTTCTCTTCCGTGACCTCGTCGTCCGTGGTGACCGTGGCGATGACGGGGATGTCGATGGCGCTCATCGCGGCCTCCACGGTGGCGGCCGGCGCGGGCGCGTTGATCACCACGCCGGCCGCGCCTTGCATTTCGGCCACCATGGCGAGTTCGATCACGCGGTTGCCGGTGGTCGTGCCGCCTCCGACGCCCACGAACAGCGGCTGCTGGGCCACGGTGAGCAGGGCCTGCGTGATGATGGGCTCGCCGGTGAACGGGTAGACGGCGAGGATCGCGCTGGCGTTCGTATTGCGGATCACCGCCGCGTCGGTGGTGTAGGCGAAGGTTTTGAGCGTGTGGCCTTTGACGGTGATGCCGCCGCAGCGCGCGGTGGATTCGGGCACGCGGGCCACGGGCGAGGTGAGCCGCCCCTCCACGGTGGCGTTGCCTGCCACCGTGCGTGTGACGGACGGCAGGGTTGTGTGCCGCTCCATGGCGACGCCCTCGCTGGGGGAGAACATGCTGGTGCGCGGCGAGGGGCTTGGTGTCGCCGGGTTCGATATCGTGTCCGGCGTCATGCGGATGGTCGAAACGCTGCGTTCGCTCATGCGTCCTCCTGAATATCGTCTTCGGGCAGGCGGCTGGCGTTGCGGAATTCCGCCATGGCTTTGCGCATCAGGCGGCGGCGTTCGATGAGGTCGTCCTGGGGGAAGCGGCTTTCGGCATGGGTGATGATGCGGTCCAGATAGCCGCTGAGCGTGTCGAGTTCGTCATCGGTCAGGCAATCGAGCAGGTCGGTGCTGATATGCGTGCGGCGGCGCAGATGGTCGGCGGCGGCGTGGCCCTCGTCGGTCAGATGCACCATCATCACGCGGCGGTCCTGCGTGGCGGGGCGGCGCGTGATATAGCCCTTCTGCTCGAGTTTGGACAGCAGTTCGCCGACGGCCTGGCGGCTCATGCCGAGGATGGTGGTGAGGTCGCGCTGGCTGATCTGGTCTTTGAGCGTGAGCATGGTGAGCACACGCCCCTGCCCGTGGAGGGTGGATCCGTCGCCGGGGGTATCCGGGGGTATGAAGGTTGTGTCCGGGGCGACGGTGCCTGTGGGCTTGGATGCGTCGTTTGTGTCGTTTGTGTCGTTTGTGCCGTCTGCGGATTCGCTGCGGACGGCGTTCGTCGCAGGGGCGTCTTCAGGATTGTGGGAGATGCGGGTTTCGCTCGGCTGCGGGGCGCGGTCGCTTCTGCGGACGACGGGCCGTATCGTGGCGCCGTCGTCGCGTCTGGTGCGGCCGACTTGGAAATGCGATCGGGCGATGATGACGCCGAGGTCGCGCAGCTGTTCGGTGATGCGGGTTTTCGTTTGCTCCGACATGGTGATCGCCGGCCTTTCCGCTTGCGGGGCTCAAGTTCCGCAAGGATTTGTAAAGTACTTGACAATCGCAACGCTACAATACGGTATCGCAACTGTCAAGTACTTGACAATATAATTCCGCGCCGGCTGCGCGTCACTCGTCCTGGTCGTCCTGCTCGTAGATGGCCGCGGTGATCATGTCGCGCAATTCGGCGAAGCGAGGATCGGCCCGAACCTTGTCCATATTGTCGGGATCTGCCGGGTCGCGGGGGATGGAGATCGGGATATCCATTTTTACGGTGCCGGGATGCGCGCTCATCACAATGACGCGGGTTGCGAGGAAGATCGCCTCGTCGACGCTGTGCGTGATGAAGAACACGGTTTTCCTCTTCTCGAACCAGATGCGCAGCAACTCGTTCTGCAGCCGCTCCCGGGTCAATGCGTCAAGGGCGCCGTACGGTTCGTCCATAAGGATCAGATCCGGGTCGCACGCCAGCACGCGGGCGATCTGCGCGCGCTGCTGCATACCGCCCGACAGCTCGTATGGGCGGCGGTCGCCCGCGTCCTTGAGTCCGACCATCTCCAGATAGCGCTCGGCGATTTCCTTGCGCTCCCGGGATGCGACGCCCTGCATGCGCATGCCGAATTCGACGTTGCCGCGCACGGTGAGCCATGGGTACAGCGGCGGTTTCTGGAACACCACCCCGCGTCGCGGACTTGGGCCGTCGATGACGCGCCCGTCGGCCACCACCTCGCCGTCGGAGGGTTTTTCGAAACCCGACAGCATGTTGAGCAGTGTCGTTTTGCCGCAGCCGGACCGTCCAACCACGCAGATGAAATCGTGTTTGTTGATGGTCAGATTGATGTCATGCAAAGCGGTGACCTCGTTGCCCTCCAATGTGGTGAACCGCTTGTTGACGCCGCGGATGTCAACCGCCACGCCTCTGGCGTCCATGGACTGCTTCTCGACCTGCTCGTCCCAGGTCATGTCGTGCTTGGCCATCGTAGGCTCCTTCATAAGCTGATTATGCGGATGTATGGATGTGCTTATTCCCCGGCGACCGCGTCTATCGCGTCGGTGTACAGAGCGTCGGCGTAATCGTCGTTCACCGCGTCGAGGCTGTTCTGCGTTTTAAGGAACTCCGCGGTGTCTTTGAGCGTGCCCGGCAGGTCTCCATGGAACAGCTCGCTTTGCTCGGCGGCACGGGGATAGGTGTAGCCTTCAAGCTGCGCCGCGACATCGTCGGGATCGTTGCCCAACTGCGACGAAATCATCTCGGCCGAGCCGTCGGGATCCTCGGAGATCAGGCCCGCCGCGTAATCCTCCACGGCCGTCCAAATCCTCATCACGTCGGGGTTATCCGTAATGAACTCCTCGGACGCGACCTCCATATCGTAGGTGGCGGCACCCGTCAGGGCGGTTTGGGCTGAGGACGTGACGATATGCCCACCGTCGGCGCGCAGCGTGGAGAGCACCGGATCCCATACCCATGCCGCGTCTATTTCGCCGCGCGTCCAAGCGGCGGCCATCTTATCGGGATCGAGGTTGATGAGATGCACGTCCGTTTCCGACAAACCCGCGTCGGCCAATGCGGACAATAGGCTGAAATGCGAGGTCGAGCCGAACGGCACCGCAATGTTCGCGCCTTTCAGATCGGCGACCTGCGTGATCGAGTCGTCGTTGGCGACCAGCGATTCGGCGTCGCCGATGATGTCATGTATCCATACGATGGCGACCGGCAGGTCCAGTGGCGCGCTCACCGAGCGTACGGCCGGGCTGGAGCCCATCAGACCGATGTCGATCGAGCGCGAGCCGAACGCCTGCACGACATCGCCTCCCGAATTGAACTGGTTCCATTCGATGGTGGCCTGCGGCAGGCACGCCTCCAGCAGCCCCATGTCCTTGACGATGAGGTCCGCGTTCGGAATCGCCTGCCAGGCGATGCGGATCGTGCCGGTGAAGTCGTTGTCGGCATCGACCGGGCAGCCGACGTCTGCGGTGCCGTTGGGATCGACTCCGGCGAGCTCGTAGGCGGTGGGCATGGATCCGCAGGCGGCCAGTGCGGTGAGCATCGCGCCGCCGGCCAGAGCTGCCGAGGCGCGGCGTATGCGTCGGATCGAAGCGGTGGTGTGGAATGCAAGTCGCATGATGTTCCTCTCTGTTCTGCGTCGTGCGTCGTATGTCGTGCGTCGTGCGGAGCGATATGCCGTCAGTCCTGCCCCACCCAGGGGGTGACGAGTCTGGTGATGAGTTGGATCAGTCCGTCCAGCAGCAATGCGGCGATGCCGATGACGAAGATGCAGGCGATGGTCAGCGGTGTGTTGAGTTCGGTGCCGGATAGGTAGGCCAGCGCTCCGATGCCGGGAATGCCGTTGTTGAGTTCGGCCGCGACCACGGTGGTCCACGCGAACCCGACCGCCAGCCGGATGCCGTTCATGATCGAAGGCAGCGCGCTGGGAAACACCACGAATATAAAGGTTTGGAATGTGCCTGCGCCCAATGCCCGCGCCGAGTTGACGCGGTCCCTGCTCACACCGTTGATGCCGTCGAGTGTGGCGAGAACGATCGGCGGGAACGCGGCTAGGAACAGCAGCCAGATTTTTGTGGTGTCGCCGATGCCGAACCACACGATGAGCAGGCCGATGTAGCCCAGCGGCGGCAGTGCGCGTACGAAATTGATGTATGGCAGAAAGATGCGGCTGATCCATTCGACCTCGGCGAGCACGAATCCGATGAGCATGCCCGCGACGATCGCCAAAGCCATGCCGATGCCGATGCGCTGCAGGCTCACCAACAGATGTTGCCATAGGAAATACTGCTGTTCGCCGCATATGATGCGGTCCGAATCCGTCGACATCGGCCGGCAGATATTCGCTTCGACGAAGGCGTTCCATACTTCGCCGGGCCCCGGCAGATACAGCGGATTGACCAGCCCTGCGGCCGTGGCCGCCCACCAGACGAGCAGGAGCAGCGCCAGCGAGGCCAGCGCCTGCAAGGCGTGCGGGGTGTTCTTGATTTTGAGTCGTAACGTGCCCATGGTCGGTTCCTCTCTGTGGAATGGGTGAGGTGCGGGCGGTCCGGGTCAGGCGATGGCCGCCAGGTGCCGGTACATGTCCTCGAGCATGCCGTCGGTGACGTCCACCGGATTGTTGTACAGATTCGGATGGCGGCTGATGCGCACCAGATCGGCTATCTGCCCGTCGTTCAGATGCAGGTCGGCCAATCCCGTGCGCATGCCGATGCGCGTTTTAAGATCGTGGATCGCGTCGGCCATCGCGTCGGCGTCGGCGAAACCCAGTGTGCGGGCGAAATGCTGCACGCGGCCGCTCTGTGCGTTTTTGTTCACGCGGACGAACCAGTCAAGCGTCAGCCCGCAGGCCTCGCCGTGGGGGATGCCGTGGATGTTGGTCAGGGGGAAGGAGCAGGCGTGTGAGGATGTGGTCTTCGGCAGCGTGAACGCCAACCCGGCGATCAGCGACGCCTCGCACATCTTCTCGCGCGCTTGCAGGTCGGAACCGTCGGCGACGGCGCGCGGCAGATAGTCGAACACCAGTCCGGCGGCATGCACGGCGCAGGCGTCGCAGATCGGCTGATGGCCCTTGCTCCAGTATCCCTCGATCGCCTGGCTGAGCACATCCATGCCGCAGGAGGCGGTGACTTTCGGCGGTACGGAAACGGTCAACTCCGGGTCGACGATCGCCACGGACGGGAAGAATCCGGATGAGACGATCGGCGCCTTTCTGCCGAGCTTGCGGTTGGTGAGCACCGCCACGCAGGTGACCTCGCTGCCGGTCCCGGCGGTGGTCGGCACCGCGATCAGCGGTAGGTGGTCGACCGGCATCGCTTTGCCGGTGCCGTGATAGTCGGCGATGGAGTCGTCGGTTAAGGCGATGCTCGCCGCGGCCTTCGCCAGATCCATGGCGCTGCCGCCGCCCATCGCCACCACGAAGCCGTGGCCGCGCGCGCGGATGACGGCGGCGCAGTCATCCACCTCAGCGACGTCCGGATTGGGGGAGAAGTCGCTGAACGCGGCCGTCAGCCGACCGTTGGAGGCTTCGATGAGACGGTCCGTCGTGCCGTCGCGCACGAAATGCTCGGAGGAGACGATCAAACCGTTCTCCCATCCGTGGGACTCCGCCACGTCAGCGATCTCGGTGACCCGTCCGCAGCCGAAACGGATGGTCACGGGCTGCTCATAATCCCATAGCATGTTCGGCTCCCGTCAGTCGCACAGGTTCTCGTCAACCCAGGTGAGCGTCTCGTCGAGCTTGGGAAGCTCCTGCCTGAGCTGCTCGGCGGTGATGGTCAGCGGCGGGCAGATGTTCACATTGGTTTCGCGGCCGAATGTGGCGAACCCCTGCTTCATCAGTCTGCCCATGATCTGCGGCATGACGCTGTTGGAGGCGTGGTACGGCGCCATGAGCTCGCGCGTCTTCTTGTTGCGTACGATGGTCAGGGCGGCGAACAGTCCGATGCAGCGGGCCTCGCCCACGCACTTGTGCTTGGACGCCATGTCGTCGAGGAAGGGCTTGAGGATGCCCTCCATCCGCTTGACGTGCGCGGCGATGTCATGGTCGAGGTAGTAGTTGACGGCGGCCACGCCGGCGGCGCATGCGAGCGTATGTCCCGAGTAGGTCAGTCCGCATTGCAGCACATGGTCGGTGAAATAGTCGGAGACCGCCTTGGAGACGACGACGCCGCCCAGGGGCACGTAGCCGCAGGTCACGCCTTTGGCGAAGGTGAAGATGTCGGGCTTCAGGTCGAAATTCTGCCAGGCGAACATCTTGCCGGTGCGGCAGAAGCCGGCCATCACCTCGTCGCATATCATGAGGATGCCGTACTTGTCGCATAGGGCCCTCACGCCCTCCATATAGCCTTCGGGCGGCAGGATCACGCCATTCGCGCCTACGATGGACTCCATAAGGATCGCGGCCACGGTATCGGGGCCCTCATATTGCAGCTGCTCGTCGAGCCGATGCAGATACTCCTTGGTGACGGCCTCGTCGTCCACGCCACGCGTGTAGCCGTCTTCGTACATGTTCGGATTCATGAAATGCACGAAGCCCGGCGCGGTGCCGCCCATCTCGGCGGCGAAGCGACGCCAGTCCCCCGAGGCGTTCGATGATCCGATGGTCGAACCGTGGTATGAGCGGTAGCAGGAGAAGATCTTCGGCCTGCCGGTGACCATGCGAGCCATCTTGATGGCGTTCTCGTTGGAGTCCGTGCCGCCGTTGGTGAAGAACACGCGCTGGTAGAAGTCGGGGCCGGCGAGATCGACGAGCATCTTGGCCAGCCGGGATTTCGGCTCGGAGGCGTAGGCGGGCGACATGAAGCACATCGTGTCGGCCTGCTTTTTGATCGCATCCACGATTTCGGGCAGCTCATGTCCGAGATTGGAGCATACGAGCAGGGAACTCATATCGGCGTAACGGTTGCCGTCGTAGTCCCAGAAATAGATGCCTTCGGCCCGCTTGATCGGCATGACGGCCTCGCCCTGCTTGTGCCAGGACTGCATGACGTGATCGCGATGCAGGGCGGCGACTTCCTCGCCCGTCAGCTCTTCCATAATCGTTCCTTCCGTGATGGGGTGCCGGAATATGCGCTATGCATAGAATTCGGCTTGTTGTGATGTCCCCGGTGTGGTTCTGCTCGTTCAAGGAAATGCTTGATTTTCTTGACCTGATTTGCAGTCTAGGAAGGACGGGGAGTGGCGACAACGATTCAGCGCCTAAGGTTGTTTGTGCTGCAGCACAACAATAGGATGGTTTCGGAGTGGCGGCCGCTGGGCCGGACGGGCGGATCGGCCGCTATCCGGCCGTGCCGCGTGAGGCGCCGTCCATACCTTCCGCAGGCACGCAGTCAAGCAGCTCCTTGACCCGAAATCCAATCGACATCTCCTCGCGCGTGCGGAAGTCCGACAGATTCACGCCGAGCAGATCCTGTATTTTGCCCAACTTGTAGCTCACCGTATTGCGATGCACGAACATGCGCTCGCTGGTCTCCTTGATGCTCCCCGAAAAAGCGAGATAATTGCGCAGCGTCTCCACGAGATCCCCGCCGTTGAGCTGGTCGTGTTTGGCCAGTGGGCCGATTGTGGTGTCGTAATAGTCGGCGAGGATCTCCGGATCGTTGACGGAGAGCAGCAGCTTGTCGGAGCCGGCATCGTCATACAGGAACGGTTCGCCATCCGTGCCATGCAGCCATTGCAGGCGTTCCAGAGCCAGCGCCTGACGGTAGCTTTTGCCGATGCATCGGGCGGATCTCGTCACCTTGCCCACTCCGACGAATACGCGGGTGCCTTCCCCCAAGAACTCGGCGCATGTGGCCGTCGCCGCTTGGGTCATATCGCTTACCGCGCCGATGTCGTATCGTGTGAACACCAGCGCGATACGGTGGCCGATGGTCAGTTGCACCGCATGCCATTGGCGGCTGGTCAGCAGTGTTTCGATGCGGGCGGCGCAGGAATCCATCCGCGCGTCCGGGACCGGTTCTCCGTCCTCGGCACATACTTCGAACACGGCGACGCAGTAATTCCAATCCTTGCCGAATCCGCTGCGCTCCATGGTCTCGAGATACAGATCCTCGCGCGTCGGCATGAAAATCGCGTTCTCCAAAGCGGCGGCCAGCTCCATGTTGTGTTTCTCGCTCATGGTGATGGACAGGCTGAACAAGTGCATGATCTGCGCCATATGCTCGCTCCATGGAACGCGGAACATCGGGAAGTCGCGTTCGTTGCAGAAGCGCACCGCTTCGGGGCTGATCTGGTGGATGAAGGGGCCGACGTTCACCACGATGCCGCTGGCTCCGGAATCGTATGCGCTGTGCGTCAAGCCCACGAGATCCTCCTGCGATTCGAGGCCGATGCCTGTGGTGAAGGCGATCTCCTGCCCCTCCAGAAAGCCCGCGATCTCCTCGTTCTCCACCATATGCACCCAGCGCACGGCATGGTCGAGTCCACCCGCGCCGGCGACCAGCGCGATATCGTGGCCCTGGCCTCTGGCCTGGTCGACCAATTCCTTCAGTCGGACGGACATGTGGGTTCCTTTCTTGGGCTTTTCAGAACAGGATCGATATCCCGGAGACGACGAGGAGTGCGTAGGTCAGTGTCAGGAACGCCTGCTGGCTGATGCGCCGTTGCAGGTGGTTGCCGATGAGCACGGCCAATGCCAGCATGGGCAGGCCTATGACGGTGATCGCCACGGCGTGCGGCGTCCACTCGCCGGCCGCGACCTGCTGCGCTCCCATCACCGTATTCAGAACCACCCAGACGCAAGCGACGGTGGCGCGGAATTCGTCCTTGTCCTTCAGCCGCGCGGCCGCATACACCACCAGCAGTGCGCCGCCCGAGACGAATAGGCCATGAATCACCCCCGAAGCCAGCAGAATCACCGTCATCAGCCAAGGGCGAGGCTCGCGCGTGGAGGGAAACAGCAGGTTCTTGAGGGCGACGGCGATGATGAACAGGCCGTACGCCCGCTGCAGCGGGGCGAGGGGCAGCGCGCGATACAGCAGCATGCCGGCGACCATGCCGATCATCATGAGCCCAACCATGCGGATGAGTTCTCGCCAGCGAATATGCCGGCGATGCTGCATGCCCAGCCAGAGACAGGAGACAAGGGCCATGGCGTTGAGCACCACCCGCGCCTCGTCCGCGCCGATAAGCATCATCGAGGCCGGCATGGCCAGAACGGTGCCTGCGAATCCTGTGATCGCCTGAATCATATTGGAGACGAACAGCACGAGCAGAAACAGGATGTCGCGGGTGATTTCGGCCATGGTGTCTCCTTCCCGCGCGCCGGCGAACAAGCGGTGCCAAGCGTCCGTATGGCACGTTGTGGACACGATAGCGTGGCTATGTAAAGACTCTGCGTCTCGTCCGCCGCGCGGGTCCAATGCCGCGGCCGGTGGCGGATCGCAATGGGCGAGAGCATAAGCGAAAACCCCTCGAACCGTTGATATCTCAACTGTTCGAGGGGTTTTCATCCTCGTGCGAGTGGGGGGACTTGAACCCCCACGAGCATACACTCACTGCCACCTGAAGACAGCGCGTCTACCATTCCGCCACACTCGCAGACAAGGGGACAATTTACCACCAATAAATATATGAAGCAACTTGGCGTGTCGCGCGCCGATTTTCCGAAGGAAAATCACAAGCGCGCGACGCGAGGAGGAGAAGAGCCCTGTGGGCTCTTTGACGACGGAGCCATCCTTTGCGCGCCGATTTTCCGAAGGAAAATCACAAGCGCGCGACGCGAGGAGGAGAAGAGCCCTGTGGGCTCTTTGACGACGGAGCCATCCTTCGCGCGCCGATTTTCCAAAGGAAAATCACGAGCGCGCGACGCGAGCCGGCCGTAGAGAAAGCCCTGTGGGCTTTCGTGCCGGCGGAGCCATCCTTGAATTCGCCGATTTCCTTCGGAAATCACAAGCGCGCGACGCGAGCCGGCCGACCCGCTACTCCCCGTAAAAATGCGCCAACGATTCGTCGCGGAACTCCTCGAAATAGCCGCCGTCGATCGAGGCGCGAATATCGTCGAGCAGTTTGATGAAGAAATACTCGTTGTGGATCGTCGCCAACGTGAACCCGTTGAATTCGCGGGCGCGCAGCAGATGGTCCACATACGCCTTCGAATAATTCCGGCACGTATAGCATTCGCAGCCGTCCTCCAACGGCCCGAAATCCGTTTTGAATTCGGCGCGTTTGACGTTATATCGTCCGTGCCGCGTGAAAATCGCGCCGTTGCGGCCGCATCGCGCCGGCGCCACGCAGTCGAAGGTGTCGCCGCCGTTCTCCACGCAGGCGAAGATATCGTCCACCGAGGCGATGCCGAGCACGTGGCGCGGCCGGTTTTCGGGCATCGAGTCGCAGATCCACGCGCAGATGTCGCCGATGATGCGCTTCTCCAGCGCGCCGCCGATGCCCACGCCGTCGAAGTCGAGCGAGGCGATCTGCCCGGCCGCCCGCCGGCGCAGGTCCTCGTAGTTCGCGCCCTGCACCACGCCGTACAGCGCCTGGTACGGCTTGCCCAGACGTTCGGCGGTGAGCCGCTCGTGCTCGGCCACGCAGCGCTTCGCCCAGCGGTAGGTGCGTTCCACCGACTCCTCCTGGTAGCCGCGCGTGTTCATCAGCGTGGTCAGCTCATCGAAGGCGAACATGATGTCCGCGCCGATTTTGTGCTGGATGCCCATCGAGATCTCGGCGGAGAAGCGATGCCTGTCGCCGTTTAAAGGTGATTTGAACGTGACGCCGTCCTCGTCCACGAAGGCGAGGCGCTCCTTGCCGGCGGCGATCACATCGTCCGACTTCATGCCGGTCACGTCCATCGCCAGCGTTTTTTTGAAGCCCGAACCGAGCGACAGCACCTGGAAGCCGCCCGAATCGGTGAAGGTGGGGCCGCTCCAGTTCATAAAGCGCCCCAAGCCGCCGGCCGCGTCGAGCACGTCCTCGCCCGGTCTTTCGAACAGGTGGAAGGCGTTGGACAGCAGGCATTGCGCGCCGAGTTGGCGCATGGTTTCGGGCAGCACCGCCTTCATGGCCGCCTGCGTCGCCACCGGCACGAAGGCGGGGGTGCGGATGTCGCCATGGGGGGTGTGGATGATGCCGGTGCGTCCGTAGCGCGCGCCGCCGCGCCCCTTGCCTTCGGGGGCGTCGGGCAGGCGGGTGATGGTTTCGAAGGAGAATGCGGCCCGGTCTCCCGGCTGGCCGGCCGCGGCTCCGATGGGATGGTTCAGGAAGTCGGTCATAGGCTTCACTTTAAGCGAACGTGTCGTACGAAAAGCTGCGTTCCGCTGTGTTATGCGTGTGATATGTGTGTGATGTGTGATGATGGCGGCCGGTGTGGCCGAGCTCACAATAGGCCTGAGGTTGGGCGGAAAACCGCATGATATCAAGCTTTTTGATTGGGCTGGATGTGGCGTCGCACGGCTTTCGCAGGCTTGCTCATAATGCTTGATGACGTTTCGGTTTCTTCTCCCAATGAACATTCAGGAAACTTCCAGAGCGGCTATCTTAACTCTTAATTAGCAAATCGAAAGCCGGCGGCGCCGATTGCTGAATGAAGGAAACTTTGCCGCCGACGAATGAAGGAGCACATATGGCTGAAGAGAACGAGCGCTGGAACGCCGGCGCGGGCGCGTCAGATGGCCAGCAGACGCCGAATGAGAACGCCGCGCCGCAGAACGAACAGCACGAACAGCACGAAGCGACCGTGTCGATCGACCCCGTGGAGAACACCGTCCCCATGGGCACACCGGTCGCCGCGGATCAGACGCAGGACACGACGGTGGCGTCCGACACGCCGGATTACGCCGCCGCGGCGGGCGAACAGACCGTCGTGTCCTCCGCGCCGACAACCAATACCGCCGCGCAGGGCGCTTCCGCCCAGCAGCAGTACCGGCCCGCGCCCGAGTACGGCGCGTACGGTCCGACGCCCACGCAGTCGGCCGCGACCGGCCAGCAGGGCGCACCGGCCAACGGCCAGGCCCAGCAGAACGGCGCCCCGACCTCGATCTTCGGGTTCGGTCAGCCCCAGCAGAACGGCGCGCAAGGCAACCGCAACCCGTACACCAACGCCGGCAACGGCAATCCCTTCTTCAATCCGCAAGCCCAGCAGAGCGCCACGCCGGCCGGCGGAGCGGTGCCGCCGCAGCAGGGGATGCCGCAGAACGCGGCCCAGCCGGGCGGCTCCCGTCCGCACGCCTCCAGCGGCACGGTGAAAAGCGTGACGATCGCGGTGATCTCCGCGCTGCTCGCCGCCGCGCTGTGCCTGGGACTCGGCTTCGCGGCCATCACCAACGGCTGGGTGACCGTGCCGACGTCCAATTCCCTGTCGAACGTCAGCTCGAATAAGTCCGGATCCGGCTCCGCCACGGCGAAAACCGGCGAGGCGACCGATTGGAAGGCCGTGGCCAGCGAGGTCTCCGACTCCGTGGTCGCCATCCAGGTCGCTACGGAAAACGGCAGCGCGCAGGGTTCCGGCGCAATCCTTGACTCCGAAGGCAATATCGTGACCAACAACCACGTGGTCTCCGGCGCGCAGCAGATTCAGGTGACGCTGGCGAGCGGCGCGATCTACTCCGCCACATTGGTCGGCTCCGACACCACCACCGATCTGGCGGTGATCAAGCTCGACAATCCGCCGAGCGATCTGAAGGGCGTGGAATTCGCCGACTCCGACCAGCTCGCGGTGGGCGAGGACGTGATGGCCATCGGCAATCCGCTGGGCTATGACGACACCGCCACCACCGGCATCGTCTCCGCGCTGAACCGCCCGGTGAGCGTGATGGACGACGAGACCAACTCCCAGATCGTGACCAACGCGGTGCAGCTCGACGCGGCCATCAACCCCGGCAACTCCGGCGGCCCGACCTTCAACGCGGCCGGCCAGGTGATCGGCATCAACTCGTCGATCGCGACGGCCAGCTCGTCCAGCTCGTCCGCGGGTTCGATCGGCATCGGCTTCGCGATTCCGTCCAATCTGGTCAAGCGCGTGACCGAGGAGATCCTCGAAACCGGTTCGGTCACGCACGTGGCCCTGGGCGTGACCATCGCCTCGTCCACGGTCGAGGCCGACGGCGTGACCCGCGGATGCGCGCTGATCAAATCCTCCACGGGTAGGTCGGCGGTCGTCTCCGGCGGCCCCGCCGACCAGGCCGGCCTGCAGGAGGGCGACGCCATCGTCGCCTACAACGGCAACGCGGTGAACAATATGTACTCGCTGCTCGGATACGTTCGCGCCGCCGCCATGGGCGACGAGGTGACGCTCACCATCGTGCGCAACGGCAACACCATGGACGTGAACGTGACGCTCGACCAGGAGGAGGACACCGTGACCGGATCCAACAGGTCCGAATCCGACAGCCAGAGCAACCAGAACGATCAGGACAGCCAGGACGGCCAGAGCGACGGCAACAGCGACAGCGACGGCTACGGTTACGACGGCCTGACCGATCCGTTCGGCCTGTGGTAAACCCGACGCTTCGGCGCCTCTAGACACGCGAAAGGCGGTCGGTGACATTCAGTCGCCGGCCGCCTTTTCGCATGTTCGTCGCTCTGCCGGACCGGGGCAAAGCGACCGCCCGCGGAACTTGCGCCGCCGGCGGACTGCTGGTAGCGTTGGCTCGGCATAAATAAATTCTTACGCCGTGTATCGTGAGCATCCGCGTTTTCCGTGGAGTCGCGATGGGTTTAACAAGGCGTGCACATGCGGGGTCGACGCATGGCACGCGAACGACCCCAAAACGACGTAAGGAGACCTGATGCGCAAGGCATTTGAGATAGCCAAAAACGTTCCGCTGCTTCCCATCACGATTCTGGCGGCGATTCCTCTTCTGTTGCTGTGGGACTACCGTCCGTGGGGCGGATCCGTGCCCTTCCTTGGAATCCTCCCCGTAAACCCCTCGCTGGGGCAGTGGGTGGTGATCGCGTTGGTCGCCTACACCGTGGTGACCACGGTGATCGGCATGGTGGACGACCTGCGGCACGGCATCGTCGGCGTCGACGTGCTCGCCGTCATCGCCATCCTCTCCACCGTCGCCGTGCAGGAATACTGGGCCAGCTGGGCCGTGGTGCTGATGATCTCCTCCGGCGAGGCCATCGAGGAATACGCCCAGTCCAAAGCCGAAAGCAACCTGACCGCGCTGATGGCGGCCGCGCCGGTCACCGCGCATGTCTCCACATTGCCCGGCGTGGGCGTGAGTGCGGGTGCGGGAACGGGTGCCAAACCGGCCCGCAACATCGGTACGCGGCATGACGGATTCCGCCCCGTCGCCCCCGTAGTCCCCGGCGGCGAAACCTGCGCGATCACCGACCGTGACGCGCAGGCCTGCGAAACCGCCGTCGCCGACGCTCTCAAGACGGATGCGCGCAGACGGGGAGGGGAACGTGCGGAATCGAAATCCACAGGCTCCGAAACTCCGGCGCGCGACGCGCATTTTCGCACGGTGCCGGTCGACGAGGTGGCGCTTGGCGATGTGGTGATCGTGCTGCCGGGCGAAACCGTGCCCGTGGACGGCGAGCTGCTGTCCGGATCCGCCACGCTCGACCTGAGCAATATCAACGGCGAACCCGTGCCGCGTGAGATCTTCGCGGGCGCGCGCGTGATGTCGGGCGCGGTGAACGGTTCGACCACGCTCACCATGCGCGCCACGCAGGTGGCCGGAGACTCGCAATACCAGCGGATCATGTCGCTGGTCGCCTCCGCCCAGGAATCACGGCCCGCCGTGGTGAAAACCGCCGACCGTCTCGCCGTGCCGTTCACCGTGCTCGCGCTGGTCATCGCCGGCGTGGCATGGGCGATGGCCGGCGACCCCACACGATTCGCCCAAGTGCTGGTGCTCGCCACCCCGTGCCCGCTGCTGATCGCCGCACCGGTGGCCTATGTGGCCGGCACGGGCCGCCTCGCCAAAGCCGGAGTGCTGATCAAAACACAGGACGTTCTGGAGACGCTCGGCCGCGTGGGGCATGTGTTCTTCGACAAAACTGGCACGCTGACCGTCAAGCAGCCGCAGGTGGTGCGCGTGGAGATGCTGCCGGGCGTGGACACGCGCCTCAATCAGGACCATGTGCTGATGATGGCCGGCGTGGTGGAGAACTACTCCGTGCATATTCTCGCCAAGGGCATCGCCAAAGCCGGTTTGGAGGCGTTGGCGCGTCTCGACCAGCGTTTCGCCGACGGGCAGCGCAGCTGTCCGGAACGCGACTTTCCCGGCCATGGCCGCGAGCATCCGGTGGTCAACAACATCGTGGAGGACGCCGGCAAAGGCGTGAGCGGCGAGGTCAACGGGCATCGGGTGCGTGTGGGGCGGCTGGCTTTCGCCAACGAATCCCAGGACGGGTTCCAGCCCGTGACGCATGACGATCAGTCGGCGCGGCCGAACGTTGCGGTCGGATCCATATCGGGCGATGCGGCGGGCGTCGACATGTCGGCGAATTCCACGGCGGTCACCTCGGCGGATATGCCGTCGGACGTCAGTGCGGAAGCGGGCCGTGTGGCGCGGTCTGAACTCCACGAGATGCCGTCCGCATCCATACGTGCGCGCTTCGGTGCGCTCGCTCCCGACGAGATGGCCACCTACGTGTCCGTCGACGGGCAGCTGGTCGCGCGCATCGTGTTGCGTGACGTGCCGCGCGCCAACGCGAGCCGGGCGTTGGCGCAGCTGCGCGAGCTGGGCGTGGGCGCGCTCACCATGCTCACCGGCGACAAGGCCGCTTCGGCGCGCATCATCGCCGACGAGGTGGGCATCGACGATGTGCAAGCCGAACTCTTCCCCGAAGATAAGGTCAACGCGGTGCGCAAGGCTACGGCGATGACGGAGCCCGGTTCGCGGCATACGGTGACGATGATGGTGGGCGATGGCGTCAATGACGCTCCCGTGCTCGCCGCCGCCGATATCGGCATGGCCATCACCGACGGCACGTCGACCGCCGCCTCCGAATCCGCCCAGGTCGTGATTATGAACGACGATATCGCCTCCGTGCCGCGGGCCATCGCCATCGCCCGCCGTACCCGCCGCGTGATGCTGCAAGCCGTGCTGCTCGGGCTTGGTCTGGCGCTGGTCGGTATGATCGCCGCCGCGTTCAACCTGATTCCGGTGGTGCTTGGCGCGTTCCTGCAGGAGGCCATCGATGTGGTGAGCATTCTATGGGCGTTGACCGTGCTCATCGACCGCGACTGACCGGTTGCGGCGGAGGCAGTTTCTGACGAGTTGGCACTTGGGGCCTCCAGTTGGCACTGCGTTGTGAAGCCAGTGTTCGCGCAACGGCGGAATGACGTTGCCGGCCTCCGCCGACGCCCCGAATCGGGTGCCAACTGGAAGGGCCAAGTGCCAACTCGTCGTGACCGATGCCGCAGATGAACGTTTGACGGCCGCGAGGCGTGGCGATTTCTTGTGGGAAGTGCGGTTCCCCTCTGTTCAGCGGGGCCGGCTTGCGTTAGTCTGTAACGCGTGACTGAAAATACTGAACTTCGCATTGCCGTTATCGGCGCCGGCCCCGCCGGCGTCTACTCCTCCGATATCTTCCTGCGCCAGCTGGGCAAGCTTGGCGAGGAACTGGGCCTGGGCACCAAGGCGCGCATCGACCTGTTCGAGAAGCTGCCCGTGCCGTTCGGTCTGGTCCGCTACGGTGTGGCTCCCGACCACCCGTCCATCAAATTCATCGCCGACGCGCTCGAGAAGACGCTCGACAACCCCGACATTCACCTGTACTGCGACGTGGAGTTCGGCAAGGACGTGACGCTGGACGAGCTGCTCGCCCGCTATGACGCCGTGCTGTTCGCCACCGGCGCGATCAAGGACAAGCCGCTGAACCTGCCGGGCGCCGACCTCGACGGCGTGTACGGCGCGGCCAAGTTCGTCGAATGGTACGACGGCTACCCCATGGGCGCGCGCGAATGGCCGCTGACCGCCGAGCAGGTCGCCGTGATCGGCGGCGGCAACGTGGCCATGGACGTGGCCCGCGAACTCGTGCGCAACGCCGACGACCTCAAAGCCAAAACCGATATTCCCGACAACGTCTACGAGGGCATCGGCAAGAACCAGGCCAAGGAGCTGCATCTGTTCATCCGCCGCGGCGTGGCCCAGGCCAAGTTCAGCGTGCAGGAGCTGCGCGAGATGGAGAAGCTGCCCGGCGTGCAGCTCATCATCGACGAGGACGATTTCGACCTCGACGAGGAGACCATCGAGGTGGCCGGCAAGGACAAGCTCACCCGCCAGATGGTCGAGGAGCTGTTCACCATCCGCGAGATGGCTTTGGATATGGAGGACGACGGCGACGTCGACTTCGAAGGCAACCCCGCCGACCGCAAATACTACGTGCACTTCAACTCCGCCCCCACCGAGGTGCTGGGCGAGGACGGCAAGGTGGTCGCAATCCGCGTGGAACGCACCGAAACCAGCGCCGACGGCAAGATGAGCCGCACCGGCGAATTCACCGACTATCCGGTGCAGGCCGTGTACCACGCCATCGGCTACCAGCCCGCCGAAGCGCCCGGCATCGCCTACGACGGCAAGGGCGCGCATCTGGCCAACGCCAACGGCGACGGCCGCATCACCACCGAAGCAGCCGGCGGCGAGGTGCGCGAGCGTCTGTACGCCACCGGTTGGGCCAAGCGCGGTCCGGTGGGCCTGATCGGCTCGACCAAATCCGACGCGCTCGCCATCGTGACCAATATGCTCGAGGACCTGGCCAAGGCCGCCGAGGGTGGCCGCGTGGCCGAGGACCGCGATCCCGAATCCATCGACCGCCTGCTGGAGGGCCGCGGCGTCAAGCCGATCGACTTCGCCGGCTGGAAGAAGGTCGACGCCTACGAGCGTGCCGAGGGCGCGAAGGAAGGCCGCGAGCATAAGAAGGTCATCGACCCCGACCAGATGCGCGAATTGGCCCACGCCTGATTCGGATGCCTCCATTCCCCTCCGTCATCCTGAGCGTAGCGTAGCGCAGCCGAAGGATCTCACTGCCGTCCAGGCGATCCTAGATTCTTCGACTCCGGGCTGCGCCCTCCGCTCAGGATGACAAGGGGTGGCGGCCAACGCTTCGCTTCGGATGACGGGGCCCTCCGGAAACGGCTCTTCCCGCTGTGGGCTGATATTCAGATAACTTCCAGCCGCGCTCTTTACTCTGAGCCCTATGAATGGGAAAATGCAGGTGCACGGCCACTACAACGGCCTGAAAACAACGCTGTTGTTCGCGTTGATGTGGGGCGTTATCATGCTGATTTGGTGGGCCACCGGCGGCCAGCGCAGCACGTTGAGCATCTACATCGTCATCGGATTGATCACCACATTCGGCTCGTACTGGTTTTCGGACAAGCTCGCCATCGCCTCGATGGGGGCGCGCGAGGTGTCCGAGCAGGAGGCCCCCGAAATCTACGCCATCGTGCGCGAACTGAGCGCCACCGCCGGCAAGCCGATGCCGCGCATCTACATCGCTCCCACGGCCAGCCCCAACGCCTTCGCCACCGGACGCAACGAGCGCCATGCCGCCGTCTGCTGCACGCAGGGCATCCTGCAGATCCTCAACCGGCGCGAGCTGCGCGGCGTGCTGGGACATGAGCTCATGCACGTCTACAACCACGACATCCTCACCTCGGCCATCGCCTCCGCCATGGCCACGGTGATCACCTATCTGGGCTATTCGCTGATGTATTTCGGCGGCGGCTCACGCGACCGCGACAACAATTCGGGCGCGTTCGGACTGATCGGCGTGCTGCTCAGCGCGATCCTCGCGCCGATCGGCGCCTCGCTCATCCAGATGGCGATCTCGCGCACCCGCGAATTCGACGCCGACGAGGACGGCAGCCGACTCACCGGCGATCCGGAGGCCCTCGCCTCCGCGCTCAACAAAATCTCCTACGGAGCGCAGACCACGCCGATGCGCAAAACCGCCGCCACGCAGTCGGTCTCCTCGATGATGATCGCGAACCCCTTCTCCGCGCAGGGATTCTCCAAACTGTTCTCCACCCACCCGCCGACCGAAGAGCGCATCGCGCGCCTAATGCAGATGGCGCAGGAGATGCGCGGCATGCCCGTGCAATCGTCGGAATACTCCACCCAGGTCGGCTACTAGACTGCTGGGCCGCTAGGCGGCCTGCGGATTACCGTCGGAGATTCCTCGACTACGCTGCGCTCCGCTCGGAATGACGCAAACGTTCTGCTCGGAATAACGGGTGGGGCGCGCTCTGCTCGGAATGGCGGTGGAGTCGCGTTTCGCTCGGAATGACGCAAACGGTTCGCTCGGAATGACGTTGATGATGCGGCGTCATCCCGGGCGGAATGTTTGCGTCATCCCGCACGGAACGTTCGCGCCATTTCCGCCGAAATGTTTGCGTCATTCCGAGCGAAGTCGAGGAATCCCGATTTCCTATACTTAGGCGGCCTGCGAGATCTCGTATACTTAGGCGGCCTGCGAGATCTCGTCGATCAGGCGCAGCTCCTCGTCGGTGAACGTCGTGTTGCTCAGCGCTCCGATATTGTCGAGAATCTGCTCGGGTTTCGACGCGCCGGCCAGCACCGAGGTGACGATGCCATCGTGCAGCAGCCAGGCGAGCGACATCTCGGCCAGCGTCTGCCCGCGCTGCGCGGCCAGATCGTTGAGCGCGCGGATCGCGGCCAGTTTCGACTCGCTCAGCGCGTCGGCCTGCAGGAATCGTCCGTCCGTCTTGATGCGTGAATCGGTGGGAATGCCGTTCAAGTAGCGGTTGGTGAGCATACCCTGCGCCAACGGGCAGAACGTGATGATGCCCTTGCCCAGCCGCGCGGCGGTGTCCTTCAATCCATTGCGCTCCACCGTGCGGTCGAAGATGTTGTAGCAGTTCTGGTTGATGACGAACGGCACGCGCAGGTCGGCGAGGATCGCCGCCGCCTGTTCCAGCCGCTCGCCGTCGTAGTTCGACAGGCCCACGTACAGCGCCTTGCCGCTGGTCACGGCGCTCGCCAGCGCGCCCATCGTCTCCTCGAGCGGGGTTTCGGGGTCGGGGCGGTGGTGGTAGAAGATGTCCACATAGTCGAGCCCGAGGCGGGTCAGACTCTGGTCGAGCGAGGCGAGCAGATACTTGCGCGAGCCCAAATCGCCGTAAGGGCCGGCCCACATCTCGTAGCCCGCCTTGGTGCTGATGATGAGCTCGTCGCGGTACGGCTTGAAATACTCGCGGATCAGGCGGCCCACGTTCTTCTCGGCGCTGCCCGGCTCCGGACCGTAGTTGTTGGCCAGATCGAAGTGGGTGATGCCGTGGTCGAAGGCGGTGAACGTGAGCTCCTTCATGCGCTCGTATGGCGTGATGTCGCCGAAGTTGTGCCAGCACCCGAGCGAGATGGCCGGCAGTTTGAGGCCGGATTCGCCGCAGCGGTTGTAGGTCATGCCGTCGTAGCGGCCAGGGTTGGGATGGTATTCGTTGGTGGGTTCGAACATCGTCGTCGCTCCTCGAAAGTCGTATGTCGTTCAGCGTGTTTGGGTCGTTTCGCGCCGTTCGCCACGGTCCGGCGTCACGCGCCGTTCATCTCTTGCTGTTTGTTGCTTGTTGACTGTTGTCGTCCTCCATTGTGACCCCTACCCACGTCGAATCCCCGCTCGACGCGCGGGATTGTCCGTGGTGTCGCTTCGCTGACGTGGTGGTGGCGTTTCGCTGGTGTGGTGGCGTCGCTTCGCTGACGTGGCGGTGCCCGCGCTCCGATGGCCGTGGCGGTGCCCGCGCTCCGATGGCCGTGGTGGTGCCCGCGCTCCGACGCCCATGGTGCGGGCGGTGGCGAGTCGGTTATGTCGTACTTGTCGATTCACGGGCCGACGGTGCCCGTGGCGTGGGTGGCCGCGAGTCGGATATGGCGTGCTTGTCGATCTGCGGGCTGACGATGCTCGTGGTGCGGGCCGATGCCCGTGGCGTGGCGGCCGCGAGGGTTGCTGGGAATCCATGCGTCATGTGCAGGCTCGGGGCTTCCTTGATATGGCCCGTTTTAGCCTCCTCCGACATACTTCGGGCGGATATGCCATGCCTCGCCAACTCGTGGTAGACTATCTGCTTGTGCGCGGCCGCACTTGTGGCTGGCGACATCTGCGGATGTAGTTCATCGGTAGAACGAAAGCTTCCCAAGCTTTAAAGGCGGGTTCGACTCCCGTCATCCGCTCCACTCTTTTTCGTTGGAATATCAACGATCTCAAGGCTTTTAAGTCGCTTATTGGCATGCAAAAGGTATCAAAAAGATACCAAGCGAATAATCAGCACGGTAATTATGAAGGCAGACTGAGCGGCGAGCACCGTAGCTATTGGTGACGGCATTCCTTCCGTTCCAGTGGTTCAAGGGTGGATGGAGGGATGAATACGTTGGTGTTCAACAGTGCGACTGGCTTGGTCATGATTTCCGACTTTCTGTCAGTCGAACTGTGCGACGTAGGAGGCCAGCTCGTCGTCGCCCATCGCGATCTCCTGTGAGGCCTGCCGCATTGCGGACAGGGATGCCTGCATGCGTTCGCGCTCCTGGCGCTGATAGTCCATGACATCAACCACATCGACCATGCGCCGTCCGGCTTCACCGTTGCGGGTGAAGGGCAGGCGGCCGGAGTCGAGGATTCGAGCGACGGTGCGGGGTGAACAGTCCAGAAGTTTCGCCGCTTGGCCGGTGGTGACCATCCGGTGGCGTCCCATGACGCCCATTGCCGCATTCAGCGCGGCTTCGAAAGCCTCGCCGCTCAGCTCTGTCACCTCGCCGTCGGCGGCGACCAAGGCGCGGCTCCCCATGGTGACCGTGGTGCCTTTGGCGCGAGGATGTTCCAATACTGCGCTCATGATTGCCTCCAAAGTCGACAATTGCTTCCCCTCCATCGTAACGAAAGCTGACAAAATTGACAATATAATGTTTTGTCAGGTTTTACGGCTTACTCCGAGGTCTTGAAGTGGGTTTCCTTGTCATCTCCGGGCAAGCTCGGCGAACGCATGCGTCAGGCGGCGACGGGTTCGCGTCGCTGCGTTGCGCGTAGCCGTTCTGCGATCCACGTGTTGACCACGGCATTGCGGCTGATGGCCAGATCGTCCGCCTCCGCGTCCAGCCCTTCAATCATCCATGCGGGCATGGTCAGGGTGACGCGCTTCTGCAGCGGAGGATGATGCTTCACGATGGGGTGCTCCAGGTCAAGGTAGTCGAGGATGTCCTCCCCGTCGTCGAGCTTGCGGTCGAGTTCCTCGCCGCTGATGGTCTTAGCGGTGCTGCTCATAGATGACCTCCTCATTCTTCCGTGACCTTCGCACCGATATGATGCGAATTCTGTCGCCGCGTCTGGTGGTGATCGCGGGCCAATACTTGCCATCGATCATGCCGAGCGTAGCTGACGTGGCTGCCACGTAGGCGTCGTGGCGATTGTCTAGCGTGCGTATAGGCAATTGTGAGGACGCGACGAAGAGGGCGGCATGGGCAAGGTGGATGAGCTGGGCAAGGTGAACGAGTCGGCCAAAATGGATGAGTCGGCCAAGACGGACAAGTCAGGCAAGATGGAGGAGTCAGAGTCACTGGGCGAGCTGGCGAACGGCCGCGGTCATGTGATCTCCTCGCGGGCGACCGCGGTCGGGCTGCTGGCGATTCTGCTGTGGAGCCTGATGGTCGCGCTGGTGCGCATCGTGACTGACGCCTTCGGCGCCACGCTCGGCACGGCGATGGTGTATACCACCGGCGTGGTGCTGCTCATGATCTTCCACCGCCCTGCTCCGCTCAAGGCCTATCCCAAGCGCTATCTGCTCGTCGGCGGCGCGCTGTTCGTGTTCTACGAGACGGCGATCTCCCTGTCCATCGGCCTGGCCTCCACCGCCACGCAATCCGTGGAGGTGAGCCTCGTCAACTATCTGTGGCCCACGATGATGGTGCTGCTCGCCGCCGCGCTCGCCAAACCCCGCGGTCAGGGCGAAAACCAGGATAACGGCGAACGCAAAGGTGATCACGGCAGTGAGCGCGCCACCAAACACGCGGTGTGGCGCGTGCTGCCGGGCGCGATCGTCGCCACCTGCGGCGTGGTGCTGTCCGTCGGCGGCAACAGCGGCCTCGATTGGCAGGTTGCTGCCGCCAACATCGCCTCGAATCCTCTGCCCTATCTGCTCGCCTTCGCGGGCGCGCTCGCCTGGGCCGTCTACGCCGTGATCACGCCCGCGCTGTCCGCGGGCCAGGACGGCACCTCCGTGTTCTTCCCCTGCGTGGCCGTGGTGCTGTGGGTCATCCACTTCGCCTCGGGCGAGGGGCTGCCCGCCGCCATGCCGCAGGTCGGCTCCTGGCTGGCGGTGCCGGCGGCGGCCGCCGTGATCGCCGGCGGATACGCCTGCTGGGGATACGGCATTCTGCACGGTAGCCTGAGCAAACTCGCCGTGGCATCATACGCCACGCCGCTGCTTTCCGTGGCCGCCAGCGCCCTGCTGCTGGGATTGTCGCTTTCCGTGCCGTTCTGGTGCGGTGCCGTGCTGGTGGTGGCCGGCTCGTTGCTCAACTGGCGCGCCAACCGCGGCTGACGCGGTCGCCGCACTGTGTTGGTTGAGAACGTTCGTGTTGGCGATGCCGTCCCCTCTCCGGGAGTGGCCTATCTGCGTTAGCGGTAGTGGAAATGATGGTCTGCAAAGGTCGATCTGCGTTAGCGGTAGTGTCCGTTTGACGTTATCCCAAGTATGACCGTTGAAATAACGGGCCGGATACTCGGTGTATCGCGTAAAAGCCCACTACCGCTAACGCAGATCGACCTTTGCAAGGTCCCAAATCCACTACCGCTAACGCAGATGGACTGGTCGAGCCGCCGTAGTGGCTAGTGGTCTTTCTCCACCTGTCCGCCATCTGCCCGTCACCTGGCCGCCGTCTGTCCTCCGCCTGCCCGTCGCGCGTCTCGCGCCGTCCCGTCCACCCCGCCGTTAGCAAACCGTTAGGGTTGCCTCCGCACCCGTATGGGTTCCGTTAGTTTCGCTCCCCGTCCCGCGTTCCGCGCCTAGGCTGAAGGACGCAAACGCCCGATAGTCGGGCGCTCGACGGAATGGAGAGAACAATGCCATGGTGGCTTGATGTGGCCTATGTGGTGGGCGCGATTGCGCTGTTCGTCGTATTGGACGTGTTAGGCAAGGCGGTGGACCGGCTATGATCCTCACCGTATTCACCGCCGTGGGTGTGGTCGGGGGCGTGCTGGGTATCGCCTACATGCTCTACGCCCTGTGCCGCCCGGAGCGGTTCTGAAAGCGTGTCGACCATGATGCTCGTGTACGCTCTGCTCGCCCTCGCGCTGGTCGTGGCGATTCTCGCCGCGCTCGTCAACCCGCTGGGCGACTATATCTTCCATGTCTTCACCGACGAGCGGGATCTGCGCCCCGAACGCGCGATCTACCACATCATCGGCGTCGACCCCAAGAAAAGCCAAAGCTGGAAGGCCTACCTGCGCGCCATCCTCGCATTCTCGCTGTTGGGTCTGCTCGCGCTTTACGCCCTGCAACGCGTGCAGGCCTGGCTGCCGTATTCGCTCGGCAACGGCAACGTGCCCGCGCCGCTCGCGTTCAACACGGCCGTCTCCTTCGTGACCAACACGAACTGGCAGGCCTACTCGCCCGAGGCCACGTTGGGCTATGCGGTACAGATAGCCGGCCTGACCGCCCAAAACCTCGTCTCCGCCGCGGTCGGCATTTGCGTGGCCGTCGCCCTGATGCGCGGTTTCGCGTGGCGCAAGGCCGCGACCATCGGCAACTTCTGGGTGGACCTGACCCGCTGCATGACGCGCGTGCTGCTGCCGATCTGCGTGGTGATGGGCACGATCCTCATCGCGCTCGGCGTGGTGCAGAATCTCGCAGGATTCGTCGAAACCTCCACCGTCTCCGGCTCGACCCAGACGATTATGCAGGGCCCGGTCGCCAGCCAGGAGGTCATCAAGGAGCTCGGCACCAACGGCGGCGGATTCTTCAACGCAAACGCCGCCCACCCGTATGAGAACCCGAATATGTGGACCAATCTGGTCGAGATCCTGCTCATGCTCGCGATTCCGGTCGCGCTGACCCGCACCTTCGGCCGCATGGTGGGCGACGTGCGCCAAGGAACCGCTCTGCTGTGCGCGATGGCGGCCCTGTTCGCCGCGTCCCTGCTGGCGCTGGTGTGCTTCGAATCCTTCTCGGCCGACCCGCTCACGTTGCTGGCGGGCGGGTCGATGGAGGGCAAGGAGACCCGCTTCGGCGTGGTATGGTCCAGCCTGTTCTCCACCGTCTCGACCTCCACCTCCACGGGCGCGGTCAACGCCATGCACGACTCGTACACGGCGCTCGGCGGCATGATGCTGCTGTTCAATATGATGCTCGGCGAAGTGAGTCCCGGCGGCGTGGGCTCGGGCCTGTACGGCCTGCTGATGATGGCCGTCGTGGCCGTGTTCATCGCCGGCCTGATGGTGGGCCGCACGCCGGAATACCTCGGCAAGAAGATCGGCCCGCGTGAGATGAAGATGGCCTCGCTGTACTTCCTCGTCATGCCGGTGCTGGTGGTGACGGGCGTGGCCCTAAGCTTCGCCGTCCCCGCCGTGCGCGAGTCGGTCGCCGGCTCTCTGGGCAACTCCGGCAACCACGGCTTCACCGAAGTGGTCTACGCCTTCACCTCCGCGGCCAACAACAACGGTTCCGCCTTCGCCGGCCTCGCCGCCGACACCCTCTGGTTCGACACCGCGCTGGGTGTGGTGATGCTGCTCGGCAGATTCGTGCCGATCGTGCTGGTGGTCGCCTTGGCGGGTTCGCTCGCCCGTCAGGAGATCGTGCCGCGCACTGCAGGCACGATGCGCACCGACAACGCTCTGTTCGTATTCCTCCTCGTGTTTGTGATTGTGATCGTTTCCGCGCTGACGTTCCTGCCCACGCTTGCGTTGGGCCCGTTGGCGGAAGGTTTGGTGATGTGATGACATCCGCATATTCGAAGTTCGGCGCCATGTTGGCGGCCGCCTTGCCGGGCGCGCTGCGCAAATTCGACCCGCGCGCCATGTGGCGCAATCCCGTGATGTTCATCGTCTGGGTGGGGGCCGCGTTCCTCACACTGGTCGGCATCGCGCAGATATTCGACGTGGAGATGCGCCAGGGCGAGCCGATCTACTTCACTTGGCTGGTCGCGGCCTGCTTGTGGGCGACCGTCCTGTTCGCCAACCTCGCCGAATCCGTGGCCGAAGGCCGCGGCAAAGCGCAGGCCGATGCGCTGCGCAAAACCCGCACCACCACGCCGGCCCGCCGCGTCGTCGGCTACGACGAGACGGCCGATCCCGACGCGCGCGGCCCCGAACACGGCGAAGGCCCGTCATACATCGAGGAGATTCCGTCCTCCGACCTGCGGCTGGGCGACGTGGTCGTCGTCGCCGAAGGAGATCTGATTCCCGGCGACGGCGACATCATCTCCGGCATCGCCTCGGTGGACGAATCCGCCATCACCGGCGAATCCGCGCCCGTGATCCGCGAGTCGGGCGGCGACCGTTCGGCCGTCACCGGCGGCACGCGCGTGCTTTCCGACCGCATCGTCGTGCGCATCACCCAAAAACCCGGCGAATCCTTCGTCGACAAGATGATCGCGCTGGTCGAGGGCGCGAACCGGCAGAAAACACCCAACGAGATCGCGCTCAACGTGCTGCTCAGCTCGCTGACCATCATCTTCCTCGTCGTGGTGCTCAGCCTCAACGCGCAGGCCGGAGCGGTGGGCGCGTCCGTCAGCCTGACCGTGCTGCTCGCCTTGCTGGTATGCCTGATCCCGACCACCATCGGCGCGCTGTTGAGCGCCATCGGTATCGCCGGCATGGACCGGCTGGTGCAGCGCAACGTGCTCGCCACCTCCGGCCGCGCCATTGAGGCCGCCGGCGATGTGACCACCCTACTGCTCGACAAAACCGGCACCATCACCTACGGCAACCGCCAGGCCTCGGCCTTCCATCCGCTGCCGGGCGTGGAACAGGACGCTCTCGTGCGTGCGGCCGCGTTGAGCTCGCTGGCCGACTCCACGCCCGAAGGCCAGTCCATCGTGGCGCTCGCCGAACGCATGGGCGTGCGCATCGGCGAGGCACCCGGCGCGCAGCCGGTGGCGTTCACGGCCGAAACCCGCATGTCCGGACTGGATCTGCCGGGCGGGGAGCGCATCCGCAAGGGCGCGACCTCCGCCATCGAGGCGTGGATCGCGGCCGAGGGCGCGGCGGTCGAACAGGGCGTGATCGACGCGATGCGAGACCGGGTCGACGCGGTCTCCAGTCAGGGCGGCACCCCGCTGGTCGTGGCCGAACAGGCCGCCGACCGTGCGGTGCGCGTGCTCGGCGTCGTGCAGCTCAAGGACGTGGTCAAAGAGGGGCTGCGCGAACGGTTCGACGACCTGCGCGCCATGGGCATCCGCACGGTGATGGTCACCGGCGACAACCCGCTGACCGCGAAGGCCATCGCTAACGAGGCCGGGGTCGACGATTTCATCGCCGAAGCCAAGCCGGAGGACAAACTCGCCTATATCAAGGCGGAGCAGGCCAAGGGGCAGCTGGTGGCGATGACCGGCGACGGCACCAACGACGCGCCCGCGCTCGCCCAATCCGACGTGGGCGTGGCGATGAACTCCGGCACCTCCGCCGCGAAGGAGGCCGGCAATATGGTCGATCTCGACTCCGACCCGACCAAGCTCATCGATATCGTGCGCATCGGCAAGCAGCTGCTCATCACGCGCGGCGCGCTGACCACTTTCTCCATCGCCAACGACATCGCGAAATACTTCGCGATTATCCCGGCCATGTTCATGGACCGGTTCCCGGGACTGTCGGCGTTGAACGTCATGGGTCTGCATTCGTCGCTGTCCGCTGTGCTGTCCGCGGTGATCTTCAACGCGGTCATCATCGTGGCGCTCATCCCGCTCGCGCTCAAAGGCGTGGACTATCGCGCCGAAAGCGGCGAGCGGCTGCTGGGGCGCAACCTCAAGGTCTATGGGTTGGGCGGCATTATCGCGCCATTCGTCGGCATCTGGGCCATCGATCTGTTCGTTCGTCTGATCCCCGGTCTGTGAGCCCGGCGTTTTGGAAAGGAAACACTGATATGAAGAACGCGCTGGCGCTGCGTATGCGCACCTGTTGGGCGGGATTCAAGGCGGTGGTCGTGTTCACCGCGATCGCGATCGCCTACACGCTGCTGATGGTCGGCATCGGCCAGCTGGGATTCCCCTCCCAGGCCAACGGCTCGATGCTCACCAACGGCGAGGGCGAGGTGGTCGGCTCATCGCTGATCGGCCAGTCTTTCACCGATGCGAACGGCCGCGCGCTGCCCCAATACTTCCAGTCGCGCCCCTCCGCGGCCGGCGACGGCTACGACGCGTCCGCCTCCGGCGCGACCAATAAGGGGCATCAGGACGAGGAGCTTATCTCCTCCGTCGAGGAGCGGAGGGCCGCCATCGCCGAACGTGAGGGCGTGGACGTCGACGACGTGCCGGCCGACGCCGTCACCGCTTCGGCCTCTGGGCTCGACCCGCATATCAGCCCCGAATACGCGGCCATCCAGGTGGAGCGTGTGGCCGAGGCGCGCGGGCTGAGCGTGGACCAGGTGGAGGAATTGGTGCGGCTGAACACCACCGGCCGCGGATTGGGATTCATCGGCGAGCCGGTGGTGAACGTGGTCACCCTCAACCTCGCGCTCGACGAGCTGGCGTAGCGGGCCGCGAGCCCATGGTGTCGTGGTCGTACAGCGTGTGGTGTCGGGCATAAGCGGTAGGCCATCGTGCGGTTCATCTTGCGGTCCATCGCGCGGTGGTGCCCATGGTGTTGTGCTTTCCATGGTGCGGTGCCTCGAAAACGTTGCAATTCCACCCCACCGCACCATGTGGGCGCCGCACGATGGGCAACACCGCACCATGTGCCGCGCGATGTGCTGCACGATGGCGCGGTGTTGCGCGAGGAGTTGCACAGTGGCCGTGCGATAGGGCGGTGCCGTGCGGAATACCGCGCCGTGCGATGCGGTACAGTCGGGGAAGATATGAACGAGTGAGGCGGACGGGACGATGGCGAACACACGGGGATCGTTGCGGGTGCTGCTGGGCGCGGCTCCCGGCGTGGGTAAAACCTACGCGATGCTGCAGGAGGGGCGGCGGCTGCGCGACGAAGGCAAGGACGTGGTCATCGCCCTGTTGGAAACCCACGGGCGGCGGGCCACCGCGCAGGCCGCCGAGGGACTCGAGCAGGTGCCGCGCCGACGCGTGCGATACCGCGGCATGTGGCTCGACGAGATGGACCTGTTCAAAGTCGTCGAACGCGACCCCCAAGTGGCGCTGGTCGACGAATTCGCCCACAGCAACGCGCCCGGCTCCGTGCACGCCAAACGCTGGCAGGACGTGGAGGATCTGCTCGACGCGGGCATCGACGTGATCACCACCATCAACGTGCAGCATATCGAATCGCTGAACGACGTGGTGCGCGGCATCACAGGCAGCGAGCAGCGTGAGACGGTGCCCGACAAGGTGTTGCGCGCCGCCACGCAGATTGAGCTGGTGGATCTGCCGCCGGAGGGTCTGCGCGAGCGGCTTTCCGCCGGATTGGTGTATCAGCCGGACCGGGTGGACGCCGCCTTGTCCAACTATTTCCGCCTCGGCAATCTCACGGCCCTGCGCGAACTGGCGCTGCTGTGGCTGGCCGGGCGCGTGGACGAGGCGCTCAAAGCCTACCGCAGCGAGCATCACATCAGCGCCAAATGGGAGACGCGCGAACGCGTGGTCGTCGCCTTGTCGGGCGGCCCCGAGGGGGAGCAGCTGCTGCGTCGTGGCGCGCGCGTGGCCCGGGCATCCGGCGGCGGCGACCTTATGGCCGTGCATGTGACCAGCGAGGACGGGCTGCGTGGCTCCGACCCCGTTCTGCTGGAGCAACAGCGCGACCTGGTGGAGCAGCTGGGCGGCTCCTACCACCAGATCACCGGCGAAAGCATCGCCGACTCGCTGCTGCAGTTCGCGCGCGCCAACAACGCCACGCAGATCATCGTCGGCGTCTCGCGCCGCTCCGCGATCTCCCGTTGGCTGGGACGCCCCTCCTCGACCAACGAGATCATCTCCAAATCAGGCGATATCGATGTGCATGTGGTCACCCACGCCTTCGCGCACCGGCGGATGCTGTCTCGTCTGCGCCTGCCGCGCCGCCGCCGCACGATGACCACGCCGCGCATCGCGTTGGGATTCCTGTTCGCCTGCCTTGCCGTGCCGGTAGTGGCTGGGCTGCTGGCGCTGGCTTCCGATCCTCTGTTCGCCGCGCGAGACGCGCTGGTGTTGCAGCTGATCGTGGTCGCGTCCGCGCTGATCGGCGGCGTCGCGCCCGCAACCATGGCCGCCGTGCTCTCCGGACTGGCGCTCGACTACCTGTACGTCGCGCCGACCGGCAGCCTGCATATGCCGCACTGGCAGGATTGGCTGACCATGCTGCTGTACGTGGCGGTGGGCGTGATCGTCTCGTTCGTCGTGGACCGTGCCGGCGAACGGGCGCGGCAGGCGCAGCGCGCCTCCGCCGAATCGGAGATGCTGGCCGCCATCTCCGGTGCTGTACTGCGCAGCGGCGACCCGCTGGAGGCGATTGTGTCGCGCACGCGCGAGGCGTTCGGATTCACTTGCGTGCGTGTGGTGAAAGGCGGCGAGGTGCTGGCATCGGACGGCGATGAATCGGACGGTGGCGTATCGGGCGCCACTCCGGGCACCATCGCCATCGGCGATGACGGTGTGACGCTGGAACTGTACGGTCGCGCCATCGAAGCCTCCGACCAACGGCTGCTCATGGCGGTCGCCTCGCAGATCCTCACGGTGCTCGAACACAACGTGCTGGCCCAAAAAGCGCAGGAGGTCGAGCCTCTGGCCGCGGCGGAGAAGATGCGTACGGCCCTGCTCAACGCGGTGAGCCACGACCTGCGCCGTCCGCTGGCCTCGGCCACCGCGGCGGTGTCCGGACTGCGGCGCATGGGCGACACGATGAGCGGGGAGGATCGCGACGAGCTGCTGGCGGTGGCGGACGAATCGTTGGGACAACTGACCAAACTGGTCACGGATCTGCTGGACGTCTCACGCATCCGCGAAGGCGCGCTGCCGCTGTCGCTGGTCGCCTCCGACGTGGGCGCGGCCATTGTGCCCGTACTCGACGAGCAGCGTATCGGGCCAGGCAAAGTCGACCTCGAGCTCGACGCGCAACTGCCGCTGGTAATGGCCGACCCACCGCTGCTGCGGCGTGCGCTGGCCAATGTGGTGACGAATGCGATGCGGTTTTCGCCGGAGGGCGCACGCATCCGCATTTCGGCGTCCGCGTTCAACGGCATGGTGGAGATCCGCGTGGCTGACCGCGGGCCGGGCGTGCCCGACGAGCGCAAGGCCGACATTTTCGTGCCTTTCCATCGCCTAGGCGACACCGACAACACCACTGGGCTGGGGTTGGGGATGGCGCTGTCGAAGGGTTTCATCGAATCGATGGGCGGTTCGATCGAGGCGGAGGACACTCCGGGCGGCGGACTGACCATGGTGATCGGCCTGCATGCGGCCGATCCCGCGCTGCGGCTGGGGCAGCCCATCCCGCCGGCCGACATCCCGGCCTCGGCGGAGCGGGTCGAGGCTGCGACTATGGCCGTGTCGGGCATGGTGTCCGACGTGATGCTGCCGTTGCGCGGCGAGGCTTCGGCCGACGTGCTCGAGGGGCTGATGGGACGTGCGCTGAATGGGTCGGGCGGCGGTCCGGACGGGTTGGGCGGCGGTCCGGGCGTTATGGGCGGTCGTCCGGATAGGTTGGGCGGTCGTAAGGACGTTATGGGCGGTGGGCCAGACGTGTCGGACGGTCGTCCGGATGGGTCGGATGACCGCCCGGAAACTACGGGCGGTCATGAGGATGTTACGGGCGGTCACACGGACGTCGTGAAGAGTGCGGGGCGTGCGAACCTCTCGGGCCACGAGAATAAGCAAAACGGCACGAATCGTGTGGGCGGTGTGAATATCGTGGGTGTCGAGGGTCGCACAGACGGAACGGACGATGCTGATTGTGCGAACCCCACCAACAGCTACACGACTATCGTGGGGACGAGTCGGGACGACCCGAAGGAGGCAAGATGAAAATCCTAGTGGCCGACGACGATCCGCAGTTCCTCAAAGCACTGCGGATCACCCTGCGCTCGCAGGGGTATCAGATCGTCACGGCGGCGGACGGCGTGCAATGCATCCAGGTCGCGGTCGAGGAGCATCCCGACCTGTTCGTACTCGACCTCGGCATGCCGAAAATGGACGGCATGGGCGTGATCCAAGGCGTGCGCGGCTGGACCGACGCGCCGATTCTCGTGGTGTCCGGCCGCACCGACGCGCGCGAGAAGGTCGCCGCGCTCGACGCGGGGGCCGATGATTACGTGACCAAGCCCGTCTCCATCGACGAACTGCTCGCCCGCATCCGCGCGCTGGGGCGGCGCATCCCGCAGGAGTCGGAAGGTTCGCAGGAAGCCCAGTCCCCGCAGGTTGTGCTGGGCGATGTGACCGTGGATCTGGCCGCGCACGCCGTGTTCCGCAGCATGGGTGGGGCTGTCGCTGGCTCGGATGGCGGGTTGGACGGCCACCCGGCTGACGGTTCGGGCGGTGGGCCGGACGGTCATCTGAGTGATGGTTCGGATGGTCGTCTTGCCGATGGCTCGGGCGGTCGTTTGGCTGACGGACCGGATGTCGGGATGGGCGGTCGTTTGGTCGACGGTCCCGACGGCGGGCCAGATGGTCGTCCGCGCGCTGGGGTGGATGGCCGCCCGACTGACGGACTGGCCAGCCGTCAGGTGCGTGTGCGGCTGACCCCCACCGAATGGAAGGTGCTGGAGATGCTGGTGCGCAACGCCGGCCGTCTGGTCACGCGACAGGATTTGCTCACCGAGATCTGGGGTTCCGAGCACGTCAGCGACTCCGGATACCTGCGCCTCTACATCTCCCAGCTGCGCCGCAAAATCGAACCCGACCCCGCCCACCCGCGGTACCTCCACACCGACCCCGGCATGGGCTACCGTCTCGACCTTCCCCCCGTCTCGTCATCCTGAGCGGAGGCGGAGCTGGAGTCGAAGGATCTCGTGGTGCTTGCCGTTACGAGATCCTTCGACTCCACTACGTTCCGCTCAGGATGACACGAGTGGGCGGCTCGCCTTCTCTCGGGATGATGCGCGGCATACGCTCCACCTGAGCCAACCCAACTGTTCCGCGGAAGTCCTGTTCCCTCCATTTCTCGGGGTCTCCGCGGATTTTCTATTGCTCGCGCAATATGGATTCGTCGGCAGGGCGGCCCCAACTACGGTCGATGCCCCTCTCCGATACACGCCACATCGAGTTTGGTGTGTCGGATTCGACAGAGACGGCCAATTTTCCACACCAAACTCGAGAATCAATCGTTTTACCTGAGCAAGGCTTTCCAGCCCGACACACCAAACTCGCAAACCGCCTCAATATGAATGTGAATTCGCGCACAAACGGGCGGATCGGCGGGCGGTTCCATCGCGACCATCGCCTCGCGGGAGGATAATGGGAGTCATGACGATCGCAACTTCCGAACGCTATGCCGAAATGCTCGACGCCGCCCGACGCGGCGGCTATGCGTATCCCGCCATCAATGTGACCAGCACGCAGACGCTGAACGCCGCGCTGCAGGGCTTCGCCGAAGCGGAATCCGACGGCATCATCCAAGTGTCGGTGGGCGGTTCCGCCTATCTTTCCGGCCAGTCGGTGAACGACCGCGTGGTCGGCTCGCTGGCGTTCGCGGCGTTCGCGCACGAGGTCGCGGCGCATTATCCGCACATCACGGTCGCCCTGCACACCGACCACTGCGCCAAGCAGTACCTCGACGAATGGGTGCGGCCGCTGCTCGCGCATGAGGCGGCCGAGGTGGCGCGCGGCAAGGAGCCCACCTTCCAATCGCATATGTGGGACGGTTCCACCGTGCCGCTGGAGGAGAACCTCGACATCGCGGCCGAACTGCTGGAGAAGTCGGTGAAGGCGCACACCGTGCTGGAGATCGAAATCGGCGCGGTCGGCGGCGAGGAGGACGGCCATTCCGCGGAGATCAACGAAAAGCTGTACTCCACCCCGGCCGACGGTTTGCGTGTGGCCGAGCGGCTGGGCGTGGGCGAGCACGGCCGCTACATGGCGGCCTTCACCTTCGGCAACGTGCACGGCGCGTACAAGCCGGGCGTGGTCAAACTGCGTCCCGAGTTGCTGGGCGAGATCCAGCGCGAGGTGTGGGACGCCATGCACGACGGGCGTCTGGGCAGTTTCGCCGCCTCCGCCGTCTCGTCGTGCGCGCTGCCGGATATGCCCGAAGGCAAGCCGTTCTCGTTGGTGTTCCACGGCGGCTCCGGCTCCAGCCCGGAAGAGATCGCCGAGGCGGTGGGGCACGGCGTGGTGAAGATGAACATCGACACCGACACCCAATATGCATTCTCGCGCGCCGTGGCCGGGCATATGTTCGCCAATTACGATTCCGTGCTCAAAATCGACGGCGAAGTGGGCGATAAGAAGCTTTACGACCCGCGTTCGTGGGGGCGCGAGGCGGAATCCGCGATGGCTGCCCGCGTGGTCGAGGCGTGCAGGCAGCTCGGCTCCGCAGGCCGCGCGCTCAAGTAGTTCCGGGGCGTCCCGGTTTAGGGCTCAAGGTAGGGTATTGGCGGCGGGAGATGTGAGGTTTTCCGCCGTTCGACTGCACAAGGCGGAGGTGCGAGATGCCTGGAATCATCCTGATCGGTGCCCAGTGGGGCGACGAAGGCAAAGGCAAGGCGACCGATCTGATCGGCACGAAGGTCGATTACGTCGCCCGCTTCAACGGCGGCAACAACGCGGGCCACACGGTGGTGGTCGGCGACGAGTCGTACGCGCTGCACCTGCTGCCCTCCGGCATCATCAACAGCAATGTGACCCCCGTGATCGGCAACGGCGTGGTCGTCGACATCGAAGTGCTGTTCGAGGAGATCGACGGACTCGAAGCCCGCGGCGTGGACTGCTCGCGCCTGCTGGTGAGCGAGGGCGCGCACATCATCGCGCCGTACCACCGCACCATCGACAAGGTGACCGAGCGCTTCCTCGGCAAGCGCAAGATCGGCACCACCGGCCGCGGCATCGGCCCGGCCTACGCCGACAAGATCAACCGCGTGGGCATCCGCGTGCATGACCTGTTCAACGCCGAGCATCTGCGCGACAAGGTGGAGGCCAGCCTGCACCAGAAGAACCAGATGCTGCTCAAGCTCTACAACCGCCGCGCCATCGACGTGGACGCCGTCACCGACGAGCTGCTCGCGCTCGGCGAACGCCTCAAGCCGTACGTCGCCAACACCTCGCTGGTGCTCAACAAGGCGCTCGACGAAGGCAAAACCGTGCTGTTCGAGGGCGGTCAGGCCACTATGCTCGACGTGGACCACGGCACCTACCCCTTCGTCACCTCGTCCAACCCGACCGCGGGCGGCGCCTGCACCGGCACGGGCGTGGGCCCCACCAAAATCAACCGCGTGATCGGCGTCTCCAAGGCGTATGTGACCCGCGTGGGCGAGGGGCCGTTCCCCACCGAGCTGTTCGACGAATCCGGCGAATGGCTGCGCGCGCAGGGACACGAGTTCGGTGTGACCACCGGCCGTCCGCGCCGCTGCGGCTGGTTCGACGCGGTCGTGAACCGTTACGCCACCCAGGTCAACGGCCTGACCGACATCGTGCTCACCAAGCTCGACGTGCTCACCGGCCTCGAGGAGATCCCGATCTGCGTGGCCTACGACGTGGACGGCACTCGCCACGACGATATGCCGACCGACCAGGCCGCGTTCGCCGCCGCCAAGCCGATCTACGAGACGATGCCCGGCTGGAGCGAGGACATCTCCACCTGCCATGAGTTCGACGAGCTGCCCGCCACCTGCCAGGCGTATGTGAAGCGTCTGGAGGAGCTCAGCGGCTGCCGTATTTCCGCGATCGGCGTCGGCCCGCAGCGCGACCACATCATCGCCGTGCATTCGCTGATCGACTAGGGCGAAGCCTTACGGCCCGCTTGTCACGATAGTTGTTCCTTATGCGACACGGTGATTCCCCGCTTCAAGTCCCCGAACTACCCCCCCGTGGATCTTGCTGATCCGTCGGATGGGGCGGATTCCGCGGTCCGTCCGACGGTTTCGTCTTCGTTTTTCGGCGTCGGGGAGCCTTCTGGCGTGACCGACGGCGAATCCGCCCATGAATCCGCCGCCTCGCCGGCCGTCGATCCGGCGCCCAGCACCATGGAGATCTCCGCCGCGCATGTGAATCCCCGTCCGACCGGTGCCGCCGCCGCGCCCACGCCGCCGCAGATTCCGCTGGCGCCGATCAAGCGCGTGCAGGCGCGGTTCAATCCGCTTGCCGACGGCATGATCTATCTGGTGGTGTTCCTCGGCGGATGCGTCGGCACGGCCATGCGTTACGGATTGGGGCTCGCCATGCCCGGCGCAGCCTCCGAAAATGGTTTCTGGAGCGCCTTCCATCCCGCCACTTTTCTGGCCAATATGATTGCCTGCTTCGTCTTCGCGCTGCTGACCTCGTATGTCTCGCAGGCCACGTGGATTCGCAAGCGCGCGCGTCAGCTCACCTCGCGCGGCGTGGGCATGGGCATGTGCGGCGGGTTCTCCACTCTGTCCGCGATGGCCGTCGAGGGGCTGCTCGCCTTGCAGGATGGCCATTACGCGGGTTTCGCGTTCTATTGGGCCGCCAGTTTCGTGGGCGGTTTGGTGGTGTCGTGGATCGGCGCGGTGTTGGGATTGCGGATGTCGTCGCGACGCGCGGCGAGGGCCGTGGCCGAGACGCTGGCCAAGCATCAGAGCCAAAGCGCCCGTCACGCGGCTGCTTCGCCGGGCGGCGATGGGCAGCCCATCGACGTGTCCGCAGGCACGGTGATCATCCATTCCCATCGGGTCGAGGTGGTCGAGCAGCTGCCGGTTTCCGGCCCTCCGACCGGCGACTACGGTCAGCCTTTGGTGTCGCCGCAGGATGAGGCCGCCGCCGTGGCCTCCCAAGACGTCGCTTCCGCTGCTGCTTTCGCCGTTCCGCCCGCATATGAGCCGGACCCCATCACCGATGAGATTCCGTTGACCGGCGATCCGACCACGGGGGAGGTGCGAGGATGACCTTTCTGCTGGTGTGTCTGTGCGGCGGTCTTGGCGCCGTGACGCGGTTCGTATGCAACACGTCGATCCAACGCTGGTGGGATCGCGCGTTCCCCTTGGCGACGTTCGTGATCAACGCGATCGCCACATTCTGCGCGGGATTGGCCGCCGCGACCTGGGTGAACCAGGCCGTGCCCGAATCGACCTATCTGCTGTTCGTGACCGGCTTTCTCGGCGGATTCTCCACATTCTCCACCGCCATCAATGAGATGGTGTCGTTGGCGCGTCGCGAACGCTTCGCGACCGCCGGCCTGTATCTGCTGGTCACCGTGGTCGTGCCGATCGTCTGCGTGGCCTGTGGCTGGTGGGTCGGCGAAGCCTGCGCCTGATTCGATAACGCGTCGCAACCTATGGTGAATTGGACGTTGGGAGCGAAAGGCGCTAGTATCGAACCGGTTTGATACAGGTGGCGGCAGCGCTGCTCGCCGCCGCCGTTTCGTCAATAAAGGAGGATCACGTTGAAAAACAAGGTGCAACTCATCACCTACGCCGACCGCCTCGGCGACGGCACCCTCGCATCGATGACCGACATCCTGCGCACCCGCTTCGACGGCGTGTACGACGGCGTGCACATCCTGCCGTTCTTCACCCCGTTCGACGGCGCGGACGCCGGCTTCGACCCCATCGACCACACCAAAGTCGACCCGCGCCTCGGCGGATGGGACGACGTGGCCGAGCTCTCCACCACCCACGACATCATGGTCGACGCGATCGTCAACCACATGAGCTGGGAGTCCGAGCAGTTCCAGGACGTGCTCGCCAACGGCGAGGACTCCGAGTACTACCCGATGTTCCTGACCATGAGCTCCGTCTTCCCGAACGGCGCCACCGAAGAGGATCTCGCCGGCATCTACCGCCCGCGTCCGGGCCTGCCGTTCACGCACTACAAGTTCGCCGGCAAAACCCGTCTCGTGTGGGTGAGTTTCACCCCGCAGCAGGTCGACATCGACACCGACTCCGACAAGGGTTGGGAATACCTCATGTCGATTTTCGACCAGATGGCCGCCAGCCATGTGAGCTACATCCGCCTCGACGCCGTGGGCTACGGCGCCAAGGAGGCCGGCACCAGCTGCTTCATGACGCCCAAAACCTTCCAGCTCATCTCCCGCCTGCGCGAGGAGGGCGTCAAGCGCGGCCTTGAGATCCTCATCGAAGTGCACTCCTACTACAAGAAGCAGGTGGAGATCGCCTCCAAGGTGGACCGCGTCTACGACTTCGCCCTGCCTCCGCTGCTGCTGCACAGCCTGTTCACCGGCCATGTGGCGCCCGTCGCCCGCTGGACCGAGATCCGCCCGAACAACGCCGTCACCGTGCTCGACACGCACGACGGCATCGGCGTGATCGACATCGGCTCCGACCAGCTCGACCGCTCCCTGAAGGGCCTCGTGCCCGACGAGGACGTCGACAACCTGGTCAACACCATCCACGCCAACACCCACGGCGAATCGCAGTCCGCCACCGGCGCGGCCGCCAGCAACCTCGACCTGTATCAGGTCAACTCCACCTACTATTCGGCCCTCGGCCGCAACGACCAGCACTATCTGGCCGCCCGCGCCGTGCAGTTCTTCCTGCCGGGCGTGCCGCAGGTCTACTATGTGGGCGCGCTCGCCGGCGTGAACGACATGGAGCTGCTGCGCCGCACCAACAACGGCCGCGACATCAACCGCCACTACTATTCGACCGCCGAAATCGACGAGCAGCTCGCCCGCCCTGTGGTCAAGGCCCTGAGCACGCTGGCCAAGTTCCGCAACGAACTCGACGCCTTCGACGGCGAGTTCAGCTACGCGGCCGACGGTGACGAGTCGATCACCTTCACGTGGAAGGGCGCGTCCACCGCCGCCTCGCTCACCTTCGAGCCCAAGCGCGGCCTCGGCGTCGACAACACGACCCCGGTCGCCTCGCTCGTCTGGACCGACGCCGCCGGTGAGCATGCCACCGACGATCTGCTGAACAACCCGCCGGTCGTGGCCTGAGAGGGCCGACGGCGCGACGACGCCGGCTGCGGGCGGGAGAGTGGCCTCGGCCCTCCCGCCCATCGCCGCCGCAATCACACCCGCAGGCATTAGGATGGTGGACCATGGGCAAGCTATTCGACCAGAACAATCCGTTCTTCAGAATCATGAACGTCCTGTTCGATCTGATCGTGCTGAACGTGCTGACGCTGCTGTGCAGCATCCCCATCGTGACGGCCGGCGCCTCGTTCACGGCGATGCATTCGGTGCTGTGGCGCATGGTGCGTCGCGAGGAGAACTACATCTCCCGCCAGTTCTTCGAAGCGTTCAAACGCAATTTCAAGCAGGCGACGGCGTTCTGGCTGGTGGTGCTGGCATTGCTCGCCATCGGCTTGGGGGATGTGTGGATTCTTTCGGGCATGGACGGCCCGGTGCGCGTTCTGCTGGAGGGCGCGCTGGCCATCACCGCCTGCCTGGTGCTTGTGGTGGGCCAATACTATTTCGTGATGCTGTCGCGTTATGAGAACAGCGTGATGGGGCATGTGCGGAACGCGGCGAAGCTGGCGTTCGGCTTCTTTCCCCGCACGCTGGGGATGCTGGTGATTATGGTGGCGTTCGCGCTCGCGTACCTGCAATATCTGGGCTATGTGGTGCCGCTGATCCTGCTGTTGGGCGTCACGCTGCCGCAGTACTGCTGCGCGTGGCTGTACGATCCGATTTTCCGCAGGCTCGACAACGATGTGGACGCGGACGGCAAGCTCGTCAAATCGACGTTTGTGTGACCGCCCGCGCCCCTGCTTCCCAGCTGGCGAGGCCCGCGTCAGCGGACGAACAGCGTGACGCCGCCCGCGGGCGCGTCGAGCGTGCCGTCCTTCCAGACGGCCGCCTCGCCGATCGTATGCAGCACGGCACCGGGATCGTCGGTCAGCGGACAGGAGACGGCGTCGGCCGACGGGTTGATCGCCACGGTAATCGTCTCGCCCTCGCCCACGCGCCGGTAGACCAGCGGACAGGCATGGTCGGGCACGTGGAGGAATTCGATCGGAGCGCCGGCGTACAGGCAGTCGTGGTCGTGCCGCAGGGCGATCAGGTCGCGCACCGCGGTCCACAATGAGGCGTCGTCGCCCCGCTGCGCGCTCACCGTAGGGCGGTCTTCGGCCGCGTCAAGCGGAAGATACAGGTCTTCGGCGGGCGCCGCGGAGAATCCGGCGTTGGTGTCGCCGCTCCACTGCATGGGCGTGCGCGAGCCGGTGCGCTCGTAGCCGCCCTCTTTGGATTTGAGCCCGTGCACATACCGCATGCCGATCTCGTCGCCGTAATAGACGAACGGACAGCCGGGCATGGTCATCAGGAACGCGAAGGCCAGCTTCATCTCGTCCGGGGTGAGGGTGTCGCGCATGCGGATCATGTCGTGGTTGCCGGAGGGGATGCAGATAAGCCCCCGCCCCTGCACGCCGTCGGCCATGGCCTGATAGGTGCTGACGAAGGCGCTGACGTCGCCGTCGCCGCCCGCGCGGAACCAGGGATTCTCGCGGAAGAGATCCAGATAGTGCGAGGGGCCGAAATGCAGCAGGAAGTCCATGTCGAAGCCGGCGTTGAGCGCTTCGGCCGGGTTGCCCCATTCGGAGACGAGCACCGCATCGGGGAAGCGCTCGTCGAGGAAGGTACGCACCTTGCGCCACAGCAGCGAGGTCCAGCGGTGGTCGGGATCCTCCTTGACCAGACTGGCCGCCATATCGACGCGGAATCCGTCGCAGCCGAGCCCCAGCCAGAACGCCATGATGTCTTGGATGAGCAGGCGGCCCGCCTCGGCCTCGGGGGAGTCGGCGGCGAACTGCCAGTCCTCGGTCACGGTGCCGAAGCCGTAGTTCAGGCACACCTGTGTGGAGAAGCAGTTGACGGCGGCGCGGTCGGGGCGTTCGGAGATGCCGCCGAGGAAGCCTTTGATCGAGTCGTAGCGCGAGTTGAGATCGGGCGCCTGGTTCATCGGCGCCCAGATGTAGCGGTCGGTCCATGCGTTGCGTTCGTCGCGGCAGGATTCCTGGAACCAGGGGCTGTCGATGGCGGTGTGCCCGGGGACGAGGTCGAGCAGCACCCTGATGCCGCGCCGGTGGGCCTCGTCGAACAGGCGCTTGAGATCCTCGTTGGTGCCGTAGCGTTCGGCGGTGCGGTAGTAGTCGCGCACGTCGTAGCCGGCGTCGTAGAACGAGGAGTCGAAACAGGGGTTGATCCATACGGCGTTGCAGCCGAGCTCGCGGATGTAGTCGAGGCGGGAGACGATGCCGGCGAAGTCGCCGATGCCATCGCCGTCGCAGTCCTGGAACGACTGTGGGTAGATCTCGTAGAACACCGCGTCGTCAAGCCAATGGGCCATGGGAACCTCCTTGTCGTAAGCCCTGCGCGTGGGATGTGCGGCCGTGCGGAACCGGTGGCGGCGGATGCCCTCCGATGGGCGGGGACACGCCGACGTCGTTTGCCCGGTTGACGTCGAACCGGTTCGACTTTATCATCGAACATGTCGGTTATCAAACCGGTTCGATGTAAGAGCCGGAGATGTCCACAAGGAAGGGCGACGTCCATCACATGGCTGTTCGGACGTTGGTCTTCACGCCAGAAGGAAGCAAGGTAGCCTCCTACAACTGGAATAGAAAGGGAAAGCACATGAAGTCATGGAAGAGGATCGGCTCCACTATTCTCGCGTCCGTCGTGGCGCTCGGCATGCTGACGGCTTGCGGTGGGGGCGGCTCTGCCAGCAGCGGCACCAAGATCACGCTGTTCAACTCCAAAGTTGAGATTGAAACCCAGCTTGAGGAGATGGCTGAGAAGTACAGCGAGGAAAAGGGCGTCGATCTCGAAGTCATCTACAGCGGCGACGTGGTGGCCGCCCACCTCGCCACCAAGTACGCCTCCAACGACCCCTACACCATCTCGATGGTTGATGCCAAGGACGTTTACTCCCTGGCCGAGGAGCACGCCGTCGACCTGTCCGACGAATCCTGGGTGTCCGACACCGACTACGCGGTGAGCGTGAACGGCAAGGTCTACGGCTTCCCGCTGTGCGTCGAAGGCCGCGGCATCATCTATAACGCCGACGCCATCGAAAACATCACCGGCGAGGAATTCGATCCCGCCGACTACAAGACCCTTGAGGCGTTCGAGGGCCTTATCGACGAGCTCAAGGATGGCGGCATGGAATCCCCGGTCGGCATCATGAAGGAAGACTGGTCGCTTGCCGCCCACTTCCTGAGCGAGGTCGTCGAGCAGCAGCCTGACGCTGATGCCTTCGTCGAGCAGTTGCAGGCCGGCACCGCGGACGTGGCCAACAATGAGAAGTTCAACCAGCTCTTCGACGCCTTCGACGTGCTCAAGGACAACAACTACGCGAAGAACAACGCCATCTCCGCTGAGCGCGAGGTGACCGAGCAGAAGCTGGCCGAAGGTGAGATCGCCTTCATGTTCGGCGGCAACTGGGATTGGTCCGTCATCAACGCCTACGACTACACCGAGAACATGGGCATCATGCCGATTCCGGAAGACACCGAGGACGGCACCAACGAGAAGCTTCTCGGCGGCGGCGCCAAGATGCTGTTCATCGACAATTCCGACGCCACCACCGACGAGCAGCGTGAGGCCGCCAAGGAGTTCCTGAAGTGGCTGGCCGAGGATGACGAAGGCAAGTCCTTCATCGTGGAAACCGCCAACCTCGTCTCCCCGTTCAAATCCAACACCCTCGAGGTCTCCGACCCGCTCGGCAAGTCCATCAAGGAATACGCCGATAGCGGCAATCTGATCCCGAACTACGACTACAACCCGGATGACTACATCACCGTGATGGGCGCCGAAATGCAGAAGTACCTCGCCGGCGAGGAGGATCGCGCCGCGTTCGCCACGGCTTACGAGGACTACTGGAAGACCGCCACCCTCTCGGGCAAGTGATCCGAGCCTGAAACGCAATAATGTCGATGGTTGTGGATGCCTCGTTTTGAGGCATCCACAACCCCGGACATGAGGTGGGGAAACCATGAAAACAAACAAGCTCTCCTATAAGATGGGGCAGTTCCTGATGTTCGCCGGTCCGGCTGGCATCTTGTTCTGCGCCGTTGTGATCGTGCCGTTCTTCTACGGTCTGTATCTCACCTTTACCAGCTGGGACGGCGTTTCGCTTGAAAAACCGTTCGTCGGACTGGACAACTACGCCGCGGCGTTCGCGGATACCGCCTACTGGTCCTCGCTCGGGCGCACTGTGGTGTACTCGGTGATCTCGGTGATTCTCGTCAATGTCGTCGCGTTCTTCCTCGCCTATTTGGTGACCAGCGGCATCAAAGGGCAGAACTTCTTCCGTGCCGGCTTCTTCATTCCGAATCTGATCGGCGGCATCGTCCTGGGTTATGTGTGGAAGTTCGTCTTCAACCGCGCGTTCGTCTCCATTGGAGAGGCGCTTTCCGGCACCGCGCCGGGATCCCTGCTCTCCACCACCAACGGTGCCATGTTCTGTCTGATCCTGGTATCGGTCTGGCAATACGCGGGATATATGATGCTGATCTACGTCGCCGGTTTCATGGGCGTCGACAACAGTCTCAAGGAAGCCGCCCTGATTGACGGGTGCAACTCCACGCGTGCGATGTGGCACGTGGTGATCCCGCTGATGCGCGCCTCCTTCGTACAGTGCATCTTCCTGAGCACCACCCGCTGCTTCATGGTCTACGATCTGAACCTCTCGTTGACGAACGGCGAACCGTTCAGCTCGTCGGTGATGGCCGCCATGCACGTGTACAACCAGGCGTTCGTCTACAAGAACTATGGCATGGGCCAGACCGAAGCGTTGGTCCTGTTCGTGATCTGCGCGGTCATCGGCGCGCTGCAGGTCTACTTCGGCAAGAAGGGTGAGGTGGCAGCATGACGAAGTCTCAGGCAATGGCGGCGCCCAAAGCGCCCACCAGCACCGGAACCAAAATCGCGCATGGCGTCACCATCGCCGTGCTGATTGTTCTGCTGCTGCTGTTCATCGCCCCGTTCATCCTGGTGCTGATCAATGTGTTCAAAACCAAGGGTGATATCAACTCCGACCCGCTGGCCCTGATCGGCGAGCATGGGTTCACGTTGGACAACTTCCCCAACGCGATGGACAAGATGAATTTCTGGACCGTGTTCGGAAATTCCCTGATCGTGACCGTCTCGGCCACGCTGTTGACCGTGGTGTTCTCCGCGATGGCTGCGTATGTGATCGTGCGCAATCCGGGGTGGAAGGTCGGCAGCCTGTTGTTCGCCGCGATGGTCGCCTCCATGGTCATCCCGTTCCAGGTGCTCATGGTGCCGCTGGTTTCCGTCTACGGTGGCATTCTTGACGTGCTCAACAGTCGTGTCACGTTGATTCTGATGCATGTCGGCTTCTCCGTGTCGCTGACCACCTTCATGTACCACGGCGCGATCAAAACGAACGTCCCCGCCGAACTGGAGGAGGCCGCGTCCATCGACGGCTGCACCAAGTGGCGCACGTTCTGGCAGATCGTGTTCCCGCTGCTCAAGCCGACCACGGCCACCGTCGCCATCATCAACGCGATGGCGTTCTGGAACGACTACCTGCTCCCCTCGCTGGTGCTGGGTCGCAGGGAACTCTACACAATCCCGATCGCCACGCGTGTGTTCTACGGAACCTATTCCACGGATATCGGTCTGGTCATGGCGGCGCTGCTTCTGGCGATGCTGCCGATCCTGATCCTGTACCTGTTCCTGCAGCGTTACGTCGTCGCCGGCGTGACCTCGGGCGCGGTCAAGGGCTGATGGCCGTATGCACGCATCGCTTGCATGAATAACCGCCCGGAACATGGAATGCCATGATGCCATGTTCCGGGCATTTCCATGCCGCCCTTCCCCGCCGCGGCCGGTCCATGACGGGCCACGCCGGGGCAGGGCGGCCGAACCCAAACGGAGGTGAGCCCATGGTCGGTATGCGCGATGTGGCGAAGAAGGCGGGCGTGTCCCTGAGCACGGTGTCTCTGGTGGCCAACGGCACCGGGTACGTGTCCGACGCGATGCGCGCCCGGGTCACCGATGCGATGCGCTCGCTGGACTACATTCCCAACGAGCTGGCCCGCAACCTGTACCGCAACCGGACGAATATCATCGGCATTATCGTGCCCACCGTCCGCCACCCGTTCTTCTCGTCCTTCGTCTCCGCGCTGCAGCGGTCGTTCGCGGCCCGCGGCATGCACGCCATGCTGTGCTCGACCTCGGGAGCGGAGAAAACCGAAAAGGAATACATCGACATGGTGCAGCGGCGCATGATGGACGGCATCGTCATGGCCGCGCACACGCAATGGCAGGAGGACTTCTGGGTTTCGATCGGCCGGCCGGTGGTTTCGCTCGACCGCTATCTCGGCCTCGGCATCCCCTCGGTGTGCTCGAACCACGAGCAGGGCGGCCGCCTGATCGCCGAGCATCTCATCGCCACCGGCGCGCGCCACGTGGTCAGCGTCGGCGGCCCGCGCTCGCAGTTCGAGGATCTGCCGGCCGGCATCGAGAACCGCACCACCTTCCCCTCGGTGCGCTACCACATGATGCTGGAGCGGATGATGGGGGAGCAGGGCATCCCGTGCGACTATGTGGAGGCCGGCGAGGTGTCGTCGCTCGGCGACCATGCGCAGGCCGCGCACGAGGTGTTCGAGCGTTTCCCCGACGTGGACGCCGTGGTGGGGTCGGATCTGGTGGCCGCGTACTGCGTGCAGGAGGCCCGTCATCGCGGGTTGCGCGTGCCCGAGGATCTGCAGGTCATCGCCTACGACGGCACCTTCATGGCCGACGCCGCGGGCCTGCGACTGACCTGCGTGCGGCAGGATATGGACGGACTGGCCGAACGGGTCGTCATCCGTATGATGCAGCTTATCGAAGAGACCCCGGTGGACGATGAGCTCGACGTGGTGCCGGTGCGGTTCGTTCCCGGAGACACCACGCGATGATTGTGCCGGGTTCGGCGTAGCCTAGAGGCAAGGATGAGAGGCCGCCTGCGATGCGTGGATGCACGTGCGTCGCGGGCGGCCTCTCACGTATATGAAGTATGAATCTGAATTTGCGATGCGTGAGGAGCCACCATGAGCGATGAGCAGCATAGCCAACCCACCCCGCCGCCTCTGCCGGGCGCGGTGTTCGTCCGTCCCGGCATCGACGACCGGCCGGATTACGAGAAGGTGTTGACCCCGGCGGAAAAGGAGGCGTTGGCGCGGCTTGCCATCCGCGACCGGCGTCGGGCGCCCGAGGCCTCATCCGTGCAGGCCGAGGCGCAGGCCTCGCAGCTGGCCGCCGCGGGATCCCCCGCCTCGGCCGCCGCCTCCGTCGACGCGGCCGTGCCCGATCTGACCTCGGCCTTCCTCGATATGCGCGATCCCATGGTGGCGGCGGATGGCGAGAAACCCACCGCCGCGCAGGTCGCGCGTTTCAAGTGGGGCTTCGCGCTCGCGGCCGTGCTTGCCACGATGCCGTGGGCCGCGCTGACGATGGTGGCCCTGCCCGTTGCGGCCGGCCGTGTGACGGGGCTTAATCCCGCGTTCGACGATGCCGCGCTGGGGCAGGCCGCCGGCCAATCCGTCGCGGTGCCGTTGGGCGTGATCGTCGCTCTCGGCGCGATCGTCTCGCTGATCGCCTCCCCATTCGTGTCCGCGTTCTCCGACCGCACGCGCGTGGGGCTCGGCCGCCGCACGCCGTGGATGGTGGTCGGCGGCGTGCTCAGCGCGCTGCTCACGCTGATTCTTGGCGCGGTGGACGGCATCGTCGCGCTGGGGTTCTTCTGGATGCTGCTCAACATCTCCTATGCCATGCTCACCGTGCCGCTGGTCGCCGCGTTCAGCGAACGGGTGCCCGACAAATTCCGCGTCTCGTTGGTGCGGTGGCGCGGCATCGGCCAGTTGCTCGGCCAACTGCTGGGCGCGTGGCTGGGCGCGGCCGGCATCATCGCCGACGGGTGGGGCGGATATCTGCCGTTCGTCCTGTCCGCGCTGGTGCTCGCCCTGTCCGGCATCGTCGTGGCGCTGGTCTGGCCGCGCGAGCCTTCCAGCGAATCCCTGCCGCGCGAGCGACTGCGTGGCGAAGCGCTGTGGGGCCAGCTACGCCCGCCGCGCAACGCCCCGCGTTTCATCCGCATGTTCTGGGTCCGCCTGCTGATGATGGCCGGCGTGGGATTGACCGGCGTGTTTTTGTGGCTTATCGTGCGCTACTACAACGAGGACGCCGCGTCGCGGCAGGCGGGTGCCTCCGCGCCGATGACCCTCGCCGCCGGCGTGGGTATCGGCGCGCTCGCCCTGGCCACCGCGATCGGCGCGGCGGTCGCCGCCCGCCTGGCCGGGCCGATCAACGAGCGCTACGACGACGCGCGCCGTCCGGCGGCTGCGGCCTGCGCGCTCTACGTGGTGGCGCTCGCCCTGCCGCTGGCGCTGCCGAACCTCATCGGGCTGTGTCTGTTCGCGCTGCTCGCCGGATTCGCCTTCGGCCTGTACGACGCGCTCAGCCAGACGCTGGTGATGGAGTCCCTGCCCGATCCGCGTCGCGCCGGTCGTGATCTGGCCGCGTTCAATGTGTCCAACACGTTGGGGCTGATTGTGGCCGCCGTCGCGGGCGCATGCCTGGTCTCGGCCTTCGGTCTGGCGGTCCTGTTCCCCGCGGCGGTGGTATGCGTGGCGGGCGCGGGCGCGCTGGTCATATCCCTCGCCCGATAATCGCCGTCGCCGCCGCATTTCAGCTACACTGGGAGAAAGTGTTCGATACCTGTTCGATACCGGAAGCCCAGCGGAGGTGACGACTGTGGTAGGCATGCGCGATGTGGCGAAACGGGCCGGCGTTTCGCTGAGCACCGTCTCATTGGTAGTGAATGACACCGGCTATGTCTCCGCCGATATGCGGGCCAAAATCGAGGACGCGATGCGGGCGCTCAACTATATTCCCAACGAGCTAGCCCGCAACCTCTACCATGACCGCACCAACACCATCGGCGTGATCGTGCCGACCATCAGCCATCCGTTCTTCGCCACGCTGATGGCCGCCCTGCAATGCGAGTTCGCCTCGCGCGGCCTGCGCACGCTGCTCTGCTCCACCGCCGACGCGTCCACCGGCGAGGCCGAATACGTCGACATGCTGCGCCGCCATATGATGGACGGCATCGTTATGGCCGCGCACACCGAACACGCGGAGGATTACTGGACGTCGATCGGCCGGCCGGTGGTCGCCTTCGACCGGCGGCTGGGGGCCGGCATCCCCTCCGTCGGCTCGGACCATGAGCAGGGCGGGCGGCTGATCGCCGAGCGTCTCATCGCCGGCGGTATCCGCCATGTGGTGACGGTCGGCGGTCCCCGCAAGCAGTTCGAAGGATCGGGCAACGGCATCACGTTCCCCACGGTGCGCTACCATCTCACGCTTGAACGGTTGGTGGAGCGGCGCGGCATTCGGTGGGATTACGTGGATGCCGGCGTGGTCGCCGATCTGGACTCGCATGCGCGGACGGCCCGTGCGATTCTCGACCGCTTCCCCGACGTGGACGCCGTCGTGGGCTCGGATCTCGTGGCCTCCTATGTGGTGCAGGAGGCGTTGCGTCGGGGTATCCGCGTGCCCGGGGATCTGCAGATCGTCGCCTATGATGGCACGTATATGGCCGACGCGGCCGGCCTGCCTCTGTCGTGCATCAGGCAGGACACGGCGACGCTTGCCCGTCGGGTCGCGCAACTGATGGAGCAGGCCGTCGCGGGAAGCGCGTCGCGTGGCGGCGGCGATGTCGAATCACCTGTTCAAGAAGTCGAAGACACCATCGTGCCCGTGGAATTCGTGCCTGGAAAAACCACACGATAGCGTTGTTTTGAGCATCGCGTGCCCACATAGTGAACCCCTGCTGGAGTTGGCGCGACCGCGCGCTTAAGTTCGTTGCCTAGTTCGGGCGCATGCCCGCTACGACAGACGCGAAAGGAAGGAGGTTCGCCGTGATGATGGAACGTTTTGTGTCCGCACGAATTATTATTCCGTCCTCGCTGGCGGACTGATTTCGAGCATCCAATCACGCCCCGCCAACGAAGGCAGGGTGTGACCGACACAATCGGCGAAGCCCTGCACATGGTGCGGGGCTTTTTCGCGCCTCCCACAAGGAGCAGGGCGAAACGGAAACCAGATCGGATGCGAGGTCCCGCGCCGGCACGCGCCGACGCAGGCGACGTGCGCCGGCGCGACGCCAACAGCGTACGCGACGCCAATCGCGTACGCAACGCGACGCCACGCACTGACCACACTGACCGCACTGACCACTGACCACGCATCCGCGCGCATCGCACGCAACACAGCACACAGACGTTTCAGGAGAACCTCATGACCACAGTCGAACCCACGACTGGAACCACCGCCGGCGGCAACGTTCAAGACATGGCACGCGACTCGGTGAAAACCGTCATCGCCGCCTCCATGGTCGGCACCGCCATCGAATTCTACGACTTCTACGCCTACGGCACCGCCGCGGCCAGCTACTTCCCGACCGTGTTCTTCGGCGGCACCGGCCTGGCCGCCTCCATCGGCGCGCTGCTGACCTTCGCGGTCGCGTTCATCGCCCGCCCGGTCGGCTCGCTCATCTTCGGCCACTTCGGCGACCGCATGGGCCGCAAAACCACGCTGGTCGTCTCACTGCTCACCATGGGCGTCTCGACCTTCCTGATCGGCTGCCTGCCCTCCTATGAGACGATCGGCATCTGGGCGGTCGTCATCCTGTGCCTGTGCCGTTTCGCGCAAGGCATCGGCCTGGGCGGCGAATGGTCCGGCGCGGCGCTGGTCGCCACCGAGAACGCGCCCGAGAACAAGCGCGCGCTGTACGGCTCCTTCCCCGAGCTGGGCGCCCCGATCGGCTTCTTCCTGTCGAACGGCACCTACTTCCTGCTGGAGACCTTTAACGACGACGCCGCGATGCTTTCGTGGGGATGGCGCGTGCCGTTCCTGCTGAGCGCCGTGCTCGTGGTCGTGGGCCTGCTGGTGCGCGTGCATATGGAGGAGACTCCGATCTTCCGTATGGCGCAGGAGCGTCAGGAGGTCGTCAAGGCCCCGCTGGTCGAGGTGTTCCGCAAGAGCTGGAAGCAGGTGCTGCAGGGCACCTTCCTCGTGGCCGTCACCTACACGCTGTTCTACACGCTGGCCACCTGGTCGCTCGCCTGGGGCACCAAGGATGTCGAGAACGGCGGCGGCGGACTCGGCTTCGCCAACCGCGAGTATCTGCTGATGCTGATGGCCGCGGTGTGCGTGTTCGCGCTGTTCATCGTGCTCTCCTGCCTGTACGCCGACAAAATCGGACGCCGCCGCGTGCTGATGTTCTCGTCCGTGGCGCTGGTGGTGTTCGCCTTCGCGTTCCCCTACCTGCTGATGGGCGAGGGCAAGCGCGACTTCGTGGCCGTGATGGTGTTCCTGTGCGTCGGCTTCGCGCTGATGGGCATCGCCTTCGGTCCGATCGGCGCCACCCTGCCCGAGCTGTTCGAGGCGAATGTGCGCTACTCCGGCTCCGGCATCAGCTACAACCTCGCCGCCATCGTGGGCGCGGCCTTCGTGCCGACCATCGCCACGTGGCTGTCCGCCAACTGGGGCGTACGCTCCGTGGGCCTGTATCTCGGTGTGATGGCCGTGTGCTGCCTGATCGCCGTGATCACGTGTAGGGAGACAAAGGACGTGGATTTCACCAAGTGAGGCCTGCATGGACATTGACTGGCGTCAATGGCTGTCTTGTTTCCCTCGTTCGGCTGTCGCCTCTCTCGGGCGTCGGCTACGAACAGTCCACTGGACTGTTCGCTTCACGCACCGGTGGTCATTGACTGGCGTCAATGGCTGTCTTGTTTCCCTCGTTCGGCTGTCGCCTCTCTCGGGCGTCGGCTACGGGCAGTCCACTGGACTGCCCGCTTCACGCCGCCGCGACGCGGTTCACCTTTTGGACGGGATTCGCGTCCATACGGGGCTGAAGGTAGGATAGGCATCGGTTTGAGGGACAAAATCCCTCTATGCTTGTGACCATCGGTTTGTAAAACTGAACTAACATTTGTCGGGCGGCAGATTGCCGTCCACACAACAATTCAAAGGAGTGCCAAGAATGGCAGCAACAATCTGGTACGAGAACGATGGCGATCTGTCCGTGCTCGCCGGCAAGAAGGTCGCGATCGTCGGCTACGGCTCCCAGGGCCACGCCCACGCGCTGAACCTGCGTGACTCCGGCGTCGACGTCGTCGTCGGCCTGCGTCCGACCTCGAAGTCCGTCGAGTTCGCCAAGGAGCAGGGCCTTGAGGTCAAGTCCGTGGCCGAGGCCTCCGCCGAAGCCGACGTGATCATGATCCTGGCTCCCGACCAGTACCAGCGCACCATCTGGGCCAACGACATCGAGCCCAACATCAAGCCGGGCGCCGCTCTGGCCTTCGCTCACGGCTTCAACATCCACTACGGCTACATCAAGCCCACCGAGGATCACCCGGTGTTCATGGTCGCCCCGAAGGGCCCGGGCCACATCGTGCGTCGCGAGTACGCCGCCGGCCGTGGCGTGCCGGTCGTCGTGGCCGTCGAGCAGGATCCCCGCGGTGACGGCTGGGCGCTGACCCTGGCCTACGCGAAGGCCCTGGGCGCCCTGCGCGCCGGCGCCATCAAGACCACCTTCAAGGAGGAGACCGAAACCGATCTCTTCGGCGAGCAGAATGTGCTCCTCGGCGGCGTGAACAAGCTCGTCGAGATGGGCTTCGAGGTGCTGACCGACGCCGGCTACCAGCCGGAGATCGCCTACTTCGAGGTGTGCCACGAGCTGAAGATGATCGTCGACCTGATGAACGAGGGTGGCCTGAACAAGGATCGTTGGTCCTGCTCCGACACCGCCCAGTACGGCGATTACGTCAACACCGTCATCGGCGAGGACTGCCGCAAGCGCATGGAGTACCACCTCAAGCGCATCCAGGACGGCTCCTTCGCCAAGGAGTTCATCGACGATCAGGACGCCGGTGCTCCGAAGTTCAAGGCCCTGCAGGAGGAGTACTCCAACGTGCGCATTGAGACCGTCGGTCCGAAGCTGCGCGCCATGTTCTCCTGGAACAACGAGGCCGCGAAGGATGCCGACGAGGCCAACTCCTTCACCGGCAAGATCGCCCGCGCCCAGGTGCAGTGATTGCGTTCGCTAGCCGCGCGGCTCGACCCGCCCGCTAGCTGAGAATCTACGAAAGGCCGCCGCCCCGATTCGTTCGGAGCGGCGGCCTTTCGTAGATTCAGATATTCGCGTGCCGCGCGTCGAGCGGGCCACCTTGTTGAGCTGCGGGCTGCTCCGTCATGCCGAGCGAAGCGCAGCGTAGTCGAGGGATCCCCACGGGATAAACGTCAGGCGTCTACCGTTCGACGATGGTGGGGCGGAACATCACCGAGAAGGTGAAGCGTTCGTCGTCCATGCGGTACTGTTCGGCGAGTTTGGGGCCGCAACTGTTCGAGCCGATGCCCGACTGCCGGTAGTCCACGCAGACGACGGTGGAGTCGGCGCGCTCCAATTCGGCGTTATGGGCCTTGCACGTCATCTCCTCGGCCGTGTACGGCAGGGCTTGGAAGTCGAAGGTGCTCAAGCCGTCCGCCGCGGTACCGTCCCCGGCCAGCACGGTGAGCGCGCACTCGTCGTCCGCCAGCCGCGCCCAATCGCAGTCGTGATGGTTGCCGTTCTCCTGCGGCTTGATATACGGCTCGAACAGCGAATCCACGGTCCCCTCGAACACGCCGTGCCAGCTGGAACGACGCTTGTCGACGTAGCTTTCGTTCGGTCCCAAGCCGCAGTAGCCCACCTGATCCATCCGTTTTGGCGCGAACAGGCGCACGCCGAAACGCGGCAGGAACGGGAACGCCGTGTTCCGCACCACATCCATCGCCAGTTCGACCGCGCCGGAGGGGTGGATGGTCCACGAGGCGTCGATGTCGGCGATACGCTGCACGATCGGCGCGACCAACGCCATACGCGCCCTGATCACCACCGGTCGGGAGGAGCGCGCGGCCGTCGTGTCCCCGCTCGCGGCGGATTCGGTCGCCGTGCCCCCGGCGGTCGCGAAGGCTTGCGCGGCGGTCTGGTCTGCGGCGCAAGGCGCGGCATCCGAACCGCCGTTGGCTCCGGCTCCAACTCCGCCCTCATCCGCGGCCACCGCCACTTCGTAGGCGCGGGCATAGGCGCGGTCGTATTGCGCGCGCATCCATTCGGCCTTGACGTACTGGTCGTTGTCGGTCGGCGCCCGCCAGACGTCCAGCTCCATCGGGCGGTCCAGCAGCGCGCGGTTGCGGTAGGCCATCGAAGCGAGCAAACCGGTGCGGCGGTCGATCACGTACCGGAAATCCTCGCCCTCGACCACCAGCTCGGCACCGTGCTCACGCACCGTCGGTGTGGCGTGCGCGGCGGCCACGCGGCCCGCGTCGATCGTCCCGTCGCCGAGGTAATCCGCCATCCAATCATCCGCGCGTCCTGCGGCGAGTTCGCGTTCGGCAAGCGCGATCTGATTGCGGTTGTCCTCGGTGGGCACGGCGATCTCGTCGAATCCCAGCTCGAACAGCTCGGGCATCAGCTCGATGCCCTGCGCGCCCACGGCATGCGGCGTGAGGTAGCGCAGCACCACGGTGATGCGGCCCTGGCAGTCATCCGGAATATCCAAACCGCCCAGCGCGACCTTGCCTTCGCCATGCGGGCCGATCGCGTCCAGCTGCGCCTGGTCCTCATCGTCGAACAGATAGTACGAGTCGAGCTCGCCGTCGAAATACAGTTCGACCAGTATGGTCGCCGCCTCGCCCAAGGTGAGGAAATCCAGGTAATTGTGCAGTGTCACGGTTGCGGTGGCGCGGTCGAAATCCACCACGCGCGCCGGACGGTACACGTTGCGGAACTCCGCCAGGCCGGTGTGCGGCGTGCGGTCGGGGTAGACCAAGCCGTCCATGCAGAAGTTGTTGTCGTGCGGATACTCGCCCGAATCGCCGCCGTACGCGTATTCGCGCCGGCCGGACGCGTTGGTGCCGCGGTCGACCGCATGGTCGCACCATTCCCAGATGAAGCCGCCCGCCAGGCCGGGGTAGCGCTGGATGCGGGTGAAATAATCCTCCAGATCGCCCGGCCCGTTGCCCATCGCATGGCAGAATTCGCATAGGATATACGGTTTGACGCCATTGTCGCCGTCGTCGCCGTTCGATCCGTCGCCGCACGGTCCATCCTCGGAGAAGTACTCGTCGATGGATTCCACCGTGGGGTACATGCGCGAATGCATGTCGAGGTTGCTGAAGTCGTATGTCGCGCGGGCGAGTCCCTCATCCGGAATGCCGGTCGGCGCGGAAGCGCTGCCCGACTGCTCTTCCGGGGTAGAAGGCGTGTGCAGTCCGGCGGTGGCTGTGGCGGCCCCGTCCAGCCGCGCGTCGGAGATGTAGCGGGCGGATTCGTAGTGGGTCAGACGGGTCGGGTCGAAGGCCTTCGTCCATGCCAGCGCCGCCTCGAAAGTGCAGCCGTACGCGCATTCGTTGCCCATCGACCAGATGATGATGGACGCGTGGTTCTTGTCGCGCTCCACGCAGCGCCGCGTGCGGTCCACGGTGGGTTCCGTCCAGGCGGGATTGTCCGCGATGAGCCGGTTCCAGCGTTTCAGGTTCGCCGCCTCGCTCATGTCCGGGTCGATGGCCGAGCTGGTGCCGTGGCTTTCATTGTCGGCTTCAGCGCACACGAAGAAGCCGAGTCGGTCGAACAGGTCGTAGAAATGCGGGGCGTTCGGGTAGTGGCTGGTGCGGATCGCGTTGACGTTATGCTGTTTCATCAGCGTCAGATCGGCCAGCATCTGCTTTTCGCCGATCACCGGACCGGTCACGGGGTCGGAATCGTGCCGGTTCACGCCGTGCAGCTTGATCGGGCGGCGGTTCACGGTGATCACCTCATGGCCGTCCGTCAGGGTTTTGCCCACCTCGCGCACGCCGACCAGCGAGGTGATCGTCTCATGCTCGGTTTCCAGCACCAGCGTGTACAGGTATGGGTCCTCCGCGTTCCACAGATGCGGGGCGTCGATCGCGATGGACAGCGTGCGGGCGGATGCGTCCGTTGATTCCGTCTCGTCCGACTCACCTACGCCGACCCCAGCGGCATCCGCCGTGTAACGGGCGGAACCCACCTCACGTCCGTCGGCATCGAACAGACTCGCCGTAACCGCCGTCTCGCCTCCCAGAAACGCGAGCTCAACCGACACGTCGGCGCGAACCGCGGCGGGCGCACCCGGTGCATCCGCCCACGTGATCGGCGTGCGGACGAAATAATCCCAAATCGCACGCTCAGGGCGGGCCAGCAGATACACGTCGCGGAAGATGCCCGACATGCGGAACTTATCCTGATCCTCCAAATAGCTGCCGTCGCACCATTTGAGCGCCAGCACGGCCAGCGTGTTGCCGCCCGGCTCCAGCACGTCGGTCACGTCGAACTCGCTGGTGGAGTGCGAGACCTGCGTGTAGCCCACGAACGTGCCGTTCACCCACACGTAGCAGCAGGAATCCACACCCTCGAAGTTAAGGAAGGCACGCGGCGCGGCCGGGTCGGGCGCCCACTCGAAGTCGGTCAGATACACGCCGCACGGATTGTCCTGCGGCACGAAGGGAGGATCGAGCGGAAACGGATAGTTGATATTCGTGTACTGGTGGGTGTCGAAGCCCTGGGTCTGCCACACACTCGGCACCGGAATCCGGCCGAAGCCGGCCGCCGGGTCCGCGTTGAAGCCTTGGTCGAAGAACGCCGGTTCGCGGCGCTCATGCGCGCGCCTGACCTCCGCGTCAAGATCCCAGACGCTGGAGTAGTAGCGGAAATCCCAGTCGCCGTTGAGCAGGGTGAAGCGGTCGGAGTCGACGCGGCGCTCGCCGACCGTGTCCATGCGCTGCGAGGCCGGCACGTAATACGCGCGGTTCGGCATGGTGCCGACGTGTAGATGGTTGAGATCCTCGTAATATCGTTCGATGAACATCGTTGTCGCCGCTCCTTAGGTTCCCGTGGCGCGCGCATGTCGGCCGCCGCGTTCCATTATGGCAAGGCCTCGGTCGACGTATGCGCAAGGCGCGCCAGCCAAATAGGAATCAAATACCAGTCAAATAAAGAATCGTTGGAAAATAGCCGTTGTATGGATGTGTTTGATATTTTTCCAAGCTGCGAGTCAAATAAGAATTCGCGTATGAATGTGGCAGTTGAGGGGGTGCTGCGCTCAATGTGTCGCTGTTCCGTTTCCGTCATGCCGAGCGGAGTCGAGGTATCTCAGACGCGCCATGTCTGAAATCCTTGCGCCCTGGTCCTGCTGCGCTCCGCTCAGGATACCGCATGTCTGGTCGCATGTCCTGCTCAGCCGCATTGCGATGCGACTGCTGAGTGGCCTCGTCCGGGGCCATGTTGACGACTATCTGCGTTACGGGTAGTGGATTCGGCTGCCCGCGGACATCGATCTGCGTTACGGGTAGTGCCCTTTTGCTGCTATGCCGAGTATGAGTCGCGGAATATCAATGTTGATAGTTCAGGAAGAGCCAGACCGGCACTACCCGTAACGCAGATCGATGTCCGCAAGGCTGAAAATCCACTACCTGTAACGCAGATAGTCCTAGTGCATAGCAATTGCTTGCTGGGTATGCGTTGTCACATCCGTATCCGCGGAGGAGGGCGATCCTTACTTGCGCTTGGCCTGCGTGAGCTGGTAGGCGGTCAGCAGGATGGCCAGCCAGATCACGCCGGCGATGACGGCGATGCGATAGCTCGCCGAGAAGCACATCAGCACCACGACCAGCGCGAGGAACGCGAGCACCACCCACGGGGTCACGTGCGCGAACGGCAGCTTGAAGTGGATGGCGTCCAACGCCTCTTGCCCGGACTTGCCCGCCAGCGCGGAGTCGGTGGGCGAGAGGCCCTCGGCGACCACCTTGCGGAAGCGCATTTCGGTGATCATGATCATCGTCCAGTTGATGATGCCGGCGATGGTGGCGATGGACATGAGATAGTTGAACGCGAACGTGGGCCACAGGAACACCACCACCACGGCCGCCGCGGTGATCGCCGCGGAGGCGAGCACTCCGGCCACCGGCACGCCGCGCTTGTTGAGCCTGCCGAGGAAGGCGGGCGCGTTGCCTTGGCGGGCCAGCGAATACAGCATGCGCGAGTTGGCGTACAAGCCGGAGTTGTAGACGCTCATCACGGCGGTCAGGCACACGAAGTTGAGGATGCCGGCGGCCGCGTGGATGCCCACCGAATCGAAGATCTGCACGAACGGGCTGGTCTGCCCGTCGATGGTGTTCCACGGCACCACGGCCATGATCACGCCGAGCGCGACGATGTAGAACACGAGGATGCGCCAGACGATGCCGTTGGTGGCCTTCGGAATCGTGACGCGCGGATTCTCCGTCTCGCCCGCGGTGATGCCGATCAGCTCGGTGCCGCCGAAGCTGAACATCACCGAGGTTCGTCATTAATAAGTGAGCGCGTAATCGTTGTTCGTTTGTCGTAATGGGTGAGCGCGAAACGGTGCCTGCGATCTATTTGTCGTTTTGTCCGGCGTCGGCGCGCATGCGTTCGATCGCCTTTCCCAAGTATCCCATGTCCAGGCCGGCGCGGCGGGCCATCGCCTCGGTGCGGTCCCGGCTGACGCGTTCGAGTTCGTCCTGGATGACGGCGATCTCGCGGTTGAGGCGGGCGGGGTTGGTGGCGGCGATGATCCCCTCGATGCGGCGGCGGGCGTCGTCGACGACGTATCCGCCGCCCCCGGCGGCGCGGTCGGCGGCGTCGTGCTCCAGCACGCGCGCCCACGGGGTGCGGGGCTCGTCGTACACGGTCTTCCTGCGCCCGTCGCGCCCCTGGTCGACGCGCACGGGCTTGCGGGTGGGCGTGAACAGGTTCAGCAGCACGTAGGTCTTCGCCCACAGCCGGTTGAGCAGCTCGCGCTGCTGCGCGGTGTCGTAGCGCCAGTGGAACGCGTATTTCCTGACGACGTGGTTGTTGCGCGACTCGACGGTGGCCTGGTCGTTCTTCCTGTACGGGCGGCTGCGGGTCTGTTCGATGTCCTGTTCGAGCAGCCAGTCGACGAGCTCGTCGTTGATGAACTCGACGCCGTTGTCGGAGTCGAAGCAGGTGACGGGAAACGGGAAGAGCGGCAGGGCGGTGGCGACCGCTGCCTTGATGTTGGATTTGGCATTGTTGCGGGCGGTGACGTTCACGGTCCAGTTCGTCGCGTAGTCCACCATCGTCAGGGTGCGGGCGAACTCGCCCTTCATGCTGGGCCCGCAGTGGGCCACGGTGTCTGCCTCGGCCAGGCCGGGAACGCGGATTGTCTCGTCGGTGCATTTGCGGATCCTGATCGAGTTGCGCATGTGCTCCGCGGCCGGCCGGGTCAGCGACGCGCCCTTCGGCATGGCGGCCTGTTTGAGCGGTCTGAGCCGCCGGTCGATGGTCGACGGACTCATCGCCAGCACCTGGTCCAGCGCGTCGCCGTCGATGCCGTCGAGCTCGCCGTTCGCCAGGAGCGCGGGAATCCACTGGTCGAACATGGCCTTCATGTACGGGCCGCACGGCATGCCCATGAGCAGCCACAGGCGCTCCAGCAGCCGCTGCGCGCCCGCGTCGTACTTCGGCCGCCTGCCCCGCGCCGCGCCTTTCACGGGTTTCTCCCTCTCCGCCTGCGTGAGCAGCCGCCGGGCGGTGGACCTGCCCATCCCGACGGCCTCGAGGCGGTCGAGGATCTCGCCCTTCTGTTTCTTGTCGCCCTTGGCGTACTCCGCCTTGAACCTGTTCGTCAGCCGTTTTCTCGTGGCCATGTCCAGTCTGCCTTCCATAAGGCAAGCATCCCCGCGAACGACGCGGGCCGCGCGGGATTTCGCGCTCATTATTTATGACGAACGGAATCCAATTTCGCGCTCAAACATTACGACGAACGTCGTCACCACCACCAGCGCCATGAGCAGACCGGTCCACGAGCCGTCGTCCGCGCGCGACATCAGGCCGTTCGGCAGGAATCCCCCGCCCACGGTGAACCAGTTGGCGAACGAGGCGCGCACGCCCGAGGCGGTGGGCAGCGCAAACACCAGCACGGCGAGGCCGCCGATGATCATGGCCACCACGGCCACGATTTTGATGATCGCGAACCAGAACTCGAATTCGCCGAACTTGCTCACGCCCAACAGATTCGCGGCCGTGATGACGACGAGGAACACCGCCGCCGACACCCATTGCGGAATCGCGGGGAACCAGTAGTTCACGAACGACCCGACCACGCTCAGCTCCACCATGGAGACGAGGATGTAGTTGAACCAATAGTTCCAGCCAGACACGAATCCCGCGCGCTTCGACCAGTATTGCGTCGCGTAGTAGCTGAACGCGCCGGCCTTCGGATCCTCCACCGACATCTCGCTCAGCGCGCGCACGATCATGAAGATCGCGATGCCGCCGATCAGATACGCCAGCAGAATCGACGGGCCCGCCAGCGCGATCGATTCGCTGGAGCCGTAGAACAAGCCGGTGCCGATGGCGCCTCCCAAGGCGATGAGCTGGATATGGCGGTTCTTCAGGCTTTTGCGTAGCGTGCCGGGCACCGGCGGTTCGACGTGCGCCGTATTCGTGTGTGCCGCCTGTGCGTCGCCGGCGGGATTGCTGTCGTTCATGGTCACCTTCTTCTCGAACAATGCTCCCGCCATTCTACGGTCGTCTGCCGCTTGCCGCCTCCCATCATTCGCCATGCGTCGGTGTGCGTCGTGAAGCACCGTGCGCCATCATGATTCACGAGACTTTTTGACGTATGGCGCTAGGAAGCGCTCGGCATCGTCATCGTGCAGATGGTCCGGGCGATGGTATCGGCCGGAGCGGCCAGATCGGTGGCCAGCCAGTATTGCAGCAGCCCGATGGATCCGGAGACGGCGAAGCGCATGCGCATCTCCGCCTCGGCCGGATCGTCGCTGTACGGCTGGAGTTGGGAGGCCACATCGCGCCGCGAGTAGATCAGCCCCAGCAGTTGCTGCTGGAAGCCGAGATCGGCCTTGGGGCTCATCAGCACCTGCAGATGGTTGCGGTTGTCGGCGATGTACTGGCAGATGCGCGCGATGATGTGCTCGATGCCCGCCTGGTCGCTCTGGTTGAGCAGTTGGTCGAGCGCGCCGCGCACCCATGCGATGGTGTCGTCCTCGATGTCGTGCAGCAGGTCCTCGAGGCTGTCGTAATGCGCGTAGAAAGTGGAGCGGTTCACATCGGCGCGTTCGCAGAGCTGCTTGACGGAGATCTGTGCGAGCGAGCGGTCGGCTAGCAGCTCCATCAGCGCGTCGCGCATGGCTTGGCGAGTGTATCGCGTGCGGCGGCTTTCGGTGAACGTCTTCGCTGACATCGTGGCTCCATTCGTTCGACGGAGGAAGATCAGGAGGTCCCGTGAAACAGTATGAATCGTTATGTTTCGCGGTACATTCCGACTGGGGTGTCGGACCGGACCGGACGTGCGGCTTCGCTGGCCGACAAACTGCGGAGCGACTGTTGGTTGCGAAACCGACACCGTGTTGTTTTACTGAATCGTAGCAGACACAATGGTGCGATGGGAAGGCGGTGTGCGATGGCCTACATCGAATTCGACCGGGTGGTCAAGGAATATCCCTCCGGCGGCACGACCATCCGCGCGCTCGACGAGGCGAGCTTCACCGCGGACGAAGGCAAACTCACCGTGATCCTTGGACAGTCCGGTGCCGGCAAAACCACCGCGCTGAACATTCTGGGCGGTATGGATACCGCCACCTCGGGCCGGGTGGTCGTCGGCGGCCGCGATATCACCGAACTGAAGAAGCGCGATCTTATCGGCTACCGCCGCACCGATATCGGATTCGTGTTCCAGTTCTACAATCTGGTGCCGAATCTCACCGCGTTGGAGAACGTGGAACTCGCCTCGCAGATCTGCAGCGACCACTTCGATCCGGCCCAGACGCTGGCCAAAGTGGGATTGGGCGACCGTTTGAACAATTTTCCCGCGCAATTGTCGGGCGGCGAGCAGCAGCGTGTGTCCATCGCGCGCGCGATCGCGAAGAAGCCGAAACTGCTGCTGTGCGACGAGCCGACCGGCGCGTTGGATTACGAGACCGGCAGGGATGTGCTGCAGCTGCTGCAGGATATCTGCCGCGACGAGAACATGACCGTGATGATCATCACCCACAATTCGGCGCTGGCACCGATGGCGCATAAGGTGGTCCGTTTCCGCTCCGGCAAGGTGACGGGGCAGGAGGAGCATCCCACGCCGACTCCTATCGCGGATATCGAATGGTAGGTGGTTGCGGTGGCATTCCGGCGCGCGTCAGGCGTGAAACATAGCGTGAAACACATGAGACAGGATGTGGAACATCCTGTGAAACATCATGCTGGGCGCGGTGGTGTTCCCGCTGGCGACAATGGCATGCGCCTGAATAAGGATGGTCGTGCCGGTGGTCGTGCGACCGGTGGCGAAGCATCTCGTGCGGGCGGTATGCCCGGCAGAACGGTCCGCACGGGCGGCATGCCGGGAGGGGCGTTCGCCAAAGACACGGTGCGCTCGTGGCTGCGCGGATGGAAGCGATTCCTCTCCATCGCGGTGATCTCGATGCTGGGTGTGGCCGTGCTCACCGGCATCTACGCCGGTTGCCGCGACATGTTCCATGCCGCCGACCGTCTGTACGACGCGCAGGGCCTGCACGACATCCAAGTGCTGTCCACCTATGGTCTGACCGATGACGATGTGGCCGCCCTCAGGCGGGTTGAGGGCGTCGAGACGGTGCAGGCCGAACGCACGCAAAGCGTGATGACCAAAGTGGCCGGCACGGACAAGAACGTGACGATGACGGAAATCGGCGTCGAAGGCCTCGACCAACCGTATCTGCAGGAAGGCCGCATGCCCGAGAAGGCCGGCGAGGTGGCCGTTACGGAGAAATTCCTCGTCGATTCGGGATACGAGATCGGTGACACCCTCACCGTCACCCCCGCCGATGATGAGGACTCCGCCGGCGGATCCGATTCCTCCGATTCCTCCGATTCCTCCGATGCCGACGCCGATGCCGACGCCGACTCCGACGAGGAGACGGCCCCCTCGTTCCCGACGGAACTCACCATCACCGGCATGGTGCTCGACCCCAAGGATCTGACCAATCCGACCGGCTACAGCACCGCCGCCTTCCGCAGTCCCACCACCGCCGACTACTACTTCTTCACCTCAAGCGAGGGCGTGAGCGGCAACGTGTACACCGCCATCAGCCTGACCGTCGAGGGTGCCGCGGACGAGGACTCCTTCTCCGACTCCTACGAGGAGATCGTGCGGCAGGTGGTCGACCGCATCGAAAACACCGTGCAGGACCAGCGGCAGACCGCCCGCCGACAGCGCATCGTCGACGAGGCGCAATCCCAACTCGACGAGGCCGAACGGGACGCGTTCGCCCAACTGGACGACGCGCAATCCCAGATTGACGAACAGCGCGCGCAACTTGAGGAGAACAAAGCCAGCCTCGCCGAAAGCCGCACGCAACTCGAATCCCAACAGACGCAGATCTCATCCAGCGAAAGCCAGATCGCGCAGGCGCGTTCGCAGATCGCATCCGGCCGTCAACAGATCTCGCAGGGCCGTCAGCAAATCGCGCAGGCGCGTGCGGAACTCGAATCCGGGCAGCAGCAACTCGCCGACGCCCGAGCGCAGCTGGACGCGGCCCAACAAACCCTGACCAGCAATCTCACCCAAGTCAACCAAGGCATCGCGCAAATCGACCAGATGCTGCCGCTGGCGGAACAGGCGCTCACCGTATTGGACCAGCTGCCAGAAGTCAGCGTCGACCAAGCCACCTGGGAACGGATCGCGGATATGCTCAATGCGCTCGGCATCCCCGCCGATCCCACCACGCCGCCGACCGGCGGCACGGACGACCTCAAACAGCAGCTCGCGCAAAGCGTGGAACAGATGCGCACACAGCGCGAGCAGCTCGCCTCCAACCTCGACCAGCTCAACGCGGGGCAGGCGCAGCTTGACGAGCAAAACGCCCAGCTGACCGCCAAAGAGAACGAGGCCGCGGCAGGTGCCTCCGAACTCAACCAACAATCGGCCACCTTGGAATCGCAGTCCGCGCAGCTTGAGACGCAGTCCGCGCAACTCGAAGCCCAAGCCGCGCAGCTCGCCTCCGGCAAACAGCAGTTGGAGGAGGGGCTCAAGCAGCTGGAGGACGGCGAGGAACAGCTCGCGGACGGTGAAACCCAACTCGCCGACGCGCAAAGCGAACTCGACGAGCAGCGCCAACAGGCCGAGGACGAATTCGCCAAGCAACAGCAGACCATTGACGACATCGCCTCCGCCCGCTGGTATGTGCAGACCCGCTCGTCGATCGGCGGATTCAGCGCGCTCGAATCCGACCTCAGCTCCATCCAATCCATCGGATACGCCTTCCCCATCGTGTTCCTACTCGTCGCCGTGCTGATGAGCCTGACCACCATGACCCGCATGGTGGAGGAGGAACGCGGTCTGATCGGCACCTACACCGCCCTCGGCTACGGCAGTTTCGCCATCGCCTCGCGGTATCTGCTGTTCGCCGTACTCGCCTGCCTGGTCGGCGGCGCGTTGGGATTGCTGCTCGGCTTCCTCGGCATCCCCGCCTTCCTTCTGCTGGTGTTGGAGGATATGTACGTCATCCCCGACATCGCGCTCGAATACGACTGGCTGTACGGCTCGGCCGGCATCGCCCTGTTCCTCGTCGGCGTGCTGGTGGCCACCGCCGTGGCATGCGCGGGCGAACTCAAACACACCCCCGCCGAGCTTATGCGGCCCAAGGCACCCAAGGCCGGCGCGCGTGTGCTGCTCGAACGCGTCAAACCGCTGTGGCGGCGGCTCGGATTCCTCAACAAAGTCACCGTGCGCAACCTGTTCCGCTTCAAAAGCCGCCTGGTCATGACCATCGGCGGAGTGGCCGGCTGCACCGCGCTGATCGTGTGCGGACTGGCGATCAACGACACCGTGGACACCCTCGGTCCCAAACAGTACGAGGACATCTACCAGTACGATCTGATGGTGGTGGCCAACGACGACTCCGCCGACGAGCTGCGGTCGCGTGTGGCCGCCGATTCACAGGTAGGCGAGACGCTGAGCCTGCGCGTGGAAAGCGGCGAGCTGCAATCCGACTCAGGCAGCGAAACCATCCAGCTGATGATCGTGCCGGACGGCGACGAGGACGCGCTCGGTGAGATGATCGCCCTGCGTGACGCGGCGAACACCAGCGAGACGCTTGCTTTGGACGACAGCGGCGTGATCGTCTCGCAGTCGGCCGCCAACGCCTTCGACATCCAAGCCGGCGACCGGGTGTCTCTGGTGGATGGCGACATGCGCCACGGCACGGTCACGGTCGCCGCGGTCTCGCGCAATCTCATCGGCTCCGACGTGTACATCAGCGAGGACGCGTATCGGCAGGCCTTCGACGTGGACGCGCCGCTCACCCTCAACGCCATGCTCGCCACACTCGACGGCACGGCCGACGAGAAGATCGCTTACGCCGACGAGCTGAAAACCGACACGGCCGTGCTCTCCGCCGTCAGCTGCGACGATCTGGAACGCAGCTTCACCTTCGATCTCATGGGTGCGGTGGTGGCGCTGATCGTCGCGCTCGCCGGCAGCCTCGCGTTGGTGGTGCTGTTCACGCTGGCGAATACGAACGTCTCCGAACGCGTGCGCGAGATGGCCACGCTGAAAGTGCTCGGTTTCTACGACCGCGAGGTGCATACCTACGTGAACAAGGAGATGATGATTCTGACCATCGGTGGCATCGCGGTGGGGTTGCCGCTCGGCCGGGTGGTCGGCGGCATGCTCACCGCCGTGCTCAACATGCCGAGCATCTACTTCGAGGTGTCGGTGCACTGGTGGAGCTACGCGATCGCGGCCGCCGCGACGTTGGTATTCGCTCTGGCCGTGCAGCTGCTCACCAATCCGGTGCTCGACCGCATCGACCCGGTCAGCTCGCTCAAATCCGTGGAGTAGCGGACTTTCCCGTCATGCTGAGCGGAGCGTGGCGGAGTCGGAGCGTCTCCACGTCGGCGAGCCGGGAACCACTTTGCCGGCCAGGCCGCCGAGCAGCGGCATCAGGAACACGGTGACCGCGCCCGCCATCACCAGCGTGGAGGCGGTGGTCTGCTGCATGGTGCCGGCTTTGACGGCCACCGACGTGACCGCGACGATCACCGGCAGCGCGGTGGTGCAGTACAAGGCCACGGTCAGGCGGTCCTGCGGTTCCAGCGGATTGGCGCGGCGGTCCAATGTCAGCGCCGTGAACACCGGAACCGCCCGCACCAGCACCAGCATCACGATGAACATGATGAGCAGCGCCGGGTTGGCGGCCACCGCACGCACGTCGATCGACGCGCCCGAAGCCACGAAGAACACGGGAATCAGGAACCCGTACGCCACGCCCTCGAGTTTCGTCTCCAGAATCCTGTTGCCGTCGGGGATGACGAACCGCAGGATGAAACCGGCCGCGAACGCGCCCATCACCACATCCAAATCGAACAGACGCGAGATGGTGATCAATCCGACCAGCAGCAGCACGGTCAGACGCATCAGCGTCTGCGACGAGGTGTTGGCGTTCTCGGTCAGGAATCGGTACAGCCAATGGCCCGCGCGGCGCGCCGCCTTGGGAACCAGCGCCGCCAGCGCGCAGATCAGGGTGAACAGTCCCAGAATCAGCATCGTCTGCCATTGGGAGCGGGCCGACAGCAGCACGGCCATCGCCAGCACCGGCCCCAGTTCGCCCCACGTGCCGTAGGCGATCACAGCCTCGCCGACGGGCGTGCCGGTGAGGGAGCGTTCCTTGAGAATCGGCATCAGCGTGCCGAGCGCGGTGGTGGTGAGCGTGATGACCGCGGCGACGCCGTTCATGTCGTGCGCGGCGAAGAACGGCACCAGGAATACGGCCAGCCATGCGATGGCCAGCGTCGCCACCCACGTGAGCAGTCCCACCTTGCCCTGGTGGCCGCCGAGTTTCTTCGGGTCGATTTCGTAGCCGGCCAACAGAAAGAGGAACGCCAGACCGAGTTCGCTGAGCAGATCCACCGCGTCGGTGAGCCAGATTTTGTTCAGCAGATGGGGTCCGAGCGCCATGCCGAACACCAGCAGCAGTACGGTTTGGGGAATCGGCTTGCCGGGGATGCGTTCGGCGAGGATCGGGCAGATCACCGCCACCGCCATGATGATGGTCAACGAAATCAGATCATGGGTCATGCGCACCACATTAGCGAATGGATTCGTCTCGGACGTGCGGTGGGTTGGTTTTCTAACGTTTTCGAGGCACCGCACTATGGAAAGTACGGCACCAAGGGTGGTGTCGCATGATGGCCCGCACGATGGCCCGCACGATGGGTCGCATGGTGGGCGGTGCGATGGGCAGCGAGATGGGCGGTGCGATGGGCCGCGTGTTGGGTTCGTAACATAAGCGCGGTAGGTTGGCTCCTTATGACCGCATCGAAGAACACCACCGGAAACACCACCGGCCAACTCGCGTCCGTCGAGAGCCTGGATGAGAACAACGAGATGAACCGTGGGCTGACGAACCGCCATGTGCAGTTCATCGCCATCGGCGGAACCATCGGCACCGGCCTGTTCTTGGGGCCCGGCAAATCCATCAGCCTGACCGGTCCGAGCATCGTCTTCGTGTATATCGCGGTGGGCGTCATCATGTTCTTCCTGATGCGCGCCATCGGCGAGATGATGTACCGCGATCCGAGCCAGCACACGTTCATCAACTTCATCACGCGCTACTTGGGCAACGGATGGGGGCATTTCGCCGGATGGTCGTATTGGGTGGCGCTGGTGCTGCTCGGCATGACCGAGATCACCGCCGTCTCCACCTATTTCGTCACCTTCTTCGACACCTTCGGCATCGACCTGAGCTCATGGAAGTGGCTGATCGAGCTGGGATTCCTTGTGGTGCTCGTCTCGATCAACCTCATCGCCGTCAAGGTGTTCGGCGAGGTGGAGTTCTGGTTCTCGATGATCAAAATCACGCTGATTGTGGCGATGATCGCCACCGCCGTGGTGATGGTGGTGATCGGCTTCCGATACCCGGCCGTGCAGATCGAAGGCATGGACCACGCGAGCCCCGCCGGCCAGGCGAGCGTCGCCAATCTGATCGACGGCTTCTCCATCGCGCCGAACGGCTGGCTGGCGTTCCTGATGAGCTTCCAGATGGTGTTCTTCGCCTACGAGATGATCGAGTTCGTGGGCGTCACCGTCTCTGAAACACAGAATCCGCGCAAGGTGCTGCCCAAGGCGATCAACGAGATCATCGTGCGTGTGCTCATCTTCTATGTGGGCGCACTGGTGGCCATTATGTGCATCGTGCCGTGGACCTCGTTCCAGCCGAACGACGACGGCTCCTTCGCCTCGCCGTTCATCATGGTGTTCCAGTACGCGGGGCTCAACTGGGCGTCCGCGCTGGTGTTCTTCGTGGTGATCACCGCGGCCTCGTCCGCGTTGAACTCGCTGCTGTACTCCGCGGGCCGCCACCTCTACCAGCTGGCCGCCGAGTCCAATTCGCCGGCGCTGAACAAGCTGGGCGTCGTTTCGAAGCGCAAGGTGCCGGCCCGCGCGATCATCGCGTCGGCCGTGCTGATCCTGCTCTCCCCGGTGGTCAATGCGTTCCCGCAGATCTCCAGCGCGTTCGTGCTGTTCTCGTCCGCCAGTTCGGCCGTGTTCCTGTTCATCTACATCCTGACGATGGTCGCGCACCGGCGCTACCGCCGCAGCGCCGACTTCATCGCCGACGGTTTCGTGATGCCGGCGTGGAAGTGGCTCAACACCATCGCCATCGTGTTCTTCGTGTTCGTGTACGCCACGCTGTTTCTCGCCGACGATACGCGCGGCTCGGCCATCGCCGGATTGGTGTGGCTGGTGGCGTTCGGAGGCTACTGCTGGCTGCGCGAGCGGTATCGCAGCCGTGATCTCAAGGCCGCTTTGCGGCATCGTGACTAAGACGTTGTGGCGCTCGGCGATTCCAAGTACCAACCCGTTGAAAGGCCGCTGGTCGGTGGCGTCGGATACGCCATCTTTTACCCTGTGAACATATCGCATAGGCGAATAGTAAACACCGTAAGATATTATGGTGACCGTTCGTGAAAGGAGCGGTCATGTCGTGGGAATTGGATGCGGTCACCGAGTTGATGGGCAAGATCAAGAGGCTCCGGTCCTCCGCGACCGACCGCCTCGGTCGTGCGGTCAAAGGTGAACCGGCCGTCCTGCATGAGTTGCTGGTCAACGGCACCATGACGCCGTCCCAGCTGGCCGTCGCCTCGCAAAGCAGCTCCGGCCGCATCTCGACCCTGCTGTCGACGCTGGAGAAGAAGGGGTATATCACACGCGAAATCGATCCCAAGGATAGGCGCAATATCCTGGTCAATCTCACCGACGCGGGGCGGGGGAAAGGCGAGGAGTATGTCGAGGAGATGCGCTCGATGATGTGCTGGGTGTTCCAGCAGATGGGGGAACGCCGCACGCGGGAGTTCGTTGACCTGATCGTGGAGTTCATGACCTATTCCTCGTTGTGTGTGCCGGGGGAGCCCCGGCCGACACGCGAGCAGATCGACGCCGCCTTCGCGGCGGACGCCAAGCGAAAGGGCTGAATCGCGGCTGTTCGGATGACGGCGATTCGTCGGCGGACAATACCGCGTTCAGGTCGCTCCAAGGTTTACGATGTCAAATACCTTACACTGTAAGAAATAAATATTGAGAGGAAAACATGCTTCGTATCTGCAAATATCTGTCGAAGACGGAGATCGGCGAAATGCTCGTCGCCCTCGTCTTCATCGTCGCGCAGATCTGGCTTGACCTGGAGCTGCCCGACTACATGTCGGAAATCACCACATTGGTCGAAACCCAAGGCAGCGAGATGAGCGACATCTGGATCGCGGGCGGCAAGATGCTCGCGATCTCCCTCGGTTCCGTGGCCTGCGCGATCATCACCGGATTCTTCGCCGCGCGGGTGGCGGCCTCCTTCAGCCAGCGTCTGCGCAGCCTGGAGTTCGCCAAGGTCGAATCGTTCTCGACGGCCGAACTCAACCGCTTCTCCACCGCCAGTCTGATCACGCGTTCCACCAACGACATCACGCAGATCCAGATGTTCATCACCATGGGCCTGACCATGATCGTCAAAGCGCCGATCATGGCCGTGTGGGCCGTGTGCAAAATCGCCGGCAAAGGCTTCGAATGGACGCTGGCGACGGGCATCGCCGTGGCTATTCTGCTGGTGGGCATCGCCGCGCTGATGGCGCTGGTCATGCCGAAGTTCCGCGCCATGCAGGAGCTCACCGACAACATCAACCTCGTGGCCCGCGAGAACCTCACCGGCCTGCGCGTGGTGCGCGCCTACAACGCCGAGGACTACCAGGAGACGAAGTTCGCCAAGGCCAACAAGGACCTCACCGACACCCAGCTGTTCACCAACCGCGCGATGGCCGTCATGATGCCGCTGATGAACACCATCATGAATGGTCTGATGCTGGCCGTGTATTGGATCGGCGCCTACCTGATCGAGGCGGCCGAGGCCACTGACAAACTCACCCTCTTCTCCAATATGGTGGTGTTCTCCAGCTATTCCGTGCAGGTCATCATGAGCTTCCTGATGCTGAGCATGGTGTTCGTGCTGTGGCCCCGCGCCGACGTGTCCGCCAGGCGCGTGCTCGAAGTGCTCGACACCAAGCCCACCATCGCCGATGGGCCCCGCACGGAAGGTGAACCCGGGGTCGCCGGCGAGGTCGAATTCCGCGACGTGACCTTCACCTATCCCGACTCCCAGTCGCCGATGCTCGAACATGTGAGCTTCACCGTCAAGCCCGGCCAGACCATCGCCTTCATCGGCTCCACAGGCTCCGGCAAATCCACGCTGATCAACCTCGTGCCGCGCTTCTACGACGCCACGGAGGGGCAGGTGCTCGTCGACGGTATGGACGTGCGTGATTACGAGGTCAAGGCCCTGCGCGACAAGATCGGCTATGTGCCGCAGACCTCCGTGCTGTTCAAGGGTACGGTCGAATCCAATGTGAGCTACGGCGACGGGCGGAGGGGAGATGCCTCGACTGCGCTCGGCATGACGAAAGAGGGGGCAGTCGGTGCGGCGACAGAAGGCGTGCTGACGGGCGAGGCGCTTACCGCCTCCGTACGCGAGGCGTGCGGCGTGGCCCAGGCCACGGAATTCGTCGAGAAGATGGACGGCGCCTACCAGGCCCCCATCGCCCAAAGCGGCTCCAACGTGTCCGGCGGGCAGAAGCAGCGCCTGTCCATCGCCCGCGCGGTATGGCGCGACCCGGAGATCCTCATCTTCGACGATTCCTTCTCCGCGCTGGACTTCCGCACCGACCGCGCCGTGCGCGACGCGCTTAAAACCCACGCGCAGGGCGCGACCAAGATGATCGTCGCCCAACGCATCGGCACCATCATGGATGCCGACCAGATCGTCGTGCTCGAACAGGGGCGCATGGTCGGCCACGGCACCCACAAGCAGCTGCTCGACGAATGCGACGTGTACCGGCAGATCGCCGAATCCCAGCTCACCCCGGAAGAACTCGCTTCGTAAGGACGGCAACGAATATGACTGAATCAACCACACGCAGGCGCCCGATGGGTGGGCGCGGCCACGGCCCGGGCATGGGCGGCGTCGTCGAAAAGCCGGCCGACTTCGGCGGCTCGATGGGCAAGCTCATCGATTTCGCACGCAAATACATTCCGGCCGTCATCGTCGCGCTGGTGCTCGGCATGGCCGGCACCGTCTGCCAGATCATCGGTCCCGACAAACTCAAGGACGTCACCAACGAAATCGCCAAAGGCCTGCCCGCCATGGTCGACGGCAAGCCCGTGCTCGGCGCGATCGACCTCGACGCGGTCACGCATATCGCGCTGATCCTCGTGGCGCTGTATGTCGGCTACGCGCTGCTGGGCTACCTGCAGAGCCTGCTCATGGCCACCGTCACCCAACGGGTGGCGCAGAACCTGCGCACGGCCATCAGCGCGAAAATCAACAAACTGCCGCTCAAATACTTCGACAAAGTCAGCTACGGCGACGTGCTCTCCCGCATCACCAACGATGTGGACGCCATCGGCCAGACCCTCGGCCAAAGTTTGGGCAGCCTGATCACCTCGGTCACGCTGTTCGTCGGCTCGCTCGTCATGATGTTCTACAACAGCTGGCAGCTCACCCTATGCGCCATCGGCGCCGCCCTGGTCGGCGTCGTCGTGATGATGGTGATTATGAAGGCCTCGCAGAAGTACTTCACCCGCCAGCAGATCGCGCTGGGCGACGTGAACGGCCATGTCGAGGAGATGTACGCCGGCCATGTGGTCGTCAAGGCCTATTCCGGCGAGGCGAAGTCGATCGAGCAGTTCGAACAGTACAACGCCGACCTGTACGACTCCGGCTGGAAGTCGCAGTTCCTCTCCGGCCTGATGATGCCGCTGATGAACTTCGTCTCCAACTTCGGCTATGTGGTGGTGTGCGTGGTGGGCGCGGCGCTCGCCATGAACGGCACCATCACCTTCGGCGTGATCGTGGCGTTCATGATGTACATCCGCCTGTTCACCCAGCCGCTCAGCCAGTTCGCGCAGGCCTTCCAGAACCTGCAGCGCACGGCCGCCGCCTCCGAGCGCGTGTTCGGATTCCTCGACGAGCCCGAGATGGCCGACGAGTCCGACCTCAAGCCGATGCTCGGCTACGGCCGTGACACGAACGGCAAGCCGACGCGCGTGCGCGGCGACGTGGAGTTCAGTCACGTGAGCTTCGGCTACTCGCCCGAGCGCACCATCATCCACGACTTCTCCGCCGAGGTGAAGGCCGGGCAGAAGGTCGCCATCGTCGGTCCCACCGGCGCGGGCAAAACCACCATGGTGAACCTGCTGATGCGTTTCTACGAGATCAACGGCGGCACCATCTCCATCGACGGCGTGGATACCAAGTCCGTGCCGCGCTGGAACGTGCACGACCAGTTCTCGATGGTGCTGCAGGACACGTGGGTGTTCCACGGCACCGTGCGCGAGAACATCGTCTATGCCAAGCCGGACGTCACCGACCAGCAGGTCGAGGACGCCTGCCGCGCCGTGGGTCTGCACCGTTTCATCTGCTCGCTGCCGCAGGGTTATGACACCGTGCTCGACGACAAAACCGCGCTTTCCGCGGGACAGAAGCAGCTGCTCACCATCGCCCGAGCCATGGTGCAGGACGCGCCGATCCTCATCCTCGACGAGGCGACCAGCTCGGTGGATACGCGCACCGAGGAGCTGATCCAAAAGGCGATGGACCAGCTGACGGTGGGTCGCACGAGCTTCGTGATCGCGCACCGCCTGTCCACCATCCGCGACGCCGACATGATCCTCGTGATGCGCGACGGCGACATCGTCGAGCGCGGCACGCATGAGGAACTGCTCGAAGCGGACGGCTTCTACGCCGGACTGTACAACTCGCAGTTCGCCCTCACTGACTGACGATGCCCGTGTGTTCCGTTCCTGTCATCCTGAGCGGAGCGCAGCGGAGTCGAAGGATCTCAGCTCGCCTGGTGGCAAAGGCTTGATATCCTTCGACTCCGGCCTTCGCTCAGGATGACGGAGAGAAAGGTCGTTGCGTCATCTCAGGAAATCGGAAAGACACCGCAGTTTGCTCGGGATGGCGGGAAAGGGGTCGCGGCTTCCTCAGGACGATGAGGGAGAGGTCGCGCGCGAGCCTGGTGTATGAAACACCCCGTGGGTGAGCGCGGCGGTGAAATGCACGCAGCACATTCCCTGCGCTTCGGCTTGTCTATCGCATCCGGCGACGGAGCAGACATGTCCCCCCATGATCATCTGCCTTTCCTCACTGTGGAACGCCACTGTCCTGCAAACGACTGTTGTTTGCTACTAGACATCCTATCTAGTTTGTGGCAGGAAATGCGGAAATTCGGCGAAATCGCGCGGTTTTCCTTCTAGATCGCGCGTTGCGCCGCGTGTTACTGGGCAGAATCGTCCGAAATATCCGTATTGTGCGTGAGCGGACTCCGCGCGCGTGGGTCGCACGCGAACAGCCGGCCTGGGAATCGCGGGCTAACCGCCGCTGTGCGGTCGGAGCGCACGAGGGCGCAGTCGAAGGCGAAGCGCGCGCGCAATCGGTCGGCGCGTGAGACGAACAACGCCGTGGCCAGGCCGTCGGCCAGCGCGGTGGTCGGTTCTGTGGACTTGCGTGCCGGCACCGCGACCCAGGCTGCGGTCACATCGTCCACCGGCTGTCCGTCGATGGCGTTGATCAGATGGTGAAGCCGCTGTCCGGCGGCCTGACCCCATTGGCGACGGCTCGGCGCGCTCGCGCAGAACGCTCCGCCCGACATCGCCGCCACGCCGACGGCGTTATCGGAATCCCAAGGATCCTCAAGCGCGATGGTGACCGGCTCTTCGGGCGAGCGGATCAGCAGATCGCCCCCGGCGTCGATCAGCAGCGAGTCGTGATCGCCGTCGATCGCCGCCGACTCGCCGATCAACGTGGCGATGAGGTCCACGAGATACCCTTTGCCGCACGCCCCGAAATCCAGTGATATCGGGCGTTTGGTGACGAGCGTGGCGCCATGCCGCACCACATCGCCGCGCCAGGTCGGCCGCCCGCGAAGGCTGCCCAGATGTCCGGCGGCATCCGGCTCCATGACGAAGCGCAGGTCGGCGCCATAGCCGAGCCGGGTCAGGTCCTCGCCCACACAGGGGTCGATCGCCCCATCGGTCGCGTCGACCAGCCGGTCGTACAGATCGAACAGCGGCGCCGCCCACTCGGGAAAATCGAAGACACCGCCGTGTTCGGCCTCGCGCATCGCCCCGACCAGCGAATCGGGGCGGAATCGCGACAATAGGCGTTCGTATTCGGCGGCGAACGCGCGGATTCGCGCCTGCGTCGCGTCGTCGAGAGGGGCCGCCGAGCGGATGATCATCCCCGTGCCCAGCGCGCGCGGAAGCGCCATGATGTGGGGCATGCGTTCGGCGAGTCGACTCATGATGTCCATTGTAGGGAGAGGATTGCGTTAACATAGTGTCAACTTCGCAATGGGGGAGGTTAACCATGAACGATGCAATGATGCCAACGGCCGGCGGTACACGCGCGGTCAAAGACTTGCCCACCGCCAAAGTGTGGGCGTTCGCCGTCGGACAGTTCGGCTGGGCCCTGCTGTCCGGCATCATCTCGAACTGGCTGGTCTACTTCTACCAGCCCGACCAAGAGACCATCGACCAAGGGCAGACCGTGTTCGTGCCGCAAGGGTTGGTGGTATTGGGCGTGGTGACCGTGGTGGGCGGCATCACCGCGTTCGCGCGCTTCTTCGACGCCTTCGTCGACCCGGCGGTGGCGAGCCTGTCCGACCGCTGCAAGTCCAAGGCGGGCCGGCGCATCCCCTTCCTGAAATTCGCCGCGCTGCCGCTGGCCGTGGTCACCGTGCTTGTGTTCTGGAGCCCGGTGAACGGCACCAGCTGGGTGAACGCCGCGTTCCTGTTCGTCACCGTGATCGGCTACTACATCGCGCTCACCTTCTACTGCACGCCCTACAACGCGCTGATCGCCGAACTCGGGCACGACTCCAAACAGCAGCTCAACATCTCCACCGCCATCTCGTTCACGTGGGTGTTCGGCACCGCCATCGCCTACGTGGCACCTGTGATCTGGGGCGCGATGACGCCGGGACTCGACCGGGTCACCGCCATCCGCGTGACCTTCACCATCATGGCGGCGGTCGCGTTCGTGTGCATGCTGGTTCCCGTGTTCGCCATCGACGAGAAGGAATACGTCAAATCCCAGCCGACCAGCGAATCCACGCTCGCCTCGCTTAAGGAGACCTTCCGCGACGGCGAGTTCCGCAAATTCGTCGGCTCCGACGTGGTCTATTGGGTGGCGATCACCACCTTCCAGACCGGCCTGCCGTTCTTCGTGACCAGCCTGCTGAAACTGCCCGAAACTACCTCGACCGTGTATTTCGTGCTGATGACCGCCGTGTCCGTGCTGTTCTATCTGCCGGTCAACCTGTTCGCCAACCGCGTGGGCAAGAAGAGACTACTGCTGGGCGCGTTCGTGCTGTTCACCATCGCGTTCGCCTTCGCCGGCATGCTGGGCTCGGGCCTGTTGGGTGCGATTCCGCCGATGGTTCAGGGTTTGATCCTGTCGGTGGTGGGTGCGATTCCGATGGCCGCGTTCGGCATCCTGCCGCAGGCGATCGTCGCGAATATCGCTGACGCCAGTTCGAAAACCACCGGTCAGGACCGTCAGGGCATGTTCTACGCGGCCCGCACTTTCGCGATGAAGATGGGGCAGAGCGTGGCCATGCTGCTGTTCACCGGCGTCTCGACCATCGGTATGGCCTCCGGAACCGGCTACCGTATCGCCGCGATCTGCGCCGCGGTGCTGTGCGGCATCGGCGGAGTGGTGTTCGCCTTCTACAACGAGAAGAAGGTGCTTTCCGTACTGGAGGATTGAGCCGGGCCGATCGATGGGCTGCCCGGTGGGGCGAAAGGTGATAGGTGGTCCGTCGGTTGACCGGCAGTCCGATGGTCGGCTCGAAAGGGGAGGGCGGTCGCGTTCAAACCACAACAGCGACCGCTTAGGCAGCAGTCCCTTCGCGGGTGAGCCTTCCCCCAAACGACTACGCTACCCTCCACGATGGCTCTAATCAAGGACTCTGCCTCAAACGTGCAGCTACATGCGCAAACGTGTGCCGACACCCCGTGTTTCGGCGTGTCGAACCGGTCCGTTACTCCGCCGCGGTCGGATACCATCCGTCTTGATCGGATGTCGCTCGCCCGGAATCGATGGCCGTTGACAGGAATCGGAACCGTTCGGCATGGGAATGGGGTCGCCCATCGTCAAGAGCCTGTCGTCCAATCCCGATCATGACGTGTCTTCGCGTGTGGCAAGCCGGATGCGCGCCGGAACGTAAGTTCGGGAACTCAGGAAGTTCTACTTAGGAACCTAGGAAGATTACTTTGGAACCTAGGAACTTTACCTAGGAACCTAGGAAGTCTACTTAGGAACCTAGGAACTTTACTTAGGAACCTAGGAAGTTGTGTTATGCTAAGTTCCTAGTTGGCTTTCTTGATTTAAGGCAGGCTCTCATGTTCTCAAAAATCTCCAACGACAGGGATTTGGCGAATGCGATTGATTTGATGCGTGAAGCCGGCACGGATTTGGCTGATTACGAAATCAAAGAAGCTGGGGGTGGATTTCCTTCCTCGGTCGTGGAGTCAATGGTGGCGTTCGCCAACACTTCTGGTGGCGTCATAGTGCTGGGCATTTCCGAAAAAACGTTCCGAGCGGTTGATGTCGATGTGAAACTGCTGCAGTCGAGGCTGGCCCAGACAGCTCGTGAGCATATTGTTCCAGCTGTTCACGCTGATATTCTTGTGCTGCGTTATGACGGCAAGCCGGTTGTTGTGGCCAATGTTCCTGAATTGTCGGCGGCGCAGAAGCCCTGTTATGTCAAAAAACACGGCAGGGTGCAAGGCTCGTACTTGAGGACGGGGGACGGCGACTACCGCCTGACGATGTACGAGATCGATCGTTTTGTGGAAAACCAGCATCGTGTGGCTCGCAATGACGTTGATATGGTGTTTGACGCCACTGTTGATGATCTTGATAAGGAATTGCTGGATGGTTGGTTGAGGATTCAACGCGGGGGATCGTTTGGCGGCACCTCTTCGATGAGCGATGAGCAGCTGATGGTGAATCGCCGGATCGTGGCCTATGATTCTCAAGGCGCACTGCGTCCTACAATCGCGGGATTGTTGGCGCTTGGCTCGTTTCCCCAAAAGTTTTTCCCTCGCTTGAATGTCGTTTTTTCGGCTTTTCCGACTTCGGTCAAGGGGGATGTCGCTACGGGCGGGCATCGTTTCGTGGATTCAGAGAACATCGATGGTTCGATTCCCGTCATGCTGCTGACGGCTTTGCGGGCGGTGTCGCGCAATACTAGGCATGGGGCTGTGGTCCAAGGCGCCTTGCGCGAGGATGTGCCGGAGTATCCGCTTGCCGCCGTTCGCGAGGCGGTCGCGAATGCGCTTATGCATAGGGACTATTCGTTGGATGCGCAGGGATCTCCGGTGCGTGTGGAACTGTATCCGGATCGGCTTGAAATCATTAATCCAGGTGGCCTGTTTGGTCCTTTGACAGTCGAAGAACTTGGTGAAAAAGGCGGGACGCAGTCTAGAAATCAGTTTCTTTCGAGAATTCTTGAGGATGTTCCCTATGCCGACATCGATGGCAAGGTTGGTCGTGTGGTTGAGAACCGCGGAACCGGATATGCGATCATCAAAGGATCTCTCGCCGAGGCTCTGATGGCCCCTCCTATTTCGGTAAGCACGTTGAGTGAGTTTCGTATTCTGTTCCGACATCGCAAGATGACCGAGCAAGAGGGCGTTTCGTATTCGCGTGGCAACATAGAGCAAGCCATCTTGACGTATTTGACTGAACGGCAAAGCGCCAGCACATCTGAGTTGGCGAATGCCGCGGGATTGTCCACGAAAACCATCCGCGATTATATTTCTCGCATGATGGCTGAAGGCGTGGTCGAAGGCATCGGTTCCAAGTACAGCCCCAAGCGCCGATATCGTCTTGTGCGCTAGACGGAAGTTGGGTTAAGTGACAAACCAGAATGGCCCTTACTCACCACAATGCGAAGAGCCAGTTTGCCGGGGCTAAGGATTTCCAAGCGGTACGGCACCGGCATCGACTGGAACGAATTCCACACCCATACCCGATACCCCGACGCCACCGAATAACAGGAGTCGCCAGACACACAATTTGGCCTATGACCTCTGAAAAGCGTTGGAATGTCCGTTGCTTTGAAAACGAAAAAGGGTTTTGAAATCTCTTTCAAAACCCTGTTGGCGGAGGATACGAGATTCGAACTCGTGAGGCTGTTACACCAACACGCTTTCCAAGCGTGCGCCATAGACCACTAGGCGAATCCTCCAGTGCGTTTGCACGCAACTCGAAATAAGATACCACGTCTTGCGGATAAGCAAAACCTCCGCGTGGCGCGTGGCGTGTGCGATGTGCGTGGCGTGGCGTGTGTGGCCATAGTGCGTGTGGCGCGTGGCGTGGTGCGTGTGGCGTGTGGCGTGTGGCGCGCCACACGGCCGCTGTCTATTGGATCGAGGCGGTGGGGAGGGAGTAGTCGGGCTGGTCGTCGCGCGTTTGGGTGGGGTCGCCGCTGACGCGGGCGAAGATGCGCAGATAGACCAGGGCCTTGGCATAGGCGAGCCAGGCACAGCCGAGCAGCACGAACAGCACGCGGAAGAATCCGGTGAAGCTGAACAGCGCGGCGGCGGCGACATCGATGGCGATGATGGCCAGAATCTGGCGGAACGCGGCCCAGGGAATGCGCACGGCGTTGAGCAGCGTGGCCCGGAAGGTGTTGTCGTATCGCGCCTGCAGGGGGAAATAGCATTCGAAGGTGAGGAAGACGACCGCCGCGGCGATGATCAGCAGCGGGAGCGTGAGATAGGCGAGATCGGTGTCGAGCGCGTTCCAGAACACGATGCCGAAGATGATCAGCGCCGCCAGCACGACGAAGATCAGCGAAGCGCCGATGCCGCGCACGAACTCCTTTTTGAACCGCTTCAGATATTCGCGGCACAGGGGGATGTCCTCATTGTCGATATAGGCGAACACCGTGCTGTAGAGCGCGGCGCGCGCCGGGCCGATGGTCACCACCGGAACCAGCGTGACGAGGAACAGGAGATTGAGCGCGAAATACCGCACGCACAGCGTGACGAACTGCCAGAATGGTCCTTCGAGATTGAACTTCATTGTTGTCCTTCCGTTTCTTCGGAACCACCATACTCGTTTCCTCGTGTCGCGGCCGGTTTGACAGGTTTGCAAAACAAGTATATATTCTTATTTATAACCTAATAAATAAGCGATTTCAAGTTCGGCGGCAATGAAGCGCCTCCCAATGACTTGGGATCATCAGTTAGGAATACACACCGTACCAAAGGAGGAAAGGTGCCCACTTCAGAAGGAGCCGGAGTCGCCGCGTCAACTTCGGGCGACTTGACGGCGGCGAACGGTGCAAACGGACTCGCGTCCCGTCGCGAGCGCCGCGTGCGCCGCAAGGCCGAGAAGCAGCTCAGGAACAACAACAGCGCCAAGCGTCACAGCATCAACCTGTGGCTGCTGATCGTGCCGTTCCTGATTCTGTCCCTGCTGTTCAGCTACCTGCCGTTGTTCGGCTGGCTGTACGCGTTCTATGACTACAAGCCGCCGATCCCGCTGTCCGAAAGCGAGTTCGTCGGTCTGCAGTGGTTCGAGATGATGGTGCAGAACCCGGCCCAGCTCAGGGCCATCGGCCAGGTGCTGATCAACACCTTCGCCATGAGCGGTCTGAACATCCTCACCTCGTTCCTGCCGCTGATCTTCGCGATCATGCTCAACGAAGTGCGCGCCAAGTGGTTCAGGAACCTGGTGCAGACGCTCACCACGCTGCCGAACTTCATCTCCTGGGTTCTGGTGTACTCCGTGGCGTTCGCGATGTTCTCCTCCACCGGCATGATCAACGAGCTGCTGGAGAACCTGCATCTGATCACCGAGCCGATCAAGTTCCTCGACTCCGACGACCACACCTGGCTCAAGATGCTGCTGTGGAACCTGTGGAAGGGCGTCGGCTGGGGCTCGATCCTCTACCTCGCGGGCATCTCCGGCATCGACCAGGAACTGTACGAGGCTGCCCAGGTCGACGGCGCGAACCGTTTCCAGCAGATCCTGCACGTCACCGTCCCGCAGCTGCTGCCCACCTACTTCGTGCTGCTCATGCTGTCGGTCTCCAACTTCCTGAACAACGGCATGGACCAGTACTACGTCTTCCAGAACGCGTTCAACACCGAGCATATCCAGGTGCTTGATCTGTACGTCTACAACATCGGTATGGGACAGAACTCCCTGTCTCTGGCGACGGCCATCTCGATGCTGAAGTCCCTGGTGAGCGTGGGCCTGCTGATTCTGGTGAATTGGCTGTCCAAGCGCACGCGTGGCGAGTCGATCGTGTGAGAAAGCGAAAAGGGTAAAGGAACCATCATGAGTCGTAAGATCAAGCAGGGCGTCGCGCCGGCACTGCGCCGCACCAAGGGCGAAGAGGTGTTCAATGTCTTCAACATCATCTTCTGCATCGTCTTCGCGTTCGTCTGCGTGTACCCGTTCTACTATCTGATCATCAATTCGATCTCCGACAACGCGGCCTCGGCCGCGGGCGATGTGAACTGGCTGCCGCAGGGCATCCATTGGGAGAACTACAAGCAGGTGTTCGCCCTCGACGGCCTGTCCACCGCCGCCTTCGTCTCCCTGGCCCGTACGGTGATCGGCACCGTGCTCACCGTGGCCGCCAGCGCCTTCCTCGGCTTCATGTTCACGCAGAAGAAGATGTGGCACCGCCAGCTGTGGTACCGCGTGATCGTCATCACGATGTACTTCAACGCCGGTCTGATCCCGATGTTCATCACGATGAAGAACCTGGGACTGACCAACAACTTCTGGGTGTACATCCTGCCCGCCATCGTGCAGCCGTTCAACATCATCCTGGTGAAGACCTTCGTCGAGTCGATCCCCGCCTCGCTGCAGGAGGCCGCCGAAATGGACGGCGCCGGCACGCTGACGGTGTTCTGGAAGATCGTGCTGCCGATGATGACACCGATCCTGGCCACCGTGGGCATCTTCTCCGCCGTCGGCCAGTGGAACTCCTTCCAGGACACGCTGGTCTACATGACCGATTCGAAGCTGTACTCGCTGCAGTACCTGCTGTACACCTACATCAACCAGGCGAGCTCCCTGGCCGCCTCGGTGCGCGCCTCCGGCGGCACGGCGATCAACGTCGCCGCCCTGGCCACGCAGCAGACCCCGACCTCGATCCGCATGACCGTCTCCGTGATCGTCGTGCTGCCGATCCTGTTCGTCTATCCGTTCTTCCAGCGCTTCTTCGTCAAGGGCATGATGCTCGGCGCGGTGAAGGGCTGATCCAACCAATCCCATCCCATCCAACCCAATAACAACCCCAATAACAACAAAGAAGAAACAAGGAGGTCTCTTTGATGAAAAGAGGGAAACTGACCGCCGTTGTGGCGTTCACCGTATCGGCCATGCTGGCGCTTTCCGGCTGTGGCGGCAGCGACACGGCCACCGACGCCGTGGACAACGGCGAGGAGATCACGCTGGACGTCTATGACGACTTCGCCAACTACGCGGGCGAGCAGAAAGGCTGGTTCGCGCAGGTCATCAAGGACAAGTTCAACATCAAGCTGAACATCATCGCGCCGAACGTCTCCGGCGGCGGCTCGACCCTGTTCGACACGCGTTCCGCGGCCGGCGACCTGGGCGACATCGTGCTCTACAACGCGAACAACCACAGCACGGCCGATCTGATCAAGGCCGGTCTGATCGCCGACATGACGCCCTACCTCGACGATGCCGAGTACATCAAGCAGTACAGCAGCGCGACGGACTCCATCAACGAGGTCGCGGGCCAGGAGAGCGGCGTGTGGGGCATCCCCGGCAGCGTGTCCGCCCAGTCGCCGGAGACCTCCTCCGAGGGCAACGAGCCGACCTTCGGCCCGTACATCCGCTGGGACTACTACGCCGAGATCGGCTATCCGGAGATCAAGGATATGGACGATCTGCTCGACGTGCTCGAGCAGATGCAGGAGCAGGCCCGCGCCGACACCGGCAGCACCGACGTGTACGCCCTGTCCTTGTTCAAGGATTGGGACGACAACATGATGAACAACGCCAAGCAGCCCACCTGCTTCTACGGCTTCGATGAGATGGGCTTCGTGCTGGCCAAGGCCGACGGCTCCGACTACGAGGACGTCTCCGAAGAGGGCGGCATCTACGAGCAGACCCTGGAGTTCTTCAACCAGGCCTACCAGAGGGGCCTGGTCGATCCCGAGTCCTCCACGCAGAGCTACGACACCATGTACGCCAAGTACCAGGAGGGCAACGTGCTGTTCTCCTTCTGGCCGTGGCTGGGTCAGGCGGCGTACAACACCACCGAGAACAAGGCCGCAGGCAAGGGCTTCATGCTCGCTCCGCTTGAGGACATGCAGATCTTCTCCTACGGCGCCACCCCCAACGGCGGCACCTACGTCATCGCGCTGGGCGCGAAGGCCGAGTACAAGCAGCGCTGCGTCGACTTCATCAACTGGCTGTACTCGCCTGAAGGCATCTACGCCTCCGGCGGCCAGACCAGCGGCTCCTCCGCCGGCGTGGAGGGCCTGACCTGGGAGCTGAACGACGACGGCGAGCCCGTGCTCACCGACTTCGGATACCAGGTGAAGTACGGCTCCGGCGGCACCGTACCGGACGAATACGGCGGCGGCAACTACACCGACGGCGTGTCCGCGCTGAACTTCGTCACCGTGCTCGCCTCCGACATCGATCCGGAGACCGGCTACGCGTACGACGCCTCGCTGTGGCCTTCCGTCATCGAAAGCCAGTTCAGCACCGCTCTGGACAACGACTGGTCGGAGCATATGGGCGGCGCGAAGACGGCGATGGAATACCTCGAGGCCAACGACAAGATCCTCGTCGCCCCGGGTGCCAGCTTCGTCAAGCCCGAGGACGACTCCCAGATCTCGACGCTGCGCGGCCAGCTCAAGACCACCGTGGTGAACGCCTCCTGGCAGGCCGTGTTCGCCTCGAGCGACAGCGAGTTCCAGTCCATTCTGGACGGCATGCGCACCGATCTGGAGGGCTTGGGCTATGACCAGGTTCTGGAGGTGGACATGAAGAACGCCCAGGACCAGGACGCGGCCCGCAAGCAGATCGTCGAGGACTACCAGTCCGAGAACTGATCGAGGCCGGGGCCTTCGGATCGATGCCGCAGGCCCCGTCCGTCCGGCCGGTCCATTCCGGCCAATGAAAGCAACCCATGACGCGGGGCGCCGAACCGCATAGCCGGAATCGGCGCCCCGTGCCGTATTTCCACAATTCTTTTCCAGGGGCAATCCCCAAGGAGCGGCATGTTTCTTTTCCCCAAATCCTCACGCATCGTGTTCGTCGGCGACTCCATCACCGACGCTGACCGCGACCGGACCGCCACCCCCGGCGGCTGGGGCTACGGCAACGGCTACGTCAACACGCTGCACAATCTGCTGACCGCGGTCTATCCCGACCGCGCGCTGTGCACCATCAACTCCGGCATCAGCGGCGACGACATCGTGCTGATGGCCGAGCGGTGGCAGCGGGACGTCATCGACCTCAATCCCGACTATGTGTCCGTGATGATCGGCGTCAACGACGCATGGCGCCACTTCGACGGCCCGCTGTGGCAGGCCCGCCTCAACACCGTCGAGGAGTACGAGCGCATCTACGACGAGCTGCTGGAGCGCACCAAGGCCGAGGCGCCGAACCTCAAAGGTCTGATCGTGATGCGTCCGTTCATGTTCGAGCCGAACCCGCACGACCAGATGCGCGCGAAGGTCGAGGAATACGCGGCCGCCGCCAAGCGCGTGGCCGAACGCCACGACGCCGTCTTCGTGGACACGCAGGCGGCCGTGGACCACTGGCTCACCCAACTGCACGGCTGCCTCGCCAGCCCGGACCGCGTGCACCCCTTCGAGCGCGGCGCGATGATCATCGCCCGCTCGTGGTGCCAGGCCGTCGGTTTCGATTGGAACAGGAGCACCTTCGATGATTGATCTCAAGCATGTCGACGCGGTGATCGCCGCCGGCCCGTACGAGCCGACCTGGGAGTCGCTGTCCCGCGTCACGGTGCCCGACTGGTTCCCCGACGCCAAATTCGGCATCTTCACCCACTGGGGACTGTACACCGTGCCCGAATTCCGCAACGAATGGTATTCGCGCAATATGTACATCCAGGGATATCCGGAATTCGAGCACCATGTGGCCACCTATGGTCCGCAGAAGGAGTTCGGCTACAAGGACTTCATCCCGATGTTCACCGCCGAGGCCTTCGATGCGGACGAATGGCTGGACGTGTTCCAGGCCTCCGGCGCGAAATACTACTTCCCGGTGGCCGAGCATCATGACGGCTTCCAGATGTACGCCAGCGAGCTTTCGCACTGGAACGCCGCCGAGATGGGGCCCAAGCGCGACATCATCGGCGAGCTGCGCGAGGCCACGCTGCGCCACGGCATGCACTTCGCCACTTCGAACCACCGCGCCGAGCACTGGTGGTTCATGGGGCATGGGCAGGAGTTCGACTCCGACGTGAAGGAGCCGATGAAGCGTGGCGACTTCTACTGGCCGGCCCACCCCGAGCCCGACAACCAGGATCTGTTCAGCCTGCCGCGCCCCGACGAGGAGTATCTCGACGACTGGCTGCTGCGCGTGTGCGAGCTGGTCGACAAGTACCGCCCGGAGATGGTCTACTTCGACTGGTGGATCCAGCACGAGTCCTTCAAGCCGTATATCAAGCGCTTCGCCGCCTACTATTACAACCGCGGCGTCGAATGGGGCGTGCCGGTGATCGTGTGCTACAAGGACGACTGCATGGCCTTCGGCGCCGGTCTGGCCGATGTGGAGCGCGGCGGCTACGCGGCGCCGACGCCGTTCGTCTGGCAGACCGACACCGCCATCGCCCGCAATTCGTGGTGCTACACCAACAGCCTCGAATACAAGGGCCTGGCGGAACTGATCGTCACGTTGGTGGACACGGTGAGCAAGAACGGCAACCTGCTGCTCAACGTCGGCCCGCGCGCCGACGGTTCGATCGCCGCCCACGACCGCGAACTGCTTGAGGGCATCGGCACCTGGCTCGCCGACAACGGCGAGGGCATCTACGGCGCCCGGCCGTGGCGTGTGAGCGGCGAGGGGCCGACCCAGGCGGGATCCGGCTCGTTCGCCGACCAGGAGGCGACCGAATGGACGGCGGCCGACTGGCGGTTCACCGCCCGCAACGGCGACATCTACGCCTTCTGCCTCAATCCGGCCGGGGCGCGCGAGCTGGCCATCACCAGCTTCTTCGCCTACCACGACGGCAAGCGCGCGCAGTTCCACGGCATCGTCACCGATGTGGAGCAATTGGGCGCGGGCAAGGTGCCGTGGGAGCGCACGAACGAGGCGCTGGTCGTCACGCCTGCCGAACGCGCCGGCGTGGACGCCCAAGTGCCGGTGGGCTTCCGTATCTCGATCGCATAACCACGCCGGCGGCGGGCTTTCGCTCGCCGCCGCGTTCCGTTTCGCACGGCACGACGGAACGAAACCAATAACGAAGGAGGGGACGGGGACGCCATGACCGTCATCACCGAAGCCAATAAGACGAAGGCGAGCGAGCTGCTCGCGCAACTCACGCTGGACGAGAAGATCGGCATGATCCACGCCGCGGGACTGTTCCGCACGGAAGGGGTGCCCCGCCTGGGGATCCCCTCGCTCAAGATGGACGACGGTCCGATGGGTGTGCGCGCCGAACTGCACAACGACAATTGGATGCCGCTGTACAACACGCGCGACTACGTGACCTATCTGCCGTCCGGCTCCGCCCTCGCCTCCACCTGGAGCTCGCGCCTCGCCCGTCTCGTCGGCGAGGTGCTCGGCGAGGAGGCGCGCGGCCGCGGCAAGGACGTGATCCTCGGCCCCTCCATCAACATCAAACGCAGTCCATTGTGCGGCCGCAACTTCGAGTACATGAGCGAGGATCCGCAGCTCACCGCGGATATGGGCGTCGCCTACATCCAGGGCGTGCAGGAATCCGACGTGGCGGCCTGCGCCAAGCACTACGCGGCCAACAGCCAGGAAACCGACCGGCTCGACGTCGACGAGACGATCGGCGAACGTGCCCTGCGCGAGATCTACCTGCCGGCCTTCGAGGCGGCGGTGAACGACGGCGGCGCGCTGTCGCTGATGGGTGCGTACAACCTGGTCAACGGCACGCAATGCTGCGAATCCAAAGAGCTGCTCGACGATATTCTGCGAGGCGAATGGGGTTTCGACGGCTTCGTGGTCTCCGACTGGAGCGCGGTCAAACGCACCAAGGCCAGCGCCGAGGTGGGGCTTGACGTGGAGATGTCGGTGACGGCGGATTTCGACGAATACTTCTTCGCCAACCCGCTGAAGGCGGCCATCGAATCCGGCGAGGTGAGCGAGGCCGACGTGGACAGGAAGGTGTGGCGCGTGCTGTGCGTGATGGACGCGCTGCATATGCTGGGCGACGCCCGCGCCGACCGCGCCGCCGGATCCTACGCCACCGTCGAGCACACGCGCGCGGCGCTGGATGTGGCCCGCGAATCCGTCGTGCTGCTCAAGAACGAGGCCGGACTGCTGCCGCTGGACGCGCGCGCCATGCGCCGCCTGCTCGTCGTCGGAGCCAACGCCGACCGCATCCACTCCAACGGCGGCGGTTCGGCCGTCATCAAGGCGCTGCACGAGGTCTCGCCGCTGCTCGGTCTCAACGGCCAGCTGGGCGGCAACGTCGAGATCACCTACGCGCCGGGATACGACGCCAAGCAGGTGACGCAGGACGCCTCCTGGCAGGAGGAAAGCCTGGAGAACTCCGTCGACGAGCGCGTGGACGACGCCGAGCGCGCGCGCGAGCTTCGCGATGAGGCCGTGGCCCTGGCCCGCGAATTCGCGGCGGCCGGCGATCCGGTGCTGTTCGTCGGCGGACTCGACCACGAGCACGATCTGGAGGGGCGCGACCGTGAGGATCTGCGCCTGCCGTACGGGCAGGACGCGCTGATCGAGGCGCTGCTCGACGCCGCGCCGAACACGATCCTCGCCTTCGTCGCCGGCTCGCCGGTCGCGATGCCGTGGGCGGAGCGCGCCACGACCATCGTCTGGAGCTGGTACAACGGTTGCGAAGGCGGCACGGCGCTCGCCGAAACGCTGCTCGGCCGCGTGAACCCGTCCGGCCATCTGCCCGAGACCTTCCCGCTCGCGCTGGAGGACTGCCCGGCGCATGCGATCGGCACCTTCGGCCCCGGGCTGCACGTCGACTACGCCGAGGATGTGTACGTCGGCTACCGTCATTACGAGACCCGCGGCGTTCCGGTGCTGTTCCCCTTCGGGCACGGCCTGTCGTACACGGATTTCGAATACCGCGACCTCGACGTGCGGCGCGTGCGTGACGACATCCGCGTGAGTTTCACCGTGGCGAACGTGGGCGCGCGCGAGGGCAAGGCCGTGCCGCAGGTGTATCTCGGATTGGAGGGCACCGGCGAGGACCGGCCCGTCAAGGAGCTCAGGGGCTTCGCCAAGGTGGCGCTCGCCGCCGGCGAGTCCCGTCAGATCAGCATTATGCTGGATGCGGACAGGGCGCTGCGGTACTGGTCGAACGTGTCCGGCGGGTATGCGACCGCGCCCGAGGCCGCGGTGCATGTGGGCGAATCCGCGCATGATATTCGACTTTTTGGGCGTGTCGCCCAAGCTTATTTATAAACTTATAAATAAGTCAAATGACGACCGGGCCGTGTTCCGTCGACGGAGCGCGGCCCCGCACTGCAAAGGAGCAAGGCTTTATGAAGTTCCTCAACGGCGGCTGGCTGATCCGCGACGGCTACGACGTCAAGTACGCGGCCAACATCTACACGGCCAACGTCGAGCCCAAGAAGCTCACGTTGTTCTGCCCGTTCGGTGTGCCGATCCACCACCCCGGCCAGACGCTCGGCGGCGGCATCCTCACCATCGAGGTCACCTCGCCGCGTCCCGACATCATCACCACGTGTCTGATCAACCTGCGCAAGGACCGCTCGAACTGCCCCAAGTTCCAGCTCAACGAAACCGATCCGGACGTCGAGATCACGGAAAACGACGAGGCGTGGGAATTCACCTCCGGCCGTCTGACCCTGAGGATCGCCAAGGGCGAGACCATCGACTTCCAGTACCTCTACGACGGCAAGGAGATTGCGCACTCCGGCTGGCGCGCCAAGGCGCTGGTCACCGATCCGGACGGCCAGTTGCACGTCTCCGAGCAGCTCGACCTCGGCGTGGGCGAGAAGATCTACGGCCTGGGCGAGCGCTTCACCAACTTCATCAAGAACGGCCAGAGCGTCGAGATCTGGAACGAGGACGGCGGCACCGGCACCGAGCAAGCGTACAAGAACATCCCGTTCTATCTGAGCAACAAGAACTACGGCCTGTTCGTGGACACCCCCGGCAAGGTCAGCTTCGAAATCGGCTCCGAGAAGGTCTCCCGCGTGCAGTTCTCCCTGCCCGGCGAGGAGATGAGCTACTCGGTGATCGGCGGCGAGAACCTCAAGGGCATCCTCAACACCTACACCGACCTGACCGGCAAGCCGCCGCTGGTGCCCGAATGGAGCTACGGCCTGTGGCTGTCCACCTCGTTCACCACCGACTACGACGAGAACACCGTGATGGAGTTCGTCGACGGCATGGCCGAGCGCGACATCCCGCTGAGCGTGTTCCACTTCGACTGCCGTTGGATGAAGGAGCTCGAGTGGTGCAACTTCGAATGGGACGAGTCCAAGTTCCCCGATCCCGAGGGCATGCTGGCCAAACTGCATGAGCGCGGCCTGAAGGTGTGCGCCTGGATCAACTCCTATGTGGGCCAGAAGTCCCCGCTGTTCGCGGAAGGCGCGGCCAAGGGCTACTTCATCAAGAACGCCGACGGCTCCGTGTGGCAGTGGGATCTGTGGCAGGCCGGCATGGCCATCGTCGACTTCACCAACCCCGAGGCCACCGCGTGGTACCAGAACCACCTCAGGCGTCTGATGGCCCAGGGCGTCGACTGCTTCAAGACGGACTTCGGCGAGCGCATCCCCACCAAGGACGTGCGCTACTTCGACGGCTCCGACCCCGAACTGATGCACAACTACTACACCTACCTGTACAACAAGGCGGTGTACGACGTGATCGCCGAGGTCAAGGGCGCGGATGAGGCCATCCTCTTCGCCCGTTCGGCCACCGTCGGCGGCCAGCAGTTCCCCGTGCACTGGGGCGGCGACTGCTCGTCGAACTATCCGTCGATGGCGGAGTCCCTGCGCGCGGGCCTGAGCTTCGGCATGTCCGGCTTCGGCTACTGGAGCCACGACATCGCCGGTTTCGAGGACAAGCCCACCCCCGATCTGTTCAAGCGCTGGACCCAGTTCGGCCTGCTCAGCTCGCATTCGCGCTACCACGGCTCCACCGAATACAAGGTGCCGTGGCTGTACGGCGACGAGGCGGTGGACGTCTCCCGCGAGTTCACCAAGCTCAAGCTGCGTCTCAAGCCCTATCTGCTTGAGCAGGCGAAGGTCACGCATGAAACCGGCGTGCCGATGATGCGCGCCATGGTTCTCGAATTCCCGGATGATCCCTCCTGCGAGGACATCGACACGCAGTACATGCTGGGCGATGATCTGCTGGTGGCGCCGGTGTTCAGCGAGGACGGCACCGCGCGCTTCTATGTGCCGGATGCCGGCGGCGACCATGCGGGCGAGCCGTGGGTCAACCTGATCACGGGCGAAAGCCACGAGCCGGGCCGTTGGTACACCAAGACCTACGACTACCACACCCTGCCGGTGCTGGTGCGTCCGGGAGCCGACCCGCTGAACGTCTAGTCGGCAATCGCATATCCAAGCGCCCGACCGGGCCCGGCGTCGACCGGCACGCGCCGAGGGCGTCCGTAGACAAACGCGAGGGAGAGGCAGCCGTGTCTCTCCCTCGTTCGTTGCAAAGGAGCAGCAGTATGACCTTATTCAACGTCAAGCCGGCGCGGCGCATCGCCTCCGGCTTCCACCCCGATCCCACCATCTGCGTCAGACCCGAGGGCGGCTATCTGATGGTGAACAGCTCGTTCGAGTATTTCCCCGGACTGCCGGTGTTCGAAAGCGAGGACGGCGAGCATTGGACGAAAATCGGCGACGCGATGGACCGCGCCAGCCAATTCCCCTACGAGGCGATGGGCAACAACCAGGGCATCTACGCGCCCACGCTGCGCTGGCATGACGGCACGTACTATCTCATCGTCACCAATGTGAACACCGGCAATATGATCCTCACCTCAACTGATCCGCGCGCCGGCTGGTCGGAGCCGATCTGGGTGGAGGGGTGGCCCGGCATCGACCCCAGCCTGTTCTTCGACGACGACGGCAAAGCCTATATCTGCGGCAACGAGGGCGGCGGCGAGGACGAGCCCGCCGGCATCTACCTGTCCGAAATCGACGCGGCGAACGGCACCGTGCTCACCGAGCGCCGCCGCATCTGCGCGGGCATCACCGGATCCAACCCCGAGGGGCCGCATCTGTACAAGCGCGGCGGCACCTACTATCTGATGTGGGCCGAGGGCGGCACCGAATCGGGACATATGGAGAACATCGCCCGCGCCGACGATCCTTACGGGCCGTACGAGATGTATCCGGGCAATCCGTTGATCACCAACCGCAGCACGCATCTGACGCTGCAGGCTATCGGCCATTGCGATTGCGCCCACTTCGAGGCCGACCGCACGCTGATGGTGTTCCACGGCACCCGCAACAACGACGAATATCCCGCCCAGGGCTGGGTGGGCCGCGAACCCTACGCCGTCTGGTTCGACTGGAAGGACGGCTGGCCGGATCTCGCCGACCAATCCTACGACTGCGCGCTCGTCGGCGACGGCGGCTCGCTGGAGCAGGCGGTCGCGTGGGTGACGCCCGCCATCGACGCCGAACATCGCTATCTGGTCGAATCGTCGAACGCGACGGACGGCTCGGCGACGATCGCGGTGCGGGCCCGGGAGCAGGATTTCGGCCTTACGCACGGTGCTCCGCTGATCGGCACGCGCCAGACCGATGTGCGCTTCGCCTTCCAGGCCACGCTGGCCAATCCGAAAAGCCTGGAGACCGGGCAGACCGGTGTGGTGGTGTACGCCAATTCGGCCCACTATCTCACCGTCGCCGCCCACGCGGCGAACGACGGCGTCGTCACCGTGGAGGCCCGCGTGCATAACGCCGGATTGTCCACGACGGTGGGCATGACCAGCCTGCCTGCGGCGCCGATGCTGACGCTGATCGTGCGCGGCGACGAGCGCGGCTACCATTTCGAGGCGCGCTCCGCCGACTGCGATACGTCCGTGCCGCTGGGGTTCGCGCCCGGCAAGGTGCTGTCGTTCTCCAACGCGGGCGGATTCACCGGCGTGCTGCTCGGCGTGTACGCGCACGGCGGCGGCGAGGTGGTCTTCCACGACGTGACGTACCGCGCGGGCGCGTCTGATCCGTCTGACCCGTCTGCCCCATCCCGCTGAGCCGATCCCGCGCCCATACCCGTTCATACCCACCATCATTAAGGAGACCCGCGATGCAACCCCTGTTCGACAGCTTCCTGTTCGGCGGCGACTGGAACCCCGAGCAATGGCCCGAGGAGACCTGGGAGCGTGATATCGAGATGCTCGAGCACGCGCATATCAACGAAGCCACCATCAACGTGTTCTCGTGGACGCTGCTGCAGCCCGACGAAGGCGAATACGACTTCGCCACGCTGGACAGGATCGTGGCCCTGCTGGTGCGCCACAAGTTCAACATCGTGCTCGCCACCTCCACCGCCGCGCTGCCGGCCTGGCTGGTGCGCACCCATCCCGAGGTCATCCGCACCGAATCGAACGGCCGCCGCCACGTGTTCGGCGGACGCCACAACTTCTGCCCGAACTCCGCCGTGTTCCGCGGGCTGTCCGGCGAACTCGCCTCGCGCATCGCCGAACGCTACGCGGGCACCCCGGGCCTGAAGGCCTGGCATATCGGCAACGAGTACGGCGGCGGTGGCGGCATGTGCTACTGCGAGACGTGCGCCGAGGCCTTCCGCGAATGGCTACGGGGCAAATACGGCACGTTGGAGGCGCTGAACCGGGCGTGGTGCGCGAACTTCTGGAGCCATACGATCGTCGACTGGGCCGACGTGGTGCCGCCGGTGGAATACGGCGACGGCATCGGCACCGAGAAGGCGGTGGTCTCCGGCCTGCTGATGGACTACCGCCGCTTCCAGAACGAGTCGCAGCTCGCCTGCTACGTCAACGAGCGGGATGCGGTGCGCCGCCATGACGCCGCCACCCCGATCACCACGAATCTCATGGGCACGTTCAAGGACCTCGACTACTTCGCCTGGGGCCGCGAGCTGGACGTGGTCAGCTGGGACAACTATCCCGGCATGGATATGCCCTCCAGCTACACGGCCATGTGCCACGACCTGATGCGCGGGGTGGGCGGCGGCAAGCCGTTCATGCTGATGGAGCAGACGCCGAACCAGCAGAACTGGTTCCCCTTCTGCAAGGTCAAGCGCCCCGGCGAGGTGCGCGCGCTGAGCTGGCAGGCGGTGGCCCATGGCGCCGACACGGTGCAGTTCTTCCAGATGCGCCAGTCGATCGGCGGCTGCGAGCGCTTCCACGGCGCGGTGATCGCCCACGACGGCACCGAGGACTCCCGCGTGTTCCGCGAGACCGCGGCGCTCGGCGAGGAGCTGGAGCGTGTGGGTGCCCGGCTGATGGGGTCCCACACGCGCGCCCGCGTGGCCGTGATGTTCGATTGGGAGAGCTACTGGTCGCTGGAGGGCTGTGTGGGTCCGACCAAGGGATTCCAGTATCCGCAGGAGGTGCACCGCTTCTACCGCGCGCTGCACCGGCGCAATGTGGAGGTCGATGTCATCGCCAGCACCACGCCGGCCGCGGAACTCAAGCGGTATGCGCTGGTGGTCGCGCCCGCGCTGATTATGGTCAAGCCCGGCGTGGCCGAGGCCCTCGAGGAGTATGTGCGCGAGGGCGGGCGCTTCGTGACCGGCTATATGGCCGGCATCCATGACGAGCATGATCTGGTGGTGCCCGGCGGCTACCCCGGCGCGTTGCGTGAGGTGTGCGGCGTGTGGGTCGAGGAGATCGACGCGCTCGCGCCGGACGAGACGGTCGCGGTGCGTTTGGGCGGCGAGCTGGGCGGCGGCCAGGCCCGCGGCGAGATCGTCGCCAGCATCATGCATCTCGAGGGCGCCCGCGCGTTGGCCGAATACGACGGGGACGACTTCTACGCCGATACCGCCGCGCTCAGCGTCAACGAGTTCGGCCAAGGCCGGGCGTACTACGTCGGCACCCCGCTGGACGAGGACGGCATGGACGCGTTCCTCGGCGCGCTTGTCGCCGAACTGGGCGTCTTCGCCTTCGAAACGCCGGAGGGCGTGGAGGTGGCGACGCGCCATGGCGACGACGACACGGATTTCGTGTTCGTGCTGAATATGACCGGCCAGGCGCGGCGCGTGCTGGTGCCGGTGGACGCCGACAGCGCGGATGTGCTGGTGGGCGATGCGTCGGCCGCGGCGGGCGTCGAGCATGAGCTGGCCCCCTACGGAGTGGAAGTGCTCGCCGTGCGATGCCGGGGATAAAGGAGGTCGCGGCCCGCGCCGGCGTCTCGGTCAGCACCGTCTCGTATGTGATGAGCGGCAAGCGCTCCGTCAGCGGCGAGACGAAACTGAAGGTGATGCGGGCCGCGCGTGAGCTCGGCTACCATTCGCGCGGCGAGACGCATGCCGTGCGGGGCGCCCGCGCCGGCGTGATCGCGATGAGCTCTCCGATCGACGAATCCACCGACTATATGTACTGGGCGCCGTTCTGCTTCGCCATAGCCAAGCAGGCCCGCAGGCGCGGCTACGACGTGCTGGTGATGACCGAGGAGGCCGGCAGCACGGATATCATGCGCATGGCGGACTCCGGCGCGGTGGACGGCGTGGTGCTGCTGGACGTCTCGCTGGAGGATCCGCGCGCCGCCGAGGCGCGGGTCTCGCGCGTGCCGGTGGTGTCGATCGGATGCCCCCGTAAGGTCGAGGGGCTGGTGGCCATCGACCTCGATTTCGAGAGAATGGGGCGCAAGGCGGTCGATGTGCTGCGCTGCTTCGGCCATCGGCATGTGCTGTTCGTCGGCTCGCCGGTGGCCGCCTATCTTTCGCAGGTGAATTTTCTGGTGCGCACCAGGGACGCCATTATGGCGCGGGCCCGGTCGGTGGGCGTTTCGGTGACGTTCGTGGCCATGCGCGACGGCGGCACCGAGGACGTCTCGCGCATCGCGGCGAGCGCGTTCGAGCAGGATCCGCTGATCACCGCGGTGATCGGGCAATGCGATGTGACCGCTCTGTCGAATCTCGCCGCCGTGCTGCAATCCCAAGGCAAGGACGTGCCCCGCGACATCTCCATGCTGATGCTGGGCTCGTTCGGCCATGCGTCCGCCATGGGCGAGCGGATCGACGAGATTCCGATGCAGCCGTACAGCACCTGCAACCGCGCCGTGGACGTGCTGGTGGATCTGATCGAGGGCAGGCGCCGCCGAGGCGCGGATGGGGACGTCGAATTGATGCCGGTGTCGTATCTGCGGCGGGGCAGCGTGGCGCAGGCTCGGGAAATCGACGCCTGATCGCCGGCGTGGCGACGGCCCCTCGCATCGGCGGGGCTTTTTGTCGAAAATCGTCGAAATAGTTCGTTCGCGACGACGGGTCGGCCATAGCCTGAATACCAAGTCGTATCGCATCGCTCCCAGTGTCAATGAGGATGGGAAGGTGCGTGCGTTCGATGAAGAAAGCGAGGAAGCATGAAGCATCTATGCAGGAAAGTGGTGGCCGGAATCGGAATCATGGCCATGTGCGCGTCGATGGCGGCCTGCGGCGGAGACACCGCCGCCGACGGCGTCGACGACGGCTCGGAGATGACGGTCGAGGTCTTCGACTCGCTCGCCAACTATCAGGGCGAGCAGAAGGGCTGGTTCGCCAAGCTCGTCAAAGACAAGTTCAACATCACGCTCAACATCGTGGCCCCGAACGTGGCCGGCGGCGGCAGCACGCTGTTCGACACCCGCTCCGCGGCGGGCAATCTGGGCGACATCATCATCATGGGCAGCGGCAACGGCCAGGCCGAGGACGTGGTGAAGGCCGGACTGGTGGCCGATATCAGCGAGTACATCGACGATACGGAGTATCTCAAGCAGTACCAGAGCGCGATCGACGAGCTCACCGCCACCGCCAACCAGGAAAGCGGCGTGTGGGGCATCCCGACCTCGGTTTCGTCGCTGGCGCCCACGGAATCCAGCGAGGGCGTGGAGCCGACCTTCGGCCCGTTCGTGCGTTGGGACTACTACAAGGCGATCGGCTACCCCGAAGTGGGGACGCTGGAGGACTTGCTGCCGGTGCTCAAGCAGATGCAGGACGCGGCCCGCGAGGCCGAGGGCACCGACGACATCTACGCGCTGTCGCTGTTCAAGGATTGGGACGGCGAGGCCATGCAGAACGGCTACCAGTTCCCCGCGTTCTACGGCTACGCCGAAGGCATCGGCTATGTGCTGTCCAACGCCGCGGGAGACGACTACCAGTCGCTGATCGACGAGGACGGCCAGTACGTGCGCGCGCTGAAGTTCTTCAACAAGGCCTACCAGATGGGATTGGTGGATCCGGAATCCACCACGCAGAACTACGACACCATGTACTCCAAGTACAAGGAAGGCAAGGTGCTGTTCTCCTTCTGGCCGTGGCTGGGACAGGCGGCGTACAACACCACCGACCATAAGGAGGCCGGCCAGGGCTTCATGATGCTGGACATCGACGATATGACCATCGCCTCGAAGGGCGCCCAGCCCAACGGCACCAGCACCTTCATCGCCATCGGCGCCAACGCGAAGAACAAGGAGCGTCTGGTCAAGTTCGTCGACTGGCTGTATTCGCCCGAAGGCATCCAGGCCTCCGGTTCGCAGACCAACGGCGCGGCCGGACTGCAGGGTCTGACGTGGGACGTGGACGAGGACGGCCAGCCGTATCTGACCGACTTCGGCGTCAAGGCCGTCTCCGGCGAAAGCGTGACCGTGCCGGACGAGTACGGCGGCGGCGACTACACCACCGGCGCCTCGCAGCTCAACGTCAGCACCGTGCTCAACAAGGACATCGATCCGAACACCGGCGTGGCCTACAACTACCAGATGTGGGATTCCGAGCTGGCCAAGCGCGACACCGCGCTCGACGTGGATTGGCAGGAGCATATGGGCGGGGCGCGCACCACCATGGAGTATCTCGAATCCAACGACAAGCTGGCGGTGATTCCGGGCGCCACCTACAGCGCGCCCGACGAGGATTCCAAGATCTCCGCGGTACGCGGACAGGTCAAGACCTCGGTGGTGAACGCGTGCTGGCAGGCGGTGTTCACGTCCAGCGACGCGGAGTTCGACCAGGTGTGGGCCGACGCCGTGGCGAACATCGAGTCGCTCGGCTACGACGAGGTGTACCAGGTCGATCTGGCCAACAGCAAGGAGATGACCGCCGCGCGTCAGGAGGTCAAGGAGCAGTACGAGAGCCAGAGCCAGGAGTAGGAGCTGGCGGGTGCCTCCTCGCCGGAGCCGAAGGATTCCATGCCGATGGCGTGGGGTCCTTCGGCTCCGCCGCGTTCGGGCTTGTCCGAACGCGGCGGCCGGGGCCTTATTGAGTTATAGTTAAATAACTCGATAAGGAAGAGAGGGGCGATGGTCGAGACGTCACGCGTGCTTGCGTTTGATGTGGGACTGCATTTCATCCGGTATTCGCTGTTCGAGGATGGGAAGCAGGGGCTGCCCGGCACCATCCCCACGCCGGTGGACAGCACGGAATCCTTCTACCGTGCCCTGGCCGACGTGGTGAAATCGCAGGACGGGCCGATCGACGGCGTGGCCGTCAGCTTCCCCGGATTCGTCGACACCGCCCGTCAGCGCGCCGTCACCGCCGGACCGCTGCCGCTGCTGTACCGGCACGCCATCGGCGACGAACTCAACAACTATCTGGATGAACCGTTGCCCGTATGGCTGGAGAACGACGCGAACTGCGCGGCCATCGCGGAGAAAAGAAGCGGCAACGCGAAGAAACTGCAGGATTTCGTGCTGATCGCCATCGACACCGGCATCGGCGGGGCCATGTTCGTCGACGGGCGCATCCATCGCGGACGCGACTGGCGCGCCGGCGAATTCGGCATGATGATGATCAACTACGATACCGGCGGTTTCAGCAATCTGCACGACTACGCGTCGATGTCCAAACTCAAGCAGATGTACGCCGACGAATTCGACGTGCCCGAGGAGTCGGTGGTGCCCAGTTCCCTGTTCCGCCGTCTGGACGAGCCCGACGTGCGCGCGGTGGTGGAACGGTGGGCGGATTATCTCGCGGTCGGCATTTTCAATATCGTGGCCGCGACCGATCCCGAATGCGTGTTGTTGGGCGGCGCGATCAGCCGCGAGGTGACGCTGCTCCCTCTGGTGCGGGAGGCCTTGGGGCGCATCCCCAACTGGAAGGACTTCCGCACGCCGGTCAAACGCTGCCGCCACTCGGGCAACGCCGGTCTGATCGGCGCCTACCACGCGTTCATGGACGAGGTCACGAACGCGAACGAAGCGTAAACGGCAGAAGGCAGCGGCCTGAATCGGCGTCGTATTCGTCCGGATCGCGCAGTCCCTCCCATTCGCGTGGAGGGAACAGCTCGTCGGAGAAGTGAATCCACTCCTCGAGCAGATCGAAGGCGTTGTCCGCCAGCCAGCGGTATTGCAGGCCGTCCATCGCCGACATGGCGAGCGTGTGCATATGGTAGAAGCGTTCCAGATCGAAACTGTCCGGCAGCGCCCAATCCATCGAACGCACCAGCTCCCAGTTGCGCTGGTGGCGGCCGACGAAGAACTCATGGGCGGGATGATCGGGCGTCAGACCCTCGCCGTTCAGCGTGGAGAACAGGCGCACCAATTCCGGACGCTGCACGTTGTAGAGCACGATGTTCAGGCAGTAGCGCGGGTAGAACATGACGCGATGCCCGTCGCAGTCGGTGAGCGTGGCCGACGAGGCGTTGAACTCGTCCGCGTCCGGAGTGTCGTAGCCCTCGGCGAGCACCATGCGCAGCAGATCGTCCTTGGATCGGATGTAATGGTACAGCGCCGCCTCGGTGATGCCGATCTCGTCGGCGATATCCTGCAGGGCCATGCCCCAGAAGCCCTTTTCGGCGATGACCTTCGTCGCGGCCTCGAGGATCTGCAGATGCCGCTCCTCGGGGGTCATGCGCTTGCGCTTCTCGAAGGTTTTGCCCGCGGAGACGTCGCGCGCCACCGTGTTGACGGCGGTGCGCGACGCCGACGGACGATTCGTTCCCTCGTCGAGGAATCCGTTCCAAGCGGCGACGACCATTGCCAACTCCTTGTGAATAGGTGAGGGATGATGCTATCTGGCGGCCCCGTCGAAGGTGCGCGCCAACCAGTCCGCCGCCAGGGTGGGCCACACCTGGACGCAGGGGAAGACGTTGCCCTGGCCTCCCCACGCGGTCTCCTCGGTGCCCAGCGCCAGACCATGCCCGCCTTCGGGGAACAGATGCGCCTCGACGCTCACGCCCGCGGCCTTGCACGCCTGGATCAGCAGCAGCGTGTTCTCCACCGGCACCGTGTCGTCGGTCATCGTATGCCAGACGAACACCGGCGGCGTCTTCGCATCGATATGCTTCTCGATGGACAGCGCCTCCAGCGCGGCCGGATCGTTCTGGCGCTCGCCGAGCACCATTTCGAAGCTGCCGCGATGGGCGAACGGGCCGGAGGTGACCACCGGATAGGCGAGCATCAGCGCGTTCGGACGGACGGCGTCCGGATCATAGCCCTGCGCGCGCAGGTCGTCGTCTCCGGCGGTGGTGGCGAGATTGGCGGCGAGGTGGCCGCCGGCGGAGAAGCCGATCACCGCCACCTTGCCCGGATCCACATGCCATTCATCCGCGTTCGCGCGGATCAGACGCATCGCCTCGGCGGCCTCGACCAGCGCCGTGGGATAGAGGCTGGGCGCCACCGAATAGCGCAGGACGAACGCGTTGCATCCGGCGGCGACGAACTTGAGCGCGATCGGCTCGGCCTCGCGGTCGGAGGTCATCGCATAGCCGCCTCCGGGAACGACCAGCACCGACGGGCGTCGGCGGTTCGGATCCACCTCCGGGCTGTTGTCGATGCAGTAGCCGACGAGCAGCGCCTCGCTGCCGTCGATGCCGGTGATGGCGCGTTCGAAATATCGCATGATCTATGGCTCCTCGTTGATATGCCGCTGGTCCGGCCGTATTAGAACTAGAACGTGACCTGAACGTCCACGATACTACCGTTCGCGTTGGTCTGCGCCGGAATGACCGAACCGTCGATCCGGTGGCCGTCCACGCTCAGCGTGCGCTCGCCGGTGCGGCGCATGGCGATGCGGTAGGTGGCGCCGCGGTAGGTGCGCGTGACGGTGAGCTTATCGAACTCCTGCGGCAGATGCGGCTCGACGACGAGACCGTCAAGCGTGGGCCGCACGCCGAGCAGATACTGCGAAACGTCCACGAAGGTCCATGCGGCGGTGCCGGTCAGCCAGGAGTTCTTGCCTTCGCCCGGCGTCGGAGACTCGGGGCCCGCGACCATCTGGCAGTAGACATACGGCTCCACGCGGCGGATTTCGGACTTGTCCTCCAGCCAGGCCGGGCAGTTACGCGTGTAGACGGCGAAGGCCTCCTCGTCGTTGCCGGCGAGCGCGTTGGCGATGGAGATCCACGGGTTGTTGTGGCAGAAGATGCCGCCGTTCTCCTTGTATCCGCGCGGATAGGTGCTGATCTCGCCCAGCTCGATGCGGTAGGTGGAGTAGGCGGGGGCGAGGATCGCGGTGCCCCAGTCGCAGGTGAGGCGGTCCTTGACGGAGGCCAGCGCCTTCTGCGCCTTGCCGTTGTCGAGGCCGATGCCGGCCATCACGCACATGCCCTGCGGCTCGATGTAGATCTGGCCCTCGGTGTCGGCATGGGTGCCCACGGGGCGCGAGTAGGCGTCCCAGGCGCGCAGGAACCACTCGCCGTCCCAGCCGGAGGATTCCACGGCGGCGGTCATGTCGGCGACGGCGGCGCGGATGGATTCGGCTTCGGCGGCGGCTTCGGCCTCGCCCATGCCGGCCTGGACGCCGTGGCGTTCGAGGATGTCGGCGTACTGGCCGCCGTAGAGCACGAACATGCCGCCGATGAACACGGATTCGGCGATGCCGGTGTCGTTGTTCTCCACCGTTTGGAAGCTTTCGCCCGGCGTGGATGAGAAGCAGTTGAGGTTCAGGCAGTCGTTCCAGTCCGCGCGTCCGATCAGCGGCAGGCCGTGGGGGCCGAGGTGGTCGATCGTGTAGTTCACGGAGCGGCGCAGGTGCTCCAGCAGCGGCTTCTCGGAGCCTTCGACGTTGTTGAACGGCACCGGTTCGGCGAGGATGCCGGCGTCGCCGGTTTCGGCGATGTACGCGTACACGCCGGCGACCAGCCACAGCGGGTCGTCGTTGAAGCCGCCGCCGATGTCGGCGTTGCCCTTTTTGGTCAGAGGCTGGTACTGGTGCCATGCCGAGCCGTCCTCCATCTGGGTGGAGGCGATGTCGATGATGCGTTCGCGCGCGCGTTGCGGCACCAGATGCACGAAGCCGAGCAGATCCTGGTTGGAATCGCGGAAGCCCATGCCGCGGCCCATGCCGGATTCGTAGTACGAGGCGGAGCGGGACATGTTGAAGGTGACCATGCACTGGTATTGGTGCCAGATATTGACCATGCGGTCGAGCTTGTCGTTGCCGGACTCCACGTTGTAGATGCCGAGCAGATCGTTCCAGTAGGCGTTGAGCTCCGCCAGCGCGGCATCCACGAGTTCGGTGGTGGCCAGTCGGGAGAACAGCTCGTGCGCGGGGGTTTTGTTGATGATGCCGACCTTGGCGGGATCGGTGGGATCCTCCCACTTGTTCTCGTTCGGCACCTCGATGTAGCCGAGGGTGAACACCAGCGTCTCGCTGGCGCCGGGGGCGAGCGTGACGCGCACGCGGTTCGCGGCAATCGGATACCAGCCATGCGCCACGGAATCATACGCCTTGCCCTGCGCGATCACCTGCGGGCTGTCCCATCCGTTGAACTGGCCCAGGAACTCGTCGCGGCTGGTGTCGAATCCGATGGTCGGGCGGTTCACGGCGAAGAAGGCGTAATGGTTGCGACGCTCCTTGAACTCGGTTTTGTGGTAGAGCAGGGTCGAGTCGGCGCGACGTTCCACCTCGACCTCGCCGGTCGAGAGGTTGCGCTGGAAATTCGTCGAATCGTCGACCGCGTTCCACAGGCACCATTCCACCGCGCCCGTCACGTCGATGACGCGGGTCTCGTCGGTGGTGTTGGTCAGGGTGAGTTTGTTGACCTCCGCGGAAGTGCGCAGCGGCACGAACGCGGTGAGGGAGGATTCGATGCCGTTCCGGCTCGCCTCGAACACGGTGTATCCGATGCCCTGGCGGCAGCGGTAGGAGTCGAGCGGGGTTTTGGTCGGAAGGAAGGTGGGCGACCAGGTGTCGAGCGGCGCGGGCTCGTCGCCGTCGCCGCCCATCAGCGTCAGATAATAGGAGCGCGCGCCGGTGTCCGAGGGCACGTTGTTGTAGCGGTAACGGGTGATGCGGCGGAGTTTGGCGTCTTTGTAGAACGAGTAGCCGCCGCCGGTGTTCGAGATCAGCGAGAAGAAGTCCTCGTTGCCGAGATAGTTGATCCAGGGGAGCGGGGTGGCTGGGGTTTCGATCACGTATTCGCGCGCTGCGTCGTCAAAGTGGCCGTACTGCATCGTCGTCCTTTCAGGCTGCTTCATTGCGTCTGTTATGTGTGGATATATTCAGTATAACACATCTATTTATAAAGTTATAAATAAGAGGCGTGACGCGTGGGGTCCGGGTGTTCGCCCGGGGTGGGCGAACGCACGAATGAGGTGGGCCGCACCGTCCGTGCGACCCTTTTGTAAGGCCAAAACGAACACGACAATCGAAGGAATGGCGCAAAGTCGCCAAAACGCGCGATGTTCGATTGTTGCATACCTGTTCGGAAAAGTCGCACGACGCCCGCTTTGGGAAAGGTCCGTGCGAAGCCGGTTGTGCCGGGCATGGGGGATACTGGGCGTATGACGATGGAACACGACGACCAAACGACCACCATCCCCCAAGGAACCGTGGTGCTTGCGGCCACGCCGATCGGCAACTCGTCCGACGCCTCCGAGCGGCTCAAAGCCCTGCTGGAACGCGCGGATATCATCGCGGCGGAGGACACCCGCCGTCTTTTCGACCTTGCGAACCGGCTCGGCGTGCATGTGAACGGCCATGTCGTCGCCTACCACGACCACAACGAGCGCGACAAATCCGACGGGCTGCTCGACCAAGTGGAGTCGGGCGCGACCGTTCTGGTCGTCTCCGACGCGGGCATGCCCACCATCAACGATCCGGGGCTTGCAATCGTGCGCCGCGCCATCGAACGCGGCCTGCCCGTCACCTGCGCGCCCGGCCCCTCCGCGGTGCTCGACGCGCTCGCCCTGTCCGGACTGCCGACCGACCGCTTCTGTTACGAGGGCTTTCTGCCGCGCAAGCATGCCGAACGCATGCAGCATCTGCGCGCTTTGCAAGGCGAGCGCCGCACCATCGTCTTCTATGAGACGCCCCACCGCATCGCCGACGCGATGGACGATCTGTTGGAGGGCTTCGGTCCGGACCGCCCGATGGCGCTGTGCCGCGAGCTGACCAAGGAATACGAGGAGGTGCGCCGCGGCTCCGTCGCGCAGATCCGCGACACCGTGATCGCCGATCCGCCGCGCGGCGAGATGGTGCTGGTGGTCGGCGGCGCGTCCGATGAGGAGGCTCAGGCCGCCGCTCCCGCCTCGCTATCCGTTGAGGATATGGCCGTGCTGGCCATCGACCGCGCGCTGGAGGACGGCTTGCGCATCAAAGAGGCGATCACGCAGGTCGTCGAGGAGCATCCCAACCCGGGCGGCAGCCTCGCCAACCGCAAGCAGGTGTATGCGGCGGTGCTGAAACTCAAAGGCTGAGGCGGTTGGCCGGCCAGTGCCTACCCATCGTCAAGCGAGCGCAGCAGCACCTCCAAGGCCCGACGCACGCCCGGCCCGCCCTGCTGGGAGACGAACTCCAATAATTCGGCGTCGGCCCGAGGATTGGCCACCAGCCAACGGCGCAGTTCCGGCGCCTCGCGGGCGATATGCCACAGCACTTGCGCATCGGTCGACGGATCGCACGCCACCAGCGGCGTCAGCATGATCGGAGGTTCGGGCGGTCCGATCGCCGCGTCGCCCCGTGCGGCGTCATGCGGGGAATCAGGCGATGGTGCGTCGTCCTGGCCGAGGACGCGCCGCAGCCGATGCGCGTGACGCAGCTGGCTGAGCCGGCGCGCTCGGCGTGTCCGTCGCCGCGGCGTCATGCCGTGATCACCATCGACTGCGGGCGCAGCGTCGGAACCGCCGAACGGATGGAGGCCGCGGCGCAGGAGGGGCCGAGTCCCACATCGAACGGCTTGTCGCGCGGCCCGGCGAACGCCGCGTCGGGCGGTTCGCTGACCAGATCGCGTTGCATGGACTCGAAGAACATGCGGGCGCGGGCGGCGAATTTGTGATAGCGGTGCTGACGTATGATCTTCAGACAGTCCGAGGGGTTGAATCGGTAGGCCGACATCAGCGCGTTGACGGTTTCGTGCGTTTCGAAGGGGTCGGGAAGGTCCTCCGGCATCATCACCAGATCGCAGGCCGTGCGTTGCGGCGTGGTAAGCGACAGGTTGGCGATGCACATCACCTGGTCGTCCGTCGTGCGGCGCTTGAACACGCGGATACGACGGCCCACGCTGACGGAGCGGAAATGCGATTTGGAGATCACGTCAAGCGTGCGCGGGAAGGCGCCGCCCAGCCACACCCATGCGGCGGTCGACGAGCAGGCGACGGTCGAATAGGGCGTCACGGTGGCGATAATCGTCGCGCGTCCGTACAAGGTGTCGCCGTGTTCGCTCCAATAGCCGGCGGTTTCGTCGAGCTTGCGCAGCGTGCCGAATTCGGACAGTCGGTTGAGGCTCAGCGGTCCCGGCAGATCCTTGGTATAGAGGATGGGCGGCACCACGGGCTCGCTTTGGGCGTCCTGGGAGGGCGGCGTTGGCGGTGTGGCTTGCGTCTGGTCGCCGTCTTCGGGCAGGTTGGATGGTGCGGTGGCGATGGCGGGTGAATCGTTCATGAGGGCGACCATAAGCATACGCGCGCGGGTCCCGCCACCGCCTTGCGCGAAATGGTGGATAAGTGGACAACTTTTCTCTCGCGCGCCGGTTATGTGGATATGTCGGTGGATTGCCTGCCCGCGTATGGGAAGCGCATGGTGGTGATCCGGCGAGTTGCTTGCCCGCGCGTGGAGTGCGTCCGTGATGAAAGGACGGGCCGATGGGGCCGGACTGACCGCCTTCGCACTCGCGCGGGGCTCGCCGGATGCCGGGAATGCCGCCTGTCCCCGCCGCGCCTGATAATCGTGCACTATGAGTCATGTTTTGGTGAATGTTGCCTGGCCGTACGCGAACGGCCCCCGCCATATCGGACATGTGGCCGGTTTCGGCGTGCCCTCCGATGTCTACGCGCGCTACGAGCGCATGAAGGGCAATGACGTGCTGATGGTGTCCGGCACCGACGAGCACGGCACCCCGATCCTCGTCGAGGCGGAGAAGGAAGGACTGAGCGCGCAGGAGCTGGCGAACCGCTACAACCGCGTGATCGCCAAGGACCTCGCCGATCTGGGCCTGAGCTACGACCTGTTCACCCGCACCACCACCGGCAACCACGAGCATGTGGTCCAGGAGCTGTTCAAGCAGTGCCTCGACAACGGCTATATCTATAAGGGCACCCAGCAGGTGGCGATCTCCCCGTCCACCGGCCGCACCCTGCCCGACCGCTATATCGAAGGCGAGTGCCCGATCTGCCACACCGAGGGCGCGCGCGGCGACCAGTGCGACGCCTGCGGCAACGAGCTCGACCCGGACGAGCTGATCAACCCCGTCTCCAAAATCAACGGCGAAACCCCGCGTTTCGAAGAGACGGAACATTACTTCCTCGACCTGCCGGCGCTCGCCGAAGCCAACAAGGCGTGGCTTGAGACCCGCAAGGGCTGGCGCACCAACGTCATCAACTTCTCGCTCGGCCTGTTCGCCGAGGTCAAGCCGCGCGCCATCACCCGCGACATCGACTGGGGCATCCCCGTGCCGGTGGAGGGGTGGATCGACAATCCGAACAAGAAGCTGTACGTGTGGTTCGACGCGGTGATCGGCTACCTGTCGGCCTCCATCGAATGGGCCCGCCGCAAGGGCGACCCGGAGGCGTGGCGCGCCTGGTGGAACGATCCGGCGACCCCGGGCTACTACTTCATGGGCAAGGACAACATCACCTTCCATTCGCAGATCTGGCCCTCCGAGATGCTCGCCTACAACGGCGACGGCTCCAAGGGCGGCGAAACCGGCGAATACGGCCCGCTCAATATGCCCGAACAGGTTGTGGCGAGCGAGTTCATGACCATGGAGGGCAAGAAGTTCTCGTCCTCGCGCGGCATCGTCATCTACGTGAAGGACATCCTCGCGCGCTACCCCGTGGACGCCGTGCGCTACTACATCTCCGTGGCCGGGCCGGAATCCTCCGACTCCGACTTCACGTGGGCCGAGTTCGTGCGCCACAACAACGAGGAGCTGGCCGCCTCCTGGGGCAATCTGGTCAACCGCGTGGCCAACCTGATCCACAAGAACTTCGGCCAGATCCCCGCGCTCGACGAGGATTCCATGACCGAAATGGACCGGGGTCTTCTGGAGGAGACGGCGGCCGCGTTCGAAGTGGTCGGCTCGTCCGTCGAATCGCACCGCCAGAAGAACGCGCTGGGCGAGGCCATGCGTGTGGTCGGCGACATCAACAAGTACATCTCCGCCACGGAACCGTGGAAGATCAAGGATGACGAGGCGCGACTGGCCACGGTGCTGCATGTCGCCGCGCAGGCCGTCTCCGACGCGAACCACCTGCTCGCCCCGTTCCTGCCGCACGCCGCGCAGAAGGTGTGGGAGGCGCTCGGCGGCACCGGCGTGTTCTCGCCGCTGCCCGAGCTGCGCGAGGTCGAGGATCTCGACAAGCCGGGCTTCACCTATCCGATCATCACCGGCGACTACGAGCTGGGTGTGAACGTGCATCCGTGGAGGAGCGAGCCGATCGAGGTCGGCGCGCCCGTCGCCAAGCCGGAGCCGATTTTCGCGAAGATTCCGAAGGAGGCCGTCGAGGAGGAGTTGGCGCGATTCGACGCCGAGCTCGCCGCGCGCCGTGAGGCCGAAGCGCAGCGTCTGGCCGCCGAGCAGGCCAAGCTCGTCTGATCGCGGTCGGTGGCGCGGGCATCACAAACCCGTCACAAACCGCCAAGTCAATTCACAGGAACACGCATCGTACCGCCAAGGAAAGGGCGGTTATATAGAACATGTCAGCGGTTGAACCTGCTGGCGAGGTTCCTCGGAACCCCATAACTGAACCCTTCTTCTCTCTTCTCTCTCACCCGGCGGCTCCCTCCGCCGGGTTTCTCTTTGTTCGGGGCCGGTGCTTGGGTCTCGTGCATGCTCCAGTGCGGAATCCTTTTGCGTGTGCCTTACGCGGCATGCTTGCGGAATCTTTGATATTTGGTCGTTCAAACGTTTGAATATAGAATGGTCGCCAACGAGTCGGAAAGAAGACCGGCTTGCGCGAACCGCAAACGGAAGGAAGCTCAATGACGATCTACCATGTTGCCCAGCGATCCGATACCCATGGCGAAGGCAGCGAAAGCAAGCCATTCGCCACCATCAACGAGGCGGCGGCCATCGCGCTTGCCGGCGATGAGATCGTGGTGCATGAGGGCGTGTACCGCGAATCCGTGAACCCCGCGCACGGCGGCGCAAGCGACGACATGCGTGTCGTCTACCGCGTGGCCGATGGGGAGCACGTGACCATCACCGGCGCCGAACGCGTCACCGGTTGGGTTCGGGACGTCCTCAATCCGAATGTGTGGACGGTCACGGTGCCCAACACCCTGTTCGGCGCCTTCAACCCCTTCGCGCGCACGGTGTTCGGCGACTGGGTGGTCGATCCAAGCTCGCATGCGGCCACGTTGCGCAGAACGGCGCAGGGCGACGCCAGGCTGGCCGAGGCCGAAGCCGAGGCCAGAACCCAGGCTGACGATGACGCCGGCGCCTCCACGGTGGATGCCGGAATAGCGGCCGGCATTCTTGCCGGCTACCCCGCCTCTCCCGCATGCCATCTGGGCGACGTGTATCTCGACGGCAAATCCTTGTATGAGGTCTTCTCCCCGATCGAGGTGCTCGATCCCAGTCCGCGCGTCACCTCCCACGACCACGGTTCGGGGCTGGACGCGCCGATCGCGGACCGCGAAGGCAGCACACACGTGTGGTACGCCGAGGTCGACGGTGATGCCGACACCGGCAGCACCACCATTTGGGCCAACTTCCAAGGTGCGGATCCCAATGAGCGTCTCGCCGAAATCAGCGTGCGCGAAACCGTGTTCTACCCGACCCGTCCGCAAATCAACTACATCACCGTGCGAGGCTTCGAACTCGCGCAGGCCGCGACGCCCTGGGCCCCGCCCACGGCCGACCAGATCGGCCTGATCGGCGCGCATTGGTCGCGGGGCTGGATCATCGAAAACAACGACATCCACGACGCGAAATGCTCCGCCGTCTCCCTCGGCAAGGAGGGCTCCACCGGCGACAACGACTGCACCGTGACCAGGCGCAAATCCGGCTACCAGTACCAGATGGAGGCCGTGTTCAAAGCGCTGCGATTCGGCTGGCGCAAAGGCGTGGTCGGCGGGCATGTCGTGCGCAGCAACACCATCCACGATTGCGGGCAGAACGGCGTGGTGGGCCATATGGGCTGCGCGTTCAGCGTCATCGAGCGCAACCACATCTACAACATCGCCACCAAGCATGAGTTCTGGGGCCATGAGATCGGCGGCATCAAACTGCACGCCGCCGTCGACACGGTGATCCGCGCCAACAACATCCACGACTGCACGCTGGGCACATGGCTCGACTGGCAGACGCAGGGCACGCATATCGACCGCAACGTCTACTGGAACAACACGCGCGATCTCATGGTCGAGGTGAGCCATGGCCCCTACACCGTATCCAACAACGTGTTCGCCTCCCCGCTCGCGCTCGACGTGTTCTCCGATGGCGGCGCGTACGTGAACAATCTCATCGCCGGCCAAACGCGGCTTATCCAGGTGCTGGACCGCTCCACCCCCTACCATTTCCCGCACACCACCGAAGTGGCCGGGTCGATGTTCGTCTACGGGGGCGACGACCGTTTTCTCAACAACCTGTTCGTCCGCCCCGCGGGCGCGCCGCCCGAAAACGACGACCAGCACGACTGGTGCTTCGTGGGCCACGGCACGCGCGTCTACAACGTGCGCGCGCTGAACTGCGGGATGCGCGGCGTGGGCGAACAGGGCGAGATCCCCTCGACCTTGGAGGAGTACGAGCGGTTGGCCTCGCGTACGGTGACGGGCGACGAGGAGCAGTTCCGCGAGGTGCCGCAGCCGGTGTACGCCCGCGACAACACCTATCTCGGCGGCGCGCGTGCGCTGCTGGGGGAGCGCGGTGCGTTGGCGTCGGAGGCCGAAGTCGCGGTGACGGTGCGCGGCGACGGCGATGCGGTGAGCCTGGCGGTCGGCACGTCCGACGCGGGGGCCGACGGTGTGACGTTCGGCTCCGGCTCGATCGTGCGGACCGCGGACCTCGGCACGCCGCGCGTGGTCGAGGCTCGATTCGAGAACCCGGATGGCTCCCCGTTCTCGTTCGATGCCGATATCGTCGGCGACCCACGTGGCGAACGCTCCTCGCGTGGCCCTGTGGCCGCGCTGGAACCCGGGCGGCCCGTGGTGGTCTGGCGTCGGTGAGCTGAGGCATAGAGGCCGATGGGCCGATATCGTTCCACACCATCGGACTTGGGCGGGTTGGTTGCGATCGCGGCCGGCCCGCCCGGTCGTATGACGTGCTCCTACCGCCGTGCCGTGGACTCCCGCCGCATCAATGTGAAATCGGCGACCAGTCGGCGTGGGGCGTCGCGTTCGGCACTGTCGGTTGCGCCCACGGCACCTGCCGCCGCCGGATGGTCGATGCGCTCGACCAGCAGATCCAACGCCTTGCGCGCGTAGTCGTCGTAATCGATGGCGATGGTGCTGATGGACGGCACCGTATAGGCGGTTTCCGCAATGCCGTCGAACCCGATGATCGCCACATCCTCGGGGACGCGGATGCCGCGGTCGGCGAAACCGCGCACAGCGCCCATCGCCACGGCGTCGTTCATGCAGAACAGGCCGTCGATGGCCGTATCAAGCCTCGCATCCGCCAACCGCCTTGCGGCAAGACGGGCGGCTTCGTAATCCCATGGGCACGGGATGATCGAGGTGGAAGGCAGAGAGAATCCAGCCTCGGCCAAAGCGCTCCCGCAACCGGCCAGACGTCGGTCGCAGAACGCGGTGTTGCCCGAATCGGCGAGGCCGGACTTCGGCGGATTCGCGCCAAGCACGGCGATGCGGCGGCATCCCACATCCAGCAGATGCCGCACGGCGACTTGCGCCCCCTCGAAACTGGGCGTCACCACGGCGTCGAACAGCGGCTCGGCGGCGAAATCCTCGCACCACACCATCGGTTTGGTGCCCACATGCGCTTTGATCTCGGCGGGGGAGACGCTGCTGGGGCTGAAAATCAGCCCATCGCAGAACTGGCTGGTCACCTGCTCCAACGAACGCAGCTCCCCCTCGCGTGAATTGACGGTCTGCTGCACGATGGTGTTCAACCCCCGCTCGCCGGCCTCGCGGGTCAGAGCGGCCGCCAAACGCATCGGCTGGCAGATGGACAGTCCGTATACGGCCACGCCGATCACGCCGTTGCGCCCGGCTTTGAGAATGCGCGCGGAAAGATTGGCCGCATAGCCGAGCTCCTCGGCCGCGCGCCGCACACGGGCGACGGTATCGGGCTGGAAGCGGGCGTCGCCGCGCAGCACGTAGGACACGGTGGACGCAGATACGCCGGCCCGCGTCGCCACATCACGCAAAGTAACCATAACCCCACCCTATATGCCCAACAAGAGAACCCGCCTGCGGTGTACGGTAGAACCCATGAGCAAGAACAAGCACCGCGACCGCAGCTGGGCACCGGCACCCGAAGCGTTGCCGGAAGACGCCTGCGTCATCGACAACCACACCCATCTGGCCTCCGTCGTGCCCTTCTCCAAAGCCGTCAGCCACGAGGCCGAAGCCAAAGGATTGCCCGCGGTTCCCGTCTACGATGTGGACGAACTGCTCGCCCAGGCGCAATCCGTTGGCGTTGAGGGTATTATCGAGTGCGGTTGCGAGCTGCCGCACCTGATGACCGCCGTGCAGATGGCGCTTGATCATCCAGGTATCGTGCACGCGGCGCTCGCAATACACCCCAACGAATCCGTGCGCCACGGCCACCGCGCCGTGCCCGGGCCCGACGGGCTGCCGCTCACCTACAAGGACTACCACGACGTGAGCTTCGAGGACGCGCTCGGCGAAGTGCACCGCCTCGCCGTCGCCTATCCCGACCAGGTTCTGGCCATCGGCGAGACCGGCATGGACCTGTTCCGCACCGGCGAAGGCGCGATGGAACTGCAGCGCGAGGCCTTCCGCGCGCATATCTCCCTCGCCAAGGAACTCGGCTTGCCCCTGCAGATCCACGACCGCGACGCGCACCGCGAGGTCATCGACACGCTGCTCAGGGACGGCGCGCCCGCGTACACCGTATTTCATTCCTACTCCGGCGACCGCGAGATGGCGCAGATCGCCAGCGAACACGGCTGGTACCTGAGCTTCTCCGGCACGGTGGGGTACAAGGGCAACGACGGCATCCGCGAGGCGGCCCGCGAAGTGGGGTTGGAGCACATCATGGTGGAGACCGACGCGCCCTATCTCACCCCCATGCCCTACCGCGGGCACACCAATGCGCCGTATATGATCCCCTACACGCTGCGCGCGCTCGCCGAGGCGATGGATGTGTCCGTGGTCGAGGTGGCGCGGGCCACCCGTGAGGTCGTCACCACCGTTTATGGCCTGTGAGGGTCGGGATCCCTCGACTCCGCTTCGCTCCGCTCGGGATGACGGGAAGTGCTTCGCTTCGCTCGGGATGACGGTGGAAAAGGCCGTGACCCGCTCGGGATGACGTCATTCTCGTCATTCCGAGCGAAGTCGAGGAATCCCACGCGATGCGGCTGGAACGGGAATGCTCTTTGGTCCGGTTTGCCTGCGGGGCGCGACAGGCTTATACTGGCGGCTTGTTTGTGAGAAGTTCGTCGGGATACTAACGTATTCCATAAGGGTTCACATCGAACCGTTCATGAGCGGAGTGGATCTCCGTCAATGGAGGATGCGGCATGGCGGAGTCAACGCATAATAATAAGTCGCGCGCAACAACCCGTGATGAGGAGGCCCTGCTCAGGGCCGACACCTTCACCAACGCGCCCAAAGTCTCCCGGCGCACGCTGACCCGGGAGGAGCGGGAGGAGCTCGCCAAGCAGCAGGAAGCCGAAAGCAAGGAGGCCGCGCGTCTCGCCAAAAGCCATACCCGCGGGCCTTTGGGCCGCTGGTGGGCCCGCCTGCAGTCCGGCCCCGACCGGTTCAGCTGGGGCATGGCCATCGTCGCGCTCGGCGTGGTCTACGGCGATATCGGCACCTCGCCGCTCTACACCGCGCAGACCTTCCTCTCCGGACAGGGCGGCATCGCGAACGCCGACCGTGAGGCCGTGCTCGGCATGCTGTCGCTGGTGTTCTGGTCGATCACGCTGATCACCACCGTCAAATACGTGCTGATCGCCATGCGCATCGACAACAACGGCGAAGGCGGCATCTTCGCGCTGTATTCGCTGATCCGCCGCCGCGGCGCGTGGCTGGTGATCCCCGCCATGCTGGGCGGCGCGGCCTTCCTCGCCGATTCGGTGCCCACCCCGGCCGTGTCGATCAGCTCCGCCGTCGAAGGCCTGGAGACGATTCCTCTGTTCGAGCCGCTGTTCGAGGAGAACACGTCGCTGACGCTGATGATCACCGTGGTCATCATCCTGCTGCTGTTCTCCATGCAGTCGCGCGGCACCGAACGCATCGGCAAGGTGTTCGGTTCCGTGGTGCTCGTATGGTTCTCCTTCCTCGCCATCGTCGGCCTGGTGAACCTGTCCAACGACTGGAGCGTGTTCGAGGCGCTCAACCCGGTGTACGGCGTCAAATTCCTGTTCAGCCCGCACAACGCCGCCGGCATCGCCCTGATGGGCACCGTGTTCCTCTCCACCACCGGCGCCGAGGCCCTCTACTCCGATATGGGACATGTGGGGCGCGGCAACATCTACTTCACCTGGCCGTTCATCAAGGTGGCGCTGGTGCTGTGCTACTTCGGCCAGGGCGCGTGGATCCTCAAGAACCAGAACAATCCGGCCTTCGCCGACACGCAGACGCTTAACCCGTTCTTCCAGATGATGAGCCCGAATGTGCGCTATCTGGCCGTCGTGCTGTCGGTCGCGGCCGGCGTCATCGCCAGCCAGGCGCTGATCACCGGCGCGTTCACCATGGTCTCCGAGGCCACGCGCCTCAACTGGATGCCGCATCTGCAGGTGCGCTATCCGGCCCGCACCCGCGGCCAGCTGTATATCCCCGTCGTCAACATCGTGCTGTGCGTGGCCACGTTGGCGGTGCTCGCCATCTTCAAGGATTCCGAGCATATCTCCGCCGCCTACGGTCTGGCGCTGACGATCACGATGATCACCACCACCGTGCTGCTGGGCGTCTACCTGTGGTATCAGGGCAAGCGCGTGTGGGCCGTGGTGTTCACCGTGGTGTTCCTGGCCATCCAGATGCTGTTCTTCGTGGCGTCCATGGCGAAGTTCCTGCACGGCGGCTGGTTCACCATCCTGCTCACGCTGGCGATCCTGTTCATCATGTACACGTGGAACGAGGGCACCAAGCTCGAGCGCGCCCAGCGCCGCCACATGCAGCCGAAGGACTTCCTGCCCGCGCTCGACAAGCTGCACGGCGATTTCCGCGTGCCCTACTTCGCGGACAATATCGTCTACCTGACCTCCGATTGCGAAATGAAGCGGCTCGACACCGACATCTTCTTCTCGATTTTCGCCGACCATCCCAAGCGCGCCCGCGCCTGGTGGGCGGTGAGCGTGGAGACCTCGGACGAACCGTTCACTCGCGAATACTCGGTGGAGGATTTCGGCACCAACTACGTGTTCCGCGTGCGCATCCGTCTGGGATTCAAGGTGTCGCAGTCGATTCCGGCCTACCTGCACCAGATCATGCACGACCTGTCGAAAACCGGCGAACTGCCCAAGCAGAAGTCCGTGTATCCGAAGGTGGACGCCGATCCGGGCATCGGCACGATTCGCTATGTGCTGATTCACAAGGCGCTGATGCCGGAATCGAAGGTCTCGCAGCGTGGCGCCCTGTCGCTGTCCGCGAAGTACGCGATCCGCCATGTGGCCGGCTCCCCGGTCAAATGGTTCGGCTTGGCGCCCTACAATCCGCTGGTGGAGGTGCAGCCGCTGTTCGTGAGCACGCGCAGGCCTCCGCGCCTCAAGCGCACCGATGTGGCGCATCCGGCGCCCACCCCGTCGGTCGACAAGGTCAGCGAGGCCGCGGCGGCCGCCGCCAAGAGCGGCGCGGACAAGCCGGCCGCATAGCGTTCGACACCCCCGGTATCGGGCTTCTTCAGTCCGATGCCGAGTTTGGTGTGTGGCTTTGCGGAGAGGCGCTCATGTAAAACGTTTGATTCGAAAGTTTGGTGTGCGAAATTCGCCCTGTTCGACGAACCCGGCACACCAAACTCGAATTCCGTTCTGTATGAGGCGGTTATAGGCAACGGTTATAACCGTTGCCGCACGTCGTAACCTAGGTGCGTTATGGTGAGCTGTTATGTGCAGATTACTGGGATACGCGACGGCCGGCGAGAACGCCAGTCTTTGCGATATCCTGGGCGACCGGCTCGTCTCGGACTTCCGCGAGCTTTCCGAAATCCATAACGACGGATGGGGTGTGGCGCAGGTCGTCAGCCCCGCCGAACGCGCCGACGCCGCCGATGGCGGCGCGCCCACGCCCGAAACGAACACCAAACTGTACAAATCGACCGTCCCCGCGCGCCACGACAGCACGTTCGCGACCCTGTCCGGCGAGCCCGCGCGCGGCGCTTTATGGCATCTGCGGCTCGCCAGCTCGAATCTGCCTCTGATTATGGAGAACCAGCAGCCGTTCTTCGCCAACGGACTGAGCTTCATCCACAACGGCGACATCTCCGACTCGCACGGCCGCAACATCACCACCAACCGCACGTATCCGGTGAGCCAACCCGTGTTCCTCTCCACCGGCGGGCGCAGCGACTCCGCGATTTTCTTCGCCGTGATCCTCGAATACATCGGCTTCGGCTTCGCCCTCGACGAGGCCGTTTCGCAGGCGGTGCGCGAACTGCGGCAGGCGTACCCGCGCTCCAGCTACAACTGCATGATCCAAAGCAACGACCAGTTCATCGCCTTGTGCGCGGCCGGTCGCGAACGCACCAGCGCGCGTATCGTGGAGGTCTACGAGGAGTACGGCCGCGGCGAGCAGGCGCACGACTACCGCGTGATGCGCTATCGCGCGTTGCGCGACGAGCGGGGGCGTGGAACCGGCGTGGTGGTGACGTCGTCCGGATACGAGCAGCCGGCCGAAGAGGGCTGGAATGTGTTGGAGAACGATCAGATGATCGTGGCCTCCAACCGCGACGGCACCTTCCACCTGCGTTCCATCTGATTCGCGCGGCAGACGGCCTACAATGTGGGCATGGATGGATTCGTGCCTACATTGGAGCAAGTCGACGAGCTGCATAGGAAGATCGCGCCTTCCGAGGCGGCCTATGAGCTGGTGCATACCCACTGCGTGATCGTGGCCCGAATCGCCTGCCAGCTGGCGCGCCGGCGCAACGCGCTGTTCGTGCGCCAATGCACGCTGCCCCAAGGCGAGGCGGTGCCGCCGACCGACGGCGTGACGGGCGGCACGACGCCGCCGCGTCTGTTGGACGAGCGTCTGACGATGATCGGCGGCCTGCTGCATGACATCGGCACCTATCGCGTGTTGAAGCACGACGGCACGGACGGCGAGGAGCTTAAGTTCAGCAAAAAACGCTATATCCTGCACGGTCTGCTGGGCTACGAATACCTGATCGGCGAGGGCGTGAGCGAGGAGATCGCCCAGTTCGCGCGCAACCACACGGGTGTGGGACTCACGCGCGAGGATGTGGAACGCCAGGGCCTGCCGCTGCCGCCCGATGACTACGTGCCGATGAACCTCGAGCAGGAGGCGGTGATGGTGGCCGACAAATACCACAGCAAGTCGGTGCCGCCCAAATTCCTTTCCGTGGACGCCTACACGGACCGCGCCGCGCGTTTCGGCGAGGAGAACAAACGCCGCTGGCTTGACGCCGTCGAACAATACGGCGTGCCGGATATTCCCGCGCTGGCCGCCGAATACGGCATGCGCATGATCTGAAGTCCGCCCGTCGGATATGCGAACGCCCGGTCCGTGATGTCGGGCCGGGCGTTCGATGGTATGGGATGGCCGCTGGCGCGCCGTCAGACGCGGATGATCTGGTCGGCGGTGTCGGCGACCTCCTGGTCGGTGGTGACGATGATCACGCAATGCTTCGGATCGCCACTGTGCGCCAGTTTGGCCAGCGCCTTCAGCACCGTCACGGCTTCGTCATCATTCAGTCCGCGGGTCGGTTCGTCGAGGATCAGCACCTGCGCTTCGGTGCTGATGGCGCGGGCGATGGCGACCAGACGCTGCTGCACCGTCGGCAGCGTGCCGACAGCCACGCCGGTGACGGCTTCGTCGAAGCCGACCAGATCCAGCAGCTCGCGGGCGATCACCGGCTTGGGCTTGAGGAAGTTGCGGTTCGAGGCCTCCATCGCGTACAGCACGTTGCGTTCGGCGTCGAGATCCGGGCGCACGGCGTAGCGTTGCGGCACCAGACCGAGGCGGTGGCCGCGCAATTCGATGGGCTCCAGCTCCTGCAGGTTCGCGCTTTTGTTCATCACCATGCCGGATGTCGGCAGCGTCATGCCGCTCATCAGCCCCATCAGCGCGACGCGCTTGGCGTCGGTGGGGATATCCATATCCTCGTCGCCGACCGGCATGAGGGCGTAGGTATGGCCCGCATGGCAGGCGAAATCCAACTCGCTGAAGATGTCGACCTTGCCTTTGGCGCCGGCCAGCGTCACCTTGTTGAAGGAGAAGGTGGGGTACGACTTGAGCAGGATCGCGTTCTCGTTGTTGCTGATGATCTCGCGGTCGATGCGTGAGGCGAGCGAGGTGGCCGGTTCGGCGGCCGCGGCATGGTCGACGGGATGGCCGTCGACGGTTTCCTCGGCGGCGTCGGCGTCCTGTTGCGCCAGCTTCAGCGTCTCGTCGACATGGCGGGCGTTGCCTGCGGTGATCTCCGCCGAGGAGCTGCGCGGCACGGCGAAATCCTCATCGGTCGCGGTGTCGTCGGCATCCGCCTCCCCATCGGCGTCCGCCTCCGCTTCCGCGGCGATATCGGCCGGGATGGAGAAGTCGTCGGTGAGGCCAAGCGCGTCAAGACCGTCGGTGGGTTCCGGCTCGTCGAAGGCGACGAGGTCCTCGTCCGCATCCTCGTCGAACACGATGCTGAACTCGACCGACGCGGGCTCCTCGGCGGGTTCGTCGTCGCCGCTTTCGTCGCCGGCGGTCGCCTCGGATTCGTCCGTGGCGTTGCCATCCTCGGAATCCTCGCCTGTTGCGGCGGGCTCGTTGACGGATTCGTCCACGGCCTCGCCGCTGGTGTCCGTTTCCGCGGCCTCAACGGCTTGGGACGTCGCGGTGTCTTCGGCTTCGGTCTCGCTCTTCAGGGTCTCGTCCATCGCGTTCTCCTCGTTCATCGCGTCGTTCTCGCTCATGCCTGGGCCTCCGTATCGGCATCGTTGTCATGGGTGGTGGAATCGGTGGCGGCGGGGGTTTCCGCGGCGAACAACTGCGGCGTCGTGAACGCCACGGTGCGCAGCGCGGTCACGATGGCGATCGCCAGAACGGCGCCCAACCCGATCCACACGGAATGCCAGACCAGGCTGGAGTCGACCGGCGTCTCATACGACACCAGGGCGGAGCCGACCGGCTTGGCGAGGAATCCGCCTGCCAGTATGCCGACGGCCAGCGCGGGCAATGCGGTGATGAACACCTCAAGCATGAACTGCCATCCCAGCCGTCCGCGGGTCACGCCGGAGGCCAGGGCCATGCCGATCTCATCGCGGCGGGAGCGGGCGCACACACCCGCCAGCGCCAATGCCAGCACAACCACGCCACCGGCCACAGCCAGAACGATGCCCACCACGCGGGCGGTGGAGGCGGCGCTCGACAGCGGGGCGATCGAAGCGTCGTAAGCCTCCAGCGAAGGCGAGGACACCTCGTAGCCGTCCAGCTCGCCGGAGTCCTGCACCGCGGTGACGAAGGAATCGTACGAATCGGCGGTGCCGGGGTTGAACAGCACGTCGAGGTCGGGGACGGCCCAGCCGCTCACATCGTCGCTGGAGGTCGGATCCAGGCCGGCGTTGGAGAAGGCAGGGTAGTTCGTGTAGATCGCGTTCTCGCGGTTGCGCGCTGCGGTCACCGGATTGTCGACGTCGGAGTCGGCCACGTATTCGTAGATGCCGCGCACGGTGAGCTCATAGGTGGTCTCGGCGTCGGTCGCGGTGGCCACTTCGAAGGTGTCGCCGACCTCCAGACCGTTCTCGTCGGCGAAGGCCTGCGAGATCAGCGCGCCGGTGACGTCCGTGGTGCTGGTGCTGTAGTTCAGGTGCTTGCCTTCGATCACCTTGTAGCGGCCCATGTCGTTGGCGTGCGCCGCGTCCAGCGTGTAGAACGCGCGCCAGATCAGCGCGCCGCCGGTGGTGTCGTCGTCCTCGCCGTCGATGCTGCCGCCGGACAGGGCGGTGATGCCCTCCGTGGCGCGCACCGGAACGGTTTCGGTGACGGTGAAGTCGTAGCTGAGCCCCGCGTTCTGGGCCGCGGTGGCGTAGGTGGTGTAGTCGCTCCAGGTCAGATACTGTTCCGTGGACGAGGAATCGGTCGGGGAGACCTTCTTCCACGTGGCCGCGGTCGGGCGGATGGAGGCGTTGGCGGTCTGCTCGGCGCGGGTGGAACCGGTGGCTTCGGTGTTCGCCTGCACGATTGCGGCTGCCGTCATGGTGCCGAAAACGACCACCAGAACAATGGCTACGGTCACGGCGGAGCGCCCTTTATGGCGCATCAACGCCGACCAGGCGTTGCTGAGGACGAACATGCGATACTTCTCCAGTTCTCGTGCGGCGGCGACTCCGCCGCCAGCGGTCAGGACTACGCCACCACTATGGTCGCGCTTTGTGTGCGTTTTCTTGTTCGTTACTGTTATACCTCTCAGCAAAACCTGAACGCTTCCTGAAAGCCGGGGTCGTATGGGGCAAGACGCGGCCGTGCTGAGCCGTGTCTTGACCGTGACTCCGGCCGTGACTCGGCCGTGGCGTGGCCATGGGGCCGGGCAGCCATGGAGCCGGGCGGCCCGCGTAAATCCGATCGCTGAGATCAAGTCAGTGGCGCAAATTACGGAACTCCGCCGTTTGCCGCGTAAATGACGTCGCTGACTGCCGATCAGTGGCGCATATTACGGAGGTCGGCCGGATTTCGCGTAATTTCGCTCGCCGGCTCTGTCCACAATGCGGAACATCGCTCGGGTGTGACCACAATAAGAGACGTTTCGCCGGCGGCCACCGGCGGCCCGGTGGCGTCGAAGGCGCGATACTGTGCTTTTTCGCAGTCGAAAACGGCGTCTTATACACCAAGAACATCGGAAAAACAAGACTGTTGTTCGAGAATTTTTTTCTCTATCGTGATGCTTTGGATTTCCCAAAGACGCACCCTGATGAGAGAGGAACAGGCATGTCTGCACGCATGGCGACGGCATCCCGCGGCACCGGCCGCGCGACGGCGAAGCTGGGCGCATGGTTGGCGCTGCTCGTGGCGGCGCTGATGATGGCCGCGATGATGGCACCGGTTACGGCCCATGCGGATGAGGACGATGCCGACTACGATTCGTGGAGCGCCATCGCCGACGCGATCGACGAGCGTCTGGCCGAAGGCGCGCAGACCTATCAGGACGGCGACCGCGCCGGAGCGGCGGCCGACTTCAGCGCCGCGCTCAACGCCATCTACGTCGCCTCCAATTTCGCGACCGTGACCAACGACACCATCGGCGCGGAGACCTACCAATCGCAGACCCAGCAGTTCAGATCCATCCAGCAGCTGGCCTACAAGCAGGGCTCCGAAGCCGAGATCGAGACGCAGACCGCCGCGCTGAGCGCCGAACTCGACGCCACCGCCGCCACACTCGACGCCAACGCCGACCTCGCCGCCCCGCGCGACTACGCCAAGGCTCGCGAGGAGAAGACCAAGGCCGAGCGTGAGGTGCTCGACGCCAACAAGGTGAACAAGAACACCGGCCGCGGCGACCGCTCGTGGAGCGATGTGGCCGCCGAAATGGTCGAAATCCTCGACCAGGCGCTCGAGGACTCCAAAACCGACGGCACCAAGGGTTCGGACGGCGTGAACAACGCCTACTACCAGTACTACGAGAAGCTCGGCTTCGAGAAGAACGTGATGAACGCCATCGGCGGCGACCGCGTCTCCAAGGTGGAAAGCACCTTCAAGAACGCGCGCAAGGCCATGGTCAAGGGCGAGGACGCCACCCAATACATCGAAGAGCTCAGCGCCATGCTCGTCGAGGACGGCGCCGAACTCGACGGCGGCGCGGGCGATAACGTGAGCGGCTTCACCAAGTGGGTCACCAGCTCCATCGGACAGGCCTTCCTGATCCTCGTGCGCGAGGGACTCGAGGCGCTGCTCGTCGTGGCCGCCATCATCGCCTATCTGGTGAAATCCGGCAACAAGCGCTTCACCAAGTGGATCTACCTCGGCGTGGTCGTGGGTCTGATCGGCTCGGGCATCGTCGCCGTGGTCTTCATGCTGCTGTTCGGCGGCTCCGGTCCGGTGCAGGAGACCATGGAGGGCGTGTGCGCGCTTATCGCCATGTGCATGCTGCTGTGGACCAGCAACTGGATGCTCAACAAGTCCAGCGTCGAGGCATGGAACCGGTACATCCGCACCAAAACCGAATCCGCGGTCGCCGCGGCGAACACCACCGTGGGCGCCGCCGAGAAGACCACGCTGGGCACGGTGGTCTCGCTCGCCATGCTGAGCTTCCTCGCCGTGTTCCGCGAGGGCGCCGAAACCGTGATCTTCTACCAGTCGATCTATTCGATGACCCAGGATTCGCAGGGCATGTGGATCGGCGGCATCGCCGCGGCCGTGGTGCTGGTGATCGTGTTCGTGATCATCCGCTTCACCTCCGTGAGGATTCCGATCGGCCCGTTCTTCCTCGTCACCAGCATCCTGATGTCCATTCTGGTCGTCATCTTCGCCGGCGGCGGCGTGCATTCGCTGATCGAAGGCGATGTGCTGAGCGGCATCTACCTCGAAGGCGTGCCCACCAACGATTGGCTCGGCTTCTACCCGTACGTCGAAACCCTGGTGGCCCAGGCGCTGGCGGCCGTCGCCGTGATCGCCCTGTTCGTGGTCGGATTCGTCAAACAGCGCAGGGCCAAGGCCGCGCTGGACAAGACCGCCGCGTAGCCCCAAAAAAGTTTTTCCCTAGTCAAACCACAGGAAAAGAAAAGAGAAACATCATGTTGAAGAACAAGAAGCTCGCCGCTCTGCTCGGCGTTCTGCTCGCCGGTTCGATGGCCTTCTCGCTGTCCGCCTGCGGCAACACCGACACCACGTCGGACGCCACCGCCGACGCCGACACCTCCGCCACCACGGAGGACACCACGGATACGGCCGACGACGCCGGCTTCGAGGAGATCCCGATCGGCACCGATCAGGAGGTCGGCGTGCTGAACGTGGCCGCCGTGTACTTCCAGCCGGTGGATATGGAACCGGCCGGCATGGGTCTGTCCGCCGCCGAGTCCAACCTGCATCTCGAGGCCGACATCCACGCCCTGGCCGACAACAACCTGGGCTACGGCGAAGGCGACTTCATCCCGAAGCTCACCGTGGACTACACCATCGCCAACAAGTCCGACGGTTCCGTGGTGCAGGAAGGCACCTTCATGGAGATGAACGCCTCCGACGGCCCGCACTACGGCGCGAACATCGCGCTCGACCAGGACGGCGAGTACACGCTGACCTTCACCATCCACTCCCCGGAGGAGAACGGCTGGCTGCTGCACGTCGACAAGGAGACCGGCGTGACCGGCAGCTTCTGGACCGAGCCGCTCGAAGCCACCTTCGACTGGGATTACACGGTTCATCAGTGGTGAGACAGTCCAGTGGACTGTCTCAAGCAGCGAGCAGCGGTAGCGTTGCGAGCGTCGCAGGGTCGTTTGAAATCCGAATAATAGAGAGCCCAGTGGGCTCTCTATCGGATTTCAAGCGCGCCACAATTTCGGCGCGCAACAATTCTCAGATAATGAGAAAGCTACGGATAGTGGAAAGTGAGTAACCTTCCACATAGGGCACTTCACGTCCGAATGCGTGAAGTGCCCATCACCGTACTTAAGGGTTATCCACGATAGCCGACCGAAGGAGACAAATGCTGGGGCAATATGTGCAGGCGCTGCCGGGAATGCTCGGCCCGTGTCTGCTGGTGATGTGCATGAGCGTGCTCCTCACCGTGGGCGAGGGGCGTGACAGGCCCGTCAGCGCGCATTGGCGTCTGGCCGGCCTGCTGGTCGGTCTGACGGGCGCGATCATATTCGCCGCGCTACGTGCGACGGCCGTGGTCGACCGCCGCTCCACGGTGAACCTGCCGACGCTGATCGGCTGCGTCATCCTCGACGTGCTGATGATCGCCGTCGTGCTCTCCGCCCGCAAACTCACCCGTGATTGGCACCGCCACGCGTTCGCCCTGCACGCGGCCAATGCCGTGGCGGGCTTGGGCATCGCGTTCACCACGTTCTACATCACGCCTGATGTGATCCTGCAGCTGACCAACTTCGTGGAGCCGGACGAATCGCCCTTCACCTCCGAAATGTTGCTGCGCGCGCTCGGCTTCGCGCTCGGCATCGGCACCGCCGTCGTCACGGCGGCGATCTTCCGCACCATGCGGTCCACCGCCGTGCGCTGGTCCTTCACCCTCGCGGCCCTGCTGGTGGTGGTGCTGAACCTGATCCACCATCTGACCGAGCTGTTCGCGCTGATGATGAACATGCTCATCCTCGTGCTGCACGGCCCCGCCTTCCGCACGCTGATCCTGTTCCACAACCACACCACGCAGCTGACCATCGCACAGGCGCTGGTGTTCCTCATCCCCGCCGCGGCCTCCGTGGTGGCGGGCTTCCGCATGCCGAAAACGGGCGCGAACGAGGCCATCGCCCGCTCGCATATCGCCTTCAAACGCCGTGCCAAGGCGGCGGCCGCATGGAGTCTGGTCGCGATGGTCGCCGTCACCGTCTCGCTCACCTGGGGCGTGTACGAGAACAACAAGGAGCCCGAACTCTCCGAACCGGAGCCTTATTCGCTTCAAGACGGCGTGGCCACCATCACCTTCGACCAGGTGAGCGACGGCCATCTGCACCGCTTCGAATACACGGCCGAAGACGGCACCGTGATGCGCTTCATCATCATCAAGAAGAACGGCGGCGCGTACGGCATCGGCCTCGACGCCTGCGAAACCTGCGGCGACGCGGGCTACTACGAGCAGGACGGCAAAATCATCTGCAAGCGCTGCGACGTGGCCATCAACCTCGCGACCATCGGATTCAAGGGCGGCTGCAACCCGGTGCCCTTCGACTACACGGTGGGCGACGGGGAAATCACCATCCAAACCGCCGACCTCGACGCCCTGTCGGCGCATTTCCAGTAAGGAGCCGCGATGTTCTTCCTGAGAATGATATTCCGCTCCTTCAGCAGGCAGCTGCGCCGCCGTCTGCTCATCGCCGTGACCGTGTGCCTGTCGGCCACCGTCTCCGTGGCGATGCTCGGCGTGGTGTTCGACGTGGGCGACAAGCTCAACGCCGAACTGTCCACCTACGGTTCGAACATCACCGTGCAGCCCAAATCCGACGCGGTGATCTCCGACCTGTACTCCACCGAATCCGGCCAAAGCGAGGCCGACCCGACCTCCTTCCTCAACGAGTCGGACGCGGTGAAGATCAAAACCATCTTCTGGGCGTTCAACATCACCAACTTCGCGCCGCAGCTCAACATCCACGCCTCGATCGGCGAGACCAGCGTGCCCGTCGTCGGCACATGGTTCAACAAAAGCCTGCAATTGGAAACCGGCGAAACCACCGTGGCGGGCGTCGAAGGCATGCGCTCGTGGTGGACCGTCGAAGGCGAATGGCCCGAAGACGACACCGCGCAGGCCATGATGGGCAAGGAACTCGCCGAACAGCTGGGCGTGGGCGTGGGCGATACGATCACCCTGACCAAGCAGACCTCCTCCGGGAACACCCGCACGCAGGAGCTTGAGATCGTCGGCGTCTACGATTCCGGCGACGAGGAGAACGGTTCGCTGTACATGGCCTCCTCGGTGGCGCAGGTGCTCGCCGACCTGCCCGATAAGGTCGATATGATCGAGGTCAAGGCCCTGACCACGCCCGAGAACGATCTGGCCCGCCGTGCCGCGAAGAATCCGGCCGCGCTCAGCCAGGAGGATTGGGAGACGTGGTATTGCACCGCCTACGCCTCGTCCATCGCCTACCAGATCGAAGAGGTGATTCCGGGCGCCGTGGCCAAGCAGGTGCGCCAGGTCGCCTCCCTGCAGGGCGACGTGCTCACCAAAACGCGTGCGGTGATGATCGTGATGACCGCGCTGAGCCTGCTCGCCGCCGCCATCGCCGTCGCGAACCTCATGGCCGCCTCGATCGGCGAACGTTCGGCCGAACTGGCGCTGCTCAAGGCCATCGGCGCGACCGACGGCGCGGTGATCCGCCTGATGCTGATGGAGACCGCCGTGATTTCACTGGCCGGCGCATTGGTCGGCGCGGGATTGGGATCGGCCGTCGCGCAGCTGATCGGGCAGGTGGTGTTCGGCTCGGGCATCACCATGCGGCCGATGGTGTTCGTGCTCGTGTTCGTACTGCTCACGTTGACGATTCTGCTCGCGTCGGTTTCGTCGATGCGAGCGATATTGAGGGTGCGTCCTGCAGAGGTGTTGCATGGACGTTAAGACCCGTTCGTTAATCTCGACCGCGGCTGCGGTCTCGGTCACGAACAGTCCACTGGACTGTTCGTCCGTCGAAGTATTGCATGGTAGGTGAGTTTGGTATGCAAGTCTCGACTGATTTTTCCAATCGCAGGATGTTCTTCACGATGCTGTTCGGCGCGGTGTTCCGCCGCCGTTCGCGCGCGTTGATGGCGGTGGTCGCCTCGCTGGTGGGCGCGGCGACCCTGTTCTGCCTGGCGGCGATCTGCCTGACCGTGCCGCAGCAGATGAGCGAGGAGATGCGCTCGTATGGCGCGAACCTCATCGTCACCTCGCAGTCCGGTCTGGACGACGAGACCGTGCAGGCCATCGAGAACGACGTGAATGATGTCGCCGAAGCACGCGCCGCCACCTACCGTTACGAGACGGTGCGCATCAACTCCGCACCCTACGTGCTCGCCGGCATCGATGTGAGCGAGGTGCAGGCGCTGAACCGCCACTGGAACGTGGACGGCTCATGGCCCACCGAAGGCAATGTGCTGGTCGGCACCGACATCGCCGAGGCGATGGGCTTGGAGATCGGCTCCACCATCACCATCGGCTACCGCGACACTGACAACACCGACAATTCCGCCAGCTCCGACAGCGCGACGGACGGCGACGCGGATTCCGACGCCTCGTCCGACTCGGTCTCCGGGCAGATGCGCGACGGCCGCGTCTCCACCGACATCCTCGAAACCGACGGCGTGGACTACCGCGTCGCCGGCATCCTCGACACCGGCGGCAGCGAGGACGAGATCGTCTACGCCGTCGCCTCGGATGTCGCCGCGCTCGCCGGCGAACGTGGACCGGATGTGATCGAATTCTCGTCCAGCGCCAGCGACGATCAGTTGGGCGCGCTGGTCTCCGCGTTGAACGACGATGCCGAACTCGGCGTCTCCGCGCAGCAGGTCACCAAAATGACCGCCTCCAACCAGCGCATCATCGCCATGCTGCAAACCCTGTTCTGGATCGTCTCGCTGGTGGTGCTGGTGCTCACCCTCGTCGGCGTCTCCACCACCATGTCGTCCATCGTCTCGCAGCGGCGCAATGAGATCGGCCTGCGCAAAGCGCTCGGCGCCTCGTCGGCGTCGGTGGCCACGGAGTTCTTCGTGGAATCCGCGCTGTACGGTTTGATCGGCGGCCTGATCGGCATGGGATTGGGCTACGCGCTCGCCCGCGTGCTGTGCGAGAACGTTTTCGAACGCACGCTGGCGTTCAACGGCCTGCTCGGCGTGGCCTCGGTGCTGCTGAGCATGCTGCTCGCCATCGTCGCCTCCATCTTCCCGGTGCGCCGCGCCACCCGCATCGACCCCGCCGTCGTCCTAAGAGAGGAATAATCATGCTGCTTGAACTGGATCATATTTCGAAGATCTACGGCGACCTGCACGCGGTCGACGACCTGACGCTCACCGTGCCCGCCGGCCAGTGGCTCGCCATCGTCGGCTCGTCGGGCTCCGGCAAAACCACGCTGATGAACATGATCGGCTGCATGGACACTCCCTCCAAGGGCTCCGTAAGCCTCGAAGGCCGCAGGCTGGAGGATCTCAACGCCGCCCAGCTGGCCGACGTGCGCAAGAACATGATTGGCTTGGTGTTCCAGAAGTTCTATCTCGTGCCGCATCTGACGGCCGTGGAGAACGTGATGGTCGCGCAGTACTACCATTCCGTCGTCAACCAACAGCAGGCGCTGGAGGCGTTGGACCGTGTGGGGTTGAAGGACCGCGCGCATCACCTGCCCGGCCAGCTCTCCGGCGGCGAGCAGCAGCGCGTGTGCATCGCCCGCGCGCTGATCAACTGCCCCAAGCTCATCCTCGCCGACGAGCCCACCGGCAACCTCGACGAGAAGAACGAGCGGATCGTGCTCGACCTGTTCCGCCAGCTGCACGAGCAGGGCACCACGATTATCGTGGTGACGCATGACGCGCTGGTCGCCAGCTGCGCCGACCGTGAGATCATGCTCAACCACGGCGTGCTTGTGGGCGAACAGTGGAACAACGAGGCCGCTCGTGAGGCCTACGAGGCTGCCGGCGGCAAGCCCGCCTTTACCGGTTCGACCGCCGAAGGCGCGCAGCGCGACGGCGATGCCCCGGTCGCCTTCGCGAATCCCACCAAGGCGGCGAAGACGGGCGATCTGGAATAAGGTGGAAGCTATGAACGACGAGAAGGAACTGAATCCGAAATCCACCGTGCGCGCGGCGACGTTCGCCGCCGCCTCGCTGGTGGTGGCCGGCGCGCTGCTGGCCGGCTGCGGCGAGCCGACGGCCACGCCGATGGACGACGAGTATGCGGGCAATTCCGGAGAGACCGCCGAATCCCAGGCTCAGGAATCGAACGGTTCGTCGGACTCGGATTCAGACTCGAGTGACGCGGACGGCTCCGACTCCTCGTCCGAGGAGAAGCAGGACACCGGCGTCTACGCCGACGGCACCTATTCGGTCAACGGCCAGTACGGCCCGATCGGCGAGGACACCATCGACGTGCACGTCACCATCACGGACGGCGCCATCGACAATGTGGAGATCGTCGGCCACCCGTTCACCACCATCTCCCAGAACCATCAGGATGCCTTCGCCGAGGCCATCAACGGCGTGGTGGACGGCAAGCCGCTCAAAGACCTCGAGGTCGACACGGTGGCCGGCGCCAGCTGGACCACCGACGCCTTCAACGAGGCGCTGAAGGTCGTGCGTCAGGAGGCGTCGGTCAGCCAGTAGCGGCGGATTCCGGCGGAATCCCGGACCGCGGGTGCGCCCGCGAGAGTCCCGGTGCGTCCGCGAGGGCCCCGGTGCGCTCGTGAAGGTTACGGTGTACTCGCGAAGGCCCGGGTGCATTCGCGAAGGTCTTGGCACGCCCGTGAAGGCCGGCGGCCCGTCGGTCTACGCTGCGATGCTGGGCCAGACGAGCGCGCTGATATTGGCGCCCCAGGCGTCGTCGACCTTGCCGTGCAGGGTTTCGCAGGCGATCATCGAGCCCACGATCGTGCCGAACAGAAAATCCACATCGATGCCGTGCCGCAACGCGCCCTCCTGCTCGCCCCGGCGCACATACTCGCTCAACCGCGCCTTGGCCGGCATCACCACCTGGTCGAGGATGCCCTGGAAGAACTCGCCGTCGCTGGAAAGCACGATACCGACGGCCTTGATGCCGATGCCGGAATCGAAGCGGCGCACCACCTGACTCATCATCCGTGCGAAATCGGCCTGCGTCGCCTTGAACTCGCCCGGATCCTGCAGTCCGTCGAGCTGCCAGGAGCGCACCTGGCCGAGCAGATCGTCGGCGTTGCGGTAACGGCGGTAGATGGTGGTTTTCGCAACGCCGCTCACGCGCGCCACCTCCTCGATGGTCACGCCGCCGATGCCTTTCGATGTGGCGATCTGCAGCGTGGCCTGCACGATTTTGCGGTCGGTGGCCTCGCGCGTGCGTTCGCAACGCGGCGAAGGCGGCGCCGGTGTGGGGTGCGTTGTGGTCATTTTCTCTTCTCTCCTTGCGTATGCTTTGCGCGGCCGCGTCTCGCCGTCGAGACGCGAGCAGCCGGCGCTATCCGATGAGCTTGGTGCGTTCCAACTGTTCGGAGATCCAACGGTTCAGCCCAGTGAGCGGCTTGCGCAGCACCAGTCCGAGCAGCAGGAACGGCAGCGAGAACGCCAGCAGGATGCCGATCTCAACCCAGAAGTCGTTCTGGTAGATGCCCGCGATCGCCGCGCGCATGGCGCGTATGGCATGCGTGATGGGCAGGAACGGGCTGATCACCTGCATGAAGTCGGGCAGCACCTGGATGGGGTAGGATCCGGCCGAACCGGACACCTGGAACACCAGCAGCAGCATGCCGATCGCCTTGCCGATATTGCCGAAGCTCACCACCAGCGTGTACATGATGAACGCGAACAGCAGTCCGCCCACCCAGCCGGAGAGCATGAACAGCAGCGGATGCACGGCCTGCACGCGCAGGAACAGCAGGCTGCCCGCGCAGCTGACCGTGCTCTGCAGCAGCGAGATGACGGCGAACACGCCGAAACGCCCCAGGAACAGCTGGTTGGGGCTCGGGTCTCCCAACTCTTCGCGGCGGCGGCGCGAGACGGTGGTTTTGACGGAGAGCAGAATAAGGATGGAGGCCGTCCACAACGGGATGAAGGTGTAGTACGGCGTCATCGACGAGCCGAAGTTCTCCACCGGATACACGGCCTTGCGTGTGAGCGTGACCGGCGCCGCCAGCGAGGCGGCCAGCGTCTCCGTGTCGTCGCCGAGCACTTCGCGTACCTGGCTCATATCGCCGCTGTTCAGCGCCTGCGACAGGTTCGTGTTGAAATCCGCCAGTTTGCCGCCGGCCGTACGCAGTTGGGAGGCGGTGCTGTCGAGGATTTCACGCATGTCGGCCAGTTGGCTTTCCGCGGACGAGGCGGTGTCGTCGAGCTGCTCCAGGGTTTGCGTGAGCTGGGAGGCGTCGTCGGCGAGCAGCGACGAGGCGTCGGATACCGTGGTGGACAGTTGGCTGATCTGCGGGGCGATGCTGTCGTTGAAATCCTGCTTGGCCGATCCGATGGAGTCGGTGGCTTGGGTGATGAGCTGTTGGACCTGTTCGCGCTGGGCCGCCGTGTCCGAGGCGCTGGACTCGACCTGGTCCGCCGCGCCATCCAAGGCGGTGCTCAGGGAGTTGAGCTGATCGATGGCGCGCGTGATGGCCTGCGCGGCGGTGGAATCCGCGTATCCGGCGTTCTGCAGCGCGGTGAGGATGGACTGGTAGGACTGGGCCTGCGTGGCGACGGTATCGGCCTGCGAGCGCAGGGCCTGCGCTGCGGTGGAGGCGTTGTCGGCCGCGTCGTCGAACAGCGCGTCGATGCTGTTGGAGACGGAGTTTAGGCTGTCGGCGCTGGCTTCGAGCGAGGATGTGACGGTGCTGGCGCTGCCGTCGAGCGCGTCGGCCACGCTGGTGATGCCTTGTTTGGCGTCGGACAGTTGCTCGTGCGTGTCGGTGGCGGCCTGGGAGGTCTGTTCGAGCAGTGTGGCGGAGCTGTCCAGCAAATCGTCCGCGGAGTCGACCAGCGTGCCGATGGTGTCGAGGGTGTCGGCCGCGCCGGTTAGTTGGGTGGCGAAATCGGAGATGTTGGTGTTGAACCGTGCGAGCATGGTCTGCGCGTCGGGGTCGCTGAGCTGGTCGGCGAGCGACGAGATGATGTCCAGCGCGGTGCTGGTCATGGTCTGCGCGAAGGTCGTGTTGATCTCGTTGGCCACCTCGTCGGCGCCCTGCCCGGTGATGTTCGCCGACAGCGCGCTTTTCTTCTCGTTGCGCAGGTAGGTGAGTTGCGCGTGCTCGACATCGTCGGAGAAGAAGGTCATCATATCGGCGCTGAAGGTTTTCGGAATGATGATGGCCGCGTAGTATTCGCCGGATTTGGTGCCTTCGATGGCCTCGCTTTTCGTGGTGAAGGTCCAGTCGAGCTGGCTGTTGGCGCGCAGGGCGTTGACCACTTGGTCGCCGACGGAGATTTTGACGGGGATGAGGTCGGATTGGTAGCCTTCGTCGGTGTTGGCCACGGCGAATTTCATATTCTTCACGTTGTCGAAGGGATCCCAGCTGGCCGCGATGTTGAACCAGGCGAACAGGCTGGGGATGGCCACCAGTCCGATCACGATGATGACGGAGACGACGTTGCTGGTGATGCGCCTGACGTCGCCGACGAAAAGCCTCCACATCGCCTTCATGCGTCACTCCTTTCGGTACGTTCGGTGTATTGTTCCTGTTTGTCTTCGGCCCCATCCTGGGCGGAACGGGCCTCTTTTTCCTCGTCATCCTGAGCGGAGGCGAAGCCGGAGTCGAAGGATCTCTCCTGCGAGGATTCCTCGACTCCGCCCTCCGGGCTCCGCTCGGAATGACGGGTGGTGGAGTCGTGTTGCGCGCCTCGCATGGAGCGCGCGGCGGCCGCACGTCGGCTGGTCCGTGTGCTGCGTCGCCGTTGCGCGAGGGTGGCGCGGATCTCGTCGTCGCTTAGGTTTCCGAGGGCCACCTGCCGCCGCATGCTGTCGTGCATGAATTCGATGATCATGAGGAACAGGATGATGATCAGCACCCATACCGCCCAGGTGCCCAACACCACCAGTTTCGCACCGGTGGTCAGGGAGAAGGTGATGGCCAGGATGCCGGGGACCACGAATCCCACGATCAGCGCGCCGTGCTTGAGCCGGGGATACAGGGTGGTGAACCGGGCCGCCCGCGCCTCGATGGCCGTGCGGTACTCGTCATGGTCGGCCAGGGCCTGCACGATCTGCGAGATGCGGTACTCGTGGCCTTTAAGCAGCGTCGGTTCGCCGTTGAGGATGTCGCTTTCGGCGATCTCGCGCGCGAACAGACGGTTGAGGTTCGCCAGCAGCGGCCGCACGTACAGTCCCACGGCGAACGCGAGCACCGCGAACAGCAGCAGCTTCGCTAAGCTGGCCACCCATGTGGCACCGTAGAATCCGGCGATGGTTTCACGGAACGCGTCGATCGCGTAGGTGAAGGGGAAGAAGGGATGCAGGTTGCGGAAGAAGTCGGGCATCATCTCGATGGGGTACATGCCGCCCGCGCCGGGGATCTGCACGATGATCATCACCATGATCAGCGCCTTGCCCACGTGCTGGAATGTTGCGGCGAGCATGTAGGCGACGGAGATGTACACCAGCGAGGCGATGACGCCGGTGAGGATGAAGGCGGCGGCGTTCACCGTCTGCACGCCGATGATCAGGTCGCCCACGGTGGCGATCACCCCCTGAGCGGCGGCGACGATCGCCAGCAGCGCCCATCGGCCCATATACGCCTGCGTGACGGTCAGGTCCTCGATGCCGTCGTCGTCGCTTTCCAGCCGGATCAGCGCCACCAGCATGAACGCGCCGGCCCACAAGGCCAGATTGGTGAACAGCGGCGCCATGCCGGAGCCGTAGGAATTCACCGGATAGACGGTTTTGGTGTCGAGCACGGTGGGGGAGAGCATGAAATCGGCGATGGCGTTGACGTCCAAATCGCCGTCGCCTCCGAAGAGTTCGGACAGCAGGCTGGAGGTGGACAGCGCGCTGATGTCGGTGATGGTGGTGCTCAGCCGCGTTTCGAGCCCGGCGATCGAGGAATCGGCGTCGGCCAGCGCCTCACGTGCGTTGGCCACGGCCTCGTCCACCTGGTCGAGGATGAGGTCGGCCTGATCGAGCAGCGTCGATTGACTGGCGATCTGCCCGCTGAGCGTGCCGGCGGTGCCGCCGAGCGTGGTCAGTCCGGTGCTGAGCTGCGGCAGCGCGCCGTCCATGAGGGTGCGGCGCGCGGTCTGCGCGTTGGATAGGACGGTTTGCGTGGACGAATTGAGATTGGTCGCCAGGTCGCCGGTGTCGGTGGCGGTCTGCTCGAGCGACGCGTTCAGCGCGGAAAGCGAGTCGATGGCCTCGCCGGTGCGCGTGTTCGCCTCGCGCAGCTGGTTCGTCACGTCGGAATTTTCGGGCAGTAGCGTCTCCAGATCGTCGATGGTCTGGTCGAGACGGTCGTTGATGTCTTGCAGGGTGGCCAGAGCTCCGCCCACATGCCCGTTGGCGGTGGTGATATTGCCGGCGAGCGTGGACACCGCGCCCGTGGTCTGCGTGGTGGCTTGCGAGAGCAGGCTGTTGCCTTGGTCGAGCGCCGACGAGGACGAGGAGATGAATCCGTTGAGCGAGGTTTGCGTCGAGGCGATGAGTCCGGAGACGGTGTTCAGGCTTTGGCTGGCGTCGCTGCCGAGCTGGCGTGCGGATTGCAGCGCCTGTTTGGCGTTTTGGATGTCGTCGGGAGTGTCGCTGGCCTGTTCGTCGAATGTGGCGATGGAATCGCGCACCTTGCCGAGATTGTCCAGCACCGTGCGCAGCGTGGACACCGTGTTCGAACTGGCCTCGTCGGCCGAGGCGGAGGCCTGGTCGCTGGCGTCGTTCAGCGCTTGGGTGACGACCTCGCTGACGGTGGAGACGAACGCGGAGTTCACCTGTTGGTCCACGGTGTTGGCTGCGGAATCGGTGACTTTGGGGGCGATGGGGCTGGTTTTCTCGTTGACGTAGTATTCGAGTTCCGGCCGTTCGCCGTCCCCGCTGAACAGCGAGGCCAGACGTTCGCTGAAATCCTCGGGGATGATGATGGCGGCGTAGCTGTCGCCGGAGCGCACGTCGTCCATGGCCTGATCGGCGTTGGTGAACCGCCAGCCGATGTCGTGGTTCTCTTTCAGCTGGTCGACGATCTGGCTGCCGAGGTCGACTTCGCCAAGGGTTTCGGTGGTTGATCCTTGGTCGTTGTTGGCCACCGAGATCTGCAGACTGGCGGTGTTGCCGTATGGATCCCAGAATCCGATGATGTTGACCCACGCGTAGAACGACGGCAGCACGGACAGGCCGAGGATGATCACCCACGCGGTGGGCACCTTGAGCAGGCGCAGGATATCGCGTTTGAGTATGGCGAGGATATTGCCCACGGATTCCCCCTGATCGACGTGTTCGCTACGATATGCGTAGCGATACGTTTGCCGTAGCGCTACGCCTCCAGTAGCGTACACCACCCCGCCGCCATTTGCATTCTTCAAGGTTCGCCATTTGCTTTTTTCAAGGTCTGGTATGGTTTTCCTTGATTTTCCAAGGAAAACTGGCGTCTTCGCATGTGGTCGCGGAGTGGCTACCTTGAAGCCGTCAGTTATGATGGGCTCGGGGCGTCGAGGCTCCGCCAGGAGGTGATGGAAGCGGTGATACAGGTCGCCATCGTCGAAGACGAAACGGAATACGCGCGCACGCTTGAGAACTACCTTACGCGATACGGCGAGGAGATCGGCGAACGTTTCGTCATTACCCGCTTCCCCGACGGCGAGGACATCGTCGCGAACTACCGCACCGCCTACGACATCATCCTTATGGATATCGAAATGGCTTCGATGGACGGCATGACCGCCGCCGAACGCATCCGCGAGATCGACCGCGAAGTCGTCATCATGTTCATCACCAACATGGCCCAATACGCGATCCAAGGCTACAAAGTGGACGCGCTCGACTACGTGCTCAAACCCATCTCCTACTTCGCGTTCACCCAACGGCTTGGCCGCGCGATCTCCCGCATGCGCCGCCGCGAGGAGACCTACGTGACCATCACAGCCAAAAACAGCACCAGCCGCGTGCCCGTCTCGTCGATTCTGTGGATCGAAAGCAGCGGCCACCGTCTCGCCTACCACACCAAGGAGGGCGTGTTCGAATCCACCACCGCGTCCATGAAGGAGGTGGAGGAGCGGCTGCGCGACGAAGGCTTCTTCCGCTGCAACAAAGGCTATCTCGTCAACCTCGCCCACGTGAGGGGCGTCGAAGACGGCTATGCGAAGGTCGGCGGCGACCTGGTGATGGTCAGCCGCGCCAAACAGCGCGAACTGCTCGACGCGCTCGCCAACTATCTGGGCGCGGTCGCCAAATGAACAGCGTCGGCGTCATCCCCGATATTCCGAAAATCTACACGGCGCTCGCCGAATGGCTGTCGTGCATGGTGATCATCGGCCTATGCGTGCGCAAGCTGCCCCGCCCGCGCGATGTGGCGGTGGCGGCGGTCTCGCTCGCGGCGTTGGTTCTGGTGCAGATCGGCATCGGCATTGTGCCGGTGGCCCTGTGGCTGCCGGGTATGGCGATCGCGTTGGGCATCATGCTGCTGACGATATGGGCGTGCTGCCGCTTCACCGCCGTCACCGCCGTCTACTGGCTGATGCGCGCGTTCCTGCTCGCCGAATTCGCCGCGTCCATCGAATGGCAGCTGTACTTCCATATGGTGTCGCGGTACGGCTGGAGCCAGGCCGTTTGGGTGCAGGCGCTGATGCTGCTGGTGGTGTACGGCGCCGTGTTCGGCGCGGTGGTGCTGCTGGAGCGGCGGCCCGACCTCGCCGCGCCCGACGTCACCGGACATGAGCTGCTCACGGCGGTGATCATCGCGGACACCACATTCGCGTTGAGCAATCTGAGCTATGTGTCCACCGCCACCCCGTTCACCAGCACCATCGGTACCGAAGTGTTCAACATCCGCACACTGGTAGGGTTCGGCGGCGTGGCCTTCATGTACGCCTTCCATATCCAATTGTGCGAGAACCACGCGCGCAAAGAGCTGGACTCGATCCGCAACCTGCTCGACATGCAATACGCGCAATACCAGCAGTCGAAGGAAAGCGTGGCCGTCATCAACCACAAATACCACGATCTCAAACACCAGATCGCGGTGTTGCGGCGCGAAAGCGACCCGGACCGGCGCGAACGCTACCTCGACGACATCGAACGGGGCATCAAAACATACGAGGCACAATACAAAACCGGCAATGCGGTGCTTGACACCATGCTCACCGCCAAAGGACTGGTGTGCGCGAAGGACGGCATCGAGCTGACCTGCGTGGCCGACGGCGCATTGCTCGCGCGCGTGAACGAGATGGATATCTGCACGATATTCGGCAATGCGCTCGACAACGCCATCGAATACGAACGGCGTATCGCCGACCCCGCCAAGCGACTGATCCACGTCTCGGTCTCCGAGGCGAACGGTTTCGCGCTCGTGCGCGTGGAAAACTACCTGATGGACGCGGATACCGGCGCGCTTGGCGGTGTCGGTGCGGGGCGTGGCGCCGACGGAGGTGCCGGCACCACGCGTGCCTTGCCGGCGTCGGCGAACGATGATCTGCCCGCCACCACCAAACGCGACAAGCGCTACCACGGCTTCGGCCTCAAAAGCGTGCGCCACACCGTCGCCCAATACGGCGGCACCCTCACCGTCGGCCCCAAAGACCACTGGTTCGAACTCACCGTGCTCCTGCCCCTGCGATAGCTTTACGCCGCCGTCATTCCGAGCGGAGTCGAGGAATCTCACCACTTCGTTCGTGCAATAAACTTTCCGTTTGTGCAACGGTCGCCTATGCCGCGCCCGGCTTTGCGAATATGGTTCCAACATCAATGTGGAGTTTTCGACGACGAAGGAACCTAACGTGAGCAACCAAGCGTTCAACCCCTATCTGCCGGCCGGCGAGTACATTCCCGACGCCGAACCGTACGTGTTCGGCGACCGGGTCTACATCTACGGCTCGCACGACCGCTTCGGCGCTCCGATGTTCTGCGTGAACGACTACGTCACCTGGTCCGCTCCGGTAGACGACCTGAGTGACTGGCGCTACGAGGGCGTGATCTACCGCAAAAACCAGGATCCGAAGAACCGACTCGGCCTGCGACTGCTGTTCGCGCCCGATGTGACCGTCGGTCCGGACGGCCGCTACTACCTGTATTACGCCTTCGATTTCATGGGATTGATGGGCGTGGCCGTGGCCGACCATCCGGCCGGACCGTTCGAATTCCACGGCCACGTGCATTACCCCGACGGCACCCTGTGGGGTCGGCGCAAGGGTGATTCCTTCCCCTTCGACCCCGGCGTGCTGGTGGACGACGACAACCGCGTCTACCTGTACTCCGGCTTCTACACGCCCGTGCCGGCCATCGCGACCGGTGGCCGCAAACTCGGCTTCGACGGCGGGTACGTGCTCGAACTCGAAGACGACATGGTCACCATCAAAACGCCGGAGAAGCTGCTGTTCCCCAAGTCGGGGCCGGGCTCCTTCGCCGGGCATGAGTTCTTCGAAGCCAGCTCGATGCGCAAATACGACGGCCGCTACTACTTCGTGTACTCGTCCCGACTCAACCACGAGCTGTGCTATGCGGTCTCCGATCGGCCGACCGAAGGCTTCGAGTTCGGTGGCACGCTGGTCAGCATCGGCGACGTGGGACTTAAGGGATACGTGGACGAGAAGACCGCCTCGAACTACACGGGCAACACCCACGGCGGCATGCTGCGCATCGGCGACGACTTCTACACCTTCTACCATCGTCAGACCAACCGCAGCTCCTACGCGCGCCAAGCCTGCGCGGAGAAGCTGGAGGCCACGCGCGACGAGCGGGGCGTCTGGCGGTTCGCCCAGGCCGAAGTCACCAGCTGCGGACTCAACGGCGGACCATTGCGCGGCAAGGGGATTTACGAGGCGCGCATCGCCTGCAACCTGTGGAGTGCGGACGGGGCGGGCCGATACGACGGGTCGAATCCGAAGAAGCGGCTGGCCGCGCATCCCTACTTCACGCAAGACAGGCGCGACGTGAACCCGGCCGCGGTCGGCGCGACGCCGGTCGCGAGGCAATACATCGCCAATATGCACGACGGCGCGGTCGCCGGATTCAAATACTTCGACGGACTCGACCAAGTCTCGTCGATCGCGGTCACCATGCGTGCCCACAAGGGAGACGGCGCTCGCGGGCCGGCGCAAGGCGTGATGCGCGTCAGTTTCGACCCGGACGGCGGGCGCGTCATCGCCGAAATCCCCGTGCAAACGGGCGAATCCGCGGCGGGGGCGGCGTGGGGCGCGTACAGCGCTCCGGCCGAACCGCCTGCCGTCGGCGACCGGCCGGCCGCCCTGTACTTCACGTACCGGGGCGAGGGATCCATGGATTTCCAATCGTTCGAACTCAACTCAAAGGAGGTGAAACAATGACGCAGAACACAGTCGGAATCAACGTTGAGGCCAGCGTCGGAGCCAACGTCAACGGCGAAGTCGGCGGCGAATCCGGCGCGGGCGGTGGCGTCGCCATGCAGGGCAACGCCGTCGTGCGCGCGGTCAAAGGCTGGTGGGCGGCGTTCGACGCCAAGCATCACGGACTGGCCGAGTTCATCATGTTCTTCATCGTGTGCAACGCGGTGACCGTGCTGCAACTGGTGCTGATGCCGGTGCTCAAATGGGCGTTCGGCTTCACCGCGCTGGTCGACACCACGTTCCAGGTGCTCCCCGTCGGGCAGAACATCGATGGCAGCGCCTACTACGTGTTCGACTACGCGGCCGGTTCGATCGCGTCCGGCGGTGGCGGCGGACTCGCGTACTTCCTCGCCGTGGAGATCGCGATGGCCGTGGCGCAGGTGATCAACTTCATCACCCAACGCAACGTGACCTTCAAATCCACCGGCAACGTGTGGAAGGCCGCGGCCTGGTACGTGCTCGCCTACGCGATCATCACGATCGGCGCGGCCGCGCTGCAGGGCCTGTACAAAGCGCCGCTCTACGGCTGGTGCATCGGCGTGATGGGCTCCGGCACCGGTGCCACGGTCGCCGACCTGGTGACCATGCTCATCAACTGCGCGATCTCGTTCTGGGTCTTCTACCCCATCATGAAGATCATCTTCAAACAAAAGTAACTGTTCAACAAACAACACAAGAGAAGAAATCCAAAGGAGGATTGACATGATTGCGGCATCACCTGAGATGTTCATCAATTATTGCATCGCGCTCGTAATTGTTTTAGCAATCGTCATCGTGGCATCAGCCATTGCACTGACCATACATATGCGACGAAAGAAGCAAGTTGGAGTGGTGGTTGCAAAGCATGTTGTCGCTGGGAACGCGCTGCTGGGGACTGTGGCTGTCGTCGTCGTTGGCGCGACCGTGGCTTTGAATCTGCTGACATCGACATACTCGGCGAATATCGATAGTGTGTTCACTAAAACCGATCAGGGAAGTGTGGAAGTCGCTACTGATAAAGACGACTGGTATGACCTGATTGATCGCATCGGCGGCGAGGGTATGACGTTGATGCGTAACGATAATGGCGCGTTGCCTCTGCAATCGCAGCAAGTGAATCTATTGGGCTCTGCCGCATACAATCCGGTGTATAGCGGTTCCGGTTCGGGTAGCGTCTCCGCAGGCGACTCTATTTCCATCATCGGCTCGCTGAACAGCGCCGGTATCGAGACCAACAGCGCTCCGGTTGATGAAGCCGTATATTCTGTCTCCGAGCCCACCGGCGAGGATCTGGGATATCAAGCGGTGAGTCTGTCTAATGATGAGGTGCCGGTTGATTCCTTTACCGGTACAGCGTCATTCGAAGCGATGCGGGAATACTCCGATACTGCGATTATGGTGCTGGGGCGTTCCGGCGGTGAAGGTGACGACCTGACCATGTATGGCACCGTGGATGGTGCGGATTATCTGCAGCTCAGCCCCAACGAGCGCGACATCCTCCAGCGGGCGAGCGAGACGTTCGACACGCTGATTGTTGTGGTGAACAGCGCCAACGCTTTGGAAATGGGATTTCTGGACGAGTATGGGGTGGATGCTTGTGTGTGGGCCGGCTTGCCTGGGCCTTATGGCTTCAGCGCGCTTGGCAAAATCCTTACCGGCGAAGTCAATCCGTCTGGCAAGCTGCCCGACACCTGGCTGTATGACAATTACAGTAACCCGGTGAGTGAAAACTTTGGCGAGCAAGAAGCCTCAAACCGTGAGGGCAGCCACTATGTCGACTACGTCGAAGGTATCTATTTGGGGTACAAGTGGTTTGAGACCGCCTACGCCGAAGAAGCAGTGATCACCAATACCAAGACGCAGAGGACCTATGACTACGGACGGGACTACGACAGCATAGTGGCGTTCCCGTTCGGATATGGCTTGTCATACACGACTTTTGAGCAGCATATCGTAGGTGGTCTGCAGGATGGTTCCGCCATCGAATCGGACGGTACCGTCAGTGTCGATGTCGAAGTGACGAACACCGGCGCTGTGGCCGGCAAGGAAGTGGTGCAGCTGTATGTGACGGCTCCCTACACGGATTACGATCGCCAACACGGAGTCGAAAAGGCGGCGGTCTCGCTGGTCGGCTATGCCAAAACCGACGAGCTGCAGCCTGGCGAATCTCAGACGTTGACGGTGGAAGTCTCTGTGGAGGATCTCGCTTCGTATGATTCCACGTATGAAAACGCGGATGGAACGACCGGCGCGTATATGCTGGACGCAGGCGAATATGTGTTCTCGGTCCGCGCCAATGCGCATGAATCGTATGGACAGGTGTCCGGACACATGCAGGAACAGTATTTCTTCTCCGGAGACAACAAACGTTCCACGGACGATCAGCAGGCGTACAACCAATTCGATGATGCCGCACGTGGCATCTATCTGTCCCGTCAGAACGGTTTCGCCAATTACGCGGATGCAATGAATTCCGTGAGCTCTGAACTCAAGTCCACTGCGTTTGAGGATGACCCCAACGCCTACGATGAGTCGTACGACACAATGGTGACGCAAACTATGCAGGAAGGCGTCGACTATGCCGTCGACGGTGATCTGACTTTGGCGGATATGGCCGATGTCGACTATGACGATGAACAATGGCAGGAGCTCATCTCGCAGTTGACCTTGGATGAGCTGCAGGCGCTGGTCGAGGATTCCGCATACTCATCTCCGGAAATCAAGTCGATTGACAAGCCGGAAACGACGGACGCCGACGGGCCGCTGGGCATCGCGTGGATGTTCGGCTCCGACCTGAAGGGCGTTGCCTATCCAAGCATTCCATTGCTGGCGGCCACGTTCAATACGGAGCTGGCGCAGGAATTCGGCGCTCAGATGTCTGATCAGTGTCATTCGCTCGGTCTGACGGGATGGAACGCACCTGCTATGAACATGCATCGTTGGGCCTTCTCTGGAAGGAACTATGAATACTATTCCGAGGACTCCTATCTCTCCGGACGTATGGCTGCTGACGTGGTGGAGGTCACTCGAGAGAACGGTCTGAACACCTATATCAAGCATTTCGCATTGAATGATCAGGAGACGGAACGTTCCGGTCGACTCCACACCTACAGCAACGAACAGGCCATTCGAGAAATCTATCTCAAGCCGTTTGAGATGGCGGTGAAAGATGGCGGCACCACCGCGCTGATGAACAGTATGAATTTCATCGGTGACGACTGGGTTGGCACTTCCGAAGCGCTGATGACTGAGGTGTTGCGCGATGAATGGGGCTTCCGTGGGAAGACAGTCACCGATATGCCTGAAGATGAACTGGTGCGTGGCTCTGCGGATGCGGCGTTGCGTGCGGGCACTGATGCATGGTTGCTGATCGGTGGAGGTGTGGATGTCCGATGCGAAACGGATGCGGATATCTACTACTTGCAGCAGGCCGCACACCATATTCTGTATATGGATTCGCGCGCTCAGTTGATCGGTTCCCGTACGCTGGATTGGCATCGGTATGTGATCATAACCAGCGTGGAATTGGTGATGATCGCCGTGCTGTGCATCGCGGCTCTGATACTGTGCAACCGCAAGCTCAAGACTGTGGTGAAGGAGGTGCCTGCCGCCGAGTGACGGCTCTCCAATAGCTTTTCTTCCTTTCTCTCCTGTTGCGATCAGGCGGTTGACGTGCTTACGTCGACCGCCTTTCTTTATCCTCCTGAGCAGAGGAGGGTTCGTGGCGGCAACCGGTGGTCTGGACAGTCCTATCTACGTTAGCGGTAGTGGATTTTCGTGTCCGCGGAAGTCGATCTGCGTTAGCGGCGGTGGTCTTTAGGGCATACGCCCCGTATCAGGCTTGGTATTTCAGCGAGTATAGACGAGATGGCGGCAAAGGAGCACTACCGCTAACGCAGATCGACTTCCGCGGACACGAAAATCCACTACCGCTAATGCAGGTAAGTGCAATTGGGCGGTTTGTACGTCGAATCGCGGCATGAACATGCCCCGCTCGGGGTGGTGACAAAGGGGTGGGGGCGAGACGATGAGGTGTACTTTGGCCGCCCTTTCAGCTGTGCGGGTCTATGGTGGGGTGCATGGGATAGTCGGCGAAAGGCGGCGGATATGGAACTCGATAGGCTTGGTCGCAAACTGCTGCTGGACGCACTGCGGCTGAAGGACGCGGGGGAGGTGTGGGCTCGGGTGCGGGCCTACGGGCATGTCTACGATCGGCTCGAAACACATCTCGATCTACCGTATCTTGCCGACGGCATCCGTGCTCATCGGCTGGATGTGTACGGCGATACGCAAGGGGCCGCGGGGCCGGTGCTGGTGGTGATTCACGGCGGCGGATGGGTGGCCGGCTCCAAGGCGACCAACGAATCGCAGGCGAAGTATTTCGCATCGCGCGGCTTCCGTGTGGTCAATATCAACTACAGGCTGCAGCCCGAAACCGACTTCGCCGGGCAGCTGGCGGATATCTTCGCGGCGCTCGACTGGGTGGCCGCGCACGCGCGGGACTACGGCTTCGACATGGATCGGCTGTTCGTCACCGGCGACAGCGCCGGCGGGCATCTGACCCTGCTGACGGCGTTGACGGCAAGCTCGCCGGCCTTGCGGGAATACTACGGCGTGCGCGCGGACGAATGGCGGATCCGCGCGGTGGCCGTGTCGTGCCCGGCATCGGATCTGCGCGGCGACTGGAGTCAAGCCGAGACGTCGTTCAGGCTGCTCGGTTCCCTGCTGTTCGACGAGCCGCGCAAAGACGCAGAATACGCGCGTATGGCCTCCATCGAATATGTGCTCCCCATGGGTGAGCTGCCGCCGACGTTCATCCTGACCACGCCCGACGACGCCTTGCTATACGCGCACACGCGACGGCTCCACGAAGTGTTGGATAAACGCGGCGTCGCCCACCGCTATCGGGAATACCACGCGCAAAACCGCGCCAAACTCCAGCACGTCTTCAACGTCACCAACCCCGAATGGCCGGAAAGCCGCCGCGCCAACACAGACATCCTCACCTTCTTCAATGAACTCCAGCCATAGCGGCCGTCATTTCGAGCAGAGCCATGTATTTCCACCTCCATTCGGAACGACGGCGTGATGGCTGCATCGTCATGCCGAGCGGAGTCGAGGCATCTCTGGCGAGTGGGAGGGTGGAGATCCTTCGACTCCGGCCTTACGGCCTCCGCTCAGGATGACAAGGAGCGGGCGGCTTTCGTTCAGGATGACGTTGATGATGGCTGCATCGTCATGCCGAGCGGAGTCGAGGCATCTCACTCCAGTGATGACATAGATGTAACGATTCGGATTTTGGTAGTTAGAGAATTCGGATTATTGTAGTTGGAAGATTCGGATTTTGGTGGTTGAGAAGTTCGGATTTTTGTCGTTGGTGGATGTCCGATGGGTAAGAAAGGGCGGAATATGGCCGAACAGAGAGCATCCCAAGTCAAACCCGAAGGCTATCGCCCGCGCATCGTTGACGAACAGATCGAACGCTACATGCGCATATTCGGCGCGGTGGAGATCGCCGGAACCAAATGGTGCGGCAAGACATGGTCCGCGCGTCAGCATGCGGAAAGCATCACCTATGTGGACCGCGACAACAATCTCGCGCTCGCGGCTGCGGATCCTTCCCTGATGTTGCTCGGCGAGCGGCCGCACGTCATCGACGAATGGCAACTGGCGCCCGCCGTGTGGGACGAGGTCCGTCATCAGGTCGACGACGAACCCGGCAGCAAGGGGCAATGGATTCTGACGGGATCCTCCACGCCGCGTGACGACCAGCGGCCGCAGCATACCGGTTCCGGTCGCATCGGGCGCATCCGCATGAGTCCGATGACCCTGTCCGAAACCGGCGACTCCACGGGGGAGGTCAGTCTTGCCGGCCTGTTCGCAGGCGAGTTCGCCCCCACGAAAGCCGAAAGCAGCACAACCAAACTGTTGGACATGGTCTGCCGCGGCGGTTGGCCGGAAGCGCAATCCATGCCTGTGTCCGACGCCCAGGTGCTGATTCGCGAATACGTGCGTCTCACACTGTCCGAAGGCGTGCCCCGGCAAGGTAAAGACTCCGAATCCGCGCGAAGGCTGCTCAACTCTCTGGCGCGCAATGTCGGTCAATCCGTGACCTTCGCAACCTTGCGCAAAGATATGTACGGCGCGGAAGAGAATCTTGACGACTTTATCTCCGCCCGAACGGTTTCCGAATACGTGGCGATGTTCGAGCGGATGTTCGTGATCGATCCCGTGCCAGGATGGGTGCCACCCGCGCGTTCACCCAAACGGTTGCAGACCAAGGCGCGTCGGTATTTCGCCGATCCCTCCATCGCGGCCGCGGTGCTCGGCATGGGGCCGGCGGCGCTGTTGGCGGATTGGCAGACGTTCGGGTTGATGTTCGAAAACCTGTGCATGCGCGATCTGCTGGTGTACGCGCGCGCCTTGCCGGACATCGGCGTGGAACCGGTGCGGTACTACCACGACGATTCCGGCTTGGAATGCGACGCGATCATCGAGCTCGCGGACGGACGTTGGGCGGGCATCGAAATCAAAGCTAGCCAAGACAAGGTGGATGAGGCGGCGGCCAACCTGAACCGGCTGAACGCCAAACTGACGGAAAGCACGGGCGCGCGTACGCGGCCTCCGGAATTCCTGGCCGTGCTTATCGGCGTGGGCGACTTCGCCTATCGCCGCAATGACGGCATCTACGTCATCCCCATCACCGCACTCGGCAGATAAAAAGGTTTCGCGTTGCCAAGCCGTCTATCTTGGCGGGTGTCTACTGGTATCACGCCCGGCAGGATAGACGGGCGCTCGCTGCACTTACACTGCTGGCGACTTGCCCGTGGCGTGTGGCGCGCGCCTAGCAGGTAGGCGGGGCATTCACTATCCAATATTCGTGTGCACGATTATGCGCGCACCGTTCGCCATCTGAAATGCACGCCGAAAACATCGTTTTTGAGTTTGGTGTGTGGGCTTGTCGAGCCTCGCGTGGGTAAAACGATTGATTTGAAAGTTTGGTGTGCGAAATCGGCCTTGCTTGGAGAATCCGGCACACCAAACTCGTTCCCACCTCTTTTCGGGGGCGGTTTCGAATCCGGTTGGGGCGTCGTTGGGGCGTGTTTGGCAACGCCCCAACCGATTGGTCTAGATGGTCATAGAGGAATCGCCGAAGGCGTTGGTGCCAGCGTCGCTATCGCTGCTGGAGTTATTGCTGCCGGTGCTGCCGCTGCCAGTGTCAGCGCTGTCTCCGCCGGATTGGCCGCTATCGGAGGAACCGCCTTGCGACATGCCGTCGGGTGCGCTTTGGCCGTCGCCGGATTGGCCGCCGAATCCGCCCATGCCTCCCATATCGCCCATGTCGCTATCCATATCGCCCGGCATTTGCATTTCCATCTGTGTGCTCGAGGTCTGCCCGACCAGCGCGTTGACCGCGAGCGCGCCGCCCGCGCCGCCGACCAGTCCGCAGGCCAGCGCAATGCCGACGATCATGGCGATGGTTTTTCCTCCCAGCGTGGACTTGGCGTTTTTCGCCTGCGCGCCCGCGTTCACCCCCGCGCCTGCGGATGCCGACGGATACGGCGTATAGCCGCCGTATGGGGTGCCGCCATATGGCGCGTCCGCATAAGCACCGCCGTACTGGGGTGTTCCGTACTGAGATGTTCCGTACTGAGCCGTGCCATACGGGTAGGTGTTCTGTTGTGTGCCTCCCGCAGATGTGTTGGTAGCGATGTTCGGCTGTTCGTTGGAGATGGAAGTGGTGTTGTCGGTCATGGGATGTCCTTTCGTATGGCCGCGAATAAAACGCGGCCGAATGATGGGATGGTCGTGTGGTCGTTGGGTTATGTGGCTGTGTGATTGTGTGATGTGTGGTTATGTGGCCGTGCAGTCACGTGACCGTGCGGTTATATGACCGTGCGTGCGACCGCGCAGGGTCGGGAGCGGGCCTCAGCCCTGTGCGGTGACGCCGCCGCGCTACGTCATGCTCCACGAGGTGGAGGTGCCGAACTGTTCGTCGAAGTCGCTGCGGTCGATGAGGTCCTCGCTGAGTTCGGTGTATTCGCCGGTCTGCTCCTCGCCGACGGTGGTGCCGTACTCGCCGGTGACGGTCACGGTCACGTCGCTGGTGCCGGAGACGATGGTTTCGCCGCCCGCCACGATGCTCACCGTGCGTCCGTCCTCGTCCACCACACTGCCGCCGTCGGCCACGTTCAGCGCGGATACCGTCGTGTCTTCGGTCACCACCCAGGTCGAGGTGCCGTCCACGTTCACGGTGATGGGCGCGTCGGTGGTGGCTTCGTCCGTGGCACTCGCGTTCTCGGTGATTTCGGCCGCGCCCGTCCAAGTCGAGCCCTCCAACAGGTTGAGCGTGACCGACGAGATTGTGTCGGCGGCCACCGTGCCGGCGAGCGTCTGGTTTCGGCCGGTGAAGGTCACGGTCGCGCCGTTCGAGCCCGCCTGTCCCCAGTTGTTCGCATCGTTGCCGGCCGCGGTGATCAGGGCCGCCTTGTCGGTGTCGAAGTCGAGCGCGGTGTTCGAGAGCACCACGTCGGCGGTGGTGTTGGTGAAGTAGAACATCGAACCGGATTCGATGGCCGATTTCAACGTGGAGTCCTTCACCTGGAAGGTGGCGTGCTCGCCGGTCGAGGTTTCCGCGTCGCCTGAGGTCGACTGGTAGATGATCACGGCGTTGGCGACCGGATCGCTGGCGGTTTTCTCGGTGATGGTGCTTTCCAGCGTGGAGTCGTTGATCAGTATGGTGTTGTATCCCTCCATGCCGGCGATCTGCGATCCGCTCGCCGTGCCCGTCACGCCGGTCACCTGCACGTCGCCGGTGGAATACAGCAGCGGCGAGCCCGATCCGGCCGTGCTCAGGTCGGCCGTGTTCAGCGAGATCGATCCGCCGCCGCGGTCGGTGGCCACGGTGGCGCTATGGTCTCCGGCCGTATCGGCGGTGATCGACGCGGCGAGGATCGTGCCGCCGTAGGTCGCGTCGAGTCCGCGCGAGTTGTCGGCGGAGGTGGTGATGGTGGTGTTGTTGACGAGCGCGGTGCCCGAGTCGGTGGCGAACACGCCGTTCGACCCGTCCGAGTCGGCGGTGAGCGTGGAGTCGCTGATGATGGTTCGCGACCCCTCGCCGACGGTCAGCGCGATTGAGTTCGTGCCGTAGAAATTGCAGTTGTCGGCGTTATCGGAATCGCCGCTTTTGTTCAGGGTCGCGTCGCTGAGCGTGAGCGTGCCGCCGTTTTCGGCCAGGGCCACGTTCTGGTCGGTTTCGCTGGCGGCGGTGGTTTCTCCGTCCGATTCGACGCTTTCCCCGTCGGCGGTGAGCGCGGCGGAGTAGGTGCCGGAATAGTCGAAGGTCATGGTGTCGGCACCGCCGCCCATGCCGCCGGGTTGGCCGGTCATGACGCCGGGGGCGCTCGTGTTCGCCGCGTTCGCGCGGATGAGCGCCATGCCCGCGGCTCCGGTGCCGAATCCGACGACCAGCGCGCTGGCGGCGGTGATCGCGGCGAGCCTACCGGTGTGGGCCGTGCGTGCGCGGACCGTACGCGTGCGGCTCTGCGACGGCCGATGGTGGGGGTCGTCGCCGGAGGTGCGACTGTGGTCGGTGGTGAAGCCATTCATTCTGGGACTCCTTTCGTGAATGCTGCGGCATGCGTGCCGCCGTGGTCGACGAAGTCGGTATGGGTGGCGGGCGGTTTCGTTCCGATCTGTGAGTGAGATAGGTGAGCGGGATAGGTGGGCTAGGTGTTCTAGTGGGATAGGTGTTCTGCATACGAGTGAACCGCATTGGCCCGGTTGTCCGCTGTGGCTGGGCGGGGCATGCTCTGCGAGCTTCGCCGATGATTTCCGGATGTTTGCTGAACGTTTGCTGGATATGATGAGCCCGCGCCGTAGCCCTCCGCTTGGGGTGATGAGGCCGCGCGAAGGTCGCTGCCGGCGAATCGCCGGGGTCGGGGCTAGACTGTGAGGGACGTACTCACAAAGGACATATCATGGCGAATGCGATGAAGCATGACAACAACTATCTGCGCCAGCAGAGGGCGGCCGCCGTCGCCTTTCAAAAACGCACGCCGGAACGCGCGCTGATCTGGGCCGGCTCCCTCTATCTTGCGGGCATGGCCGTGGTGCTGGTGCTGGGCAGTATGGGGGTGATCCCCTCCGCGGACGGCACGCTGGTCGGCGGCGGGCAGGTCGGCTATGTGGCGATGTACGCCGTCGCTTCCATCGCCGTCGCCGCGGTGAGCGCGTTCGTGGCCTTCAAATACATCGTTCCGGGGCATCCGAACCGCAAAGTGGTGTATTGGCTGGTGTTCGTGCTGGTGTTCTCGCTGGTCACCTTCGATACGTTGGCGTTGATCGTGTTCGCCGTCGCGCTCGGCTTCTACGCCACTCGCGACCGCAGGCCGAAAGACGGCACCGCCAAGCGGTAGCGGCTGAGCCAGGCCAAAATCCAACGGTTGCCGGGTGTGCCGCCGGTTGTGCCGTCGGGCGTACCGCCGGGCGCGCTGTCGGTTGTGTCGTCGGGTGTGCCGCAGGTTGTGTTGTCGGGCGGACTGTCGGTTATGCCGCCGATTGCGTCGCCGGGTGTACTTCCGGTTGTGTTGTCAGACGTGCTGTTGGGCGGACTGTCGGACGTGCCGCTGGGCATGCCGCCGAGCGGCTGTCGGGTACGCTGTCGGGCGTGCCGCTTGGCTCCGTCGTGCCCGCGCGGCCCCCGCCGATAATCTCCGTTTCCTCCGTTTTCTCTGTCGTTCCCGTCATCTCCGCCGTCTGCGGTATCGCGGGCGGCCTGATAGCCTAGGGAGCTATGAGTGAAGTGACGAACCGGGGGATTGCCGAAGCCGATGTGAACGGCGACGGCGTGATCGACATCGACGACAAGCGACTGCCGCTGGTAGCCCGCATCTACGGCGCGCTGGTGCTGCTCAACGGCATCATGACGGCGCCCGCCATCGTGCTGTCCAGCGCGCACGCGACGCGCGAGGTGATCGCCGGCCGTATGAACGTGGACTTCATGGACCTGACGTTCATGCTGACCGCGGCGGACACCGTGCTGCTGGTGGTGAACGCGACCTGTCTGGTCGTCTTCGGCGCGTTGCTGCTGCGCAACAAGCGCAAGCACGCTGCCCGCTGGGCCTATACGCTGATCCCGCTCACCATCGCCGAGGCGATGTTCTCGCTCGCGTTGCAGGGCATCGGCGGCAATCTGATCATGCCCGCGATCCAGCTGGTGATCCTCGTGACCATCTCGATCGTGGCGGATCCGGCTCTGCATGAGGAACGCCGCCTGCACCGCACCCTCAGGCGCATGGACGAGCGCGACAACTATTGGGACGCCGTGCGCAAAGGCATGCTCGGCCGCGACCAGACCGGCAAAGGCTACATCTCGCTGGACTTCTTCAACGTGTTCTGGCTGTTCCTGATCGGCTGCGTGTTCGGCCTGGTGGTCGAGACGATCTACCACTACATTCTGTTCGGCGAATACGAGGACCGCGCCGGCCTACTGTGGGGGCCGTTCTCGCCGATCTACGGCTTCGGCGCGGTGATTCTGACCGCCTGCCTCAACCGCCTGTGGCGCGCGAATCCGGTGGCGATATTCCTCGCCTCCGCGGTGATCGGCGGCGCGTTCGAATGGTTCGTCAGCTGGTTCATGGAGGTGGCGTTCGGCATCACCGCGTGGGACTACACCGGCCAATGGCTGTCGATCGGCGGGCGCACCTCCGGCAAATACATGCTGTTCTGGGGTGTGCTGGGCCTGCTGTGGATCAAGCTGATTCTGCCGTGGCTGCTGTGGCTGATCAACAAGATCCCATGGAAGGTGCGCTACTCGCTCACCACGGTCTGCTTCGCGCTGATGGTGGTCGACTGCGTGATGACGCTGATGGCGCTCGACTGCTGGTTCACGCGCGTTTCCGGCGAACTGCCCGACTCGCCCATCACCCAGTTCTTCGCCGATAATTTCGGCAACGACTTCATGGCCGACCGTTTCCAGACGATGAGCATCGACCCCACCAAGTCCGGCCGCGCGTAAGCGTTTCCCGGCAATATGCAACCGTCCACCGGCAAGGTCGACCAAGTCCGGCCGTGCGTAGGCGTTTTGCCGAACGGTCGGTGCGTGCGGTCCTCATTCTGATCGGGGCCGTTCGTGCGCGGGCGCGGCGGGCGTTGCCGGGTTGGTGCGAGGGGTGTCCGGGGCGCATACGGAAACACGCAACGCGTGGGAAGCCTTGTCGTCATTACTGAAGGGCGTCCGCGGGCACATGCGGAAACACGCGTCGCGTCGGCCGCCGCGTAGCGCACGAAGGCGTCCGTGCGCATACGGAAACGCAGCGCGTCCGCCTATAATGAGTGCTGGCGGAACGAATAGCGAAACAAAGGAGTTGTTATGACGAACGCAATCGTGCTGATTGATGTGGCCAGCGGCAAGGTGAACGAGGTCGCGCAGGCGATCGCGGACATCCCCGGCGTGCGTGAGGTGTATTCGGTGGCCGGCGATATCGACCTGGTCGCGGTCGTCTCCGCCGCGGACCATGACGCGCTCACCGACGTGATTCCCGGCGGCATCGCCAAGGTCGACGGCGTGACCCGCACCCGCACGCTGATGGCGTTCAAAACCTACTCCGGCAAGGAGATGGCCGCCGCCTACGAACTCGGTCTCGACTGAGTCCGGCGAGGCCGCGCCTTAGCCCTGTCCTCATGAGCCCTGCGAATGGTATGGGATGCCTACCGTGTTGCGGGGTCTTGGTCTGGTCCGCATGGGGTCGGCATGATTGCGACGCGGCTTCGGTTGAGTTTGGCGTGTCTCACGATTCGTTGTACAATATCCCACTGGTGCTACGCACCGTGCCCCTCTAGCTCAACGGTTAGAGCAGCGTCCTTTTAAGTCGTGGGTTGTGGGTTCGAATCCCACGGGGGGTACTGTCGCCTCTGGGGCTTCGGCTCCAGAGGTTTTTTGCGTTTCTTGCATCATGTCCAGTCCTTTGTCGATAAGTTCGCGGACCGCCTCGCTTCTGGTGATTCGCCGCTTCTTTCTGTAGTCTTCGATCCGCTTGTCGCGTTCGTCATCCAGTCGCACGCGTATGACGTTCGACGCGCGGGAGGCTCCGACGGATAGCGGTCTGCCGACCGGTCTGGCGGCGGCCGCTGCCAGTTGCCGGTCCGAATAGCCTCGTTGCGCTTCCTTGGAGGCTTCGTGGAGCATTCTCGCTTCGTCCGCGTCAAAGTCATCGGCTGAAAGCAGCCGGTATTTCTTGTCGCTCACCGTCCTCCTCCTTCCGGAAGTCTGACGTATTTGGTGCGCATGCGCATGGCGTGGATAACCGCGTCCCCTCGCGAGGTGCGTATGGTGACGACCTCCAGAGGGATGCCTTCGGGCGAGATGCCGAGATGCAGAATCTTGAGCGGTTCCTCCTCCATGACAAGCGACATAATCGGATGTTCGGTGACGTATAAGGCGTCGTTTGGATTCACCCCATGTTTGAGGGCGGATCGCAATACGATTTCCGGAATATTGTACCGCATAATTACCCTCCCAAGGGTGCGTCCCCGGAAGCGACCGTCTGTCCGTCCGTTCGCTGCTGTTCGAGGAAGGCAAGACGAAGTTGGGTGACGAATGTGCTCCATTTGGCTTCGTCGTTCATGGTCTCCGCGTTGGCGGTGAAGTTCCGCCAATTGATCGCCGTCAGAGCGGTCCGTCGCTCCTCGTCGCTTTCCCATTGCTCGGCGTGATGCCGTCCCGAATACTCGATGCCGATGCGCAACTCGGGTATCGCCATATCCAGATAGACGGTTTTGCTTTCGCTGATCGCCACTGGATGATTGACGACAAGTCCCTGCAGTTCGGGCATCTTGGTGTTGATCAGTTTGATGCGCATTCGCGACTCCATGGAGGAATCGGTGTTCTCCCGCATATACAGAAGCGCTTTTTCGCAAGTCTCGCGCCGACGGAACTTCTGGGGCAGCGCATCCAATAGATCGGCGAAATCCTGGATGCCGTAACGGTATTGCACCGCGTTGCGCCGCATCAGTGAGTCCGCCAAAACGATGAGCTCGCCTCCGTTGAGGTATGCCGCCATTTGCGCCCATGTGAGCAGCGGATGGGTCATGGTGATATCCGGACAGATTTTGATCGGTGCATAGGCGTCTCTGCGTTTGTCGCTCATCGACGCGGTGCTGATTTGTTGGAACGAATGATACTGGGCGTCCTTGCTCTGGGAGCGATTGCCCTTGGTCGGTACGGCGAGGTGAAGTCGCTGGTCGTCGAGGCGAGGATGGTGGTTCGGTTCGACGGTGTTGATCAGGATGGGGACTTCAATCATCGCTATGCGCAACGCGGTGGTCAGGCAGCATTCGGTCGCGCTTCTCCGCCGCTCATGGAAGCGTCTTAGCCGGTCTTCTTCGCGCATACTTAGTTCGATGAGTCGTCGATTGGCGAAGGATGTCGTTGGAGTGCTCATTGCGTCAATGTAAGCCAACCTGTTTTGCTGCCGCTACCGGCGTTGAAAACCGGTGGACGGTGGTGCATAAATCCGCATAATCCACCGAAAACTGGTGAATGTGGATAACGGAATCACACTGCTCGCGTAAGGTCGGTCGACCGCCGTAATGTCGCTCGGTTTGGCGGCGACGGGCGTGGTGGTGACTGGTGCGATGGCGGGTGTGATGGTGACGGGTTTGCCGGTGACGGGTTTGCCGGTGACGGGTGCGCAGATGACGGGTTTGCCGGTGGTGGGTGTGGCTATGACGGGTTTGCCGGTGGTGGGTGTGGCAATGACAGGTTGATGGTGGCAGGTTGATGGTGTCGGGTTTGAAGGTGCCCGGTTCAGCGGTGCGATGACGGCTTGAGGGTGGTTCGTCCGACAATGTTGAGATGCGAAGAAGCTGCCGTTGCGATCGGTTGATGTTGCACGTCGTGGCGTAATGATGCGACTTTGTTGCGATGACGGCGTCGGGTCGATTGCCGTTGTGTGCCGCGACGTGCCGGCGTGGCTTTGTTGCGAAGATGGTGCTGTCGAGGTCTCCGTTGTTTGAGGCGGATCAGGATCTTCGCTATTGGCCCATCCCTCTTGGGCGGCTCCCATTCCCCTTGGGCGGTTCCATTTCTCCTCGGGCGGTTCCCGTCCTTTTTTTGGGCGGTTTCAATCTCCTTCGGGCGGCTGGCCTTTCACGCAATCATGGGACGCAACAAATATCGGGTTGGATAAAACGTTGGAAAATCAACGTTTTTAAAACTTTCTTCCATCGGGCAAGTCACTCATCGCCCGAAGGGCGACCGCCCGAGACGGATTGAAACCGCCCGAAGGGAGAGAAAACCGCCCAAGGGGAATGGGAACCGCCCGAGACGGATCAGAACCGCCCGAGGGGAATCGGAACCGCCCAGAAGGCATCCAGCGCGCCCGTCGTCCCATTGGCGCCGTCGATCCCTGAAGTTTTAACGAGCGACAATGACGCCGCGATGACGGCGACGAATGGGGGCTCACTCCGGGTGGGATGGGAATCAGTACAGCTGGTCGAGATTGTCGGGCTGGCAGTGGCCCCACTCCGGGCGGGACGGAAATCAGTGCCCGCCACAGGCCGCCATCGAATGGAACCAGCTCCACCCCAAGCGGACGACGGTCAGTTGAAGCCGACGACGCGCTCGGCGACGCGGTATCCCCAGCGGATGATGAAACGTCCTACCGAGCCGGGCAGGTTGAGTGCGCGCGAGGTGATCTTGCGGCGCACGTCACGGCCGATGGTCGGCGAATACTCGCGCATATCGGCCCACAGCTGGTCCTTCTTCGCGTAGTTCTCCTTGTCGCGCGAGAGAATCAGGAACACGCTGGTCACCGAACTCTGAATCGCCAGGAAGTGGATCATATAGCGGTACAGGCCGTCCGGCACGGTGCCGCGCTCCGGGGTCGCCTCCGTCATGATGCGGTTGATCAGCCGCAGCTGGTCGACGCGGCGGATCATCACGTCGGTCTGCACGCTCTGCCCGTCGCGCCCGATGAAATAGTGGTAGAACGGCGTGTCCACGTACATCAGCGTCTTGACCCACGGGAACGGCTGGTAGGCGTAGATGAAGTCCACATAGAACGTATGCTCCGGCAGCTGCATGCCCGAGGCGCGCACCACATCGGTGCGGTAGATCAGCGCGTGCATCAGAATGTACTCGGCCAGACCGAAATGCCCCAGATCGTCCCAGCTGAGCACCGCGCCGGACTTCATCGCATGGCGGAAGTTCACCACATGCTTGCGCCGTTTGCCCACCTTGTCGTAGACGTAGTTCACCACGACCATGTCGACGGGCGATTCGGACGTGGCCTGCGCGCGCAGCACCTCCATCACCTGCTCCAGCGATTCGGGCCCCACCCAGTCGTCCGCGTCCACGACCTTCACGTACATGCCGCTCGCCTCGGCGATGCCGTGGTTCACCGCGCCGCCGTGGCCGCGGTTGTTCTGGTGGATGGCGCGCACGATGCCCGGCATGCGCTGTTCGAAGGCGTCCGCCATGGCGGCGGTGCCGTCCGAGGAGCCGTCGTCGACGATCAGCACCTCGATGTCGTCGATGCGGTCGGCGGCGGTCAGTGAATGGACGCAGCGCTCCAGATACGTCTCCATGTTGTACGCGGGCACCACGAAGGTAAGCGTCTTTGCTGGGGTCTGCATGCGGCCTTTCCTCACAAACAGTCGATGATGGTCAACTTGACTATTTTCTCTTTCCGACACCATAGGGTACACCTCAGGCGGTACCCCGAACAGGAAATCGCACAATCTGCTTCCCTGAATTCACATTCGGTATCCCTGATTGTTCCCTGAGTGTCGTTTGGGGTCAGCGGGACCGCTATGGGATGCGGATCACTCGTTGGAGTGGGCGCCGCTTGATGCCTCAGCGCCTGCGTCGTCCGCATTCGTTGCGTCATCCACATTCGTTGCGCCGTCCGCGTCCGTCCCATCCATACCGTCGCGCTCGGATTCGCGAACGGGGATCCCACTTGCGTCAGAATCATTCGCGCCCGCCCTGTCCGCCGCACGCTTCGCCTTGGCGCCCTCGAACCGCAGCTGCGGCTTGGAATCCAGTCGGGACAGGCCATGCCAGGCGAGATCGACGATATAGGCGGCGAGCTGCTCCTTATTCACCTTCGGCCGGTCGGCCCAATACTGCCCGGTGAACACGGTCATGCCCACCAGCATCTGCGCGTAATACGGTACGCCCTTGGGTGAGAGTTTCTGCCGTTTGAACGACGCGGTGAGCAGATCCTCGACCCGCACGCTGATGTCGCCCAGCAGCGAGCTGAACGAACCGGCCGGATCGGTGCTCGGCGAATCGCGCGACAGCACCTTGAATCCTTCCGCGTTCTCCTCGATATAGGTGAGCAACGCCAGCGCCGTGCGCTCCACGATCTGCCGCGGATGCGCCGTCGTGTCGCTCAACGCGGCGGTGAGCGTGCCGGTCAGCGCCTGCATCTCACGGTCCACCACCACCGCGTACAGGCCCTCCTTGCCGCCGAAATGCTCGTAGACGATGGGCTTGGACACTTTGGCGTGCGAGGCGATCTCCTCGACGCTCACCGCTTCGAAGCCTTTGTCCGCGAAAAGCGCGCGGCCGATGCGGATCAGTTGTTCACGCCGCTGCAGCGAAGTCATACGGGAAGCATTTGCCATGCGCCCAAGTGTAGTCGGCACCGTGCCGCGTAGACTGGAGGGCATGGATACTATGAATATTCTCGCCATTGTCGGCGTGATTGTTGTCGCGGTCGTATTGATCGGATTGTGCGTGTGGTTCAGCGGTTCGCGCAAGCGCGCGCTCGCCAAAGCCCGTCAGGAGGCCGAGGTCCGCACCGAACAGGCCAAGGCGAAGGCCGATGAGCTGATCGCGCGGGAGCGTGAGGCCGAGGCTCAGGCTCAGACGAAGACTTCCGGTGATGTCGGTGGCCAGCCAGCCGCCGGGGATGCCAAGCAGGCGGATGACGCCGCTTCAGCCGGCGCGGATACCGCAGGCACCTCCGGTACCACAAGCCACGCCGCTGCCTCCGCTGCGGAAACGGCCGGATTCGCAACCCCCGCCAAGCCGCAAACGGAAACCCCTGAATCCGTGGGTTCGCGCCTGACCCGACTGAAGGCCAAGCTTGCGCAATCCTCCAACCCCTTCGGCAAGGCGCTGTTCTCCATCCTCACCAAAGACAATCTTTCCGAAGCCGATTGGGAGGATGTCGAGGACACGCTGCTGCTCGCCGACGTGGGCGCCGAAGCCAGCGGCCAGTTGGTCGACGGGCTGCGGGCGGACGCGCGCATCACCGGCAAGGCCGACCCGGCCGAAGTGCGCGCGACCCTGCGCGAGAAACTCCTCGACATCGTGGGCCGCGACACGGACCGTCGCCTCAACGCGAACAAGCCCGACGCGAACAAACCGTCCGTCATCATCATGGTGGGCGTGAACGGCACCGGCAAAACCACCACCGCCGGCAAACTCGCCCGCCTGTTCGTGGCCGACGGCAAGCGGGTGATGATGGGCGCGGCCGATACCTTCCGCGCGGCCGCGGCCGACCAGCTCGAGACGTGGGGCGCGCGCGTCAACGTGCCCGTGGTGCGTTCCGACAAGGACGGCGCCGACCCGGCGTCCGTGGCCTTCGAGGCCAGCGCGCGGGCCAAGGAGGAAGGTGCCGACGTGCTCATCATCGACACGGCCGGCCGCCTGCAGAACAAGGCCAACCTCATGGACGAGCTGGGCAAGATCCGCCGCGTCACCGAAAAGAACCTGCCTGTGGACGAGGTGCTGCTGGTGCTTGACGCCACCACCGGCCAGAACGGCATGGCTCAGGCCAAGGTGTTCGCCGAGGCGATCGGCATCACCGGCGTGGTGCTGTCCAAGCTCGACGGTTCCGCCAAGGGAGGCATCGTCGTCTCCGTGCAGAAGGAGCTCGGCGTGCCGGTCAAGCTCGTCGGCCTCGGCGAAGGCCCGGACGATCTGGCACCCTTCGACCCCGAAGGCTTCGTCGATGGCATCCTCGCCTGACCGACCTTCCGTCCCCGTCTGTGTTTCATCAGATGGAATGCGACAAATCTCGACAAAACGCCCCGAATCATATTCGAAACATGATTCGGGGCGTTTTTGCGTTCCTTGGAATTCCGCCGTTTTTCATATTGCGGTCCCTTGCGAAAGGCCCGTAACAAGCCGCAAACGCTTAACACTCGCGTAACTTGTCGTAACGAAATCAAAACGCGTCGGGCGTTCACTGCCAACTGTTAGCCCGCAAGAGCTGCAGAATGAATAACCCAAGACGTCCGACCGGGCAGCCAGCCGGGCGCGAACTTTAAGAGAGGGAGGTAGACATGCTGGATTCCGGAAACACCGCTTGGATATTGACTTCCGCATCCCTGGTTTTCCTCATGACGCCTGGTGTGGCGTTCTTCTACGGCGGCATGGTGCGCGCCAAGGCCGTGCTGAACATGCTGATGCTTGAGGCGGCCGCGCTGTCGGTCACCATGATCATCTGGACCCTGTGGGGCTGGTCCATCGCCTACGCCGGCTCCGACATCGCCGGCATCTTCGGCGATCCCGCGGCCGGCTTCCTGCTGCGCGACTCCATGGTCGCCGAGGACGGCGTCTTCACCGCCACCGGTCTGAACGGCAACAACTATCCGGTGAGCGTGGACGTGGCCTTCCAGGTCGCCTTCGCGATGATCACCGTCGGCCTGATCTGCGGTGCCATCGCCGAGCGCGTCAAGTACAGCACCTGGATGATCTTCGTGGCGCTGTG